>JAQUPQ010000014.1 GCA_028716525.1 Terriglobia bacterium | reverse complement strand
CTCATAATCCCTAGGTCTGTGGTTCGAGTCCACACGCCGCTACCAAATCTTTCCAAGACTGCAATTAGCCCCACCACCAAATCCCTCACGCCATCTATTCTGACTCGATTCTGTTCCAATCGAGTGTCGAGAAATATCAGCATTCGCCGATCCGTGGGAGGGCCCCAAACCCACAGGCCCCTCGACACTCTGAGAGCAGGAAAAACAGCAATTTGCGATTGACATCGACTCACAAGCAACTAGAATAGAACATTTAATTCAAGCTCGATGAGCGGAGCCGTGGCAATTCACGGTTCCGGCACTTGCCGTCTGCGTACAAAGCCGCAGTCAATGTCGGAGCAATGCCATTCGGTGATAAAGGCAGATGAAAGCAAGGCAATACGGAGAAACAATGAAATTTATCCCGTGGGTGTTCCGGCTGTCGGTGTTGATCATCAGTATGCTCCCTGTTTCCATCGCCGATGCTGCGCTGATACCCAGCTCTGACGGTCAAACCGTCTATGACACCAACTTGAAGGTGACGTGGCTGGCGAACGCCAATCTGGCGGCCACACAGACGTTCGGAGTCAGAAACATCAACGCCAACGGTTCGATGAATTATGCGAAAGCTCTCGAATGGGTCGCCGCCTTGAATGCTTTCGACGGAGGGGCCGGCTATTTGGGCCACAACAATTGGACCATTCCGACCATCCCCACCACAGATCCCACGTGCGGCTCGACGGGGCCCAACGGTAACTCCTTCGGGTTCGCTTGCATGAACAGCACCATGGGGTCCCTGTTTTACCGGTCGTTAGGTCTTCAGTTTCCCAACACAGCCGTCCCGGTTCCCAACACTGCGGTTGGGCCATTCAGCAATTTCCAGCCTTATCTGTATTGGACGGGTCAACTCGATACAAACAGCCCCGGCAGCGGATATCACACATTCTCATTCAACACCGGGTGGGCTGGCAGCAATGTCGACCACCACTACATGTATGTGCTGCCGATGATCAAAGGCCAAGCCCCCGGCACGACTTATACGGCCAGCGGTACTGGAACTTTGCAGGTCAGTGCAGATGGGCAGACCGTCTATGATCCGGTGGCGAATGTCACCTGGTTGGCGAATGCCGATCTGGCCAAAACTCAAGCCTTCGGTTTATGTGTGGGCTCGGGTGGTACTCAATGTATCAATCCCGACGGCTCGATGACACAAACCATCGCGCAAAATTGGATTCAGGCGATGAACGCCTTTAACGGCGGTGTCGGCTACCTGAATCATACAAATTGGCAACTGGCACCCGACGATCAAACCTGCGGCGGCTTTGGATCGGGTGGGGTTGGCTGCAGTGCGAGCTCGCCCTTGGGGGAGTTGTTTTATGGGCAATTGAAGCTGAGTGCAGGCAGTTCCGTGGTGGCCACACCGAATACCAATGTCGGCCCATTCAACAATATCCAACCGTATCTCTACTGGTCTTGTGGAGCACCGGACAGTCAAAGCCCTTGTCAAACACCCCCCGCCCCCAATTTTGAGTGGAGCTTTTCTTTTGGTAATGGCTTTGAGGGGACCGATTTAGTGGGGAACGATTTGTATGTGATGGTCTACTACCCGAATACGCTGGAGCAGGTCCTGCCGGCGAATTTGGGATCTACAAATACATCGAACGGAGCGGGCGCGCTGGCCGTCAGCTACGGCCAAGTCACTTCAACAACTTCCACCGATCCCGTGACGCTGGCAATCTTTGGCTTTACTCAGAACAATATTCTGGTCACCGAAGCCGGCATTCCTGCCAGCGGCACCACCCCCTCGGCCCGTATGTTCGTCGACTACGATCAAGCCGGTGGCAGAAACAGCGGCGTCGCTCTGGTCAACCCCGGTTCGACCCTTCTCAGCGTCAACGTGACACTGACTTCGCAACGCGGTGACATCACCACCGCCTGCGCCTCTCAACAAATCCCGGCTCAAGGTCATCTGGCCTTGTTTGTCAACCAACTGGGGTGTCCCAGCCTGACGAACTCCTTTCTGGGAACCATCACCTTCAGTGCGGCCAACCCCTTTGCCGCCGTCAATCTGCGCATCGCCAATAATGCCCATGGAGAACAGATTTTCAGCGCCCTTCCGGTGGTCGATCTCACCGTCACGCCGCCCAGCAGCGGCAACCTGATCTTCTCGCAAATCGTGGACGGTGCGGGAACGCCCACACAGATTCTCCTGATGAATACCACCGCCTCGCCCATCACGGGAACCATCGCTTTTGCCGATGACAATGGAAATCCCATCCCCCTGGATTTCGGGGGTGGACTCCAACCCGCCTTGAACTATGCCCTTCAGCCCAATGGCATGCAGAAGTTCTCCACCACCGGTCTGGGCAGTCTCAAAGTGGCTTATGCCGTGGTCACTTCGACCGGTGGCGCGCTTCCCTCTGGAGCCGCCGTGTTTGCTTCCAACAGCAGCTTGGGCGGCTTGGCCTCCCAGGCAGGAGTTTTGAATGCCCCCAAAACCACTGCGGCACGCGTCTATATTGAGCGGGCTTCTTCCCCGTTGCTGCGCGACACCGGCATTGCTGTCGTGAATGCCAATGGCCCCTCCAGCCCTGCAACCGTGACGTTCAACCTGGTAAGTTTTAATGGATCCTACAATCAGTCGACGACCGTCAACCTGCCGGCCAATGGACATTTGGCCAAGTTTATCGAGCAGATTTTCTCTTCGGTCTCACCACCCGTGCCCACGAACTTTCAAGGCGTCTTGAACATCACCAGCAATGTTCCTCTTTCAACCGTGACCTTGCGCCTGACGGCCAATCAACGGGGAGACAACCTGTTCTCGACCCTCCCGGTTGCAGATCTGAACAATCCCCCGGTGGGGGCACTGTTAATTCCCCAGATCGTCAACGGCGGAGGGTTCACGACTCAAATCATCTCCATCAACACTTCCACCAACGGTGGAACTGTGAACATCCTTTTCCTCAATGACAGCGGCCAAGTCACCGTGGTGACATTCAACTAGTGGATTGTGAAACAGGAAGGGGATCTCCGCCGGGGTGTTTCTCGGGCCTGCGGAGGTCGGCTCGGCAGTCTCCTGCGGAGACCAGCGGGCTCCAGAAAGAGAAGATTTTTCAGGGCGGCTCAGGCGGCTTCACAATTGCAATTTGATGTGTGCAACCCTCTCTCGAGGTGTCATTGCTTTTTCAGAATCGCCGGCCAGTTGAGAAGAAGGGTCGCACTAAATTCATCGGATCGTTCATCGGTGCTGTTGACCATGAAGCGCTGGCCATCGCGACTGACATCCCAGGAAATCGTATAGAAAGATGTGGAGCTCAATTCGGGAGTCTTGAATAAGAGTCGCGGAGGGGCCGGCTGCAAAGTGTCGGAGGTTTCCGTTACGGGCATCTCGTAAACCGATCGATCTGGGCTCTCGTAGAAGATCTTCTTCCCGTCACTTGACCAGCGGGACCATATGGCGCCACTGCTCGTAAGCTGCAGTTTGCCTCCGCGGGCCATCGAGGTGGCATAGAGTTCGAAGTGGCCGGTTTCCGGGGTGCTGTACAGGATCCATTGACCATCGGGAGAGAAGCGACCCGCATGGGAACCAATCAAGTCGTTGATCAGCGGCCGTGGCTGTCCTCCGCTGTTCAAGGGCATAACCCAAGTGGTGGTAGGAAGAGTCTTGTAAGGTTGCTCAAAGAGCAAGTACCGACCGTCCACCGAAACGTCGCTAACGTGCAAGCTGTTCGGAGATTCCAAAATGAGATCCTTTTTCCCCGAGCCATCCACGGCTTCGCGGAAGAGACGATAAGACTGGCTCAGACTGACGTAATAGATCTCTCGACCATCGCGGGACCAAGCCATACCGTCAGTAGTTGTTTCGAAAGTGAAGCGCCTCCGGGTACCTTTGTCCAGATTCAGTATCCAGATATTCAGTGAGGGATTGGCGACAAGAATTGCCGCGCTGTGCCCATCAGGCGAGAGCCGTATGTCTTGGACGCGGTTTGCCTCATTCAGCGCGAGTTGTGTTTGACCGTCACGGCCCAAGACCAGCAACTCGCTATTTTTTGTTGCCGTGCCCGACTGATAGACCAAAACTCCATTATTGCTGGCGTCGAATGCCGCTCTCCAAGTGGAGAGGCAATAACCAACAGTCTGGACCAAGGGAACAGCTTGGCCACTGATGCGGCCTGTGCCGGGATCGAAGTTCTGTGCCAACAAAGTCCCATCCTGCACCCACAGCAGGTGATCGTGAGCGAACACCGGATTCGATTCAGCGGGCACCACGAAGCGGTTGACCTTTCCGTCCAGCGATGCGAAATAAATGCCGTTGGTCCCGCTCGCCAATGGCTGGGAGTGGTTGCTGGCCAGATACAGAAAGTGCTTTTCGTCAGGCAGCAATACGGGCCATCGGTTCGTTGTGTGCGCGGTGGACAGTGTGGTCACCTGCACAGGGGTTGCTCCGTGCTCAGCGGACACGCGGAAGATGCCTGTGGTCACATCCGGAGCGAACAGGATGGTGCCGTCTTCGCCCCAGCTGCCGCCACGTGGCCGAAGGACGCTGCAGATATCCAACACCGGACCACCACTCACAGCGACACGCCGCAGTTTGCCTCCGCTGAAAAAGCCGAGTGATTTCCCATCCGCTGACCAGAACGGATAGGTCGCTCCTTCCGTTCCCGGCACGGGGTTGGCCTCTTTGTGATCAAGAGAGCGTATGTAGATCCGGCCGTTGCTCTTGTCGTCTGAGGCAACGAACGCGATTTGTTTTCCGTCTGGCGAAAGCGCGACCGGACCTGACGCATCGTCGCTCATCAAAGTAAAGCGGGTTTTCTCGGGAGGCAGGATACTGACTTCCAGATTAAGGGGTTGCGGTGAACGCCACCACAAGAGCGCACCTCCTGCCATCCCCGCAAAAGCGAGAAGTAAGGCGCCGGCAACCACCCACGACCGTGCAGAGGACGCACCGGTAGGGCCAGGGACGACCTGGAAACGGTCCTCAGGCGCACCAGAAGCAGCTTCTTCGAGGACTAAACGGGCGTCACCGATAGCCTGTAATCGCTGCTTCGCCTCTTTCTGCAAGCAACGCCTCAAAAGACGATGAATCCCATCCGGTGTGTTTGGGGGAAGCAGCGGCCATTCCGGCTCGGCGCGAACGACAGCCGCAAGAACATCGGTAACGGTCTCGCCGGTGAACATCGGCTTGCCTGTGAGCATTTCGTACAACACACAACCGAAAGCCCAAATGTCGGACCGTCGATCGACCGGCCTTCCTTTCGCTTGCTCCGGCGCCATATACGCGGCGGTTCCCAAAATGATTCCAGCCTGCGTCGCCAAGTGACTCAGCGTCGGCGAAGTGGAGGGATCACTGGAAGCAACGTTTTCTTCCAAGGCCTTGGCCAATCCAAAGTCCAGAATTTTCACTACGCCGTCGATGCTGATTTTGATATTGGCGGGTTTCAAATCGCGATGCACCACCCCGCGCTCATGCGCATATTCCAAACCTTCGCAAATCTGTTTGGCGATTGGCAGCACTTCGTCGATAGGAATCGGTCCTTTGGCGATGCGATCTGCGAGCGTTGGCCCTTCCACGAGCTCCATCACCAGTGCCTTATTGCGAGTGGAGTCTTCAACTCCATAAATTGAGGCGATGTTGGCATGGTTCAGTGAGGCCAGAACTCGCGCTTCGCGTTCAAAACGTCCCAATCGTTCGGCGTCAGCGACAAAAGTTTCGGGAAGAAATTTCAGCGCCACGTCGCGATTGAGCTTCGAGTCGCGCGCACGATACACTTCGCCCATCCCGCCTGACCCAATCGGTCCGAGGATTTCGTAAGAACCAAGGTTTGTCCCGATGTTAACCATTGTCTATCGTCGATCGGTCGCCGGCTTCAGAATGGCCCTGCCCCAATCCCTCAAGGCGAACGCCAGCGAATCTACTTTCTTAATTCCGCAGTCCAGTGGTCCACCAAAATCAGCGATGGGTTAGCGGCATGTTCTACCACCTGCAACCCAGTCAAAATGCGCTTGCCATCCTGTGTGAAATCGGCGCCCGCCGTTTGGGGTAATGGCTTGCCCCCGAACAAAGGCCGCGCCGAACCAATCTCCAAGTCTGCGCCTTTGGCCTTCACACTAGTTGCCATCGCCCGCTGCTCCGCTGTCACCCACAAGATTTGGTCGCTCCCCAGCCATCTCCCTGTGCCGCCACCCTGAGTGATCTGCCACTTGCCTCCCGGCCCCGGGAAAGGGACAACATAAACCTCGTTTCGCCCCGATTCATCCGACTCGTAGCAAAACCATTTACCGTCGTGGGAAAAGAAACCGGTCCGCTCGTTATTCTCTGTCGTCGGATGCAAGCGGTAAGGCTTTTGCTCTCCCGTCATGGGAAGGATCCAGAGCGCACCATTTTTGTTTTGACCTCCCACGCTGTCGAACGCCAATAGCTTGCCGTCCGGTGACCAGCTCGTCGGAAGGATCAGGTCGTCGGCTCGATACAGCAATTGCTCTGAAGAACTGCCACTGGCCGCCTTAACATAAATGCCGAATCCTTGCCCGCGATTCGCGGAATAGACCACCTGCTTTCCGTCCGGCGACCACACGGGGCTTTGATCGTCTCCGTTACTGAACGTGAACCGACTCATTACGCCATTCTGCAAATCATATATCCACAGTTTTATAGAGCCATGCCCGCCGGTTTCCGGTCGCATCAAGATGGCATGTTTGGCGTCGGGCGAAAGAGTTATTCCGGCAACGGAAATGGGTTCTCCTACCTTGCCCAACTCTTTGCCGTCCATGTCCATCCAAGTCAGCTGATACACTCCTGCGGTTCCCTGCCTTCTGTATGCCAACAGACCGGTATCGGAAATGGTGTAACCTCCGGTCCAGCGGAAGTTTGTATACTGAACCTGTTCGGCGATGGGGACGGCCTCGCCTGTCAGCTTTAACCGCTTGACGTCGAAAGGTTGAGCCATAAGATTCTGCTCTTTCAAAAACACCAGATACCCAGGCGCAACATAGCGCGGCCCGCTCTCCGCCGGCTTGAGAACTTCAGTGGTCTGTCGAGTCTTCAGCGATAAGACCAAAATGGCGTTGGCTTTTCCGCTGAGCGATCCACTGAAGAACAAGACATGTTCGTCGTCCGGCAAGAGTTGCGGCAGGCGATGCGTTTCTCCGCTGGCCGCAGGATGGGTGAGCTCACTCGGACTTCCTCCGGCAGATGAAACTGTGAACAGTCCGGTGAACGGTCCCGGCGCAAACACAAGGGTCCCGTTCCGGCCCCACGCGATACCCCTCCCGTCGTCTGCATCGCAGAGGGTCTGGACCGTGCTTCCAGCCACGTCAATCTTTTTCAATTTGTGATCGGCGAAGAACGCAAGGAAACGCCCATCGGGTGACCAGGTGGGGTAAGTTCCGCCTTCCGTGCCGGTCAGCGCGTTGGTCGTCAGACTATCCAACGAGCGGATCCAGATTTTGGAGTTGCCGTCCGATCCCGTGAGGGTCAGCGCCAGCTTACGGCCGTCCGGAGAAAATGCCAATGAGCTGTCAACCCCCGCCACCTGCTCGTTGGCCGGCAGCTCCAAGTTCGACCGCAGCACTTCCGGAGGGATGGGAGCATGCAACCACCAGCCAACGGCGACACCCACGATTGCCAGCAGAGCTGCCATTCCCCAGGCCAGCCATTCCCGGCGTCGCCGCTGTACCGACTTCACCGTCGGCAATCCCACCGCCGCCGATCCTACCTCCGCGATCCACTTCAGTTGCACCTTGACATCGTGCGCCGTTTGAAAGCGTTCCTCCGGGTCCTTGGCTAGACAGGTATTAATCACGTGCGCCAGCGCCGGCGGGGTCAGGGGCGCCCGTGCGGTGATGGGCTCCGGCTCTCTCTCCAGGATTGAACTGGCCACCGAGATTGCGCTCTTGCCTTCAAACGCCCTCTTCCCTGTTGTCATTTCGTAAAGCACGGAGCCGAAGCTGAAAATGTCGCTGCGTGCGTCCGCTTCGATTCCCTGCAACTGCTCCGGGGACATGTATTGGATGGTCCCCACGAGCACGCCGGCCGACGTGAGGGGCGACGCCTGCGGATTGGGCGACGTCACCGTCATGGCGGCCGAGAGCAGAGGCGCTGAACCACTCGTTGAAACGGCGCTCATCGATGCCGGTTTGGCCAAACCGAAATCAAGCAACTTGGCGCCGGTCTTGGTTAGGATCACATTGCCGGGCTTGAGGTCGCGATGAACAATTCCTGCGCGATGCGCTTTCTCCAGCGCGTCGGCAATTTCGCAGCCGATCTTCACCACCTGATCGGGCGGAATCAAGCCTGTGCGGAGACGCTCGGCAAGCGTCTCGCCATCGAGGAATTCCATCACCAGATAATCGGTGTCGCTGGCCGAATCGTGCCCAACGTCATACAGAGTGCAGATGTTGGGGTGGTTGAGTTGGGAAATAACCTTGGCTTCACGCTCGAACCGCTGTTTCAATTCGGCATTAAGCGACAGATGTGACGGCAGGACCTTGATCGCTACGGTACGGTCCAACCGTGTGTCGCGCGCACGATAGACCTCCCCCATGCCGCCCGCGCCCAATGCAGATTCAATCTCATAGGGTCCGAATCGGGTTCCAATGTTCAGCACAATTTTTCTCCTGCGCCTGCGGTTCGGGTGTGGCGCCAGCCTCCAAAATGGGCGGTGCTACCGGCTCATTTCTCTGTCCCTGTCACGCGTGAACGTTTTTCTTTGTCCCCGGGAGATGGTTTCGCCTCGATATGGGGGACCCGGGCTTTCAGCACATTGGAGTCAAGATATTCCGGAGTGCCTTCGATGCGTTCAAGATGAGGATAGCGCTCCCCGCCGTGGTAATTCACGGTGCAGATCTTGTAGTCACTGTTGTCCCCCACCAGCAGTTCAATGGGCTTGGCGCTCTTGGCGCTTTCCTTGATGGCGAGTTTCAGACGATCCGGGTTATAAAGACGTCCGTTTACTCCCAGGATTTTCATGCCGGGAGTCACACCCCCATTGAAAGCCGGTCCGTCCCAAGTGGAATCGATCACGTCACCTGCCGGCGAAACGGTCAGGCCAATGGAATAGGGTTCGATTACACCGCCGGTAATACGCGGCCGGGGTTCCTCGGTGGGCTTATCGTTGTAGATCACTTTCCATCCGCTGGCTTCCAAACCTTCGATGGGTGCTTCCGGGGCGGTCGAGTCGAGACGTTCGTGAAGGAGCTTGGCCCAGTCGTACGGCGCGACCTGGTTCAAAGTTTCCACCAACTGTTCAAAGGTATAGGGCTTCAATTGCGGCCCCTCATTCGGCCCGCCGTAAAACAGCTTGCAAAAATCGTCAATGGACTTCTGGCCGTGAGTTACACGATCGATGATGGTGGCCGCCTGCAGCCAGATCAGATCACCTTCCGGATAGTAGTCGGTCCCGCGGCGCCAATTCATCCATCCGCCCTGACCAAACATTCCGGGAACAGCCACATCGGTGTCCTGCAAGGCTCGCCAAGTGCGTCCGGGACGGCCCGGTCCTAGTGACGCCGCCACTCCAGCGATGTATCGATGATAATCTTCTTCGGTCCACAGCCCGCTCCGCGCGGCCAGGACATTTCCAAAGAAATCCGTGAATCCTTCGTACACCCAGAGCATGTCGGTCTTCTCGGGAACTTCGTAATACGGCGTGCTCAAGTCTGCGGGGCGTCGAAACTTGCCATTCCAAGAATGTGTGAACTCATGCGCCAGCAGCGGTCCCACCTGGCGCGAGGCATTCGGGCCGATCAATGTGCGTTCGCCCACGCGGCTGTCATTTGATTCGTGATGCTCCAGACCAAAATGAGCCACGAAGTCGCTTAGGGTCAGGAGAAAGTGATAATCGCGATAATGCCGGGCACCGAACAGCTTGCCTGTTTCCGCCACCAGGTTTTTCAACCCATCTTCGACCTGCGGAGTCATCTCGAGGGCCTCGGCGCTGTCGGCTACCAGATCAATCTCGTGGTGAATCGATTCGCCTGGAGGCGTTATGTCAATGGCGCGATAAAACTTCCCGGCGATGACCGGTGAATCCACCAGGCGATTCAGCTCCACCGATTGGAATGTGATGCGGCTCCCGGTTTGATTTTCGACGGGCAGGGCGGTTCCAAATTTCCATCCGGCCGGCAGCACCAACGTGGCATGAAACATTTGATCTTGCGCGGGTACCCCGGCGAGATAGAGCAGATTCTGATTCCAACTCAAATCCACCAGGTTGTGGGTTGCCGACGTTCCGGACGTGTATTGCCCGCCCCGACCGCCGGGCTCAAGATATTGAAACTCGATGTCGAGAGTACTGACTCCCTCCGGAACCTCCACGTGGAAGGTAAAGACATCCAGCAAATCCCGATTCCAGGGAATGTTCTTTCCATGGGCAGTGAATTTCAACCCGGCCACATTGGCGATCGGGCCGGAAGGCTCATGCTCACCGGGAATCCACTTGGGGTAAAACAACGTCAGCGGGCCGGACTTCACGGGAATGATCTCGTGGGTGCGGATAATTCGTTCCGGGGCTTGAGTCGTGTCTACCGTGAGCTGGATGGTGGGTGAAGCCAGAATCAATGATGTCGCGGTCGCCAGGAGGAACAGGACCACTAAAAACAAAGAAAGGGGATATCGTCTCCGGATCATAAAAATCTCCTTAAATGGATTCTTCAGAATCAAACGGCATCAAATGGATCCCGAAATACAAAAAAGATTTCAATTTTCTGCGGCTGTGCCCTTCTCCTCCAATGAGACCTACTTCCTTTTCAAATCGCCGGGCCAATTCACGACCAGATGCAGCGGTGGAGAAGTCTCATCGCCGGCAAGATTGACGAGAAAGCGCTTGCCGTCGGACGTCACGTCATATCCGACGCCCAAAGCCGAGGTGTTGGCTGCGAAAAGCACCTGGGGTGTCCCGATTTCGAGATCGCTTCCTTGCTCCGTGATGGAGCATGCTGTATATTCGTCCGCATTGGTATTGAAGTAGATTTCCTTACCATCCCCGCGCCAAGCCGCAAAGTCCGCGCCTGTCGTCGAGACCTGCCACTTGCCGTCACCATGCGGGAAGGGTGCGATATACACTTCGGTGCGTCCCGATTCATCGGAGGTGTAGGCGACCCAGCGGTTGTTCGGTGAGATGCGATAAAAACCAATGTTGGCTTGGGGCGCAGTGGGCCGCACGACCTCAATGGGTTGGCCGTTCCCGCTGGTCGGCTTCGCGTAAATCGCGGCTCCGCTGGGTCCGTTCGAGACCACGTAGACGAAGTATTGTCCATTCGGCGACCAGGACGGGTAGCGATATCCGCTCAAGGAGTTCCCCCGCCGTTCTTCCAGAATTTCTTCACCACCGTTGCCGCTGGCAGCCTTGCTGACAATCGCCGTATTGTTGCCCCCGGGCGATGAGAGAGAGGTTGAATAAGCAACGGTCCTGCCGTCGGGCGACCAGGCCGGCTCCACCTTGGTCCCGCTCGCCGCTTGACTGAACGTCAGACGAGTTTTTGTTCCGCGATCCAGGCCGAAAATCCATATCTCGCGTTGCGGATCGCCGAAGCTCACGGCCAAACGCTTGCCGTCGGGTGAAAGACGAGGATCCATGTACGATCCCCGTTCCCCGACTTGACCCAACTGCTTACCGTTGCGGTCAAACCAGACCAATTGTGATCCCGCTGTTTCAGCGGCGCCGGGTTCGTAAATAAGCAGGCCGTTCTGCGAAACTGTAAATAACGTACGCCACACGCCGGAATCCTGGCGAATCCTTCCGACCAATGGCGAGGGTTCGCCGGAGAGTTTGCCGGAGCCGGGGTCGAATGGCTGGGCCATCAACTCTGTTCCGGAATGAAACAGCAGGTAGCCGGAAGCATATTCCCCGTCTCCATCGGTAGCCACAAGCAAGCGGTTTTCTTTTCCATCCAGCGAAGCAAAATAGATGCCGTTCTCTTCCAGCTTGCCTCCATTATGATTTGTGGCCAGATAAAGGAAATGCTTGCCGTCCGGCAAGAGAGTCGGCCATCGATGTGTCGTATGCTTGCTGACATCCAATTGCGTCACGGCGGTCGGTTTGCCGCCATCCGCACCCACTCGGAAGATGGGCCCTTGGATGTCCGGTGCCATCAAAATAACATCGCCGGGGCCCCAGGTCCCGCCTCGGGCGTTGGGCGCGTCGGTCACCACCGTTACGGGGCCGCCGTTCACCGGAATGCGATCGAGTTTGCCGTTGTTGAAGAACCCGATGGAACTTCCGTCGGGTGACCAAAACGGGTCGTAGGCGCCCTCCGTACCCTCCAGTCGCTGGCTGGAGAAGCTGTTCATAGACCTCACCCACAACTCCTTGGGACTGTTACGTCCGTGGGCACAGAAGACGATTTTGTCGCCCTGAGGCGAAAGAACCGGCGGGCCGCTGTAATCACCCGTGGAGTCGATGGTCAGATTTTCGGGCGGCTCAATGATCGCCCGGACCGTGGGGGCATTCGGTTTGGGCACGAGAAAGGTCCCGCCGAATGCAGCCAATAGAACAACCACCAAGGCGCCTCCAGCCCAAAGAGCCTTACGCCGCACCGGCCAGTCGAGCCTCACCGGTTGTGCAGCACCGGAAGCCGGACCTCCTTCCGTAATCCAACTCAATTGCAATTTCAGATCGTGGGCTGTTTGAAAGCGCTCATCGGGATCTTTGGCCAAACAGGTTTGTACGACGCGATCCAAAGCCGGCGGCGCCGAAGGCTGAGAACTGCTGATCGGCTCCGGATCTTTTTCTAAAATGGCAGAGGCCACCGAGATCTGTGACTTTCCCTCAAAGGCGCGCTTGCCGGTGGCCATCTCGTAAAGCACAACTCCCAAGGCAAAAATATCGCTGCGGCCATCCGCCTCTTTGCCTTCGATTTGCTCCGGCGACATGTACTGAATAGTGCCCACAATCGTTCCGGCCGTAGTCAAAGGAGAGACCTGCGGGCTCGGCGAAGTCATCGTCAGGGCAGCGCTCAGCAGCGGTGCTGTCCCCGATGTCCCTGTCCTCATGACGGCAGATTTGGCCAAGCCAAAATCCAAAAGTTTTGCTCCGCTCTTGGTGAGCATGATGTTACCCGGCTTCAAATCGCGATGGGTGATGCCGGCGCGATGGGCTTTGTCCAGTGCGTCGGCAATATCGATGCCAATCTTTAACGCCTGTTCGAGGGGCAAGGCTCCCTTAGCCAGTCGTGTGGCCAGTGTTTCTCCTTCGAGGTACTCCATGACCAGGAAATCCATGCCGTCTTGAGAGCCCACATCGTGTAGAACGCAGATGTGGGCATGATTGAGTGCCGAGATGGACCGGGCTTCGCGCTCAAAGCGCTGGCGCAATTCCGGGGTCGCCGCCAGGTGGTCGGGCAGAACCTTTATGGCGACGGTACGATCCAGTCGCGTATCGCGGGCGCGATAGACTTCCCCCATCCCGCCGGCGCCCAGAGATGACTCAATCACGTACGGTCCGAGTTTTGTGCCGATGTTAAGCATAATTCCTCACCTTCGCCGAGCCACCACCTGATCTCCTCACGGGGAATTTCGCCTGGCGGCTCGGACGCCGCCAAAACAGCTCAATCACGTACGGTCCCAGCTTCGTGCCGATGTTAAGCATGATTCCTCACCTTCGCTCACGGCAGATCCGCAGCCGGCTCCGACGCCCGTTCTTCTGTGGTGAATTTTCTTATTGATTCCAGGTTGTAGACCGCGGGGACGTTGTAGTAAACGTGAAGCACCAGAATTGGCGCCTCGAGGCAATATCGCGCCCTGCGTTGCGCCTGCAGAGATGCTTGGCGGTAATAATCTTCAAAGCCACTTGAAAAATCATCCCCGTGGCACTATCGAATTGCTGTTCGTGCTGCTGCCACGACGCTAGGGGATGATCACCCTGAAACCGGCATTCCCTTCGCCAACCATCTCGTTGTGTGTAAGATAGAAGAACACCCGCATGCTAGCACAGTAAAAATAACCGGTCAATGACCTCACCCGTGTAACGACATGACAGATTAAAAGAGTGTACCTGAAAATCGATTGCTTGTTTGGGTAGTGACTCATTTTGAATTCTTTTTCACCTCTGGGTGGCGCATACATCGGCCGCCGTGGCGGACGATGCGTGCGTACATCAACAAGGGGGACTCCGCACACATGCCTGGAGCGCATGTGTGCGCCACCCCATTCAAAATGAGTCACTACCCTTGTTTGATGTGTGACTGACACTTTGAGGGGATGGTGTTAACGAGGCTTCTTCAGTCCAGTCCGACGCTGGCGAGAAGATGGGATCGATGGCGGCTGGCGTGAAGAATCGGGTCGGTGAACGACCGCTTTCTTGACTATGTTCTGCCAGGCCAGCGTCATGGCTTCCCCGAGAGTGTCTTCGTCAACGGACTCCAGCCGCACGCGGGTGCACCCCGACCGTCCCCATGCTCCTTTTTCCGGCGAAAAAGCCTTAGCATTTTCACGAACAAAGGTCTGTTGTTGGTCGGGAGTCAGCTTGACCATGCCCCATTTTAGGTCTGCATGAAGGGTGGCAAAAATCCTCCCGCCCACTCGAAAGTCAGGATGCCCCATATGGGCGCTCTCAATCGCACCGGTCATTTTCAAGGCGAGGGTGCGGAAATTTTTGAAGGTCGACATGGTGAATTACCTGTGGTGAGCTTGAATTCCTCGGCCGGCAGCCTTCAGTTCGACCGGCATTATCCGTTTACATTTCCCATGCATCTTCCGCAGACAATCAATCGATCACACGACTGCGAAAGCCTTTCATTCCCAGCCAGGTGAAGAGAATCAAGCTGACCACCAAGCCTGAGAGAATCCAGCGAAGAGACATGTGGGGAACTGAGGGTGTGATCGCCGAACGCAACGCTTCGGCCATGTACACCAGGGGATTAATCAGCACCAGACGTTGCATCCAGGGAATACGGTAAAGGGCTTCCCAAGGATAATAAGTGCATCCAAAAAATATGAGCGGCGCGATGATGAGTGAAAACATCAAACCGATTTTCTCCGGTTTGATATAGGTCCCCAGCGTCAGTCCCAGCGCCGAAGACACCAAACCGATCAGAAGCGCCAAAAAGAGCGTGAATTCCCATTGATGCCAGCTCAGGCTGACCCCGCCGTGCAGCATCACCTTGGCCAACGGAATCACCAGCAGACCTGAGAAAATAGAATGCAGAGTGCCCATCACAATTTTTTCCAGGGCCAGGTAACGGACCCCGATGGGCGAAAGCAAGCGGTCTTCAATCTCTTTGGTGTAGCCGAGGTCCAACACCAACGGCAGCGTGACCGCCTGCATGCCGGCAAACAACATGGTGAGCGCCGTGACACCCGGCACCAGAATCTCTTTGAATCCCCCGGTCACCAGGCTCATGCGCATCATGACGTTGCCGAAAATAAACAGTAGAAACATGGGTTGGACCAGCGTCCGGACCAGGAACGAGATCAAGTCACGAATCGCCACCACCGTGTCGCGCTGCATCAGCGCCAGAAAGGTTTTCAGATTCATTCGCGCAGTCCTTTGCCCGTAAGAAAAATAAATACGTTTTCAAGCGTGGGATGAGAAATCTTGACATCCAGCAACTCGCAGCCATGATCCTCGACGATCGACACCAATCGGGTCAGCAGTTTCGAGCCGGGAGTTATGTACAGCCGGATCATACCCTCCAGCGGCTCGACCCGCTGAATCTCCGGGATGCCGTTCAAAGTTTCCAGCAATTGCCGGGTGTTCGAAGCCATGTGCATTTCGATCACCTCGCCGCCCGGAATGAGTTTCTTCAGATTTTCAGGCGTATCCATGGCAATGATCTTGCCGTGATCGATGACGGCGAGGGTTTGGCACAGTTCGTCGGCCTCTTCCATGTAGTGCGTGGTCAAAATAATGGTCAGCCCCTTCTTGTTGAGCTCTTTGATTTTTTCCCAAATCAGGAGACGCGACTGCGGGTCCAGGCCCACCGTGGCTTCATCCAAAAACAAAATCTTGGGATCATGCATCAAGGCACGGGCGATCATGATGCGCTGGGTCATGCCTCCGGAAAGGCGGTCGACGCGATCGTTGCCGCGGTCTTTGAGCTGCAGCCATTCCAAAAGTTCATCGGCTCGTTCCTCGCGGATCTTTCGCGGAACCCCGAAATAGGCGGCATGAAAAGTCAGATTCTCGCGGACCTTGAGGCTGCGATCCAAATTCATCTTTTGAGGAACCACCGCGATGATTTGCTTGGCGCGGATGGGATCGCGCACCACATCAATGGAATTGACCAGGGCGGTTCCCTCCGTCGGAATAATGCGCGTGGTTACAATCCCGATAGTGGTGGTCTTCCCCGCCCCGTTGGGTCCCAGTAAACCGAAAATGGACCCCTCCTCAACGGCAAAACTCAATCCGTCGACGGCCGTTACCGTCTTGGGTCCGGCGGATTTACCCCTCCAACGGCCGGCATTGATGGAAAAGATCTTTCTTAGATTCTTGACTTCCAGAATGGCTGGCATGTGTTCATCCGATATTAAGAAGAACCCCTTTGCTTTTGCCTTCCGCAGGCGCACAAAGAAAAACCGCCCGGGGGCGGCAGGCCGTGATAAGAAAATCGCTCCGAATAATAGGGCTTATCACCGTGATGTCAAGACATTCTCTTGGGGAAGATACCGAGAGACGCGCCCCACTCATCGTTCCAACTGAGTCAGCGCGCGTTTGGCCGCCAATTGGTATGCGCCCGGCATGCCGGCGGCCTGAGTCAGATACGTTTCCGCTTCCTTGTTGCGATGCAGTTTCGCCAGGCAAAAACCCAGCCGATACAAGGTTGCTGAGTCGTTTCCGAGCAGTTTGTAAGCCAGTTGCAAATCGGGCAGTCCCTTGGAATAAAGACCGACCTTCAAATCGATGTAACCACGCAAACCGTGGGCTGTGCCGCGCATGTAATTCTTACGTTTGGTCCAATCTGCTTCGGTCTGCCCGTCGGGAACAGGTTGGGAATCCAAGGCGTCGGACAACTCCACCGCCTTCTTCACCAATCCCGCCGTCTCAGCCGCCTTGGTTTTGTCCTCCACCTGAAGATCGGCCAGCAATACCACCATCTCGATGTTGTCGGGTTCCGCCTTCAAACAGTCTTGAGCGTTGGAAGCAGCTTTCGACACATCGCGCTTTTGAAGATAGCCTACGGCCAACATGGTGAAGGCGCTGCACACCTGTTTGGAATCCGGAAAGGTTTTCACAAACGCTTCCAAAAGAGAGATTTTTTGATCGGGATCGGTTTCAGCATATGCTTTTTGCAGATCGTTGTATTCCTTCTGCAGGTGAGCTGCGTCCAAAAGACTTTTGGCGTCGCCCTGGATGCGCGCCCGCTCGTCTGCGCTGATCGTGCGACCCGCGGGACTCCAATCGGATCCCTGCACTAATTTTTGATACCGTTGGGCATAGTCATAGGCCTTTTCCGGCTGGTTGCGCATGTCCAACAAGGTGTTGATGAGCACGGGATAGACATCGATATCGTTGGATTTCATGGCCACAGCCCGCTCGGCGTGGTCCACCACCTTGGCATTATCCTTCAGGGACTGATAAGCAAATGTATAGAGCTCGTTCACCTCCACGGCGTATGCCATGGCCGGAAAGTCTTTCACAAACTGATCCAGGAGCGTCACGCGTTTGGCCGCGTCGGTCTCCGATTCAATCACTCGCAGGGCTTTGTCCTCGGGCGAGTTTGCCATAATCATGGGTGGAGTGGAGGGAGGAGTTTGACACCACACCACGATGCTCGAAATCAAAAGCCAAAGCATCACCACAGCATGCTTTTTCGAAAACATGATCAATGCCTCCTGTGGGTGAAGATCAATTCGCGAAAATCTTCCGGGCCGTGCGATGGATTTTGAACCGATGAAAACCAAAAATCAAGGCGCCTATTCCGAGACTGGGGACAGACATCAACGGCACGACAATTTCCAAGCATCCTGAGCATGAGGTGTCTGTCCCCAGTCCCAAAGCATCCTGAGCGTGAGGTGTCTGTCCCCACAACAACTGCTAAAGCGAAAGACCAAAATGATGAGACTCGATGGCTTCCTGCCGCAACTTCTTATAGGCCCGCGTATCAAAAAACTTCTTGAGGCTTCGAGTCAGGGGGCACAGCATGGACCCGGCCTCCCACATGACGGGCGCGTTTCTGATCTTGTCCATCAGTTTGCCTTCCGTAATGGCCCGGGACGCCACGTTCATTGGGGTCTCTTCCAAATCACGCATCATCGCCAACAAAACACCCTGCCGAACCGGATCCACAAAGAAGTAACGGTTGCAATAAAACACGGCGTTATGAAAATACTGGGGGTGATTTTCCAATCCGTCACAGCCCAGACCGGCGCCTAATCGTTCCAGAAACTGTTGGCTTTTCCAACCCAATCCCAAGCCGGGATGCTCCTGTCCGGGCAATTGAGGGCGATCCGCCGTGAAGTTCTGTCGCGGGTTTTGCAACAACACCCAATTGATGTTCAGCACGTTGAAGAAACTGCGGGTGGGATTGAAGCCTTCCATCTTGGGCATTTCTCTTCGTGTCAACTCAAAACGAAATTCCGAAAGCTTCAAAGATCCGCCCGCGTCGTCTTCAAAAACCAGCAGCCGATGTTCGTCCGGATCCACATGCTGAGTGTCGATCCGCAGATGATGAAATCCCTTCTTTCGAATGGATGACAACAGGCCGGAACTTTCAAGTTCTTTTCGCAGCTCTTCCGGAGTCCAACGATTCAAGAATAACGAAGCCGGCACGGCCTGGGGCAACTGGCTGAACAACTCCGCTTCTGAAAGAGAAACACTGCTGCTTGCCGCCGGCGCGTCCGACGAAGCGTTCTCAGTCCCGGAGTCGGAACTCCGCCATAGAGTTTGCAGGAATGAACCTTTCTTCTTCGTGATCTTCACCTCATCCAGCGCCATCTCAAAAGTTATCACCGCTTGCGAGCAATACTGCAATTATGGTTTCACAGGAAAGGGCGGATTGCAAGGGTGGGGCTGGGGGTCGAAGCCACATTGTCCGCCCTTCCCGAAGATAAACGTGGTGCTTTGGTAGCCACGATCCGCCGCGGGGGATTGTAGGCCCTTTCCCTGAAAACAGCCCCAAGGGGTCTGCTGCCCTTCGGCGGATAAGATCGGGCGTGAGCCAATGGAAGACCTCTTACACAACCCCTTCAGGGTTAGAACGTGGTGCCGATTCCATACCCAGTCCCCCGCGGGAGACTGGGCTGTTGAATTCGTCCCCTTCAGGGACGTTGGATGGGCTTCCGTTGCATTTTCGAATTTTCATGCCGCAGCTTTGCGGGGTCCCGGGTTGCGGTATGAACAATTTTCACGAAGATGAAATCCCCCATGGGGGGATGGCATACCAGTAGCCTGAGGCGCAAGCCTCAGGTCACTGATCCGCGCGAACGACCAGCTCCCAACGGGAGCGGCATAAACCTGGATCCCAACATGGATACGCTTCGACGGAGCAGATTGAAAATCCCCGCGCCACATAATGCCCCGAAATTAGACACGTCGTTCTCTGCGTAATTTCGGCGACGGGCCCGCATCCGGGCAAACGGAATAAGGACCTTCCTCAAAAAATCTTTTTTGAGAAACCCCGAAGAAGTGATAGCATTTTATTGGGTTATGAGTTCGCGCGGGCGGGTCTCGGACGGTTCCCCCTACCAGTACAAACTCCGACCACATTTGAGAAAGACAAGAGGTTGTTTCAATGACATTTTTTTGGGTAATCGCAGGTCTTGTATCTTCCGGCGCTGTGGTGGCCGCCGTTAGATCAAGGCTGTCTCGCAAAGGGAAGCGACAGCCTGTCCAATCCATCCGATTGAGATAGACACATAAATTCCCCGGCCCGCCGGATAGACTCCGGCGGGCTTTATTTTTTCGGGCATTTGAAGAATACCGTCGAACATGCCCAGCGGAGATTCTTATACGGGATCAAGATCATGGCGGGGCTGTCCCGATCCGTCGTGTGGTTCACGGACCATGGGAATCCCCCATTTCAGGTAAAACCGTTCACGTCCAACTTTAAACATGGTAGACTGGCGGCCTCTGCGGCTTTATTGTCAAATCTGGGGCGCTTCCGGCCCTGCGGTTCTCGCTGATCCGCGATGACACCTTCTTCACAAACCGAATTGCAATCTGAAACCCGTCGCCGAACCAAGCGCCGCGGCGTGCTGTTGGCGGCTGTGGGATACCTGCTGGCGATCGGGTTGCTGTGGCTGTGTCAAAGACTGGATCTGAGCACCGTCCGCACCAACCAAATCATCTCATGCACCATTTATTTCCTGGCCAACACTTTCTTCCTCCTTCTTCTGCTCCAGCTCCGCTGGGATGAGAAGCTGACATTTGACCCGCATTTCATCTACACACCGGTGTTCACCTCGATCCTGTGGTTGACGTACTTCTTGCACATTTCAGGCAACCAGGCTCAAGGTCTGCTCTTTACCGTCATTTTTCTGCCCTTTGTTTTCATGGTCAGCCTCGTCGGTCTGCGCGACGGACTCGTCATGAGTTCTCTATTCGTAATCTCTTACTTGACTCTCCTGCTCCACGAAGCTCAACACGGTACGGAACCAATCGACACTCAAGCCGAGGGTGTGCGCGTCACGGTCTTTTTCCTCGTCATGGTTTTCTCATGTCTGGTCATGGAACGCACCAAGCGTCAGCGCGAACGGCATATCAGCACCATGAAAGAGGTGTCGGCTTTGCAGGAGATGGGTAAGACCCTGGTCTCCACTCTGGTGGTGGATAAATTAGTGGATCAAATCCTCTCCATCATTCAGGAAAAATTTGGCTATCTCAATTGTTCTTTGTGGACGGTGGAACCGGCCTCCCAGGAGCTGGTGATGCGGGCCCAAAAAGGATTCGGTCCGCGCGAGGCGACTCCCTCCATACGGCTCTCCTTGACCGGTCCCGGCATTTCCGTGTGGACCGCTACTCACGGCAAAATTGCCAATGTGGCAGACGTGGAAAAGGATTCCCGCTATGTGACAGGAGAACTGATTTCAGAGCATCCCATCGCGTCGGAACTGGCGCTTCCCTTGAGGCGGCAAGGGGAAGTGTTCGGCGTCCTGGATGTGCAGAGTGATCGGCCGCAGGCCTTTAGTGAAAATGATGAACGCGTCCTGATGGCGGTCGCGGATTACGCCTCGATTGCGCTGGCCAATGCCCGCTGGGTCGACGAGATCCATGACCGCGCCAACCGTGACGGCCTCACAGGACTCTACAACCATCGCTTTTTGATGGAGCAGCTTGAAATTGAACTGCATCGGGCCGGACGTTTGGGCTATGTCTGCTCGTTTATCATGATCGACCTGGATCATTTCAAGTCCGTCAACGATCTGCATGGACACCAGAACGGCGACGAGATTCTCAAGCAGACGTCCCAACTGTTGACCGAATCGTTGCGGGCTATCGACATTGTGGCCCGCTACGGGGGCGAGGAATTCAGCGTGATTCTCTTGAACGTTTCAAAACCCGATGCCTTGGCGGTGGGCGAGAAACTGCGGCGTCGAATCCAGGACCGCGACTATTCGGACTACAACAAACAGGGCACGTTGCACACCACCGTCAGCCTGGGAGTCTCAACATACCCCGACGACGCGCGGTCCCCTGTGGATCTAATTCGTGTCGCCGACGAAGCCCTGTATGCAGCCAAACAGGCGGGAAGAAACCGAGTCTTTCCGACTCTGGCAGTGAAATAGAATGGGCGAAATTTTGGGACGGACAGCGAGTAAATTCCAAAGTCCAAAATCCAAATAAAATCCAAGCTCCAACACCCAAATTTCAGGTAAGTTCCAGGTCCTAAATTTCAAATTCCAAGAAAAGCGACTCCGACGAAGCGATCCTCCGGAACTCGGCCGTTTGAATTTTGGAATTTGGATTTTATTTGGATTTTGGCCTTTGGACTTTGGAATTTTTTACCGGCCGTCCATTATCATATCGCTAGTCTGGATCTCCCCTCGCCGTCCCTGCTCAACGGCAAATGACTTCCTCACTTTTGCATCGCCCGATTCATCGGGGCCGGACCTCGCGGTAATCCGAGTCGATCGCACATCCGGGATGTTCCAAAAAGCGGAGCATCCCGGCTACCAGAACGATTTTCATGCTACTGGGTGCGACCACGCTGCATGAAGAACTGCTCCGAAAATGCCGGTCTGCCGTCCCGCAGAGCGGGACTGAAACCGCGTTCCTTCCAATACCCCAGGCTCACGCCTGGGGCTAAAAATCTATCGTCCCGATGAGGTACATCGGGACTTCCTTCATGAAATCCCGGCGGGTCAATGAATCCGTGGGCTAGTCCTTCGCGGGGAAAAACAAAACAAGAAATCAGCTTCACATAGTCCGTCGAAGACGGACGTTAGATCTTTAGCCCGGCACGTGAGTGCCGGGAAAGAACGGAAGGGGGTGGGATGAGTCCCGCACTGCGGGACGGCAGATGCACTTCCAAAAACACAGGATGATCAGCCGAATCAGAGATTGTGAGGTTTTTGTCGCCCCATGAATCAGGGCTGATTTGATTTTTTCCTCAGCGCACTCCCAACGGCAAGACTACTTTTGTGCGGCCATGACCTTCTTGAGTTTCTCGACGGATTGGCGCGTGGGTTCGGCAAATTTTCCTTTGGGATCCAGTCGCAAATATTCATTGAACATTCGAAGGGCTTCAGGCGCGCGATTGGCTTTCAGAAAGATATTCCCGGCGATCAAATAAGCATCGGGGTAATCCGGTTTCAGTTGCAGAGTCCGGCCGATCTCCGCTCCGGCTTTGGGAGTATTGCCCGTATCCCAGTACAACTTCCCCAAAGTAAAGTGTCCCTGCCAGGAGTTATCGTCAAGTTTCAATCCCTCCGTCAGATTCTTCTCCGCTTCCTGAAAATTCTTCTTTTCCCGATACACTTCTCCCAGTGCCAGCAACGCCAAGGGGGTTTTGGGATTGATGGTCAATGCCTTTTGCAAGGCTTTTTGAGCTTTGTCGAGCTCATGCGCGTCAATATAAGAAGTTCCCAGGAAAACTTGCGCTTCCAGGAAATTGGGATCAATTTGTACGGCCTTTTCCAAATGAGCGATTCCTTTCCCGGGCTCGGAGCCTTTGGACAATTCCTCGCGACCTTTGTCATATTCGTCACGCGCTTCTTTGGAGACTTTTGCATCCAGCAACAGTTCAGTGCCGGCCTTATTCACCGGCTTCGTTACTTTCTTCTCCGGAAAGAGAGTCAACTGGACGTACTCCGTAAAAGTCGTCACGAGATTTACTTCCTGGGTGGCAGGGATATAACCCGGATAAGTTGCTGTAACGCGATAGATGGCTTGTCCAATGTTTGAAAAATCAAATTTTCCCGTACGGTCTGTTCGTGTTTCTTCGGTCATGCCACCGGATACGGGTTCCAGACGGACCAAAACATACTCCGCCCGAATTTGACCTTCGGAAAAGCGCACTTGTCCATGAATGGACGTGGGCATCATAGGGGGACGTGCTTGATCCTGAATGGCATAAAGCCGTGTTAACCCAAAACCTAAAATATAGATGGCGATAAAAATTACCTTTGAAACACCGGATTTCATTCCAACCTCCAAGGATTCAATCTTTCTTTTCGGCGGGCTGCATGCAACCTCAGCCGTCATTATGCCTCATCTTAATCATCGGCAAAAATAAAAAAATAAGAGGGAGGAAACCGTCTCCTCCCTCTTCAATTCAAGTCTGCAATACCGAATTAGAAGCTCAGTTTTACACCTAAGCGGAACGAAATCGGATTGTACCAAGATGTCGGTTGCTTGAAATCCGGATTGGGTTGCTGGAAGGTGCTTTCACTGAACTGGTTGATCAGTCTCAAAGTCTGCGAGTTGGTGACATTGAAAACGTCTCCAATGATGGTCGCCTTGAGACGTTCGGAAATCTTAAACGGATAATCCGCATGCAAATCCAGTCGGAAATCGGTGGGAGTTCGACCTAACGAGCCACGGCCGCCCAAGGGAACTTCGCCGGCATTCAGGTAACCCGGATGCGCAGCCAAGTTGCTCATCGGCAAACCGGACTCGATGTGGAACCCGACACCGAGGTTCAGCCCGTTGAAGAACTTCCATCGATCCGACAACACGTTGTCCGTCAGGCCATAATTGGCATAGATATTCACGACATGGCGGCGGTCCGTGTTGAGCGGGCCTACGGCGAATTGATCACCCAGCAGGCCGAAATCGCCCGGTGTGAAATCGAACAAGGAGCTGATGCCCGGGTCGGTTTGGCCGTTGTCGTTGCGGAGGTGCCCCTCGTAGTTGCCACGGAGGGTAGCAATTCTCCAATTCGCCAACAACTGCCAGTTGTTTGAGAACCGCTTGTTCATTTCAATTTCAACCGCTTTGTAGAGATGCACCGGATCTACATATCCATCCGGGACACCATCCGGGATCTGAGAACCCGCCGGCTTTCCATTCACACCCAGCGGAGCAAAACAGAACATGCCGAGTGAATTATTGTTCCGGTCAAAGGCCTGGCCCACCAAGGAAGGATCGGTGCACTGTTTGGGCACCGTACCGCCCACCGGGAAAGTAAACTCGATGGGGTTGGTTCCCACGTCGAGCTTGGAGTTGACGTTTCCGATAAAGTAGGTCTGGCCAAAAGCTCCCAGGTACACATAGTCTTCAATGGGATCAAGGGAGGCGTCTTCGATGATGCGCTTCAACCGCCGGTCAATGTAACGCGCCGACAGAACAAAGCCGTGCGGCAACTGTTGCTCAAATCCAATCATATGCTCCTGTGCGAATCCCAACTTGGTGCCGGGATTGATTGGATTGGAAACCGACTGTGCAGAAATTCCAATGCCGGATCCAGTGCCACCCGCCGCGAAATTCAACAAATGCGCAGCATCGACGACCGGAGTTACTGTTCCAAACTGGTTCAGAGTAGCGACGCGTTGCCCTCCGATAACCGTATAGGCCGGAGCAAAACGTCCCCCGATGAAATCAAGCTCTGTGGAAAGAGATCGTTCCGCCGCATCCAACGGGAAATATTCGGTGAATCGACCGAAGTTGTAAAATATTTTCGTCTTCCCGTGGCCCAACGGATCGATGGTCACTCCAAAGCGAGGAGACCAGTTGTCTGTAAATGTATAGTGGTTGAATCCACCCGAAGTGAACGGAGACCCAACCAGTTCCTCCTGTTCCCACCGATAGCCGGCCAGAACTGACACAAATCGATTTACCCGCCACGTATCTTGCCAATACATGGTGTGGTAATTCGACCGGGTGTTAAACACAGGGGTTCCAAATTCCCCACGGTCTTGCCGCAGGTAGACAGGAGTCACACCCACACCTGGCACGTTCAGCAACGGGCACAGGGTGCAAGATGAACTGGCCAGACGAAGCGACCATGAGGCATTCAGGGGTTGTCCCGCCGCGAAGGACGGAATCTTGTAGCTTCCATCAGCATTGCCGGCCGGCACCGTGTAATGCGGCCCGCTACGATCACGAAGTCCGGAGTAGTAGGCACGCTGATAGTTGTAGCCCAGCGCAATGGTATGCGTCCCCAGGAAATTAAATATCTTCTGGGTGTCGCCCGTCAGTCGATAGGTATCCCCTTGGGTCGGTTCAATAAATCCCAAACCGATGGCCGTGAAGTTACCCCGCGCTGCTTGCGTGCGGTCGACAATCTGGTTGAAGTTGGCGAATCCACTCTCATCGAATGTGTTATGTCCCCAGCTAAAAGAGCTGCTGACCGTCCAAGTCGATGAGAGAGTCCCGGTATAGCGCCATGCCATATTGCGGGTGCCGTAATTCAGAACGCTGTCGGCTGTCAGGTTGTCAATATTCAATGACCTCCACGGCGCCAGGTTGGTTGAAGTGGGATCGCCGAATATCGAGAAGTTCACCTGATGTCCGGTGGCAATATTGGCATCGATTTTTGCCGCGTAATTCTTGGAATAGGCGACTTGGGCAGTCTGCCCGAGGAGGGTCAAAATTCCCGATCCTGCCGCTCCCTGGACAATACTCCGCTGAAGGGAAGGATTGAATGATCCAAAGAAGAATACGCGCTTGCCTGTTCCCGGCACCGGTCCACCTGCATCCACACCCATGTCATAGTTTTCCGGATGGAGGAATTCCCCAACCTTGTTCACAGCGAAATCATCACGCTGGAAGCGAGTGGCTTCGAATGATTTCGGTTGGAAGAATCCGAATACCTCTCCATGATACTGATCGGTTCCGGACTTGGTGATGATGTTGACAATGCCGCCTTCGGATTGTCCATATTGCGGCTCAAACCCGCCGGTCTTGACTTGAACTTCCTGGACGTAGGACGTCGTGATTCCAACACCCAAGGAGCCGTAGGAACGTGAGAACACTCCGAATCCGCCAAAAGCGGAGTCGGTGATATTCACACCGTCGGCCACGTAGAGGTTATCGAGCGCCGAGGCACCCGACACTGAGGGGTTGGCCCGGCCGCCGCCCAAACCGTCGGTCACACCGGGAGCCAGATAAAACAAGCTGCTGACGGTCCGCTGCAACGGCAGGTTCTCATACAATTGGTCGTTCAAGTTCGAGGACACTGCCGTGCTGGAAAGATCCACCGTCTCGGCCCCCGCTTGAACCTCGACCACTTGGGAAACGTTGCCGACTTCAAGCGTGAGTTTTAAGGTGGAAGTTTTTCCGACAAAGACGGTTACATTCAAGGCGGATACGGTTTTGAAGCCGGTCATTTCGGCTTTCACCGTGTAGCTGCCCGGCAACAGACTCGTAAAATCGAATCGTCCGTATTCGTCGGTGGTCGCAGTCCGCTTGTCGATGTCACCTGTCGCGGTCACTGAAGCTTTGGGAACAACTGCACCGCTTGCGTCCACCACCGTGCCACTGATGTTTCCCTTGGTCATGATGTCTTGAGCAAATCCGATGCTCGCCAACACCACGATCAGGAGCGCCAGGGCGAAACCCCAAGCCAACCAGTGTGATTGGTACCTCCGATAATTCATATGTTTCCTCCTATCGATTTATGTAATGGTTGGTACGTGTCAACTGAAATGAGTGCATCCTGTGGACAGACCCGCAAGTCGCACTCAAAAAACCGAGAAAAGTTTTGGAATGAAGCCGCATTTGAAGAGAATCTTGGAAGTCCGTGCAATCGACAGAATTTCTGATTCCGAACTGGATTTTTCACTGCGTGTCGACTTCTGAGTGGTTCTATCTGTCCTGATTTCCTGAGAGCGGGATCAGCCTTAAACCCGGAATGAGAGATTCAGCCTGCCTTCCTGAAAAATTTCGCCCCCGCACGACACAGCCTCAAACGCCCCCATCTGCAACCTATCGCGTTCAAATCAATTCGCACTAACTGGCAAGGGTCGATCCAGGTCGCTGCAACCAAAATGTTCGATAAGGGAGTGGCACTTCGAATGCCAAAGGTGTCCTTTAATGGAATGGAGAATGAGTTTATCTGTGGCCGCCAACTCTCAAAATTTATGACAAATTAAGTATTTTTTTATCAACTGCTTAGGGCGATTTTTGCGTTTCTATTATTCATGCTTCCTTCTGTGGGAAAAACATTCACGATAATGAGACCTATTCCCAAGGGTGCGAATATATGAAAACTTGTATCCATTCAGAGACAAAATATTACTTTTGGAAATCCTGGTTTTGGCTGAATATTCACTTTCAATATCCGCGAAAAGGACCCACAAGAGTCAAGCGGCAGGCAGAAGACTGGCCAGCATCCAAAAAAACGCCAAAAGATACACGCTCACTGGAATTGCACAACGGCTGAATAGAGCGAATCCGCCAATCCCCCAAAGACCTGGGGGACGCAAGCGAACCCCGGCGGACGCAAGCGCAGACTGGCCAGACCCGCTTGACGGCGTTTTGCCGACGCAGCAAACCTCAAAAAAAATCCCGCCCTGCCGAAGCAGAGCGGGATTCGAAAGAACCCGATCAACTCTTAAAAATCCAGGCGAATTGCGAGTTGCGTAACCCTCGGGCCGTAATCACTCGTAGATCGTCCAAAATCAGCGGAAGTCTGATTGCCGTTGGGCAGTCGGAAGTTCGGGTGGTTGAAGAGATTGAAAAAGTTCCCTTGCACCGACACCGCCACACGCTCCGTAATTTTGAACTTCTTCGTGACATTGAAGTCAATGTTCTTGAAGCCGGGGCCGGTCATGGAATTGCGTCCAATGGGGGCATTGCACCAAAGTCCTCCATTGACGGAAGCCGGGCAAACGTAGCGCTTCCAGTTCGTCCCGCTGAAATAATGGTCAGCCGGGTTGCCGCCGGTCCGGGAATCCATCCCCGAACCTGTGCCGGCGAACACGATGCGGTCCGTGGCATATCCGTCTTTATTCACATCGTAACTGCTGGAGCTGCTATAAGGCGAAAAGGGAACGCCACTTTGCAGCGAGACAATGGTGTTGATCCCCCACCCTCCGGCAAACCGGTTGTTCTTGAACAAGGGGATGTCGTAACCCACGGTTCCGACAAACCGGTGTTTCATGTTGAAGTCTGCCGGGCCGTAGTCCACCCTCATGTTCATGTTGTCGGTGGGATGAGCCGCACTGCGATTGTTAAAGAGATCGCTCATTTGATCCAACGCCTTGGACCAGGTGTAGTTCATGTTGAAGCCCAACCCACTGGAGTAGTTCTTCCGCACCGTGGTCTGCCAGCTGTGGTAATTGGAGTTGAAGAGGTTGGCGCGATAATTGTCTGCGCCGACTTTGGTGTTGATGCGTGCGGTGCTCCGGGTTCCCGGATATCCCGACGCCGTTCGGCCATCGAATGTGTTGATGTCGACCAGGCCGACCAGCTTGTGGCCCATGGTGCCCACATAACCGGTCTCCAACATGAAGCCCTTCATGAACTCCCACTGAATGCCCAAGTGGAACTGTTCATAATAGGGTGTGACCGTATTCTGGTCCATATGCCGTGGGTTGGGAACCGGCGCCAGGCCGCCACTAAAGAACGCGCCCGTGGACGTGAAGGGAACGGTGTACAGGCCGGGAGCGGACAGCGCCCCCACCGGAATGCCGTTCACAGCAGCGCCAATCTGGTTGTCCGAAAAGTAGGGCGGATTAAAACGAATATTTTCGAACACGTTGTTGTAAATGCGGTCGTACATGATCCCCGACCCGGCGCGCAAGATGACTTTCTGATCGCCGAATACATCAAAGGCGAATCCAAAGCGCGGCCCGAAGTTGTTGGTGTCTTTGTTCCAGATTTCATTGTTCCGCACCTGGAACGTCCCCGTGGCTACTGTGGCATAAAACGGGTTGTTCCTCGGGAAGAAGGGATTCTGGGAGGTGGTGGCAACGGGTGTCACGGGATTCCCAAAATAAAAATTGGAATCAATGTTGGGGCGGAAGTTATGCGGAGGTCCAAAGTACTCCCAACGCATACCCCAATTGATCGTCAACCGCGGCGTGACGCGCCAATCATCCTGGAAATAAGCCGCCAATTCATTGGCGCGGAACCCACGGTAGGGATCCGGGAGCGTGCCGGTCGCAGAATTCACGGCCGCACTGCTGTAATACACCGAACCGTTGGCAAATTTTCCAAGAATGGCTTTATCGGCATTGTCCGTAAACGCCAAGTCGGTCACCAGATCCTCTACGCCGTAGGGATAAAACGACCCAAAGGTGTCGTTGTAGAAGCTGGAGCCATTGCGGATCCGCCGAAACTCGCCGCCCACCTTGAAGCTGTGCTTGCCGCGAATAAACGAAAGGCTTTCCTGGTACTGGAATTGGTTCTCCGTGAAAAACTGAGGCAACCCGGCATACATTCCGAATCCAACGGAGATGGGGTCATACCAGGTGACAATCTGCGGCAGACCCGCGGTTCCAGGCGCCTGCGGAAAATCGGAGCGGTGCCTCAGGTAGGCCACCTTAAAATTATTAAGCAAGGCAGGACTAAAGGTGTGGGTCCAGGTCAATCCCAGGTTGACCCCGCGGCCATCGTTCAAGTAGGACGGACCGATCGTCGCTCCACCACCGCCATACGGATCGCCCGATTGAGCGGCTTGGTTCAGGTAAAACGCCGAGATCTGATCTTTATCACTGAACCGGTGATCGACCTTCGCAGAAATCCTATACTCATTCATATGGAAGGGATCCGAAAGAAAAACATCACCGTACACCGGCACGGGGTAGATCAAGCCACCGGTGTAAAATCCCTGGCCTTCATTGCTGAACCCGGTGGTCGCCAAAGGAAAGTTCTGAGATGCCATCAGTTTGGAGAAAATGGGTCCAAGCGTCGCCGATTGCGCGAAGGCGCCGGGGCAGGTACTCCCGATATACTGCATGCAAATCCCATTCGGGCTGGTTTCTGCCCAGGTCTTCAATCCGCCGCTTTTTACCCAGTCCAGGTATTGCTGAGTGGTATTGACGGCGTGAATCGTCGAGCCCTGACGCAACCGGTGATACTCCATGGAATAAAAGAAGAAGGTTTTGTCCTTCCAAATGGGTCCGCCGATGGACCCGCCAAATTGATTGCGGACCAGCCGGTCTTGGATTCCGTTGGCATTGGAAAAGAAGTCGTTGGCCGCCAAGGCTTGAATGCGATTGTACTCAAACAGCGAACCATGCCACTGATTCGTGCCGGATCGCAGTACCGTGTCGGTAACGAATCCACCCGCCTTGCCATATTGGGCATCAAAGCTGTTCGTGATGATGCGGTACTCTCCAATGGCATCCGGCGAGATGCTGGTGGATGCACCCCCGGGACCATCACCCAGTTGGCCGCGACCCCCCTGGCCTTGCTCATAGTTATCGGTGCCTTCCACCAGGTAATTACCGGTGCCGCCGCGGGCGCCGTTTACCGCCGCGCCGCGCGTGCTGCCCGCCTGCTCATCCGGCACGACCCCCGGCGCCAGGTTGATGAACACATTCTGGTTGCGAACTTCCAGAGGCATGTTCTCCCAAATGCGCCGATCCACTAATGTGGAAAGCGAAGACTCGGTCGGTTGGATAAGCTCCGACCCGGCCGTCACCTCCACAACCTGGGTCGTGGCTCCCACTTCCAAATGTACGTCTTTTGTGAAGGCACTACCGACTGTGATGACGATGTCTCCGAAAACCGCGGTCTTGAATCCCGCCATTTCGACTTTCAAGCTGTAAGTTCCCACAACCGGCAACGCAACAAAATGATAAGTGCCAGCCACCGTTGATTCTGTCGTACGCACGGCTCCGGTTGCACTGTTCGTCAGTTGCAATTTGGCGCCGGGTACAACGGCTCCACTCGGGTCGAATACCACACCCGAGAGTTCACCGGTTCCGGCTCCTTGTGCCCAGAGAGTGCTGGTGGATAGCCCGAAGATAAGGACTAGAAACAATCCGAGATAAATCATGTTCCTCGGGAACCTAGATAATTTCATTTTTAGAACCTCCCTGTCAGAAGTTTCAGTTCTTGGATTTAGGCCAAGGCAGCTTGAATCACCTTCAATTTGCTGCTCGCCTACTTTCCGCTTCTAATAAAGTGTCTCAGTTGCCTGTCTTTGAAACACAACAGGATTGCCTTGGCCTCCTCTCTGCCCGTGAAGGAATTACAATTTGCAGGCCTGAACATCTGAAATTAAGTCTCAGTGAAACAGAATGAGAGAAAGGAACCGCGCCTCGTTTCAAATCAAAATGAAAATCTAGGAATGAAATCGAGGATGTTGGATCGGCGGTGCGGCGCCTCCTCCCGCTCAAAGGAGAACTTCAATCCCGCGGGGTCAAACCCTCTTCTTCGACCAAAATCAAAAGGCCAATGCTGAGCCTCAGAATTTGGCTCTCCCCATACGGGAATCATTCGGACACAAATGAACTACTTTATTTGACTCAAAACACCGTCGCTAGCTCTAACCCAGACAAACAGTACAAATCCCCAGTTGAGAATGTCTCTGAGAAAGAACGTAGCAATTTCCATTCCGATCAAGGATTCCTAATGAAGGCCTTGGAAATGTGCGATTTCCATTCATGCGCGTAATCCTCGAAGGATCTTTCTCACCACATTCTCATATCAAGTCCCCTAAGACGCCTCGAGTTCATTCTGCAAAATTTCGCCGTCTCACTCGCATCGTGTTGAAAAATCGATACCATCGTGGTTGATTGAAAGACCCGGATGTGCATATTGAATCTTGTATGCAGATGTACAAAAATTGGAATACATTGCACGGCTGCTTACTCCTCATTAGATTTTCAATTGGAAATGGGCTTCAATCCAGAACCTTACGTAAACGCCTCAAAGATTTTTTATTTCAAAGTGGCATCACAAAACAGCACGAGTTCAAAAGGAAATGGCGCCCCTGTTCTCCCTCTTTTTTTTGCGGGAGCATCTTTCTCCGCAGATTTTTTCACGAATGATCGAAGCCCGCTAATCACTGGCGGGATACAAAAGGCTCGGACTGGTCATTTCCCTTCCGGGATGATAATTTGTCCTCGGAAAGCAGCATGAGTTGGAATGCATCGGACGCACGGATGACACGCGCGGTATCTGACCGGCTAAGCGGCCTCCATAGGGCACGCTTGGGGTGTGGTCTCCGACGTTTGAGGTGGTTTCGCAAGTATGAATAAGATTTATCTGGCGCTCATCATCCACGCTCATCAACCCGTTGGGAACTTCAATTCGGTTTTCGAACGAGCTTATCGAAAATCCTATTTACCCTTCCTGCAATGCTTGGAACAGCATCCCCAGATCCGGCTGTCCATGCATTTCTCGGGCGGCTTGCTTGAGTGGTTGGATCATCATCAACCCGAGTATTTCCAGAGATTGAACACACTGATCCAAAGAAATCAGATGGAGCTTTTGGGGGGCGGATTTTTTGAGCCGATCCTTCCCATGATCTCTCAACATGACGCCCAGGCGCAGATGGCGAGGATGAAGGACTATTTGAAAAACCGGTTCGGCGTCGCCCCTCGAGGATTTTGGCTGGCGGAGCGCGTGTGGGAACCTCAACTGCCCACCACGTTGGCGAAAGGCGGTTTTCAATATGTCTGTGTCGACGATTCCCATTTCCTGGCAGCCGGTCTGTCGCCGGACGACCTGCACGGATACTACCTCACGGAAAATCTGGGCGATTCAATCGCTGTCATTCCCGGCAGCAAACGGCTGCGCTACATCATTCCATTTCGTGAGCCGGCCGAAACGATTGATTATCTCCGTGCCGTTGCCTCCCAAGGGCCGAACCGTTTGATCGCCATGGCCGACGATCTGGAAAAATTCGGCTTGTGGCCGCACACCTTCGAGCATGTGTATCAAAATCGCTGGCTCGAACGATTCTTCAAAACACTGGAACAAAATCACGACTGGATTGAAGTGCTGCCCGCGGCGGAATATCTCAGTACACATCGCCCTCTGGACCGCGTGTATTTACCCACCACATCCTATGACGAGATGATGGAATGGGTGCTCCCGTCAGAACGACAAAAAGATTTTGAACAGGCAAAGGAAATAGCGCAGCGTTCCCCTCAGGGGGCGGTTGTCCGGGCTTTTCTTCGCGGGGGTTTCTTCAGAAATTTTCTGGCCCGGTATCCCGAGGCCAATCTGTTGCACAAGCGAATGCTCCGAACTTCCGATCGTCTTTTAGATCTCGAGCGGCGTGCTTCTCGGGCCGGAAATGAATCCCGGGTTTTGTGGAATTTGGCGCACGACCACCTCCTCCGCGCTCAAGCCAACGATGCATACTGGCATGGTGTCTTTGGAGGCCTGTATGCCCCGCATCTCCGCCATTCAGCCCAACGCAACCTAAGTTTGGCGGATTCGTTCGCAGATGAAATGGAGCTGAGTCTTTCGGGCCAGACATCGCAGGGGATGGAGTGCACCGATTTCGAATGCAATTCCACCACTCAAATCCATATTTCCACGCCCCCGTTTTCTGCCCTGCTGGCTCCCCAGGATGGCGCCACGCTTGCTTACCTGGATTTCAAGCCATGCGCCTTGGATGTCATCAACTCCATAGCCCGCCGTCCCGAAAGCTATCACGACCGCGTGCCGGAGGAACTATCGCCTGACACGGCGCCCGCCGCATCCGTTCAAACCATCCATGAGCGAACCGCGGCGAAAGAAGCTCATCTTCGTCAATGGCTGGTCTACGATTCTTTCTTGCGCCATTCTTTTCGCCTCCTGGTTTTTCATCCGGCAAAGGCCTTCGAAGATTTCAGGCGCAATGAACTCCAAGCGGATCCGGAGATCGCGGCCGGTGAATATCGATGGAATGCAAGCTCACGGGCCGCGAAAAACCAGACGGCGGGTTCCGGCGACATTCGGCCTCGTTGGCTTACTTCTTCGGAATTGAAATTCGGGCTCGAGACCCCGCAGTGGTCGGTGCAAAAGGATTTTCACATAGGGTTGCCGCAGCCTGAAGTCCCCGAGATTGCTTGTGATTTCAAGTTGTCCCGCGGTGACAAGACCGCTGAAACAGCCGCCGTGGGAGTGGAAATGGTTTTCAACTTGATGGCTCCGGATGAACCGGATCGCTACCTGGAGGCGCAAGGAACACGCTATCCGCTGGATTGGCAAGGAAGTCTAGGGCCCTGCGACTCACTGGTTCTTGTGGATGAATATCAGGAGGTGAGAATCGAGATCCGAGCAGCTTCTCCATGTACCTGGTGGATCACGCCGCTCCAGACGGTCACACAATCCGAGGAAGGCTTCGAAGCCGTTTATCAAGGCTCATCCATCCTCCCCCACTGGATCTGTTCCTCGAGCGAGCCGTTTCAATCCAAGGTCACACTCCGAGTCAGCCGGCTCTTCGAAAACAAACCGCATGCTCAAACCCCGCCTTCATGAGCCCGCTTTCTGTTTCCAATAGGAATCGCCTTCCTCGCGAATGCGATCCAGAAGACGCTGCATTTCTACATGTTTGGCCTGAACCGTGGCCTCATCGGCATCCGCATCCACGTAGATGGCGGGGGCTTTAATGACGAGGGCCCTCGAGAACGGTTTGGGAATTTGAAATTGATCCCAGCTGTTGCGCAGCACCCATTTATTCTGGTAGGAGATATGAAAGCAGAAAATGGCATCGCCGGTCTTGCGCGCCAACAGCACGGGGCCCACCTTGGCTTGATACCGAGGGCCTCGCGGGCCATCGATGGTGAAGGCCACATCAATTCCCTTCTTCAAACATTTGGCCATTTCGATCAAAGCCTTCATTCCGCCGCGAGAGCTGGATCCCCGTGCGGCCCCGTACCCATGCATCTCGATAAAACGGGCAATATACTCGCCGTCAAAATTCTGAGAAGTCATGACGACAATACCGCGCCGCCGCCAGTACCACGTGGCCCCAAAAATGCGATTGTGCCAGAACGTGAAAATGGCGCGATGACCGCTTTTGTAAATTCCTTCCAGATTCTCGTCACCACGTGATTCAAACCGCAGTGTCCGCCCAATGCAGTAAACCAGCCAGTAACCCAGGTGGGCCGCCAGCTGGATTTGGAAACGTTGCCACCGCGACCAGGACCGCGGCGTGTCTTCAAATTGAAGGTTCTTCTTCGCCGCACCTGGCGGCTCGGAGATCGATGTTTCCGCTTCTCGGGTTTGCTGTGTCATTCTGTTGGACGGAAATGCCCGGGTCCGTTTTGATTCCACGCTCAGTCTGAAATTCCGGTGCCGTGTCCATTACGAGGGGATGGAACTTCCAGCTTTTCATACCACCACAACTCCGGCTCATGAAACACGCCGCCGTTGCGCCACTCCGCGGCGGATAGAAATTGCCACTCCTCCTGGCTGATATTCCCGCCCTGGCCCGCGGCCCAACGCCAAGCCATCGAGAGCAACCGCTTGAAGTCTTCGTGATGTTCGACAACGCGGCGCTCGGCGTGATCCCGTGTCGAGCAGTTGGTGATCATGAATTCCCAATCCGAAGCCTCCAGCATCATCAATTCGCGAATCGTTTGTCGAACAATCCTCCGGAAGGGTTCATCCCACATCAAATGGGCATAACGCCGCGCCAAATCCTGAATTTCATGTTCCGCGGAATAGATCCGATCCCAGGCCCAGTACACCTGGGGATTATTCCAGGTGCTGCTGTCGTAATGGCTCCCCCACGAAGATTCCGGCAAATGAATGTAATCGTACGCCGGCTGGCGGTCAAGGTATTGGCTGCAGGTTTCAGTCCGGATCTCCGGATCGAAAGAAATCCATTTCAACAGATAGTATAAAAAGGTCGGACCCTCGAACCACCAATGACCGAACAGTTCGGCATCAAAGGCCGTCATGATCAAGGTGGGCTTCCCGGTTTGATCATAATGATTTTTGAGAGCCTCTTTGATGCGCCACTTGTAATTGCCGGCGTGTTCCTGGACGCGTTGACGGAAGGCGTCGTCGGGATAGTACTTGTGTTTATATTGCATATCGAGCTTGGCGTGGGTGATTTTCCAATAACGATGTTTTCCTTCGGCATGACGTTTATGAAAATCCAAGTACACCGAATCGCCCGGGTATCCCACATCGTGCTCCCAGACCTGCCGCGACAGCTCGATGTCGCGCGAAAAGACCGTCACCGGTTTCTTGGGAATCTGAGCGGCGCTCAAAAAATAGGTTTCCATGGGCGATTTGTTCAAATTCGCCGGCGCCGCCTTCATGGTCTGATGATGATCGACGATAAAGAACTCCAGATCGTTCTCACTGAGAAACTCGTCCACCCCTTTGCGATTCTGGGGAGTTTCCCAGGAACGGTGGGGCAAGGGATTCGGCCATCTTCCGGCGGGCCGATAGCCGCACTCCGGCAGCCAGATACCGCGCGGACCATGGCCGAACATTTCCCCATAACTGCGGGTGGCCATCTTGACTTGCGCTTGAATCGAGACGTCGTTTCCCAGCATCGGGAAGTATCCGTGCGTCGCCCCGCAGGTGATGATCTCCACATGACCTTGGTCTTGAAGCCATCGAAACGATCCCACCAGATCCTCGAAGAATTTCTCTTGAAATTCCTTCTTCACTCCGCGATAGAAATCCGCCCACATCTCAGCCAGCCATTCCATGTGAGGATCCTGATGTGCAAAACCGGATCGGTCGTGCTCGGCGTATTCAATCTTCATGTCGCAGTATTTCTTGAACTCGTTCCTGAAATGCGGATGGCGTAGCTGTTCGGCCAATATCGGGGAAAGCCCGATCGTAATCTTCGGCGAAATGCCCTCGCCCACCAGGTTGTAGAGGGCGTTCAAAAGGGGAATATAGGTTTCTGCCGCCGCTTCCATCAACCAGTCCTCATCCATGCGGTCATGATGCAACACGTACGGCAGATGGGAATGCAATACCAGAACAAACGATCCGAAAAAGTCACTCATGGGTTGACCCAAAACTCATTGGGAGTTTCGATGTCGAAAGCTTACACCGGAATTCGTCCAATTCTCAAAAGTAAATTTAACCGGCTTTCAGGACGGCATCAACGGATTGTGGCGCCGCGCCCATTCCGCCCTGCCTTCTCCGGCGCGGTTTCGAGGGGTGGGCCCCACAAAAACGCCGGGGAACCGCGGCATAGCCCTCCGTCCCCAAACCTTTCCCCGGTGACCGCTTCTGATATAATTCGCGCCATGCCGAGACGTATCCTGGTGATTGAAGATGACCGCAACATTGCGGACCTGGTGGAATACAATCTTCAAAAGAGCGGATTTGAAGTTCACACGCGCGATCGCGGCCATCACCTTCTTATGCTCCTCCGACAACTGAAGCCCGCGCTTCTCATTCTCGACGTCATGCTTCCCGACCAAGACGGATTCGAATTGTGCCGGGACATACGGAAGGAAAAAGAATTCCAGTCGCTCCCCATCCTTTTTCTGACCGCCAAAGGGGAGGAAGTGGACAAAGTCTTGGGCCTGGAACTGGGAGCGGACGACTACATGACCAAACCGTTCTCACCCCGCGAGCTGGTGGCCCGTGTGCGCGCACATGTCAGACGCACCGAAGCCGAACCGGCCTCCATTGTCAGTCATGGGCCGATCCTATTGAATCGCGACGAATGTTCCGTGCGGGTGGAGAACCGCGAGGTCAAACTGAGCGCCACCGAGTTCAAGTTGCTCGAGTATTTTCTCTCGCATCCTAACCGCGTGTTCAGCCGCAATCAGTTGCTGGATTCGGTCTGGGGCACGGAAGCGTTTGTCACGCCGCGCACTGTCGATGTTCATATCCGGCGGCTTCGAGAGAAAATTGAACGGGACTCGGAAAAACCGGCCTTTTTGAAAACCGTGCGAGGATTTGGATACAAATTCGAATCCCCTCTCACATCCGATTGAAAATTTGAGCCGATTTCGAACCACCATTTTACTTTTGTTCGCACAGAGCCGATCTCCCGGCCGGCGACAATTCATCGCATCCCCACAGATCGATCGATGAAAAACCGACTCTTCATAAAAATCCTGCTCACCTACCTGGCGCTGATTTTTGTCCTGCTGGGTGTACTGGATTTTTATCTCACGCGGGATGTGGAAAAACGGCAGACCGACCAAATCGCCAAGGGACTGGAAGAGCGGGCCGAGTTGCTGGCCCTCGATATCCAACCCGATGTCCCTTTGGGGGAAACACAACGCAAAGTGCTCGCGGCCCACGTTCCCGCGAACGCCCGGATTACCTGGATCGAGCCGCATGGCGTGGTTCTGGAAGACACCAACGCCAATCCTGCAGAGATGGAAAACCATGCCGCGCGACCGGAATTTATCGAGGCGCTGCAGGGGCGCGTGGGCCGTTCGATTCGCTTCAGCCACACGCTTCACATCAACTTTCTGTATGTGGCCATCCCGCTGGAATCCGACGGCCGGATCTTCGGCGCCCTGCGACTGGCGTATCCACTCTCCGACCTGCAACAACAGATTCAGGTCATCCGGCGGCGCATTTGGATTTCTTCGCTGCTGGCGTTCCTCCTGGCAGCCCTCATCGGATATCTGCTCTCACGATCCCTGGCCTCCCGAATTGACGCTCTTCGGAAGTTCTCGGAATCGATTGCTTCGGGAAATTTCCAGCAACACATCACCCTCCGCGGTCATGATGAACTGAATGTGCTGGCTCAGTCTTTGAACTCCACGGCCGATCAACTTTATACCTTGTTTCAATCCCTGGATGCCGAGCGCGCCAAGCTTTCAACAATTCTGGACAACACCTCCGAAGGTGTACTGGTCCTTGATCGAGACAAAAACATCGTCCTCACCAACCGGATCTTCAATGCACTCTTCAACCGTCGCTTTCCCACTGCCGTCGGAAAACCCTGGTTTGAGGTGATTCGTCACGCGGAATTGCAAGCCTTCATTGACAAGACTTTTGAGTCTCAATCCTCGGCCACGACCAGCCTGGCGCTCCACGACACTCCTGAAAGATTTTTTCAAGTCACGCTGGTGCCCGTGGGAAAGAAGGAGGGACGCTCCGCTCTATGGATCGCCGTGTTTTACGATACCACGGAGCTCGAACGCCTCGAACGGGTGCGAAAAGATTTTATCGCCAATGTCTCCCATGAAATGCGCACGCCGCTGGCCACCATTCAAGGTTATGCGGAGACCCTGGCGGAAGGCGCCGTGAACGATTTGGAACGGCGCGGAGACTTCCTGGAGCGGATTCGCCTGCAGGCCGAGCGCCTGGGAAAACTGACGGGGGATTTGTTGACCCTGTCCACCATCGAAGCCGGAAAGTATCCGTTCAAGAAATCGCTGCAGGATTTGAACCGCATCATCACGGATGCCGTCATCGCCGTGGACGGTGTGGCGCGACCCAGTGCCGTCACAGTGCGTTATCAACCCACGGTTTCATCACTCCCGGTGGAATGCGATCCCGACGCCATCCATCAGGTCCTCTTGAATCTGCTCGACAACGCCGTCAAGTTCTCTCGCCCCGGGGGCCGCATTGAAATAGAATTAAGAAAGATCGACCGTGCGGTTCAGGTCGCGGTGGTCGATCATGGAATTGGCATCCCCTCCACCGACCTGCCCCGGTTGGGGGAACGCTTTTACCGGGTTGACAAGGCCCGCTCCCGGGAACTGGGGGGCACCGGCCTCGGTCTCGCCATCGTCAAACACATCGTCGAAGCCCACGAGGGAAAATTGAACATCGAGAGCCACCTTGGGGAAGGCTCGCGATTTTCCTTCACCCTGCCGGTAGCAGAACACTGAGCTGATCGAGGAGGGAGGATCGTGGAGAGTTCAGTGTCACCACGTATGATTCAAGGTGGCCCTCCTTCCCGTCAAGAAGATGGAATCATTATTAGGATGTCCTTGGCGTAGGCCGATGAACTATGCTTCAATGTCGCGAGCGAAATTCTCTGTTCGAGATCCGGCGAAACGTTGCAATTCGGCCGCGGTAATTTTCCCTTCGTATTTGCCGGCATCCTTTGAAATTCTGACCCGCAGTTCCATTCCCGGCTTCTTCCATGGAGTGACGATCATGCTTCGATCATTCAGGCTAATCACGATTTGGCTCTTCCTATTGGGGCTCTCTTCGCAAATTGTGTGGGGCCAAACAGCGGCGTCCCGCACACCCGATTTCAGGCGACAGCCCACGCTCTATGTTGTCCCCTACGCGCACCTGGACACTCAATGGCGATGGGATTATCCCCAGGTCATTCGTGAGTTTCTACCGAAGACCCTGCACGACAACTTTGCGCTGTTCGAAAAATATCCTCACTACATTTTCAATTTCAGCGGCGCCAACCGTTATCGCCTGATGAAGGAATATTACCCCGCCGACTACGCCCGGCTGCAGCATTATGTCGCCGCAGGACGCTGGTTCCCTTCCGGTTCTTCCATGGAAGAAAACGACGTCAACAATCCCTCGGCAGAATCCATCATCCGGCAAATTCTTTACGGCAAGGAATACTTTCGTCATGACTTCGGCAAGACCAGCGCGGAATACATGCTGCCGGATTGCTTCGGATTTCCAGCGTCTCTGCCCAGCATTTTGGCGCACGCCGGAATCAAAGGTTTCTCAACCCAAAAACTGAGCTGGCATTCGGGAACACGGGTGGGAGGACCGGACTCGCCGGAAGACACTCCTGTTGGAATTCCTTTCAATGTAGGAATTTGGGACGGACCGGATGGTCGGGGCGTGATCGCGGCGTTGAATGCCACCGATTACTCGGGCGACATCACGGAAGATATCAGTAAGAGCCCTCCGCCGCCAACCGATTCCAACGCTCGAAATAATCCCATCGACTGGCCCAAGCGGGTTCAGAAGGATGGCGAAGCCAGCGGCCTGTTTGTGGATTATCGATATTACGGCACGGGCGACATCGGCGGCGCGCCCCGGGAATCGTCGGTGAAAATGATGGAAGCGATTCTCACCAAAAGCAAAACGGTGCTGCCTCCACCGCGTCAGCGCCTGGACTTTTCACGGCTGCTCGAAGAACCCCCACCACCGGGCTCGCCCGTCCTGGTGGGAGACGGCCCACTCCATATCATCCAGTCGACTGCCGAACAAATGTTTCTCGACATCCGTCCGGACCAAACAACTCGAATGCCGCGTTACAAGGGCGATCTCGAATTAACGGAACACTCCGCGGGTTCGCTGACCTCGGAAGCCTATATGAAACGCTGGAATCGCAAGAATGAATTGCTTGCGGATGCCGCCGAGGAAGCGTCTGTGGCAGCTTCCTGGCTGACGGGTCGGGCGTATCCGTTGGAGCGGCTCAATCATGCCTGGACCTTGGTGATGGGCGGCCAGTTTCACGACATCATTCCCGGCACCAGTATCCCCAAAGCCTATGAATACTCATGGAACGATCAAGTCCTGGCGATGAATCAGTTCGCCACCGTATTGAGGAGCGGCGTGAATTCTGCGGCGTCTTCTCTCAACACGGAAGGGCCCGGAATCGCCATCGTGGTTCTCAATCCGTTGAACATTGAAAGACAGGATGTTGTCGAAGCGCACATCTCTTTCCCTCAAGGAATGCCCAAAGCCGTTCGAGTGGTGGGACCGGATGGAAAAGAGGTTCCGTCGCAGGTGTCGGCCGGGAAAGTTCTGTTTCTTGCGAAAGTTCCTTCCGTAGGTTTTTCTGTTTTCGACGTTCAGAGCGCCGAATCGCCTGCACCTTCGCACCTCCGGGTCACTGAATCTTCACTCGAGAATGCCCGTTATCTGGTGAAATTGGATGGCCAGGGCGATGTCTCGAGCATTTTCGATAAGAATCTCAAGAGAGAGATTCTATCGGCGCCGATCCGCCTGGCCTTCAAGCTCGACAGACCCGTGGACTGGCCGGCCTGGAATATGGATTGGGCAGACCAGCAGAAGCCGCCCCGCGCTTACGTCGGTGGACCGGCAAGAACTCAGATTGTTGAGAACGGCGCCGCCCGTATCGCCATCCGCGTGGAGCGCGAAGCGGAGGGGTCGAAATTTATTCAAATCATTCGTCTGTCCGAGGGCGACGCCGGCAATCGTTTGGAGTTTGTAAACACCATCGACTGGAAAACCGGCGCCAGCAATTTGAAAGCCGTGTTTCCCCTGGTGGCAACGAATGCTTTGGCGACCTACAACTGGGATATTGGAACTATCCGGCGCCACAACGACGATGAGAAGATGTTCGAATTCCCTTCTCATCAATGGTTCGATCTCACCGATCGATCCGGTTCGTTCGGCGTAACGATTCTTTCCGATTGCAAGAATGGATCCGACAAACCCTCCGACAACACACTGCAGTTGACCTTGCTCCGCACGCCCGGAATCGGAACCGGGAACGGCCAATATTACAGTGATCAAGCGACTCAAGATTGGGGTCATCATGAAATGACTTACGGCCTGGCTTCACATGGCGGTGATTACCGGGCCGCCCAAACCGATTGGGAGGCCTACCGTCTGAATCAACCTTTGATTGCTTTTGAAAGTCCCAAGCACACCGGATTTTTGGGCAAGGAGTTTTCGCTGATCAAGGTGAACAATGAACGCATTCGCGTCCTCGCATTGAAGAGAGCGGAAGCCGGCAAGGAAATCATCGTTCGAATGGTGGAAATGGGAGGCGAGCCGCAGCCCGATGTCCGCGTTGCTTTTTCCGCTCCGATCATCTCAGCCCGCGAAGTGAATGGTGCTGAAGAGGCCGTAGGGCCGGCTACCGTTTCAAACGGCGCACTGGTGACTCCGTTTGGACCTTATCAGCCGCGGACGTTTGCCTTGAAGCTGGAGTCTCCTCGCACCATGACGGCTGCGCCCGAGTGGCACTCGATTAAACTGACTTATGATCTGGCCGCGGCCAGCGCCGACGGCTCAAAATCCGCGCCGGGCTTCGATTCCGTCGGCCGCGCTTTGCCGGCTGAACAGTTGCCTACGGATATTGCTTACGGCGACATCCACTTTCAACTCGCCGCTCCCGCCACATCCGTCCCCGACGCTTTGATCGCAAAAGGCCAAACAATTCCATTTCCCGCTGGAAAGACCACCCATTTATTTATTCTGGCCGCTTCCGCGGAAGGAGATCAAGAAGCTTCTTTCCTTTTCGGCCAAAAACAGGTGGGCGTCACGATTCAAGATTGGCAAGGTTTCATAGGACAGTGGGACAACCGGATTTGGAAAACCATTCCAGCGCCGCCCTTGACCGAAGAGCAAGCGTCCCGGCTCAAACAGCGCGAAGCCCAAGTGGAGGAGGCTTTGAAGCAAGCCACCGCTCGAGGAGACACTCATCGCGTCGCACAACTCGAAGACCTCCGAGATCGCTTGGAGCGTCCCCGCACCACACAAGAATTTGCCGGGCTGACGCCCGGGTTCGTCAAGCCTGCGCCGGTCGCTTGGTTTGCCACTCACCATCACACCGCCGACGGCGCCAACGAGCCGTACGCGTATGTTTATCTTTTTGCATACGATCTCGCTGTTCCCGCGAATGCCAAGACAGTGACCTTGCCCTATAATGACAAGATCCGAATCCTGGCCATGACCGTTTCCAATGAGGGCGACGAAGTGCATCCCGTTCAACCCTTGTTTGACACCTTGACCCGAACTGCAAAATAGAGATTTCACGTCGAGCCAAATTTCTGCACAGTACTTTCACAATCGGAATCACGAAAGGACTCCCGAGTGAAACCCAACGCTTTTCTGATTAAAAGCACGGTGGTGGCAGGATTGGGCGGATTGTTGTTTGGGTTCGATACGGCGGTGATCTCCGGAACCACGCACGCTCTCACGTTCATATACGACCTTTCGCCCGGCATGTTGGGTTTGACGGTCGCAGCCGCACTCTGGGGCACAGTGATAGGGTCTCTTTTTGCGGGCATCCCGGGAGATCGTTTTGGTCGGCGCGACAGTTTGCGGGTGATGGCTGTCCTTTATCTGGCCTCGGCGTTGGGTTGCGCCTTCGCGTGGAATTGGCCGGCCGTGGTTTTCTTCCGCTTCATCGGAGGACTCGGAATCGGCGGCTCCTCCGTGCTTGGGCCGATGTACATTGCTGAAATCGCTCCGGCCAAGTGGCGTGGTCGGTTGGTGGGGTTCTTTCAATTCAACATCGTAGCTGGAATTCTGCTGGCTTACTTTTCGAATTATGTCATCGGTTTAATGGGGCTCGGATCCTTGGAATGGCGCTGGAAACTCGGAATTTCGGCCGTCCCGGCCGCCCTGTTTTTAGTCTGGCTCTTTGCCATACCTCGAAGTCCGCGTTGGCTGGTGGGCAGAGGGAGAATCGAAGAGGCGCGGGAGGTTTTGAATCGCACTTTACCCGAAAGCTCTGAACGGGAGCTTCAAGCCATCGTGGAATCGATCGATCTGGAACATGGTCACGGGCAGGAAGCTTTGCTTTCCCGGAAGTATGCTTTCCCGATCCTGTTGGCGGTTTCTCTGGCGCTTCTCAATCAACTCTCGGGCATCAATGCCATCCTTTACTATTTGAATGACATTTTTGAGCACGCCGGGTTCAGCAAGATGTCGGGCGATCTCCAGGCGGTGGCCATTGGAGCCACCAATCTCCTGTTCACGATCCTGGCCATGGCCGTCATTGACAAGATTGGACGAAAAACACTTTTGCTCATCGGCTCCGTCGGCATGGCAGTCAGCCTGGCGGGTGTCTCGGCGATTTTTTTTACGAAACAACACGAAAATCTTCTGGTGTGGTTGTTGGTGGGTTTCATTGCCTCCTTTGCGTTCTCTCAGGGCGCCGTGATTTGGGTATATCTGAGCGAAGTCTTTCCCAATCGAGTGCGAGCCCGGGGGCAAAGCCTCGGAAGTTTTTCCCATTGGATTATGAACGCCATCATCTCCTGGACGTTTCCGGCAATGGCGGCTTCGTCGGGCGCTTATCCGTTTATGTTCTTCTCGTTCATGATGGTGGTTCAATTCTTCGTCGTTTTGTTTGTCTTTCCGGAAACGAAGGGCGTGTCGCTGGAGGAAATGCAACGGCGAATGAAAATCAGTTGATCTAGTCGTCGAATGACTCGGTTTTCTTCTTGGCGAAGTTATTTGACCTCAATTCCCAATTAATTTCATGTCGGAAAAAGCATTTTTGGGTGTGGACATTGGCGGCACGAAAGTGGCTGCGGGGTTGATAGACCCCAACGGAAAAATCCTGTTCCGAACCGCAGCATTGATGAATGTGACTGGAACTGCAGCTCAGGGTTTTTCCTCCGTCAGGGAAGCTATCGAGGCCGTCTTCAAAGCCCACCCTGCGGCCCGGGACCAACTCCACGGGATTGGAGTGTGCTCTCCGGGTCCTTTGGATCAAAACACAGGGGTCGTGGTGAATCCGCCCAACCTTCCTTGCTGGAGAAATTTTCCCTTGGCCGCGGAGATTCAACGTTCCTTTGGAATCACGGCTAAGATCGATAACGATGCCAATGCGGCGGCGCTGGCCGAGGCTATTTGGGGGGCAGGACAAAATTATCAAAATATCTTTTATGCCACGATCGGAACCGGCATCGGGACGGGCCTTGTTCTTGGAAAACGAATTTATCGCGGGCGAACCGGAAATGCCGTAGAAGCCGGGCATCTTTCGATCGACTTTCGCGGGCCCCAATGCGGTTGTGGAAAGCGAGGATGCATCGAAGCGCTGGCTTCCGGCCCCGCCATTGCGGCAAGAGCCCGATCCAAGATTGCAATATCGGACCCCAGGGCAAAGACGCTGATCGAGCTCGCTTCCGGGCGCGTTGACCAAATCACCACCGAACATGTCGGCGCCGCATTTCACCGCGGGGACGATTTGGCCAAAGAGGTTTTGGAGGAAAGTGCCGATCTGCTTACCGTTTGGCTCGGCAATGTTATTGATATCCTGGAACCGGATGTCATCGTTGTTGGAGGCGGCGTAGGCGAGTTAATGAGCGAATTCTTCAAACGCATTCAAGAACAATTGCCGCAGTGGTCCATCAATCCGCGGTGCACTGAGATTCCTTTGGTGAAAGCAAAATATGGAACCGATGCCGGCATTGCCGGCGCTGCCGCTCTTAGCATGCAGTGATTAGTGACCAGTGGTTAGTGACCAGTGACGAGAGAATTCAACCACCTGAATGGAGCTGCGGGGCGAAGAAGAAAAAATCCGTCAGATGCATGAAAACATTCTGGCCCAAGTTCGATTACCACTGCTCCGAAAATGGGGAACCGTGGTCGTTTGGGTAGCGCAGCCTTCGTCCCGACGTATCGGGACTCGGCTGCGGTGTTTGCAAACCGAAATTCAAAATTCGTCCTGCACAGCATGATTTCCGCCTCGCGATGGGAAATGCCCCGCCCTGCGGGCGGGCTACCCTCAAACCGGCCCTCCGGGCCTAACCGAATCGGTCCTCATCATTTTCATGCTCTCGGGTCCCCGAGCCATCGGCGCATGAAGAACTGCCTCTAACCACTTGTCACTAACCACTGATCACTGTTCTCTTGTCACTGGTCACTAACCACTAATCACTATTCTCTCGTCACTTGTCACTCCACACTCGTCACTGGTTCCTCTTCACTCACCACTTGTCACTGCCCCCTGCTACTCATATCTCAGCGCCACCATCGGATCAACCTTGGTGGCGCGTCGCGCCGGGAGATAGCAAGCGAGTAGGGCCACGGCAAATAGGGCGAAGGTGATTCCCGCCAGCGCCAGTGGATCTCGTGTCGGCAATGTAGGAATAGTTGCCATTAACAAGCGCGCCACAACGTACGCGCCTCCATAACCGAGCGCTGTTCCCCACAAGACCAAGCGGGCCCCCTTGCTAAGAATCAGCCATAACAAGATGCCTGGCGGCGCACCCAGTGCCATCCGAATCCCAATTTCATTGGTCCGTTGGGCCACCGCATAGGAAATCACCCCGTAAATTCCCACCGCAGCCAACACTAATCCGAGGACCGCAAAGGCTCCGAGCAATGCGCCGAGAAGCGTTATGTTGCCGAGTCCCAAATCAACCCAACTCCGCACGGTGCGAATTTGCTGAACTGGCTGGTTGGGGTCGAGGGCCGCTACTGCGCCACGCAATTGATTGGCCAGGGTCTCAGGAGGAACAGACGTTCGCAGAAAGATGTTGACTTGATGTAATGGAGCTTGCGCCAGGAGTAGGAAGGCTTCAAGATCGGTGTAGGATTTTTCTATGTGGCTTGGAAATCTCATGTCGTTCACGACCCCGATGATTTCCCACCAATTCGTATCCCCCTGGGGCATGATACGTTTGCCGATGGCGCTTTCGTGCGGCCAGAAAAGGCGCGCCAGCCTTTCGTTGACTATGAGAACAGGCACGTTATTGGCGGTATCCGATTCATTAAAGGTACGGCCGGCGATCAGGCGAACTCCCAGTGTTTCAAAGTAGCTTGGGCTTACCGGCTCGTAAAAAATCTCCGGCCATTGCCCGGGTCTCGGTTCCGGTTGTCCATCGGCCCTGCCCCCACCGCTGCTGTTGAATCCCCAAACCGGCAAGGAAACAGAAAGGGCCACGTGCTTGACACCCGGAATCGCGCGGAGCCGATCTTCGAGCTGCCGATAAAAACTCGTGTCCTTGGGCATTCCGATTTGTGCCGTCAACAAGCCATCCACTTGCCAGCCGGCATCGTGTTGGGTAAATTGTTGCAAACCTCGCAGAAACAAGCCCCCACCCGCCAGTAGGATCAACGCCAAAGCCACTTCGCCAATGATGAGCGCGTGACGCAAACGATGGTGTGAAACCGAGATCGCTCCGCGCAGATTCTCTTTTAACACCTGATTCAGGTCGAGACGGGTCGACAACCAGGCGGGTACAGTCCCGAACATCAAGCCGGTCACCATCGAACACAGCATCGCGAAACCAAAGACGCGATAATCGAGCACGATCTGAGCACCCGGAAGCTCGCTGAATAGACGCAGGCTGATAAACGAAACACCCCATTCCGCAATTAACAGACTGAGCCCGCCGCCGAGAGTCGCGACAATCAGGTTTTCGATAAGACATTGACGCACCAGACGGAACCTTCCCGCTCCCAAGGCCGCCCGCACGCCATATTCACGAGTTCGCGCCGACAAACGCACGAGCTGAAGATTGGCCAGATTGGCGCAAGCAATCAGCAGCAAGAATCCGGAGAGGCCGAAGCTGTACCACATGACGGTGCGCCCGAGATCATCCGACATGGATCGCTGCAACGGTTGGAGCCGGAGACTCTCACCTTGATTGGAGGAATTGGCGCTGGCAATCCCGGCGAACAGCCTGACCATGGAATCCTGGGCCTGCTCCACCGTCACGCCCGGCTTCAATCGTCCAATGGCACTCAAATAATTATTGTGGCGATTCTGCCGACGCTCAGCGCTGAAATCAATCGGCCGCCACACATCCACATTGCCAAACAGAAGGGGTTGCTCGAATTGCGGCGGCATCACTCCGATCACCTTCACACTCCCCCCATCCAGCTTAAGCATCCTTCCCAATATGTTGGGATCGCCTCCGAATCGGTGTTGCCAGAACCGATGACTCAGAACGGCCACCAGGTTCGGGCCGGGGCGATCTTCTTCGGGAGTGAATACGCGTCCCAACTCCGGCTGAACACCGAAGGTCGGAAAAAAACCAGCCGAGACTTCTAAGCCTTTCAGGCTTTCCGCATATTCCCCTTTTTCGATCAGTGTAGGCTGCGTCCAATGAAGCGCCGCCATTTCCTCAAGCACACTATTTTTTGTGCTCAAATCCAAGAAGTTCGCCGCCGAATGCGGCCAACTTTGTGAAAACGGAGAGGTCCGGTACACTTGGACCAACCTGTCAGACCGTGGATAAGGCAACGAGTGGAACAAATAGGTGTTGAGGACACTAAATAAGGCGGTGTTGGCGCCAATGCCCAAGGCCAACGTAAACACTGCAATGGCCAGGAAGCCCGGCGACTTGATTAGAATCCGAATTCCGTAACGAAAATCTTGCCAAAGTGGGTTCATGAGTTGCTCCGGGGACTGGACCGAAGTGATCGATTTTGAGAAGTCAGAGGTTAGTGGCTAGAATCTGGATCCAAGATCCAGCAGGCCACTTCTAACCACTTGTCACTCGCCACTTGTCACTTTTCATTCATACCGCAACGCCACCAGCGGATCGACTTTCGTCGCTCGTCGCGCCGGGACATAACACGCCATAACAGCCACCAAGCTAAATAACAATGCCACGCTGGCATAGGTCGCAGGATCACTGGCCTTGATGCCGAACAACAGGGAGGAAATGTATCGCGCCGCGGAAAAGGCCACGACAACGCCCACACTTAATCCGACCATTGCCAAAGTCATTCCTTGTCCGATGACCAGCCGCAGCAAATCGGCGGCATTGGCGCCCAGCGCCATGCGGATGCCGATTTCTTGAGTTCGCTGTACCACCGAGTACGACATCACGCCGTACACGCCAATCAGGGCCAAAAGCATTGCCAGGCCTCCAAAAATACTGAGCAGCGCGGCACCCATGCGAGGGGCCCACAGTCCGGCTTCAATATTTTCCTGCACCGTTCCTGTATTTCGCAGCGGCATGTGACGGTCGAGCGATTGGACCTGTTCGCGCACTGCGCCCAATGCTTTTCCGGGATCTCCTCCGGTTCGCACCAGCAACGCGGCACCCGGCACGTAAGCCTGCTGAATGGGACGGTAAATCATCGGCGTCGGATCTTCGCCGATCGCTGCGATCGTGGAATCGGCGACCACGCCGACCACCTCGATGAGAGCCGTTTGGTTGACAATCGTGAAGTGTTTCCCCAAGGCTTCTTTGCCGGGCCAAAGCTGCCGGGCCACTTCCTCGTTAATGATGGCGATGGGCGTGGCCGGATCCCGGTCAAACTCCGTAAAGTCTCTTCCCTTTCGGAAAGGAATGCGCAGGGTATCGAAATATCCAGGGGTCACATCATTGAAAGCAATCAACGATCCTCGATAGTCGGAGTTCTGTTGTACACCTTCCGAAAAAACGGTCCACTCGATACTCAAATTCAGCGGGGCCAGCAGCGAAACGGCGGCCGCTCGAACTCCGGGAACAAGCCGTGCCTTGGCGATGGCATCGAGATAAAACTGTTCGCCTCGCGGCTGGTCATAGTTTTGGATTCCGGGATTCAAGCCCATGAACCCGATGTGCTTGGAGTCAAATCCCAAATCCATGTTCTGGGCAGCTTGCATGCTGCGTATGAAAAGACCCGATCCGACCAGCGCCACCGTGGCCAGCGCAATTTCGGAAACCACCAGCAAGCTCCGCATGCGGTTGTGTCCGAGGTCCAGCGACCCGCTGCGCCCTCCCTGCTTCAAAATCTCATTCAAATTCGAACGCGATAGTTTTAACGCCGGCGCCAATCCGAAGATAATTCCTGTCAATACCGAGATGACCGCCGTGAAGGTCAGCACCTTGGGATCAAAGCTCAAGTCAATGGAAGCGGCCTGGAGAAAGGGCGGCCGGAACGACCACAGCGCGTTGCGTCCCCAGTATGCCACCAACAGTCCGACCCCCCCGCCCAATACCGCCAGGGTAATGCTTTCGACCAGCAACTGACGGATAAGGCGGCCACGGCTGGCGCCCATCGCGGTCCGGACACTGATTTCTCTTTCACGCTGAGCCGATTGCGCCAACAGCAGATTGGCCAGGGTGACGCAAGCAGTCAACAAGACCAGCCCCACGACTCCCATTAACACCACACCGGCCTGCACAAATTGCGAGCGTTGATTGATCCCCATGGCTGCCTCGGAAATGCCGGAGAGCTCCACCGTGCGGCCCTGATTGAAGCTGGGAAATTGTTTTTCCAAAGAGGCCGCGATGATCTTCATGGAAGACTGGGCCTGGGCCAAGCTGACGCCGGGCTTCAAACGGCCAAAAATGTTGATCCATCGAAAGCGCCGATTGTTCATCTCGGTTTTCAGCGGACCGGTCAACAGCTGATCGCGCATGCTGAGAGGCATCCACACCCAGTCGGGTCCCACCAGCGAGAACGTGCTTTTGAATCCCTGCGGCGCCACGCCTATCACCGTGAAGGGCAGATTGTTTAGTGTGATGGTCTTTCCGATGAGATTGGGATCAGCCCCGAATTTATTTATCCACAAGTTGTAACTGAGAACGGCTACATTGGCCGCTTTCTTGATGTCCTCGTCGGCTGAGAAAAACCGTCCACGAAACGGTTTGAGGCCGAGAACATCGAAATAATTGGCAGAGGTCATCATGGCGGGCAAACCGACTGTGGCACCGTTGTTCGTCCATCGCACTCCTGTGGGGAAAAAAGCAGCGAGACCCGAAAAAACCGTGTTCTGATCGCGGAAATCCTCATAGTTGGGAAGCGAACTTGGAGTGAGATTCAAATTGGCCGCCTGAACGGTGTGCGTGTCGTGGGTGAAAACCGCTACCACACGAGAGGGATCTTCGATGGCCAGAGGGTGTAAGAAAACGGCATTGATCACCGTAAAAATGGCGGTGTTGGCGCCAATGCCCAAGGCCAGCGTCAGTATCGCAATCAACGTGAAGCTGGGGTTTTTCCGCAAGAGTCGCAAACCGTGCCGAACATCCTGAATGATGGTCTCCATCGACTGATTCCACCTTTCTCAGCGAAATGCTTCAGTCCAACATTCCAACCCTCACCTGCAATGAGGGATCGGATCCTGAAATATTTTGGATTCCAAACTCGAGCCTTACTTACACCACCGCCCACATTTTCAATTACACTTCCTGGCAACTGAATCGCCATTTCCAGATTAAGTTATCTATTGAAATTAAAGAGGATCCATCAAGAAACTATCCCGCGCATTTTTCGAAAGTGTCCACTAGCGGAATCTCTGGGTTTCAGATTCGGAAAAAGAGTATTCATCGTTCACGGAGTATACAAATTTCCTCAAGGCCAGCGTGGCGTAGGCCCGGGTCACACCCAGGATCGTGAAAAAGGAAGGATTTGGTAGCCACCCCGATATATCGGGGTGGCTACCAAAGCACCGCCTATTATCGGAGCAGTTCCTCATATGCCACTGTCGCATCCAAGAACATGAAAATCACCGGGTCGCTCCATTCGAGGCCCGGAGGGCCAACCAGAATCTAGCCCCGCCCGAAGCTCCACGCTTTTCGTGGAGCAAGGGTGGGGTGGGTGGAGGATTTTGTCGCCCAGCCCCGTCAGGGGCGACAGAAACCTCTGCTCTTTTCGAGGCAGAAGGCAGACCCGCTTTTTCAAAATCTTGTAATTTCTGTCCCCGGCCACTTGCACATCTGAGGATTTCCTGCTGAAGTATCGGAACACGATAAATCGAGGGGAACTTTTGGCGCCTACTGTCGCGGGTTTCCCCGGTCGCGCAGCTCACTCCCCTCAGGGGCCTGCTGCATTTCGCAGGCGATTTGGTTTCCTTGCAGGCCTATTGATCTTCCTGCTTTTGCCCTTCACCTCCCGGCTTTGCGCTCAAGATCTTTTTGAAATTCAAGTGTATCCCTACGACACCGTGGAGCCGCATCACACCATGATCGAGCTTCACATGAATTTTTATCCCGTGGGAACAAAAAACACTGAGAGTGGTTTGTTTCCCAACAACCATCAGTTCCACACGACCATGGAAGTCACGCACGGGTTGACGAAAGACTGGGAACTGGCGGGGTATCTGGTGACGGCGCCTTATGTGCCGAACGTGGGGCCGAAGTTTGCCGGGGCTCGCGTGCGTCCGCGCTGGAAAGCGCCCGAGGAATGGCATCTTCCCTTTCGTTTCAGCGTCAGCACGGAGGTGGGATTCAATAAGCATCAATTCGACCCCAACACCATTACTTTGGAAATCCGCCCCATCATCGAAAAGGGAATCGGCAACTGGTATTTCTCCATGAACCCCGATCTGACGAAGTCATTTCGCGGAGTGGATGCGCATCACGGCTTCGGTATGGAACCCGGCGTCAAACTTTCCTACAACCTGACCAAGAAAATTGCGCCCGGATTTGAATACTATGCTGAAACCGGTCCCATCGCGCATTTCGACACGCTGCACGATCAGCATCACCTGATTTTTCCGACCTTGGACCTCAACGTCTCGCCCGACTGGGAATTGAATTTTGGAGTGGGCCGCGGCCTGACCGGCAGCAGCGAACATTGGGTGGTCAAATGGATCGTGGGGCGCCGATTTGATTTTTAAGAAGGGGACAGACACCAACCGCTGTCGACAGTGCGCGTCGAAGAATTTGAGGTGTCTGTCCCCTTTTTATGATTCCCGCACTAGAGAACGGCCGGGGCTACCAGAGCTCCTTCACATGTCGTCCTTAATGCAAATCAAAAATCGTCCTGAATTACTCGCGTTGGCACTTGCTTCCGATGGAGAGAGGGTGACTCCTTACGGAATCAACAACACCTTCCCCGCAGTTTTTCGCGCCTCCAAATCGCGATGGGCCTGAGCGGCATCGCGCAGCGGATAAGTGCGATCGATCCTGATTTTTAGAGCCCCTGATTTGATCCATTCAAAAAGCTCGCCGGCGCGCCAGCGCAACTCTTCCGCATTGGCGGTGTAATGAGCCAGCGAAGGCCGTGTCAGAAACAGGGAACCATGTTGCGAGAGAAGCAGCGGATCGAACGATCCCACGGCGCCGCTGGACTGACCGAACATCACCAGCATTCCCCGGGGCGCCAGACAGTTTAGACTTTTGAGATAGGTATCGCGACCCACGGAGTCATAAACCACCTGAACTCCTTTGCCATCGGTAAGACGCTTCACTTCCGATTCAAAATCCTGTGTGGAGTAAAGAATCACCTCATCGGCGCCGGCTTGACGCGCCAAGGCGGCTTTCTCCGCCGTGGATGTGGTTCCAATAACACGCGCCCCCAACTTTTTTCCTATTTGGCACACCAGCAAGCCCACCCCTCCGGCTGCGGCATGAATCAAAAGTGTCTCGCCTGATTTCACGGGATACGTCGACTTCAACAGGTAATGTGCCGTCATGCCCTGAAGCATGGTGGCCGCGGCGGTCCGCGAATCAATTTCATTGGGAACCGTTACCAGCTGCCTTACCGGCACACAGGCATATTCCGCATAGGCGCCGCGGGCCATGGCGTAAGCCACGCGGTCGCCTTCTTTTACTTCGGTCACACCCGGTCCGACGGCGGCCACGCGACCGGCCGCTTCCGAGCCGGGCGTAAAAGGCAGGGGCAGCGGATAAAGCCCCGTGCGGTGGTACACATCGATAAAATTCACTCCAATGGCTTCAATCTTCACCAGGGCTTCGCCTGCCCCCGGCAAGGGATTGCTGACTTCGCCATATTCCAGAACCTCAGAACCGCCGGTTTTCTTAATTTGAATCGCCTTCATAAATGCAATTCTCCGATTTAGTGATTTCTTGAAACAGGTATCGATGTTTAAGATCGCGACCGCCGTCAGCCGGCAGGTCTCTGCTTGCGCCGATAATGTTCGACCAGCAAATCCAATTTCAACTGACGGTCCGCCAGCTGTTTCTCCAGGTCATGACGCTTGGTTTTGTCCGGGCACTTCGCCGATTTTTCTCTCAGGGAATTAATTTCCTTCAACAATTCCACCTCGGGCGGCAGCACGTTGGCGTTCTTGAGAATGGAGTAGGCCATCCTCAAATCTTCGGGCAGGGCGAAATAGGATTCCAAATCCAACGGTTGGCCCCGCCCCGGAAGATTATCAAATTCCCCGTTCTCCATGGCTTCGCGGATCTTCTGCTCTGCGATTTTTTCAAATGACATGGTCTTCACCTAGCTTTCCCGAACCTTGGCGTACAAAAGGGCGTCGATCACCTGCCCATCTTTGATGACATTTTTGCGCAGGCGGCCTTCACAAATGTAGCCGGCTTTTTCGAGCACCCGCATGGAAGCCGGGTTCCATTCAAACACGTCGGCATACACCCGCCATACGCCAAGGTTGGCAAACGCGAAATCGGTGAGGGCGCGCACTGCCTCTGTGACGATACCCTGACCCCAGTAGGATTCTCCCAACCAATAGCCGATCTCGGCGGTGCAGCGATACACGTCTTCCTTCAATCGGACGCCGATACCGCCCACCGCTTCGCGATGCACTTCAATGGCAAAGTGGGTCTCCGGCACATCCGCCCGTGCTATTCGTATCCATTCCTTGGCATTGCCGATGGTGTAAGGAAATGGAAACGCATCCCGGACATTCCGCCAGATCTTGCGACTATTGGCTTGTTTGGCCACCGATCCCGCATCCGTCAACTGCCAGCTGCGGATAATGCACCGATCCAAAACGAGTTCCACAGACGTCCCCTCCTTCCGCACGGTCCAACTGTCTCCATCAGAGAAGACCACACTACACAAGGATTCACGCGTTCCAATTGCAGGAGCGCGCCCTTGACCGCCAAGATATTTTAGAAGTATCCCACGAAGCGGACAACGAAGGCCAGAGCGTGTGATCCTTCTTCAAGCCCGGGTGGGCTGGACCAAAAACAACCATGACCCCATCGATCGTTTTCTTTCGTCCGCCAAGGCGGGCTGTAAGATTACAACCGTGCATTCGATGGCACATCCGGGATGCTCCAAAAAGCGGAGCATCCCGGCTTCCAGAACGATTTTCATTCTCCTGGGTGCCCCGATCCATCGGGGCATGAGCAACTGCCTCGGAAAAAACCGGGGAATTCACTGTGTAACTTCGATGTCCTCTGTGTTGAATCTCCTCCCCGGAAGATAAAACATTCTTATATCCCTGTGCGTTCTTTCTCAGCACAATTAGAAATTTTCACGAAAATGAAATCCCCCATTGGGGGATGAAATAGTCGTAGCCTGAGGCGTAAGCCTCAGGACCCTGACGACCCTACAACAACGAGCTCCCGCAGGGAGCGACATAGACTTGAACCCTTATCTGAAAAAATTCAGTAAAATAGTCGGATAGACACAACGCCGGGACAATATGATAGCTTGTGCATAACGAGAGTGTTTTACTATTGCCTTTAACATTCTACTTTTACTCAGCCGAGGAATAAAACAGGCTTTCGACAGGAGTTACCAAACATGAGCACCCCCAACGACATGCTCCGAAACGAACTTCTGGATCGCCGCAGCCGCCTTGAGATCGTTCAGAAAAATTCCATGGATATGTCGCAAATTCAAGATCTATTGGCGAGCGTCGATCACGCCTTGGGACACATGGACAAGGGCGATTATGGACTGTGCGATGTATGTCACGAACCCATCGAGAAAGACCGCTTGTTAGCCGATCCTTTGGCGCGGTTATGTCTTGCACACTTGACGCCCGGTCAACAACACGATCTGGAAGAAGATTTGCAGTTAGCCGCCCAGATTCAAAAGGAAATGCTTCCGAAACCTTTGGTGGAGCACGCCGGTTGGGTAATCGCCCACCATTATGCCCCGGCCGGTTTGGTGAGCGGAGACTATTGCGACGTCCTAACTTCATCGGAAGATACCGTCAGTTTCATGTTGGGCGACGTTTCAGGCAAGGGCTTGGCTGCTTCCATGTTGATGGGCCAACTTCATGCCATGTTGCGCACACTCACCGCGCTGGGTTTGCCTCTGACTCAGGCAGTGGAACGCGCCAGCCGCGGCTTTTGCGAAAGCACGCTGCCCACTCACTTCGCCACCCTGGTGTGTGGCCGGGCGCATCGCTCCGGAACCGTTGAGCTTTGTAACGCCGGCCATCACCCGGCGCTGCTCGTGCAAGGGGATTCCATTATCCCCCTGGAAGCCACCGGTCTGCCGATCGGGCTTTTTTGCAATGAAAAATTTCTCGAGAAATCCGTTCGTTTACAACCCGGCAACAGCCTGGTCCTTTTCACCGACGGCCTTACGGAAATGGAAGATGAATCGGGCCGTCCTTACGGAACTGAACGGTTGATCGAATTGGTTCGGAATAATTCCAGTGCTGCTCCGCAAGTGATGGTCAGGACGATTCTCGACGATTGGACAAAATTCCGTGGCCCCGGTTTCAAGGTCGATGACATGACGCTCATGGCAATACGGAGAAAAGGGGATTCCTCTAGTCGCCAGTAAAAGCCCCACGGGCGGTCCTTCGTCGGAATAGTCTTGGTGTCAGTCCAGGAAGGCGGCAAAAAGAACGAACCAGCCACGTGTGGTGGAACTAACAAACCCATCGGTTGCGCTCCAGCCGCGGCGCACCACCCGGCAGCCCGCTGAAGCGCGGGCGCTTGCGCGCTTGCGTCCCCTGCGGGGGATCCCCGAGGCGGATCGGCTGCAAACAGTTGCTGGGCTGCTGGGACTTTACAAAGACAGAACCAGCCGCAATCCCTGATCAAGCGTCTTCAAAAGCGATGGCGGCAATCGACCGCAACGTTTGGTGAGGAAGCTCTTATCTATGGTGATAACCTGCGATATGTTTGCCACAGAATCCTTGGGAAGACCCGAGTCGGCTGCGGCAATCTGCACGTTACCAGGAGCTTCAGCGAGCCGGAGATTCGAAGTGATCACAACGGCGACTATAGTTCGTATGCGACTCCGATTGAACACATCGGAAGAAACAATCACAACGGGACGTCGAAAACCAGGTTCCGATGCAACGGGATCGGGGAGCTCCGCCCACCACACCGTGCCTCTTTCCATCACCACTCCTCATGCGGAAAAGATTTCACCTGAAGTTTGACTAGCCCCGAATCGAGTGTGGATTCCTCCTTGCCATATATTGCGTCAAGGCGTTCCTTTACTTGTCGACCTTGGTACCTGGACAAGAAATCGGCTACGGCGGTTGCGTACAACTTACTCCGGGATACGCCGAGACGCTTGGCCAGGGAATCCGCAGAACGAAAAACTTTGTCCGGTATGGAGATAGCTGTTTTCATACTTTTAGTATAACACTTTTCATACCAGGCGTCAAATCATCAATGCTCAACTTAGCTCTTCGGACCATCACCAAGTCCTGGCAGGCTGCAACCCGGCGACGGCCTGATTCTCTTTACTGACGGAGATGGAAGATGATGCGGGCCGTCCTTACGGAACGGAACGGCAGATCGATCTGGTTGGACGGAATTCAAGCGCCGCGCCGTCACTGATGATTCGGACGATTCTCGACGATTGGACAAAATTCCGCAGCGCGGATTTCGACGCCGACGACATGACTTTGATGGTGATTCGCCGGGCTTGAGCGGGCACGGGTGCTTTCGCCGCTGCGTACCTTGCTCTTCCCCCGACTCGTCAAGATCGGACGCGGCTTGACTCCTCCGCTCCGATTTCATCGGAGTTCGATCTTGAAATATATCAACTCTTGCGCGTTCCCGGTGAGATTAGGAAAACGATGTTTAAATTTGGAGTGCCCCGACCTGTCGGGGCTTTGGAAGAGGATTGCACCCCCTATGCCTCGGTCATCTCATCTTCCCATGCTCTCTTTCGATGCGAGAATCCAAAGCGGCGTTCCGCCGCGGCGGACCGCACTCCACAAGATTGTTCTTCAGCCACCCTTCAAAGGTGGGAGCGGATAAAGTCTCCATCGCGCAGGGCGTCGGCGAGGATGCTTACAGCAGCCTCTGGCGTCATAAGAAAAAGAATCAAGTGTAACCCATCTCCCAAGACTCTTTTGTTGCCTATGTCCCCGACCGTTCATTATTTGGCAAAGAGCGCAGCCATCTTATCCAGGCACTGCTCCAAGCCCATTTTGGACATCTCCATCATTGGACCAACCGTCCAGCCATATTTGGTCACTGTAACTTCCGACTTATCGTTGCCGAGTTCCCTGAAAGTGACTTCATGACGCATTTCCTTTGGGATATCCGCCGATAATCCCTGCTTGACGGGGTCCATTGGATTGCCGTCCTTGTCGGCGAACCGAAGGATGTAGCCAGTGGGCTTTGCTTGCCCTATTGCCATGATGGATTTCCGCGAGGGCGGGACATCTCTTGTTTGTATGCGCGCGCCAAAGGAATTCTTGGGTGGTCAAGACATGTTTAACACCTGGACCTACGAGAAGATCGTGCCGATGAAGCGATTCATATACACCAGCGCCTCACGAGCTCGGGATCGCTCCAGGCCTTCCATAGCTGCTTGACCGGAGCGTTGAAGACCCGGGTAACGACGAGATCGCGCTTCTTCAGTTCGGTGTTCATATGGGCTTCCCCTGATCGGGATTTCTCGAGTTCTATTGGCGGGCTAACGAAACCGGTGAGCCACCGACGTCCCCAAACCGGTCACTGACTCGGTCACCTGTGCATGCGGGGCGACGGTTGGCTCCACCGGATGGTTGGGCCATGCTCCAAGGAACATAAATCAACTACTTCGCTGCTGAAACGTCGCTCTCGTGCGAGGCGACAGCCTGCCAGCGGCCGGCGCGCTTCACGAACACGTCGGTAAAGCGGCGCACACCGCTCGTGTCCTTGTCCTGGAATTTGCTCTTCTCCGTAATCTGACCCGTCACGACTGCGGCGTCGCCGTACACGCGCACCTTCACGTCATCGAGCTGGAAAGACTCGATCTTGAGCGCTCCCTTCTTAAGATCAGCCAGAGCCATTGGCTTAGTTACGAGCGTGCCGTCGGAATACGTAAGGACCCAGTCATCGCCCAGATAACGGCTCCACGCAGCTACATCAGCCTTAAGCAGCGCGTTTCCCCAGTCGTGCTCGATCTGGATAAGGGTTTCTTCGACAGGGTTGACTACCGCGCTCGATGCGCTGGAAGCCTCGCCTGTACAAAGAGCAGCTGCCAACACCAAGCCACTTAGGATGACTACGAGCAGTCTCATAGAGGATTCCTTTCGTGACTGTTGATTCCGTCACTTCTTTGCATTGTGGATTTGGTCGCTCATGAAAAGTCGCCAATGGCCTAACTTCTAAATATATGGTTTCCAGATAAAACCATTATCCGGTTTTCCGTCCTGATAATACCCTCATCGAAAACGTGACGCATCCCTTTTTCGTCAACGGATTAGGGGCAATTCTGTTTCGATCCTGCATCTTATTTGGTTTCCGCATAACACCCTCCGCCTTTTCCTTCACAGCGTGTCCACGAGACTCTTCACGCCCTTGCCTCCCCGATCCAAAGCATGAGTTGGGCCGCGCCGGATCGTGGTCTTCACATCCCTGTGACCCAGAAGCTCTTGCACCGCACAAGTCTCGGAGCCATCCTCGAGCAGGCGCGTGGCGAGACGATGATGCAATGCGCAAGCGCTCACGCGCGTAATGATCTCTGCCTTCTGCTCCTTTTCAGCGCTGGTCAGTTCATGGAATGGGATCGTTTACTTGAAAGCCTCACGTGCCACCCGGTCGATAAAACATCAGGGGCCAACACAGGCGCGACTGGCGACAGGTGAATTCTATGCCCTGCGGAGATTTCACCTCAAGCAGTTTTCATTTTGGATCATGCCGGACGTGGCGAAAGAAATCCAAGCATCTTCTGTTCGCACGATTATCTTACCTGCTCCCGAAAGGTATCTGTCGTCCCGCGGAGCGGGACTCGGTGCCCTCCCCTCGTACCGTCTCCAGCACTGACGTGCTGGGCTAAAGGTCTACCGTCCCGGAAGGCGGGACTAATCTATTTCTAACCCCACCGACGCTGGACTTACGTCTCGAATAAAGGACTTTCGACTGTCTTCGAGGAACTTTGCTGGACCACATTCAACAAGTCCTCCGCCAGGAGGACGCCAGATCTTTAGCCCCAGGCGTAAGCCTGGGGAAAAGATTGAGATTGGATTCTAGTCCCGCTTCGCGGGACGACAGAATAATATTTTCGGAGCAGCGGGAACTCACTGTCCGGAAGCAATGAACTGCTTCAACCGCTCGGCAATTTTATCGCGCACACGGCGAAAAGCTTCCAGGCGACCGTCAGAAGACGCCCAGGTAGGATCCTCGAAGTTCTGATGCAGCTGTTTGGTTCCACCGGAATAAATCGGACAGGTCTCCCGAGCGTAGTCGCACAAAGTAAAAACCACATCAAAGTCCTGCCCGGCGTATTCCTCCACCGATTTGGACCACTGAGAGGAGATGTCGATCCCGATCTCATTCATGACTTCAACGGCAGCGGGATTCACACCCACGGGAACTGTCCCCGCACTGAAGACTTCGAAGCGGTCGCCCGCCAAGTGTCTGAGCAGCCCTTCAGCCAACTGGCTCCGCGCCGAGTTGCCGGTGCATAAAAATAAAACCCGCTGCTTCAAGGATCGGACTCCTTAAGTATGGCTTGCCAAAACCGCTTCGGGCTGAACTGCGACGCCGGGATAGAACCTCCGCTGAAAATACAAAGACACATTGACCAAGCTGATCAGAACCGGCACCTCGACGAGCGGACCGATGACGGCTGCAAAAGCTGCGCCGGAATTGATGCCAAAGACCGAAACCGCGACAGCAATTGCCAACTCAAAGTTATTGCTGGCAGCCGTAAACGAAAGCGTGGCCGTCTGGGAATAATCCGCGCCCAGCCTGTGGCCCATGTAAAACGAGACCAGAAACATCACCACAAAGTAGATGAGGAGCGGAATGGCGATGCGCACCACGTCGAGCGGCAGGCGAACAATGTACTCGCCCTTCAGCGAAAACATCACCACGATGGTGAACAACAACGCGATCAGCGTGACGGGGCTGATGTGCGGAATGAATTTCCGCTCGTACCACTCCTTGCCCCGCGCCCGCAGCAGACCAAACCGTGTGATCATGCCCGCCACGAAAGGTATGCCCAGGTAGATAAAAACGCTGTGGGCAATGTCACGGATGGAGACGTTGACCACCGACCCGTGCATGCCGAACCATTCCGGCAGCTTGGTGACAAAAATCCACGCGTAAACGGAATAGAACAGTACCTGGAAGACCGAATTAAAGGCCACCAGGCCGGCGGCGTATTCGGTATCTCCCTTGGCCAACTCATTCCATACAATCACCATGGCGATACAACGCGCCAAACCCATCATGATGAGCCCCGCCATGTAATCGGGATAATGGTGAAGAAAAAGGATGGCGAGCGCGAACATAAGCACCGGTCCAACAATCCAATTTTGAATCAACGACAACAACAGAATTTTCTTGTTGCGGAATACTTGGCCCAGCTTTTCGTAGCGCACTTTGGCTAGAGGCGGATACATCATCAGGATCAAACCCACGGCGATGGGGATGGAGGTGGTGCCGACGTTGAATCGATTGAGGAGGGGTACAATCCCGGGAACCAGCCATCCTCCAGCTACGCCGGCCACCATGGCCGCAAAAATCCAAACGGTCAAATAGCGGTCGAGAAATGACAGTTGACCTGTGAAATTCTTATTCATTGGAGTTCGATCTTTTGAAGGCGTCACCGGGAGTCAACATTATCTGCAATCGATTGCAAGCACTGATTATGGGCGGCACCCTGAGTTTGGTAAGACCATCCTATTCCTTTTTTCTGTCGGTGCGGTACCATCCGAGTCCCAATTCTCTTTGAAATGCGTTATTGATGTCGCAGTACTTCTCTTGCCCAGGTATGGTCTTTGACTGCTGAAAGTAATAAGGCGGTTTTCCTGGAATGCCCTCTTTGGTGTACCTCAATTCATAAACGAGAAATTTAATTGATGCTTCATCGGCATACGACTCTCCTAAATCACGGATACCAACAACAATAGTAACAGGACCCTTCTTGGGTGAGACTGGGCGTATCACGCGGATGTCAGAGAGAATGCAATCAGCACCCATCTCGGTCTTGAGAGAGGTTTTGTCAGGAACTCCTCCCTCATCAAAAAACGGGACAAGATACCATTCTTCTTTCGGCTGGATATCATGATCACTCTTAACCTGAAGATAGAAAGTAATAATGTCAAATCCATGGGCATTGTAGTTCTCGCGCCAAGCGATAAAGATCAGATCTTTTAAGCCGTCTCCATTGATATCAATTTCATTTGGGCCATTTCTCAGAGGAATCACCTCGAAGCCTTTGAAAGCCTTCGTTTGTTCGGGAGCTGCAGAATTAGCGGATATAGTCGCTAGCAGTATTACCAAGGCAATCACCAAGCGCCACCTGGGCTTAGGCATGGATTCCTCCGACAAATCGTCTGATTCCGATTTCATTGTCTGTGCATAACCGCGATTTCCATCCGCCCTTCTTAAAGTATTCACGCGGGTGATTTGCGGATCACTCGGTCATCGTGGCGCTGGTTTCGACAGGCCACGCGGATGGACGACTTGAAATGTCTTGCATCGCCCTTGCGCCAGGGCCTGTCGCAGGCGCTGCTTGTCGTCGCCAAAATCCGGAGAAACAGCCACGATCTGCTTGAAGGCTTTCCGAACCACGGGCTGAATGGGACCCTTGGCTTTCGTCAGGGAATAAAGCACCCACGTCCCCTCGCGCCGGTCATCGATAAAGCCCGCATTCTTGAGAATCGCCAAGTGCCTGGAGATGCGCGCCTGCGGACACTCGAGGACGGTTTTGAGATCGCACACACACAGCTCCCCGGTTTGCTCGAGCAGGTGGAGAATGCGAAGACGAGTGGTATCCGAGAGGGCCTTGAAAACTTTGACGATGTCTTTCATAAAGAATTCAAGCATCCGGATATCTGAATATCCGATTTCATTTACCTCGTCAAGACATTTGTTGGGTTGGGTACGCACGTTCAGTTCGCGACGCTTTCCTCATGGCCCCTGCTTCTTCTCACGATAGATGTGGATTCCTCACCTCACGCTTTTTTTGAATGAATTGGCTAGGAATCAACTCGAATCGCGCTCCTGCCAGCAGGAAGCATCTTGCTCCCCTCTTGGTTCGGTGGGATGCCGAGCGCTAGGCCCACGCAAGGCAGAATCACCGATGCTGGATCGTACTTCGATGAAAAAAGCATCCCTCACCTGACGACAGCGTGTCTTGCCCTTTCAGTGGATGGCCCACAACCGATTCCCCGATCACTCTAAAGGCCGCGGGACTGACGCTGCTAAGGCGAGTCCCAGTACCGACCCCCTCCGAACAATCCTCAGCCCAGTCCTGGGTTTCATGGAATCTTTAACAGTTTGTCACACGTTTTTAACACAGAACGATCTAACATCGCCCCGACCTTCAGAATTAGGGTCGTCCTCAAATACTCGGGCAACGGCGCTGGTCCACAAATTTCATGAAGACCAAAAGGAGAATCGATGAGAAAGACTCTGTCCCTCTCGGCAGTAACAATTGTAATTCTGGCTGTGTTGGCGATTAGTCTTCCTGCTTTCGCGGCGGACAACTCCCCTGCTCAGAAGACAGCGATGAAAAGAAAATCGGCGAAGTCAAATGCTGCTCCGCCCGCGGCCGCCGATGAAAAGTCGCAGCAACTGGAGGAAGCGTTACAAAAGCAAGCCCAGACCATTGAGGACCTGAAACGCGCCATGGATCAGATGAGCGCCCAACTGAAGTTGCAGCAGGATGAGATCTTACGATTGAAGAGCGCGGGTCAAGTCGCCAGCCTAAAGCCCGTTCTTCCTCCCGCGGGGGCATTGAGTCCGGCCTTCGGCGCGACCAATCCCCTGGCCGGGACGTCGGCGGCATCCGCCTTGGAGGCTTCTCAAGATTCACCCTCCCAAAAGAAAGAGCCCAAGTTGTCCGATCTGGCGTATGGGAAAATTCAACTCGGAGCCACCTTCTTCGGAGACTGGTCGTATTACACGCAGACGGGATTCGGCCCCCAGTTCATTACCCAAGCCAATCAGCCGGGGCCCGGAAACGACGGCTTCAATTCCTTCGATGTCACTCGAACCTACCTTAACTTCGTGTACACGCCGACTGAGGCCGTGACACTCCGCCTTACCCCGAACATCTACCGCCAGGTTGACGTATCCAAAGCCCAAGCTTTCGGGAATGGTGCAGCCATCAACACCAGTTCCAACGGGAATCTTGGTTTTCGTCTTAAATACGCGTATGTCGACTTCAACACGTTGTTTTCCGGCAGTGACATGTTTGGAAAAGACAAACTCACGGCCGGGCAAACACAAAACCCGCTGGTGGACTGGGAAGAAGCGTTGAGCGGCTTCCGGTTCGCCTATTTGGTACCTTGGAATTATCTGAGCCTCAGCTCCACCTACACGGGCGTCAAACTGCACGGCCCCGTCATGATCAATGGCAAGGAGTTCTTGGATTACGACATCGGTGTCTTCAACACAGCCAGCTTCCATGCCATCGAATCCAACGACAAGAAGCAAGTCATGGCCCGTGTCACCTGGTACCCGTTTGGGACAAAAATAGACCGAACCGGCTTTGGCCTGACGGCGTTCGAGGATTATGGCTACAACACCCAGACGCCCGATACCAGAAGCATTGCGCTCAACCGGCTGGCGCTTTTTGCGCACTACCAGAGTCCCGCCAAGACTTACGAAATCGTGGGAGAATACGATTTAGGACGGAATGCCTTCAGCACCGGAAACCTGTTCTCGGGTTCCGGGCCGGCGGATGAATTCGGTCTTGGTCCGACCCCCAATGCCACCTTTGATGCCCTCGCCAAGGGGCTCCTCAATGGAGACCATACTCGCCAGCAAGGGTTCGCCTTCTTTGGGAACGTCAAGCTGGGAAGCTCGCCTTTCCGGCTTTTCGGTTTGTTCCACTATTTCCAACCAAACACGAATATCAGCGGCACAAACCCTCTGGATTTCACGCGCACCGTTGCCGGCATCAGCTATCACTTCAACAATCACTTTGACATTGCCGTGGGCGACTCGAACCTGCATTACGTTCACAACCAATTCACCATGTCACCCGGTCAGATCGCGACGTTCAGTTCCTCGTTGGCGGCGGCAAATCCACTGGGCATCGTCAATGTTGTCCCGAAGGGCACGAACGCGATCATGATCGTTACACAGTTCAACTACTAGCCACGGGGTCTTAGAAAGAGAATGGGCAGTTAACAAATCCTTAACCGCGTCTTAACCTCCTTGTAACAATGAAGACGCTACACTGTTTGCCTTGAGAAAAGGAGATTTAATGAGCAGACTCAGAATCGCAGGAATTCTTTTGGGGTTGGCTGGGTTTATCGTCGGGTCAGTTCCGGCATTTGGCCAAACTCAATTGAACGCTGCCGGCGCGACGTTTCCGTACCCGATTTACTCCAAGTGGTTTTCCGAATATCACAAGAAGCATCCCGATATTCAGATCAATTATCAATCTATCGGCAGCGGGGGCGGCATTCAGCAACTGCTTTCGCGCACGGTGGACTTTGGGGCCAGTGATGGACCGATGACCGACGAACAATTAAAGAAATCCAAGATTCCGATTCTTCATTTTCCGACGGTTCTCGGCGCCGCCGTCCCCAGCTACAACATCCCGGGCGTTAACGCAGAGCTAAATTTCAGCGGGGAAACGCTCGCCAACATCTACTTGGGGAAGATTACGAAATGGAATGATGCGGCCATCACTCGCGACAACCCCGGAGTGAAATTGCCGGGGACCGACATTGTCGTGGTCCATCGGTCTGACGGCAGTGGCACTACATACATCTGGACCGACTTTCTTTCCAAAGTCAGCCCCGAGTGGAAATCTCGCGTCGGCCATTCGACTTCCGTGAACTGGCCTGTGGGACTCGGAGGCAAAGGCAACGAGGGCGTGATGGGCGTGGTTAAACAAACGCCCGGCGCCATGGGTTATGTGGAGTTGATTTACGCCATTCAAAACCACGTGCCCTATGGACGAGTCAAAAACTCCACGGGGATTTTCGTGAAGGCGGATTTGAAATCGGTTTCGGAAGCTGCCGCCGGCGCGGCCACCAACATGCCGGCCGACTTTCGCGTTTCTATCACCAACGCCCCCGGCAAAGGGGCATACCCGATTTCCAGTTTCACTTGGCTGCTCATCCCGGAACATTTCGACAACCCGCAAAAGGGAAGAATTGTGGTCGACTTTCTCAAGTGGATGATGGTGGAGGGACAGCAATACACCACCAGTCTCGCCTACGCCCCGCTGCCCAAGCCGGTGGTCGCCAAGGAAATGAAAGCCGTTTCGAAAATAACCTTTTGAGAAGTTGAAGTTCAAGAGTTTTGCAAAATGCTCGGTGGCCGAACTACCTCTCCAGGAGAATTACGAGCATCCTCTGGGGTCGAAGCTCGCACCTCGGCCCCGATTTTTCTGTTGAATCAGAAGAACAGAGTGCTGCGATGAATCAAGTCCTAGCCCCAACCCAACGCAATGAGTTTCCACGGCTGACAGCACCGACCCCATGGAGCACCTTCTCCCGGTTCCGCCGGGTACGGTGGGGAGAGTTTCTGACCCGATCGATCACGTTTCTATCGGCTGCAGCCATTTTGATCTTGACGGTGGCATTGGCTTGGGAACTTTACCGCGCCTCACAGCTCTCGATTCGTCAATTTGGGTTCAAATTCATCACCAGCAGCACCTGGGATCCGGTCGCGGAAGATTTCGGCGCCATCACATTTATATTCGGCACGCTGGTGACCTCGGCGATTGCCTTGTTGTTGGCTGTTCCCATCGGGTTGGGGGCCGCCATTTGTTTGGCGGAACTGGCTCCACGCGGCCTTTCTTCGATATTGACTTTCATCATCGAACTGTTGGCGGCGGTGCCCAGCGTCATTATTGGAGTCATCGGAGTTTTTGTTCTGGTCCCTTTCATGCGCGAGGTGGGTGGGCCGGCGTTGAAGGGCGCCCTCGGATTCTTGCCGCTCTTTTCCGGCCCGAATTATGGAGTCGGAGTGCTGACGGCCGGCGTCCTGTTAGCAATGATGGTTTTGCCGTTCATTATTTCAGTTTCGCGTGAGGTTCTGCTGGCGGTGCCTCGCGAGCAACGTGAGGCGTCCATGGCACTGGGGGCCACCCGATGGGAAACGACGTGGCACGTGGCCATGGTTTATGCGCGCTCGGGAATCTTTGGATCCATTTTCCTGGCGCTGGCGCGCGCCCTTGGGGAAACCATGGCCGTGACCATGGTCATCGGCAACACGCCGCAAATCTCTGCGTCGCTTTTTGCGCCAGGCTATTCCATGGCGGCGGTCATCGCGAATGAGTTTTCAGAAGCCACTGGCGATCTTTATCTCAATGCGTTGATCGAAATCGGCCTGTTGCTGTTTGTGATCACCATGATCATCAACGCCCTGGCGCGCTTGATGATTTGGGCCACGGTCAGAAAGCAGAGCACAGTTGTCTGAGGATCAGGTTAAAAGACGAAGCCTTATGAACACACGGAACGACCCGTCGACCTTGGCTAGCTCTTCCCTGCCCCGACGACAGAAGCCGCACTCCGGAATGGTGTGGCGCCGAATCAAAAACACTTGTGTGTTTCTGGTCACGGTTCTTTGCGCCCTGCTGGCCGTCTCGGTGTTGGTCTTCATTCTCGGATATCTGCTTTGGCACGGCGGCACCGCCTTAAATTGGGCTTTTTTCACGCAACTGCCGAAGCCGGTGGGTGAATCGGGTGGCGGCATCGCCAACGCCATTGTTGGATCAGCCTCACTTATCTTGATCGCCGCCGCCATAGGCATTCCGATTGGATTTCTCGGAGCCATTTACTTGGTGGAATACGGCGGGACAAAATTCAATTTTCTTGTGCGTTATGCTGCGGACTTGTTGAACGGTGTGCCGTCGATTGTGGTCGGAGTCTTTGCCTACACCGCGGTGGTGCTTCATACCCATCACTTTTCTGCCTGGGCCGGCGGCTTTGCCTTAGGCCTTATGATGATTCCCACCACTCTGCGGGGCACTGAGGAAATTTTGCGGTTGGTCCCGTTGGAATTGCGTGAAGCGGCCGCCGCTCTCGGCGCCCCTCATTGGAAAATCATTTTCACCGTGGTCATCCCCGTGGCCGCGCGAGGGATTCTCACAGGCATTATGCTGGCGGTGGCGCGTATCGCCGGAGAAACGGCCCCGTTGCTTTTCACTTCATTTGGAAATCAATTTTGGTCGCGGGGATTGAACGAGCCGACGGCATCGCTCCCCGTTCAAATTTACACCTACGCCATCTCGCCGTACGATGATTGGCACCGTCAGGCCTGGGCCGCAGGCCTGGTGTTATTGATGGGCGTTTTGTTGACCAACATTATTGTGCGCACCTTTCTGCGGCCCAAAGCGCAGACCGTTTGAGAATACGGATTGCCGGGTCAAAAGCGACGCTTGCATCCGGCACATCAAGTAAGGACATGCGAACATGTGCCACTCCCTGGCCATCAGGATTGAAGAATCGGGTTTCTTTTTTGAGTATCAACCTGCCGTTCTCGAGTCGAAGTCCCATGATCTGCAGGTGGAAGAGGCTCCTATGTCGAATGATGAAACTGTCGCACAACCTGCAACCCCGAGCCTGCTCGTAAAGACTGAACTTCCTCCGGCCCTGGTGGGCGCCCGCTTACATCTTCCCGTCAAAGCTCTGACCCAAAACTTAAATTTCTATTACGGCCAGCTTCAGGCGCTCACGGACATTTCCATTGAAATTCGGGAACGATGTGTCACCGCCTTCATCGGCCCTTCGGGTTGCGGCAAATCGACCTTCTTAAGAACTTTGAACCGTTTGAACGATCTGATTCCGGGCGTCCGGCTCGAAGGCACGGTCCTGATTGACGGGCAAGACATCAACAGCCGTCAAGTGGATCCCATTGAGCTCAGGCGCCGCGTCGGCATGGTCTTTCAAAAATCCAACCCTTTCCCCAAATCCATCTATGACAACGTCGCGTATGGAGTGCGAATTAACGGCCTGGCCAAATCGAAACGGGCCCTGGACGAAATTGTGGAACGGACGCTGCGGGGCGCGGCCTTGTGGAATGAGGTCAAGGACTCTTTGCACAAGTCGGCGCTGGCGCTTTCCGGCGGCCAACAACAACGCCTGTGCATCGCCCGGGCCCTGGCGGTCGAACCCGAAATCCTTCTGATGGACGAGCCGGCCTCCGCCCTCGATCCCATCTCTACCGCCAAAATAGAAGAACTGATTTTTGAATTGAAGAAGCAGTACACCATCATCATTGTGACTCACAACATGCAGCAAGCGGCGCGGGTGAGTGACTACACCGGCTTTTTCTTGAACGGCCGCCTGGTGGAGTTCGATCAGACTCGAATCTTGTTCACCACACCGGCACGCCGTGAAACAGAGGATTACATCACCGGTCGATTCGGATAGAATGGCGGCATCAGATCAAATTAACGAGGAATCGACCATGCGACGAATCACAATTGGAACGCTTTTGGTGCTGGGCCTGGGTTTGGCGGCGGGCTCGCAGTTGTTTGCCCAGGATAACTCAGCCGTTCAAGAAATCAAGATGACGGCTCAACGATATGAATTTTCCCCCAATGAAATTCACGTGAAACAGGGGCAGACGGTGCGCCTCGTGCTCACGGCCACCGATCACACGCACGGCATCGAGATCAAGGAATTTCACGTGAAAACGAAATTGCCCCAAGGTGAGACCAAGACGGTGGAGTTTGTGGCCACAAAAAAAGGAATGTTTGAATTTCATTGTTCCGAATTCTGCGGCCTCGGCCACCGCAAAATGAAGGGCAAGATCATCGTGGAATGAAAGGAGGATTGACTCTGGACTGCGGATCACGGTGTCAAATCGAGATCCCCTGCAAGAACGTCTTCTCGCGCCTGACACCTGGCCCCTGATACCTGACACCTGTCTTTATGCATCGCCATTTTGAAGAGGAACTTTCCGAACTGAAACAGAAACTGCTCAGCATGGGCTCGCTCGTGGAGCGATCGCTGCATCAATCCATCAAGGCGTTGATCGAACGCGATGCCCAGATGGGATTGAAGGTTTTCGACGACGAAGAGCCCATCAATCGTCTGCAAATTGAAATCGACGACCGGGCCATGCGCTTGCTGGCGTTACAACAGCCTATGGCCGGCGATCTGCGGCTCATCGCCTCGGTGGTCAAGATCAATAACGACCTGGAGCGTATCGGCGATCAATGCGTCAATATCACCCAGCGGGTCTTGTCGTTGATGCACCAAACCCCCATTTCTCCGCTTATCGACATGCCCCGGATGGCTGCGGCCGCCGAGAAAATGTTGCACGACGCCTTGGATGCTTTTGTCAACCGCAATGCCGATCTCGCCCGAACAGTGCTGGAGAGCGACGACACGGTCGACCATCTTCGCGACGACATTTTTCAGGAGCTGGTGAAGTACATGTCGGCACATCCGGAGGGCGTGCAGGCGGCCCTTGATTTGCTCCTCATTTCCCGCAACATCGAACGCATCGCCGACCACGCCACCAACATCGCTGAAGACGCGATTTTTGTGGTCGCCGGCCGCGACGTGCGCCATCACATGGAAGAAACCTCAAAAGAAAAGTAGCCCCCGAAGACAGGGGACAGACACCTCCGGTTCGACGAATTAGCGAATGTTTATACACAAGGTGTCTGTCCCCTGTCTTCGAAGGTGTCTGTCCCCTCTTTGGCACTCTTGCCTCGCATTTTTGAACGGCGTATGCTCAGCTCGAATTATGGCTCCGCCTTGAGGCTTGGCGGCTTCCCATCGAATGGATGCCTTAATGTTCATCGCTGCTCTAACGACAGCGAACTCTCCTTGTCGAAAATGCGGAATGTTCATATTTCAAGTGAGATCGGCGGGGCCATGATGTCGTCTTGGCTCATCGGCAAAACTTGCCATCAAGTGAAGCCCGTGCTCCCGAAGGAGGATCACCATGGGATGGTTTGATTGGTTTACCAAACGAAACAATGTCAACGCTATTCCGGTACCTCCGCCTGAATCCAAACCAAAGCAACAAACCCAGCCCCAAGGAGACTCCCGCGGACCGAGAAGTCGTGAATTGAATCTTGAGGGGACGCGCTTTCTCCTATTCACAGACGAGCCTGCCTTCTTCGAGGAATGCAAAAGATCCGGCCAAGCGGCTCTTATTTTTCCCTTCGCCGACTATTGGCAGGTTTTCCAACGAGGCTTTGATGAGAAAGCGATCAGCGGCGGCACCCGCTTGATATGCGGCTCATGCTTGGTCGAAATGGCGATGTCATTTCAAATGTCACTCCCTGGTGGCATGTTCGGCGGCCGCATTACGGCGATCGGCGAAGGCCTTCCGAGCAATCTTTTCGGCGCCGCCAAGAAGGCTCAGTGTCCCCACTGCAGTTCGCCAAACGGCCTCTTGCTGTGGGATCATCCTCGGTACGAGCCCATCACAGAACCGGATATGGAAGCCCTGCGGAATTTGTGGCGCATTCGTTGTCAATGGTGGTGGAAACAAAACAACCGCTCCGAAGGCCTATGTGACAGGTGCTCCGGAAAGACGCTTCGACGTGGCGAGGGATACCTTAGCGGTTCGAGCGTGATGTGCGAAGAATGCGCCCAACGCTCCACCGATGAGAAAGCGCTGTCAGAACTCCAGAAGAATCCGGATTATTTTGGAGTCTCGGAGCTTCGTCGGGCCAGGAACGTCCAGTCCGGCGCGTGGCGTCTGGAACCGGCACGCGTGTCGGAGCCGACACAACAAGAATGAGAGCAAACCCTGTGGCACAACGAATCAGTGAACGCGCTGAGGTTGTCAGTTAGCGTTCTTCCGGAGACCGCTTATGAAATTACTCGGAACGCCGCCGATCAATCCGACCATGTTTGTAATCGGCAAGGTTGCGATTTTCATAGCGTGGTTGCTTCCCTTCCTCCAGTTGTCGGGCCGAACCATTCAGCGAACAACGCCCGGCCTGATCCCGGTAGCTGCCGCTCTTGTCGTTGCCGGCGTGCTTGTCTGGGTTCTGGCTTTCCGCGCCCTGGGTAGTTCAGCACGGGTAGGCTTGCCGACTGAGCCAACCGCTCTGAAAACCGGAGGCATTTATCGATTCAGCCGTAATCCTATCTATATCGGCATGTTCCTGTTTACTCTCGCCGCCTGTCTGTATTGTCCGTACGTTGTCGTGATCAGCAGCTCCATCATTGGCATCCTCATCCATCACAAGATCGCGCTGGGAGAAGAGTCGTTTCTGGAGCAGCGCTTCGGTGAAGAATGGCGAAAATACAAGGCCCGCACACCAAGATACATTGGATTTCTTCACGAAGGGTAACCGCTTGGTCCTGAACCTGTGCATTTTCGGCCTTTCTCACTATGCAGAATTACAACTCAACGAATTTCCAAAATAGCTGAAATATTCCAATGACGAACCCCCTTGCTTCTCCATCAATGTTTACGATGCGGCGAAAGGCTGGTGTTGATCTCTCAATCGTCATTCTGTTTTTCGTTGTTTGCTCCATCGCTCTCCCCCTGTTGGATCCAATTCTTCGAGCAGGACGAGGCATGAAAGGCTTTCTGGCATTGGCGGGATTTCAATTCGCCTGCGAAGGTTTAATTCCTCTTCTGATCATGCTGGTGAGGCACGAAAACTTTTCCCATTACGGGTTCACGCAGCGTCGAGTCCTTCGATCCCTGGGATTAGCGATCGCCCTGGCAGTGATTTGCGATCTTGGAATGTCCTGGCATGCCGGAACCCTTCTTTGGATTCCGTTTCGTCGCCACTCGGCAACACGCATGGCGCTGGCCGCAGGTTTTCCCGCAAATGTGTTAGGACTTTCAATTGCCGTCGCAGTTTGGGGCTTTTTCGAGGCCTTCTTTGGAGTTTTCTTTGCCAAGAAGCTCAACGAAGCTATCGGCCACAACGGGCGTGGCTGGCTTTCGCCGGGAACATTGGGTTTCGCATTCTTTAACGGTCTGATTCACTTCGCGCTGGGTCAGGGTGTTTCCGGATTTGTGTCGAGCTTTGCATCGGGTTATGCCATCGCCGTGATCCCGGCGGTCACAGGGAATGCTTGGGGAAGCGCTCTGGTGCAGACACTGACGAATGCGGTCGGGCGGATGTGAGCAAATGGGAACTTCGCAGGGTTCCCCCACCCTAAAAGACGGGTGGGGCTACCCAAGGTGAATGGAAATCACTGCGATACCCATTGCCCCCAACATCGTGACGCACACTTCGGAATGGCGAACATCTAATCCAGCTTCGTCATCGCAGGCGATACGCTTGTGCAATCGCTACCAGGGCCAACAAATAAGAAACAAACATTCCGGCTACATAAAACTTTGCTTTGGCGCTGGCGCCGCGAAACTCGTGCCACACAAAAACACCCCATAACGCGGCCACCATGGGTGAGGCTTGTCCGATGGCGTAAGCAATAGCCACACCCACAAAACTGGCTGCAACGAAATTAAATACCGTCCCTAATCCCCAGACGATTCCTCCCGCCAAACCCAGGAAATGCTCAGATCCGCGGGCGGCCAGATATCCGGAGAAATTGACGGGCGTTCCCACAAGCGGCTTGCGCATGAAAAACGTCAAGACGGGGAGGCAACAGACCAGCGCCCCAAGGGTGAAAAACACGGCGATGCTGTAGGGTGTCAGGGTTTTGCCGGCGGTGAGGGCGCGCGTCACAAAGGGCGCAAACGATCCCATCAGCAGACCCGAAATCAAACACACCACCACGCTCTTGCGCGATACCGTACGCCCCCCTGTCGGAAGATTTCCATACGCTTTTCCCACCATAATGACGGCCACGATCGCCAACGCAACGCCCACTCCCAGAAGTGTAGGATTGCCTTTCGGTTGGATGGCATAGCTCATCACCACCCCCACAACCAACGCGATTCCGATGGAGATGGGAAAGGCAACGGCCATTCCGGCCATCTCAATGCCGGCGATTAACAGCAGATTGGCAATGTTGAAAATGAATCCGCCAACGGCAGCGCACAAAATATTGCTTCCATCGGCCCAGCGCACGTTGGCGAGAAAACTCTCACCCGTGGCCTGAGTGGACCCCATCGTGAATGCCAGAACGAGCGAGATCAGGACAATGCCCAAGGCATAGTCCCAATAATAAAACTCAAAGCGATAATTCTTTGTGAGCTTGTAGGTGTTGGCGAATGATCCCCAGCAGATGGTGCTGAGGATGGTCATCACCAAAGCGATGGCAAACGTCGCCGGAACGAACATGAAAGCCTCCTTGGGGCTGATTCACACAGCTCAAAATTTGGGAATTTTTGCTACGAGATATCTTAATGTGGAATGAAAAACCCGTGGCCCGTCGATCCGATCTTCGCTTGCCCCGTCCCTCTTTCGAGCGACCGCCGGATTTCAGCACAGCAGGCTTTTGAGGTCAAGATCTATCCGACTTTTTTGAATTCGTGCATCCAGCATTGCGAATCGGGATTCCAGGAGGAGCCCGGACCGCCGCCATGAATGCGCTGAATGAACTCCTGGTATTGCCGGAGATCGGGAAACCCTTCTTTCAGGGCATCCTGATCCGTCAGGTCGCCGAGGCGCTGATTTTCCACTCGCACGAGCTCAAACTGCCGGCCGGCGATTTCAAAACGCATGCCCGGCTCACCGAAACAGTTCTCCCGCCGCTGCTGGGTCTTCTTTCCAGCCAGCACCAGCTCGATTTGGGCCGGAGTTGTGACCAGCTTCGAAAGATCTTTGTACGGTTTATCCCAACCCGGAATGGGCATTCCGTTCCTCGTTTGGAGATCCCTTGGATGGCAAAAATGTATCGCAAAAAGGGCGGCGAATCAATCCTTCGAAAACGGGATTCTCCAAGTTGCCCTCGGACCCGGCACGCGATATCATGGCACAAGTCACGATCCCGGAAACACAAACTTTATGGGTCAAGCTGCCCGCACATCCCTTCTTGAGCATCCCATCGCCTTCGCCCCGGCGACTCCGCGGAAGCCTGCACCTTCACTTCATCGCATGGCTCGAAGCGCCATTCAGTTGCGCCTGGGCGTTCTTTTGAGCAACGAAGCGCCCATGCGAGAGGTGGGGGGCGAAGAGGCCTTGCATGATATGCGGGTGGCCTCGCGCCGTTTGCGGGAAGCCTTGAGGGTTTTCGGCTTCTTGTTTTCTCAAAAGCGCGTCAAGCCTGTGAGGCGCGACACCCGCCGCATCACACGCGCGTTGGGATTGGTGCGGGAAGTCGATGTCAACTTGCAACAACTGGAATCCTTCCGGCCAACCGTCTCAGACCGCCATAGCGTGGGACTGGAGTTCATCATGGCGGTGGAATTGGAGAGGCAGGTCCGGCTTCGCAAGCGCATGTTGAAGCGCCTCAAGAAGCTTGATCTTTCAACGCTGCGCGACGATGTGGACCGTCTCTTAAAACATCCTCTCTTGGAATCGACCGAAGGTTCACCGGGCCAAGGAACGCCGTTCGCAGAATTCACTGCTCCTCGCATTGAGGAAGGATTGCGCCCCGTCCACGAGGCGTTAGCCCGATTGTCAGATCATCCGACCCCACACAATTATCACCGTCTGCGCATCGGCGTGAAACGCCTCCGCTATACCGTCGAACTTCTTTCTCGCGGAATGAAAGGACACCATGCCCGGCGCGTCCTCAATAATCTGAAATCGCTTCAGGATGCGCTGGGCACCTTGCACGACCGGGTCGTTCTCCACGCCCGGGCCCGGGAAGTCCGCCGCGCTTTGAGGGCGCGTGGTCTGGTTCATTTGGAAAGAGAAACGCTACGCTTTATGCTTTTTCTCTCCCATCGCATTCGTGAGCCACAACGTCAGGCAGAACGAATGCTCCACAGGCTTGACGATCATCAATTTTTTGAAAATCTCCCCCTCCTCTTGAAGGAAGACCGCTAACACTCATTAAGTCGGGTTTAGATGTGAGAGGTGTGCCGGTCCCTGACGGGCGCCTTCCGCATTCCCTCAGGCCGTGCTTTTAGGCCGCCGACGGCTGCGCGGGGCACCGGGCTTCTCGAACAAATACCGGGTGATGGCGTCTTGCAGAACGCGTTGAGTCCGCTGCACGGAGTGGCGGGCATTCAGCACATGAAATTGATATTCAATGGCGAGTTGGTCGTACACTTTCAAAAGCTGGGCCTGGTAGCGTCTGAAACTTTCATACATATCGAGCTGGGGATGCAGATCCTGCCCCGATTCCCAGTAATCCATGCCGCCGGCCTCCAGCACACGTTGGATGAGCATTCTTACGTCGATTTTCAGGTAAAACACGATGTCGGGAACCAGGGCGAAGCCAAACAATTCACGAACCCACTGTGGATCCACGCTGCGAAGATGAGCGCGGGCAAACGCCGTGTAAATGTATCGGTCAGCCAAGACGATATATCCGGCGCGAAGAGCGGGAATAATTTGATTCTCGAGACGATCGGCAAAATCGGTGGCATACAGCAGATTAAACGTCCAGCGGTTGAGGCTGTGCCCCTCCTTGGCCTCGTCGATGGTTTGGCCGATCAGCTCCGACCGAGTCCAACCGGTTTCCATCGTGGCAAAACCTTGCACTTCCAGCCAATCGCGCAGCATGGCAATCTGAGTGGACCGGCCCACGCCGTCGGTTCCCTCAATGACAATAATCTTCCCTTTCAATTCAGAAAGATCCACGTAGGGCAAGCCCAGTCCGTAAAACCGTTTGGGGACTTCGGCCAGTTGCAATGAGCTCATAATCAATCTTCCGGGGCGCTTTGAATTCCCAACGCCTTCTGCACCATCATTCGGACGCGGCGTTGCATGACCGATATGGACTCCCGCGCGTCGATCACAATTAAACTGTATTCCTTTACCATACGATCGTATTCCTTCAAAACCCGTGACTGGAACAAACGAAAACTCTCCACCGGATCCGTGGACAAATGCAGATCCATTCCCGCCTCGTAATATTTCAACTGGGTACGGCCCACCATCAAGCGTTTGAGAGAGACGTCGATGGGTACACGAAAATAAAACGCCAAATCCGGACGCACAGAAAAGTTATAGACACGCCGCACCCAGCGGCGATCCACGCCCCGGGCCGCGTCGCGCGCGAAGGCGGTGAAGGCATAGCGGTCCGCCAGCACCACCATTCCGGCTTTGAGTGGCGGGATGATTTTTTGCGCCAGTCGATCGGCAAAATCAGTGGCGTGTAAAAGACTGAAGGTGGTGGGCGTAAGAATCCCCTTCCTCTTGCCGGCTTTGCTGGCCTTTTTGACCAGCGGCGAGGAATTCCATTCTGTGAAAAACACTTTGAGCCCCTGTGCTTGCAGCCAGCGCTGCAACAACAGAAGCTGAGTGGACTTCCCCGACCCGTCAATGCCCTCCACAATGATCAACTTACCGGGAAAATCATGTTTTTGATTCAACGTCGCCATAATTTTTCAGATCACTAACTCTTAGATGATCAATTTGCAACCGGAGCACTCGCTCCAGCGCCAAATCCTAAATAACCAATGCTTTATCTGCTCATTTTCGCCGTCGCTTCGACTGCTTAATAACCCTGAATTCCAATTTGCCTTGAAACACTTTTTCAAACAAGGAGGCCTTGCGGCGCGCACCCCAAAACTCCAATTCCGCGTCGTCGCAAGCTTCCACATCAAACCGCCATTTCTTTCCGACGTGATGCAAAGCGCGCAGCTTCAAGATCTGGTGATGGCTGCGATCCATGCCGTCGGCAACACGCACAATGGCGCTAAGGGTACGAAGTGTCTCAAATTCTTTCTTCGGCATCAAGGCGCAATCCAAATCCTGTCGTGAAGGCTCGGCCTTGCGATGGAATCGTGCCAGCAGTGCCAGGAGTTCGATTTCTCCGGGGGTAAAGCCGCGCAGATCGGCGTTTCGAATGATGTATTCGGAATGTCGATGGTGGCGTGTATAGCTGATGAGAATTCCGATGTCGTGCAAGATGGCGGCGTATTCCAGCAGCCCGCGCTCAGCCGGGCCCAAGCGATGGAATCGTCGTGTAGCGTCGAAGATTTCCAGGACCGTGGGCACAATCCACCCGGCGTGCTGTCGGTCAAAATTGCTGCGCCGGGCCAGTTCCATCACGCTTTCCCGGCGAATATCCGGAGCGGCAGCGAGCGTCTTGCCTCGCTCGCGTTGACGCTGGAGGAAATCGATAATCATGCCTTCCCGAAGCGCTCGCGTCGAAAGGGTGATTTCCTTCAGCCCCAATTGTTTCATCAACGTTTCCAGGGCAATTCCTCCCGCGACAATCGACTGGGCGCGAGCCTCATTCACGCCTTTCAAGCGGGTGCGTTCCTTCAGGGTCCGGGATTGCAACCAATCGTTCGCCACCTGCAGCTCGGCACGTTTGAACTTCTCTTGATGAAAATGATCCAGGCTCTCGCCATACTTCACCTGGCAGGCCACATCCGCCAGGGTCAGGACAGTTCCGGAAGTACCCACACCGAACCGAAACCCGAGTTTCTTGGCGGCACGAACAATCCCCGAGGTCCGTTTTTCAACATGCCTGGCGATATTGCGACGGGCTTTTTTCCCGATGGGGTCGCGCTTCACAAAGCGGTCCGTCATGCGGATCACGCCCAGCTTGCGGCTCTCGCTCCGATGAATTTTTTCCGCATCGGCGACGGACAATTCAATACTCCCGCCCCCAAGATCGATCAACACGGCCCGGCGTCCGCGAAAGTCCACGCTATGCTGCACGGCCAGGGCGATCAGCCGCGCTTCTTCCTGGGAGGTGATGACCTCAATATGGACTCCCACCCGCTCATGAATTCGATGTATAAAATCGCCCCCGTTACGCGCCTCCCTCACCGCGCTGGTGGCCATGGCAATGAGGTGATCGACGCCCAACCGTTCAGCGAGATGCTGGTACTGGCGAAGGCAGGCCTCCGCCCGCGCCATGGCGGGCTCGCTGAGCTCGCGACTTTCGAAGCTGCCGCTGCCTAATCGCACCATCTCCTTCTCGCGGTCGATGATTTCAAAATCGGTGCCGCCGTGCGATTGCACAACAATCATGTGAATCGAATTGCTGCCCACATCGATGGCGGCGATTTTCATGACAGGTGCAACTCCCAGATTCCCCCTGACACCGCGGGAGCTCTATCTATATCGAAAATTTGGTTGTTACACAACCCTTCCTGTGGGGCCCGGACCTTGACAGAGGGACGAATTTTGCGAATGGGGGTATCGATGCTAGGATATTGAACCACCAATTTACGTTCCAACGAGTCAGGAGCACGACTCCCCTATGAATTTGTATCTATTGCGACACGCGATTGCGGTTGATCATGGAACTCCCGGTTTTACAGAGGAGAAGAGGCCTCTCACGGCGGAAGGCCGCGCCAAGATGAGGCGATCGGCGGAGGGAATGAAAGCTCGCGGGATCAAGGTGGACGTCATTGCGACCAGTCCGCTGGTTCGAGCTCGTCAAACGGCGGACATTACGGCCGCAGCGCTCGGAGCCAAAGACAAGCTTCAGGAGATTTCAGCGCTCAAACCCGGCACACCCTTCGAAAAGCTGTGGGCTGCCCTTAAGCCCTTTTCCCGTTGCCAGGATCTTATGCTGGTCGGGCACGAACCCTACCTCAGCGAACTGATTTCCGCAATTTTGACCGGGCGTCCTTCCGGTGTGCATGTGGTGGTCAAAAAAGGGGGCCTGTGCAAACTTGAAATTGATGGAATACCGCCGAAAGGAAAAGGCATCCTGCATTGGCTGCTGACCAACAAGCAGCTTCGGGAGATGGAATAAGACAATTGAGATTTGATGATTGCGCGATTGCGCGAATTTGAGAATTCGGCGATTTTAAGATTCTGGGATTTGAGGCAGGGTCCGCCAGATTCCAAGAAAACGGCAACCTCCAAGTTACCAGTTCTCCAGTTTGTACAATCTCAGCTTTGCCCTATCGTGAAATTTTAAAATCTTGGGATCTCCACAATTTAGAATTCCACAGTCAGCGAATTGCAGTATCTCAAATTCGCGCAATCGCGCAATCACCAAATCGCGCAATGATTTTCTTCACGCCCCGAATTTCTTGAGCCGCAGGGCGTTGGCCAGCATCAAGGTCATTTCATCGACCGCAGAAAATTTTCCCAGTGCTCCGCGAGAACACTCCCGCTCCGTGAAGCGCGTGCTCGCATCCATTCCACAATACTTGGAGTGCAACAAAAACGGGCTGGGATGCCAGCTGTGGGCCTTGAGGACTGAGGGACTGGAGTGATCTCCGGTCACGGCCAACACATCGGGTTTCAAGCGCAGCAGGTCGGGAATATAGCGGTCCACTTCTTCAATTGATTTTCTTTTCATTTCAAAATTTCCGTCTTCGCCGTAGCTGTCGGTTTTCTTGTAATGCAGATAGAAGAAATCATAAGCTGCAAAGTTTTTTTGAAGAGTCTGAATTTCGTCCGGGAACGTATCCCCGGTTTCTAAAATCTCCATTCCGACCAGCTTTGACAGTCCCCGATACATGGGATAGGTGGCAATGGCGGCGGCCCGCAGTCCAAACCGGTCCGCCATGGTGGGAATGGAGGGATACTTGGCAAATCCGCGCAGCACCGCCGCATTGGCGGGGTGCTGGTCGCACAGAACCTCTTTGGCGCGATTCAAAAACCGGTTCACAATGCCGGCGGCTCGATTCGCGGCGGGATTGAGCGCGGTCGTAGGAATTCGCTTTTTTCCTTCCATCTGGGGATCCGCGTCGGTCAGGCGGTCGTCCAAACCGTCGCCCCGAAACAAAACCGTGAAGCGATGCTCTTTCCCCGCTTTGATGATGACTTCGACGTCATCGAGCCGGCCTATTTCAGCGCTTAACTTTTCACACAACTTCTCATTCAAGCTCGTCGCAATCCGTCCGGCCCGGCGGTCGATGATGACGTCGTTGGCGTCGATGGTGCAAAAATTTCCGCGCGCGGCGACGTCGCGTGGTGTCATCTGAAGGCCAACTCCCAAAGCTTCCAAAACACCGCGACCAATTTGATATTTCAAGGGGTCATAACCAAAAATCGCCAGATGACCCGGTCCGCTGCCTGGAGTGATGCCCGGCGAAACCGGATCGGCCAGTCCCAACACCGATGCTCGAACCAGAGCGTCAAAATGGGGTGTTGCGGCGGCCTCCATTTCGCTGCGTCCATCGACAGGGAGTCCTCCCAACCCGTCCATTACCAAGAGGAGAATTTTGGAATCATTTTCTTGAATAAGAGCACTCAGAAGCTCTTCAGAAAGCATAGGAAAATCCCCGCATAATTCTTTGATGAGGCCAATCAGTTGGCCGACCGCCGATAAGATGCCCCATTCCCCGGAGCGTGTCAAAACATTTTGGAGAACCGTCCGAGTTCACTCGATGGACACCCTGGATTGAACGATCAACGCATTCGGGGGCCGAAACTCATCGCGGAGGCGCTGAGGACGCGGAGATTCGCTGAGTACTCTTCTTCTCTCGACACAAAAGAATCCCGTGAATCCTTGTGAATGCCCGGCGAGCCGGCCAAAGAGTAGTCACTCCCGATGCTCCATGCTCTCCACGAAGCAACAGCGGGATCATGCGCAGGACAAAGCGCCTGCCCCCTCAGGGGGCGGCAGAAGAAACTCTGTTTATAGCAAAGCGCTATTGGGATGAGATCCCGCCAAAGGGAAAGTGAAGTTTTGGGAAGGAACCTAAGACGAATTCGAGCTATACCAGCATCAACTGTTTTCGCGAAGTTTTCTTGTATCGATACATGTTTTGATCAGCTTCTTCGATGGTTTGCGATAATGTCCCGATGGAATGGAACTCCGCGCATCCGTAACTGATTCCAAAATACAATTGCCCTGCCGGTGAGTTTACGGACTGTTGGTTGAGCTCCTCGACCAATTCCACCAAACGTTTTCCGGCTTGTGGGGCGTCTGTTCCGCGAAGCAACAGCAGAAATTCGTCGCCACCCCATCGCACCAAGGAATCACAGCCACGAATCTTCTTCGTCATGAACTGAGCCACAGTTCGCAGTACCTCGTCGCCCATGGAATGGCCTGCAAAGTCGTTGATTTTCTTTAAATTATCGATGTCCAACAGTACCAGCGTGTGGGGAGACGTCGATTCTCTGTCCGCTGTGAACTCCGTGTTGCAAATCTCGCGGAAGGCATGCCGGTTCAAGACTCCCGTCAGCGGATCGGTTTGGGCCAGGTGACGCAGTTGGGCTTGCGCCGCTTGAAGTTGGTTGTTGGATTCGCGCAATTGTTGTTGCCTCTCCTGCATGCCCATCGACACCATTCCGATGGCCAGCACATACTGCATCAGCAGATCGTAGAAGCTGGTGAACTGCAAATAACCGATCGCCCCCAGGTTGTGGGAGAACGCATATCCGAAAATGACCGCGGAATGAACGGCATTCAATGCAATCAAGGTGCAAATAAACGCCACGATGCGAGTGCCGATATTATCGCGGTAGTGTGGAGACTTGAAGAACACATAAGCGTTATAG
>JAQUPQ010000013.1 GCA_028716525.1 Terriglobia bacterium | reverse complement strand
GTGGTCGTCCAGATCACAATGGACACCTTCCGGCCCCGAAGTTCCGGCGCCAGCGCGGCGGGATCGCTTTTCAAGGGAAACTTGACATAGACCGACGGCGAGGCATGATCGTGATACTCCACCTCCGCCTCGGCGAGTGCGGTTTCATCGAAAATGCACCAATGGACCGGCCGCAGTCCCTTGTAGACGAACCCCTTCTCCACAAAGGCCGCAAAATTCCGAACGATGGTGGACTGATACTCCTGCGACATGGTGACGTACGGCGTCTCCCATTCACCGAGAACACCCAAACGCTTGAATTCCGTGCGCTGAAAATCCAAGAACCGCTCGGCATATTTGCGACAGGCGCGGCGAAACTCTACGGTGCTGGTGTTGCGCACCTTGGCGCCCAGTTCCTGGAGCATGCGGGTTTCAATCGGCAGTCCGTGGCAGTCCCATCCGGGCAGATAGGGTGTGTCGAAGCCCAGCATGGTGCGCGACTTCACGACAAAATCCTTCACAATCTTGTTCAGCGCCGTGCCCATGTGAATATGGCCGTTGGCATAGGGCGGACCGTCGTGCAGTACAAAAGTGGGGGCGCCCTTCCGGGCAGCGCGAATTTTTTCGTAGAGGCGCGTATCGGCCCATTGCTTCAGGCGCACCGGCTCCGATTGCGCCAAGTTGGCCTTCATGGGAAAGGTCGTCTTCGGCAGATGAACCGTACTCTTCAGTTCCAGAATTTTCTCCAAAGCCAAAGCTCCAAAAATGAAACGCCCCTTGCAGCGCAAGGGGAACTCGGTACTCCAATTGAGGCACGCTACGGCCATCCACAATAGAAGAGATTCTTGTCCGTGCCTTGAACAGGGGATTATAGAGACCCACGGGGTGATTGTCTAGGATTTCACAACACGCCGCCGTTGCGACACGCACGGGGCCCCGGGATACGTTGCCTTCTGCGTATCCCGGATCGCCGTTTCTTTTGCCGAATCCTGAAGGCGTTGGAAACAGGAATGGTTTCAGGACTTCTGCATTCGGTCAGAATTTGTGCGCTCCGTGAGATCTCCGGGATGCGCTCCGCCTGCGGCGGTGCGCATCCCGGCACCCGGTGGCCCACCCACCAGTCATCGCGGTTGCCCGTCAACGGCTCCACGAATGAAGGACTAATTATCGGAACTGCAACGTTTTTTCGAGGCGTTGATTGCCGTAAAGAAAAATCATTTGAACGGCGGAGGCATCGCCCTGAAATTTTATTAGGAGAGGGTCCACGATGTTTTCTTCGACCGCGAAGGAAACGGGAACATGGCCCACTTCGGCGCCGCGGGGAATGGATCCGCGAAGATTGCGCGGCAGTTCAACGGTTTTCAAACGTGTCGAAATAAAGGAGAGGGTGGCCGGACCGTCGCGGTTGGGATTCAGCACCAGGGCATATCGGCCGGATTTTAGCCGCAAGCCGTCCACCTGTGCCTTGCCATGCAGTTTCATAACGCCAAAGAACCAGCGCCGTGTGCCGCTGACATCCACGCCTTTCAGGATGGAATCCCAAGTTCGCGGCCCCCAAGCCACCGCGGCATAAGTCAGCTCGATGGATTTTGAACCGGCTTTGAATTCCACGGTTTGAGTAGGAGATGGGGGTTGTTGACGCTGTTGCGCCATGGCCCAGGGTGTCAGCAGGCCGAGGGCGAATCCGAAAAGAATTGGGATCGACAGTCGTTTCATCGTGGATTGCGATTCTACAGGAAGTTTCATTATCTGCAAGCCTTCCGGAGGACAAAAGATCCGTACCTTACTGCAATCAAGCAATCAGCTGGGGTAGCGCCGGCAGATTTTTTAGACGGCGGCTTAGCGAGGGTTGTGAGAAAAATCCGCCGGCGTCAGAAACCCCCGGCGCTACCCAAACCGGGTCTTGGCCAAAAAAAAGCTCCAAGCGTTTTACCGCTCGGAGCTGTTAAATTTATCCTCTTAAAAAATCAGTCTTGCAAAGACTGGCCGTCGTTGCGGGGTTCGATGCCGTACTTGCCCAGCAACTGCACCAGCTTCGATTGCTCGGGAGTCGCCTCGCCCAGGATGTGTTGGCGATACAGCTTCGCCATGCGCTCGTCCTCCTGTTGTTGCTTCAAGCGCTCGCGGGCTGCTCGCAGTTTCTCCTCGCGGGCCGTCTTGGCGATGCCCTGCTCATCCAGGTCGTGTTGCACTTCCTGGGTAATGAGCTCTTCTCTCAGAACCAGCGAATGGTCCTGGTTATCGAGCTGCACCTTCTTGCCGCCGGCAAAGATCTCGTGATGACCGTGTTCTTCATACCACTTCGTCAGCGTGGCCGTCATGTGCATCTTTTCCACGATATTGCGCCAGCCGATGCCGGTATTGTAAGCGCAGAAGCTGATTTCGCCTTGCTGCGTGGCATAGGGGATGATGCACTGCTCGGTGCGGCGGAAGTCGTAGTTGAAAAGATCCTGGAACCACATGCCGGCGATGAACAAAAAGTTCCAGCGATCGCGCCGTCGCCTTTCGATGTCGGACATGGTGCGGTTGCCTTTGACGCTACCGTAATCGCGTCCGGTGGCGCCGAACGATTTGTCAAACTTCTTGAGCAGATCGGTCAGCTTGAAATGCGTCGGCGACTTGAACGGATCGTAGTTGCGCATTAGAGCCAGCGCCATTCCGAAAATGGAGAGGAATTTTCCACGGGCCGCGTCGTTGATTTGGGCGATGTCTTTGGCGAGTTGATTGCCGTTCAGAAACGACGTGACCGGGGCCGATTCCTTGGTTTCCTTGTCGATCATCACGGCCATGCCCACTCCGCAGTTGGGATGGCAGCCGCAACTCAAGCTCCCCCAGTCGGCACCGGGTCCGTGGACCAGGTCCGCCCAGTCGGAAAACGTTCCCATGAAAGAAATCGGGAACCAATCGCGGGCCGGCTCGCCCAAACCGGTTTGATTCTTCACGTCGTGCGCCAGATGCGACAGCGTGTAGCGCTGCGCCTTGCGGCGATCGTCAGTGATTTCTTCATCGCGGCCGGTAAAAGAAACCGGCTGGAACGACAGGAACGAAATGCGCTTGGGATTGTCGAGCGCAAATTGAACGATGCGCCCCACCTGCTCGTTGTTGATGCCGTTGATAATCGTAATGACGGGGACGATTTCCACGCCGGCGCGATGCAGGTTTTCAATGGCCTGCAACTTCACGTCAAACAAATTTCCCACTTTGCGGTGCTCGTTGGCGGCATTGCCGATGCCGTCAAACTGCAAATAGGCGTACCGGAGACCGGCTTCTGCCGCTTGCTTGCAGAACTCGAAACTCTTGGCAAACTCAATGCCGTTGGTGGCCGCCTGCACGCTGTTGTATCCCACCTTGCGGGCGTAACGAACTGCTTCGACAAAGTAGGGCGACAGGGTCGGCTCGCCGCCGGAAAATTGCACCGACATCTGGCGGCGCGGCTTGATGGTGATGGCGTTGTCGAGAAGCGTCTTGATGTCTTCCCAGGAAAGTTCATGAACGAATCCCACCTGGTTGGCATCCATGAAGCAGGGATCGCACATCATGTTGCAGCGGTTGGTCAGGTCAATCGTCAACACCGAACCGCGGCCGTGTTTCACGGTGCTGCTGCCGTGGTGGTGCAACCGTTCGTCATTGTGCGCCGGAATGTCGCGCCCCGGAAACGACTCTTCGAGATGGCGGAAGAAATCCGTGTCGATGGCCATGACGTCTTCGAAATGCCCGTGCTTGGGGCAGTCTTTGACCATCAGGATCTGACCATCGCGTTCAATTATCTGGGCCTTGATTTCACCCACTTTTTCGCGCATCAAAATTTCAACCGGCACCTGGCCGTCCAGAATCTTTTTGCGAATCTCGGGCACGCACTTGGGGCACAACGAATCGGTCTTTCGAGGCCAACCCAAGGGTGGCTTGGTTTTTTGATAGGATTTGAGCAGGGGTTTCTCGGACCACCGCGGCGTAAACGAGGGGTTGGGTCGAATTCGATTCAAACGCTCAAACACGGCCCAAGTGCCTTTGGCGGCGAGTGTGAGTCCCTTCTCCGCATACTTGATAGGTTTATGCATCAGATGTTAACTCCTCTATTTATTGATGGGTTCGGAGGTTGAACTTTCGCCCCAGCGAACCTCGTATCTCTTAAGTTCTGGCAATCTGTGTTTCTTATGGAACCAACGGTTTGCTGAAGAGCTCTTCGAATGATATGCCGGAACACTGCCTAAACTTGTGTGTCGCCCCCCAATATCATGGGTAACCGGAAAAAGTGTCAATCTCTTTGCGGCCGACGAACGAGAAACCGGGGTCACCGTGCGATTTTGAAACAAGATGCTTCCACCAACTATCTCTTTCCATGAGGCTTAGGTTGTTTTTTTTGGAGTCGACGGACTTCCTGCCCGGCACAGTCCGACAGTCTCAACTGTACAAAATCCGGGGTGAACGGCAGGTGATTTATCTTCAGATTTTGCTGGATTTGAGCGTTGGTAGCGCAGCCGAGTCCGCCTTGGTGGACGCAGGCTGCGGCCTTGGTGCGCACTCAACAAAAATCCTGCCAGCCCCGCACGATTTTTCAATCTTTTTGCAAAGAACCCCGCCGCAGCAGGCGCGGACGAAATTTCAGAAAACCTGCTCAGGCGCGTGTTTATATCGGTTAGAATTGAAACTTATGCCCCGGCGACTAGCGGAACAAAGTATCCTCTTCATCAGCGTGCTCAAATGGGTCGTGTTGGCGACGATCATGGGTGTGATTGTCGGCCTTTCCACCTCGGGATTTCTGCTGGCACTAAAGGCCAGCACACTTTACGCCGCGAAGTTCCGCTACTTCTTTGTTTCGCTTCCGGTGGCATTTTTTCTGAGTGCGTGGATCATCAAGAAATTTGCACCGGAAGCAGAGGGGCACGGAACCGAAAAGGTCATCGAGGCGGTGCACAAACAGTCGGGAAGAATCAAGGGCGCCGTCGTGCCGGTAAAACTGATCGCAACGATCGTTACCTTGATGGCCGGGGGCTCGGCAGGAAAAGAGGGCCCGTGTGCGCAGATCGGAGCGGGATTATGTTCCCTTTTTGCCGATCTATTCCGTTTTGACGATCAAGACCGCAGAAAACTGGTGATTTGTGGAATCAGCGCCGGGTTCGCCTCCGTCTTCGGGACACCCATTGGAGGCGCGATTTTTGGCGTTGAGGTTCTTTTCGTCGGAAGTTTAATGTACGACGTCCTGCTTCCTTCTTTCATCGCTGGCGTCACTTCGTTTCAAATCTCATCAGCGTTGGGAGTTTCGTACTTCTACCATCCCATCACTTTCATCCCGGTTTTCAGCGAAGCGTTTTTTCTTAAGGTGGTCTTGGCGGGCGTGTTCTTCGGGCTGTGTTCTTTTCTGATGGTGGAAATCCTTCGATCCACAGAACGGCTTTCGAGTTGGTTGAAAATCTCCAAACCGCTCAAAGGCATCCTGGGGGGAACCGCGCTGATGGCGCTGGCCTTCATTTACTCGAGCCGCTATCTCGGGCTGGGACTGGAAACAATTGAAGGAACACTGAACGGCCAGAACGTCCCGTGGGATGCGTTTTTGGTGAAGAGTCTTTTTACGGGTGTCACGCTGAGTTTTGGCGGGAGCGGCGGCATTGTGACGCCGATCTTTTTTGTGGGAGCCACGGCCGGAAATTTATTCGCCCGTTTGATGGGACTTCATCCCGCCACGTTCTCGGCCATCGGTTTGGTGAGCCTGCTGGCAGGAGCGGCGAACACTCCCATTGCGGCCAGCATCATGGCCGTCGAACTGTTCGGCACACAGGTCGCTCCCTACGCTGCGGTGGCCTGTGTCATCAGCTTTCTGATGACGGGACATCGGGGCGTCTATCCCTCGCAAATCCTTTCTGTCAAGAAATCCCCTTCGTTAATGGTCCAGCTCGGCCAGGAATTGGAAGGCGTAACCACTAAAGTGTGGCCGCGAAAACGTTTTCTGCTTTGGATTCTTCGAAAATTAAAGCGCTCCAAATAACACACAGAAAAAGTCCCGCCCTGGATAAAACCCGGGCGGGCTACCTACTTTGGATTGCTTGACGATTGAAGAAGCGGCGAGTGATTAGTGATAAGTGACGAGTGGCAAGTAAGTTCTCAGAATTCATCCAAAGCGCCAATTAGCAACATGCTAGAACAATCTATCCAGAACCAGCCGTATTCCGCTCGTCACTTGTCACTCGTCACTGCCTTCTAAGCCGCCAGCCCCTAACACATTTCTTAGGAGCAGCTAACGTGCAGATCGGTTCTCAGCAGGTCCCACCGATTCCTGAACCCGACCCAAGAATTCGACCACGGCATCTTCATAAAGCTTGGGGTTGGTGCGGAATGATTCCCCGTGACGGGCGCCCGGAACCTCCAAAAACATTTTGTATCCGCTTTGCGCCATAAAGAACAGATGCCGGGCAATCGACGGGGGCATGCGATTGTCGTTTCCCCCGGCCACAAACAGGATGGGCCGATTCCCGATGCGCTGCACAGCTTTCTGCAAATCAAAATCGTCGGCGTTGAAGTGCGCGAAATGCTCGAAGAACAGCAGGGTCGTCATGGCGGTTGGAAATTTGGGAAGGTGCATGAACAATTTCAAATGATGATAGGTGGTATCGCGGAGCGTCAGAAAAGTGCTGTCGCAAATGACGGCGTCGATGGCCGGAGTTTCGGCCGCGGCTTCCAAGGACGCCGCCGCTCCCATGGAAATTCCCCACACAATGATGGGCCGCGCCGCGGGATCCAGCTCCAAAGCTTTGCGGACGGCCGCTTCGACGTCGTAGCGTTCAAAATAACCCATCGTCGTGATGGTTCCTTCGCTTGCGCCCTCGTGCCGCTCGTCGAAAAGAATCCCGTTGTAACCCAGGTGATGAATAAACATGGCCTGGCGCAGGAGTTCGATGCGCGTGCGATTCAATCCATGCACGTATACCACCGTGCCACGAGGATGGTCCGCCGGAACAAACCAGCCCTTTAACAAAAGATGATCCGAGGTTTGAAACTCGATGTCGCGGTAGGCCACGTTGTACGTGGCCGGGGTTTGACCGTCATCCTTGTCCCGGTAGTGATAACGTCCGCGCGTGACCACGTGGGCGAAAAAGTAAGGGACATAAACGAGGAAGAAGGAAGCGACCCCCAGGAGCAAAACAATCAACGTCCATTTCAGAATTTTCTTCCACCTTTTGCGGGGCTTGTCGGCCAATTTCTGCTCCTTGATAAGTTGTTTAACGCGAGCCCACGGGTCCCGAGACGACCGAGTGGTGCTCGAGATGCGGCTCCTGAATGAACTGTGCCAACAACCACACCACCACCAATGTAAAACCGCTGCAAAGAATCGCCACGGCCGTGTATCCCCAGGTCTGATAAAGGATACCGCCCAAAAACGCCGCGCTGGCAATTCCCAACTGGGAAGAAATATTTCGCAACGCCACGAAGGCGCCCCGCTCCTTTTCGTCCACCAGCTCCGTGATTAAAGCGGTGATGGGACCCTGACGAAAAGCCGCGCCCAGGCTGACGAGGCCGAACACCGCAAACAACGCCACTCCCCAGTGCAGCATCGGGATCAACAGAATGGCTACGGCCAGCAACACGCAACTGATCATGGAGACGCGGCGCTTGCCCCAACGATCCGACAAAACTCCGCCCAGCGGCGCTCCGACGAGCGAAACCACGCCGCTCAACAGGAAGATGATGCCCACCCAACGAATGGGAATCTGGTAGGCGGTATTCAACCACACTCCGATGTAGGTGATCAAACCCACGATGCCGCCGCTCACAAAAAATGCCATGACCACCGAAGCCAGCAAATCGCTCTTCGAGAAAAATCGCATAAAAGATTTCAGGCGCGTGCGAAGCAAGTCGGAATCCGCCGCCTTGGCCTGAATTTTTCGCGGGGGAAGAAAAATGGCGTTGGTCACGGCAATCAGCAATGCCACCAACGCCAACGCCGGAAAAATGGTGCGCCATTCGAATCGGTCAGCCGCCAGCGAACCGATGGGAACTCCCAGGATCAACGCCGCAAAGTAAGCCGAAGAAATTGTTCCAATGGCCCGACCGCGAATTTCATACGGGAAGGTGTCGCTGGCCAGAGCGATGGTGCAGGTGGAGATGGTGCCGGCGCACAGGCCCACCAGAAATCGCAACACCAGAAGCACCGCAAATGAATAGGCCCAATGCGTCAACAGCGAAAACACCGCAAACCCGATGGCCGCGCTGACCAGGAAGGCCTTGCGGCCGTAATGATCTGAAAGGGCGCCGGACAACAGGGCACTGCACGCCGCCGCGATGGAATACGCCACCACCAGCGCGCCGACGGTGGTCACATCCACACCAAAGGATTTTTGAATGAGCGGCAAGAGAGGTGAGATCATCTGGTTGTCGACCACACCCAGAAAGAGCAGCAAGAACAGATTGGCGATGAGGCTGAAAGATGTCCGGTTATTCATTCTCGGAAAATTGAATTTTGATAGACCCGCATTACACAGCGACTCGGGAGCGTCGAAGTGAATGCCCCAAGAGAGCGCGGGTCTGCGGCTCGTTTCAAAGCCGTTCTTTCCTTAACCGCGCGCGACTTCGAGCCTCAATTCTTCTTCTCTTGAGCATTCGCTCCGCCGTGACGCAAACCTTCAAAGTGATCCAATCCCAGCGTGATGGCGACCTTGTCGGTTTGATCGATGACTGCGGCGGCATTGATGCCGATGGCAATGGCGATGGCATCGCTGATTTCATGCTTGGTGGCGCCCCCTTGAAGCGCTTTCTTAATATGCCCCTCCAAACACCCTTCGCACTTGGCCAGCAGCGAGGCCGCAATGGAAATCAGCTCTTTGGTTTTGAAATCGAGTGATGTGGGTCGATAAGCTTCTTTGTAAAACTCGTAATAAATGTCGCGCAGCTTGGGCTCGACCATGCTGAGCGATGCCGGGATGAACTTGTTTTTTCCTCGCGGCGGTTTGGTCTTTTGAGGCATCGGCTCCTCCCATTTCAAAATCTGCTGTTGCTCGTTTGACTTGACGGATGAGATGAAAGCTAAAGAATCCTGAGGCACGGTAAGGTCTGAAAATTCGACCGGCACCCGAAAGACGACGATTCTTCCCGGGGAACTCTTGCAGCACCGACCACTACTCCGGACCGCATGAACACGATTTCCCCTGCGAGCTAAACGGTGTTCCCTGTGACGCCAGTCGATGAAAAAGAGCGCCAGTAATCTAGCAAACTGACCGCGCCTCGTGTGTAATTATTTGCAAAAGTTTGATGGAGCACCGGCTTTCCATAGGCTGTACCCGGCCCGACCGCTAGCCGGCAAACGGCCAGCGGCGTTGATGGTGGGCTCGATAGAAGAACAGCAAAACGCCGGCCGCCGTCACCAGGACCGCATAAAAAATGAACCGCATTTCCTGCGCCCGTGAAATTAAGACAAACACCCAGCCCGCCAGCGCGATCAGCGCGGGTAACGGATACAACCACATGCGAAAAGGCCGTGTCACCTCCGGCCGACGCCGGCGCCAAACCATCAATCCTACGGTCTGGCTCAAGAATTGAATGACCACCCGGATGATGACCAGCGCCGAAATGACGTCGGTTAACTTTTTGAGACTGAAGAACGCCGCCGTCACTCCCAGGAAAAGGAGCGATAGATAAGGAAACGAATGACGCGGATGGAGTTTTGCAAACCACTTGAAGAAATCTCCCCGCTCCGCCGCCGCATAGGGAATACGCGAATAGCCCAGCAGCAACGAGAACACCGAGGCAAAGGCAGTCCACATCACCAATACTGTGATCACAACCGCCGCGCCATGGCCATACAGCCGTTCCATGAAGACCGAGGCAATAAAGTTGTGCGTCTGGTTGGGATTGGAAACGAGTGCCACCGCTTGGCGCCATGGAATCACGCTGATGACCGACACATTCATCAAGAAATAAATCGCGGCCACACCGGCAATCGATATCAGCACGGCTCGCGGGATGTTGCGGTGAGGGTCGCGCACCTCGTCGCCCAAAAAACAAATGTTGTAATAGCCCCAATAGTCATACAGCGCAAAGCGCGAAGCCAGCGCCAATCCGAACCAGAAGTTCATGTTCAGGCGAAAGGCCCCGGGAGGAAAATCGAGCACGTTCTTGAGATGAAAGTTGGCGAGCCCCGCCACCACCATCCAGCCCACCGTCAAGAGCACACCGCCCCATAACAGGATGGAAAGTTTGCCGATGGTTGTGATCTTTCGATACAACAACGCCACCGTCAGCACAACCACGCCTACGGCCACCAGTTTGCTTTCCAACGGTGTCATGCCCCGCCAAAGAAATGAGGTGTATTGCGAAAACCCAATCGCGCCCGAAGCCACGGAAAGAGGCGCACTGAACAGAATCATCCAGATGAACAAGAACGACATCAAACGGCCCCAGCGATCGCCGAAGGCTTCGCGCAGGTAGACATAGGAGCCGCCGGAACCGGGAAGCGCCGCTCCGAATTCCGCCCACACCAAACCGTCACACATCGAAATCAAGGCGCCGAAAACCCAGCCCAGCATGGCTTGAGGTCCGCCCATGGCCGCCAGAATCGCCGGCAGCGTGATGAACGGACCGACGCCGATCATGTCGATCATGTTCAACGACGTCGCTTGCCATAAGCCGATGCCGCGAATGAGGCCGGCCCCGGGACGCATGGAGTCCGACGCATCTGGTCGTGGTGTCATGGAGTTTTTGTGGAAATCGTGCGGGACAAGGAAATCATGTTGGCGAAAATCCGAATAGCGCCGCTGACGCCCGCGGGCAACTGTCGAAACCAAGCATAGCCGGTGTACACGAAATTTCCTTTGCCATAACGCGCGTACAGCATTCCTCCCGGCAAATCCTTTTCACCGGGATCGTGCGAGGCCAGGAGCGGTGTATAGCGGGCATCCCATGCGCTCATGAAATAAAGGCCGCGCTCTTGCACCCAACCGTCAAAATCTCTTGACGTAATTCTATTAGGGCTCGTGAAGATGGGATTGGTGGCAGCAAGAAGTGTCACCGGCGCTTGCTCATCGACCACGCGGTCGGTCAGAAGGCCTCGCAACATCGGGTACGGGCCGAATTGTCGCGTCGCATCCACGAAAAGCGAGATTTTTTCTTCAGACTGTGGACCTTTTAATTCCTCCGGTTGCTTTCGAAGACCGGAATCCGTGGTCTTGTCGACGGACGCTAGTTCCTCGCTGTTTTGGCGCCGCAACAAACTCGGATTGGCGCCAAAGGAAACGGAATTGTATTGCACAATCAACGTTCCGCCGCGGCGCACATAATCGAGCAGACGCGCATTATTCTGATCGAGATCGCGGCGGACGTCGTAGGCCCTGATGCCCGTGACAATGGCATCGTACACCGCCAGATTCGCCGTTGATAATGCCCGCTCATTGAGTTCCGTTACACTGACCCCCATTTCTGCAAGCGCCTCGGGAACCCGGTCGCCTGTGCCCGTGATATATCCCACCTTGAGGTGCGGCGGGAGTTTTAGATCCAAAATATTGACGACCGTCTGTGCCGCCTCGTAGATGTTCTGCTCGTGAATGTGGGGATAGGAAATGGTCTGAAAGCCGCGCAAAAAATTCTGGTTGCCGATTTTTGCAATCGCAAAAATCGGTCTCTGCCCCGGTGACAGGTTGGGGGGATAATGAAGCACAAACTTCTTCGTGACGGCATCGCCCCGTTGAACCACCGAGACGGCCGTCATGCTCGGCGTACTTCGCCAACCCTTCGGCAAAATTAAACTCACCGTGCCGTCGATGGGCCGCGGAGAAGTGCTTTCAATTCGGACGAAGGCATCGCGAGTTTGTGCTGCCGAGGACCCACCCAATTCCACCGAAACAGAAACAGGCGGGACCACTTTGAAGCTTTCGTGGCGTTCTCCATAACGCGGATCGACGCGCACATATTCCACCGGGCGCTCCACGCGAAACGGCAATCCCCGCGTGATTCCAGCGGCGCGGTAGGTGGCCAGGAACATGAGTTCCGGCGGGTCTTCCGCCAAACCGATGAGCGCCTGGTTGGAAATTTCGTAGCGGTCCACCTTTCGCGGCAGACGCAGCCAGTACATTTCTGTCGGCAATGCGTCGACCGGGGGTGTTACGGAAAACCGCCATTCCACGGACTGATTAAAACCCAACGGCTTGGATTCTCCGGAAAGTTTTTCAAAGCGCCATCCGGGCCGGGGCGCCGCTTCAATAATTACCGGCTCCACGGGCACCCCGCTTCGATTCAACAACCGCGCCGTGACTTCAAATTTTTCTCCCGGATTCGCGGCCGGCTGCGCCGCTCGCACCTGAAAACTCAATCCCAAAACGGCTTCCAAGGCGCGTGAAAAATCCCGTTCCTTGGAGCGCAAATGTTCGTCCAAAGCAAATTGATGGTCATCCCTCAGGGCGCTGTTCAACACCTTCAACCGCAGCGCGCGAAGCGCCTGAATGCCTTCGGCCACTTGTGGAACCACCTCCGCCGGCGAGGCCTCGGGCCGGGCGGCGATTTTGCGCGCCAAAGCATCAAGGGATTTCAAGTCGATGGTCAGCGTGGGGACGATCTGTTGTTCCGTGCCCGCATCGGCGGCCCATGATTCGGTTCCGGCTTTCATCAGTTCATCAAAATCAGCGCGCACGGCTTGAGAGTCGCCGGGAAGTTGAACACCCGGAGGGCCGTCCGCCAATTTCAAATACACCGGCACAGGACCCTGACGCCGGGGGCTTCCCTGCCCTTGAGTTTGATGTTGGCTCCGACCGATGGCGGCAATCTCAGGCAGCGAACGCAGAAGCTCGGAATCGAAGCTTCCGACATCCCTTGAAAAACTTTGCGGGTCTTTTAGATCGCGAACCATCACATAAAGTCGTTTGGGCTGCCACGTATGCAAGCCCTGCCGCAGTTGTTCCGGAAATTTGGCGGAATCCGCGGCGTCGCGAAAAGCCTCCGGCGTCAGAATGCCGATGGCTTGATGATGCCCGTGGCCGTCGCTGGGTTTTCCCTGCCAGACGGAGATGACGACATCGGGCCGATATCGTCGAATGACTCGAACCATATCGCCCAGCGTTTCCTCGCGCCCCCACTTCGCAAAAGCTTCGTTGGGATCCTTGGAAAATCCAAAATCAAAGGCCCGCGTGAAAAACTGATCACACTGGTCGTACTGCCGCGCCGCCAGCAATTCCTCGGTACGGATGATGCCGAGGGCTTCGAACAACTCCGGCCCGATGAGATTCTGTCCACCCTCGCCGCGCGTCGCCGACAAGTAGGCGCATCGCACACCCAGCCCGCGTGAAAGATATTCAAGCAGTGCACTATTTTCATCGTCCGGGTGGGCCCCGACCATCAACACGCGGGCGGTCAATGGAAGCCGGTTGAACAGCTCGTCGCGTGTGGGCGCCGACTGAGCCGCTAATCCGGATGCCGTCGTCAGCAACAAGATCAGTGCCACAACCGGCCGAGAGAAGAAACGCCATCGACCCGGCAATTTTCGCAAACTCCAGGAGATGTGATCGGAGGGATATCTGGATTTGAGCCACATGAGATTGTTCATTCAATATCTATTTAGGGTCCGTCCGGGATGTCGCGCGATCGTCCGAAGATACGGCGAATGACAGGCGCCGTTTCTTGATGCGAACGGAAATGCCGTAGGCGGCGAGCGCAATCAGAATCGCGACCAGAGAAATGAGGAGCGGACCGCTCACAACGTGCATCATGAGAATATGTCGGGCGTCGCTGATGTGGACATCGTGATATCGATAGTGTGTTTCGATGGTGGTATAGGTGCTGAGCAGGGTTGCGATGAGCGTCATCAATCCATTCAAATAGCCCAATGAAAATCCTGCGCCGATAAGTCGCCGCCAGGGATTCTCAATGTGCTGTGCCATGGCGGCACCGAGATACGCGGACAGGAGCATCACGATGACCGTGGAACTGAAAAATCGCGTAATCCCGGTCGATACTCCGGCCGCCTCCATCGCAAACCGCAACGGCGTTGTCACGATCAGGATCAGACATGGCCACATCAGCCAGTCCATCAAGTCTTTTTCTGCATCCATGGGAAAATAGGTGTGCATGATCCACATCAAAAGCCGCTGCACCTTCCGGCCTGTTTATGATCTACGTTCCCGTGCTGCTGTAGTTTCTCTCACCCAGCTGCCACAGCACCAATGCCAGCCCTGAGAAAAACAGGGCGACCGCCGGTAGTAAAACGTAAAAACCCCCATATTCACTGCGATGCAGCAATCGAACACTCGGGTAAAACGACGCAAAGGCAAACGGAATAATCCAACTCAACAAAAACTGAATGAACACATTATAAATCGACAGGGGGTAACGTCCGAAGGCTAACATGTTATACACCGGCGGCACAACCCCCACCTTGTCTTCAAAAAAGAACGAGACGCTGGTTAGGATGAGGAAAGTGGCCAGATAAATGATCGCGCCCAAGGCAATCATGACCACGGCCAATAACACGTCGATCGTGCCCCATTCCAAATGCATTCGATGAGAGCAGTAGGCCATCACCAAAATGCCCGTAATGGTTTCCTGCAACGACTCCAGGCGAAAAGCTTCGAACAACACTTGAAACAACGAGTGAATGGGACGCAAAAGAATGCGATCGAATTTTCCCTGGATGATGTAGACCTCGCCGAATTGATAGAGATTGAGGCTCAGCATGTTGAAAAATCCCAGGGGAATCAGCGAAAAGCCGTACAGAAACAACAGCTCGTTAAACGACCAGCCCTTGAGGTTCGGGATTTTCGAAAACAGCACCAGAACAAAACCGAATCCCAGCAACGTGGCCGTAAAAGAGGTTCCTAGAGCAATGAAGAAATCGCCCTTGTAGGCCATGCGCACTTTGGAATATTGGGCGAAATAATGGATGAATAGTAAAAAGTGTCGCTTCACGGAAAACTCTGGACCTCAGCAATCAGCTGTCAGCTTTCAGCAATCAGCCAAAAGCTATGAACCATCAGACATCAGCTTTCAGCAATCAGGCGAGAGCTATAAGTACCAAGCCCCAAGCGCTAAGCGGGCCAACAGATGATCGTTGAACATCTCTGCATAACAAAAATGGATTGCCGACTCTCAATTACGCCTTCAGGCTTGCAAGCTTGAGGGCTTGCCCGCTTGCTCGCCACGCCTCGTTACGCTGATTGCTAAAGGCTAACGTCTGATAGTTCAAAGGCGACAGCTGATAGCTAACTTCAAATCCTAATTTTTAATTCTTAATTTCTAATTCCAACTGCTGTTCCTCGCCCCTCAAACCTCACACCTGTATTTTCCCAATCGCGCAATCTCAAACCCCCAAGGCCTTCCCTGACCCCTGACACCCGGTCCCTGGCACCTGTATTCCTCATCCTCCCTGAATCGACAACTTGCGAATCGATGTCGCCCACCACCACTGGCCGATCAAAAAAATCGCCACCGCCCAGAGCAGCTGGATTCCCAACTCTTCCCAAATCTTCGGTCCTTGGATCTTTCCCAGATAGATCAGAACCGGGGTGAAACTAATGTGCTGGAACGGAAGATAGTTCATCACCTTCTGGATGCTTTGGGGAAAGAACGTCATGGGAATCAACAGGCCCGAGAACAACTCCAGCAGAAAATATTTTGCGCGCAGCAGGCCCAGAATCGATTTCAATCGGATGGCGCACGTTCCGGCAATAAAATTGATCGACGCCACAATGAAAAACGACAGCACAGTGGAAGCAAAGAATCCCGCAAAATGCAGGGCGCTGGAGGGACCGCTCATCGGAAACACCAAGGCGATCACCACGGCCGCCGGGGCCGTCAGCATGAAAAGGCGAAAACAGCTTTCTCCCAGCGATTGCGCCACCAGGCTCCATTGCACGTGGATGGGTTTGATCAGCGTCATGGAGATCTTGCCTTCCATGACGTCGTTGGCCATGTCTTGATCAATGGTGCTGAAATAAAACGACCGGATGATCCAGCCCAGCGCCACGTAGGTCGTCATCTGCTTCAAGTTGAAGCCTTCAATGTGATCGCTGTTGGTGAATATCGCCCGCCAGATGAAGTAGTACACCGTGACGTTGATGAAATAGGTGATGACACCCGTGTAGTAGCGGAGTCGATACGCCAGGATGTTGACGAATCCCACCCGCGCAAATTCCAGATAGGTTTGAAGCCAGTTCTTCATGTTGTAATTAGGTATCGGGTATCAGGTGTCAGGTGTCAGGAAAGGCACTTTTTTGATGGTGGGGTTGTTTTTTCCCGACACCCGGCACCCGATACCTGGCACCTATCTCCCGGCTCTATGCCCGCTCGCCAACAAATGCCTCTCTGCCTTCGGTATAAATCTTCTTCACAATCTCCTCAATCGATTCCTCTTCGATGAGGATGTCGCGGACTTCCAAGGAATTTACAATTTGTCGCAGGATCTCTTCGGTCGGGATCAACCTTCGATCGTAAACGATTCGACACTTCAAATCGTCGATCTGTTCAAGATGCAATCCGTTGGCGCTCATCTGCTTGGCAGCGCCGGCAGACAGCGTTTGTGCCAGCAAAGCGAGCGAGGCGTTCAGGGCGGCGATCTTGGCCTGCTCGGAGCGGTCTTTCAGATACAGCGTGATTTGATTGATCTTCCCCAACCGTCGTTTGATTTCTTCCAAGGACCCGTCGAACAGGATTTTTCCCTGATCGATGATCATGATGCGCCGACACAGCTCCTCGATATCCGCCAAGTCGTGAGTCGTCAGGAGAATGGTGGTTTGGAATTCCGGATTGATGGTTTTCAAGAATTCCCGAATACTTTCCTTGGCGACCACATCGAGCCCGATGGTGGGCTCATCGAGAAACAGGAGCGGAGGATTGTGGAGGAGCGAAGCCGCCAAGTCGCAGCGCATGCGCTCTCCCAAAGAGAGTTTGCGGACAGGCGTATGCAGAAAATCGTTGAGGCGCAGGATGTCGTTGAACAGGGCCATGCGGGCGTCGAAATCGCGCTCGGAAACATCGTAGATGCGCCGCAACAGTTTGAACGATTCGATGACGGCAATGTCCCACCACAACTGAGTCCGCTGACCGAAGACCACGCCGATGCTTCGCGTGTAATGTTTTCGGTCTCGATGGGGTACAAAGTTGTTGACCTGGACTTCACCCTCGGTGGGAACCAGGATGCCCGTGAGCATCTTGATGGTCGTGGACTTGCCGGCGCCGTTGGGCCCGATGTAGCCGACCATTTCACCCCGCGCGATGTCGAACGAGACGTGGTCAACGGCCTTCACCAGCCGCTGCTCACGGACAAACAAGTCCTTTACGGCACCCAGCACCCCTTCGCGGCGCTTAAAGGTGCGAAAAAACTTGCACAAATCCTGAACATGAACAATCGTGTCGTTCATCTGCATTTCGTCGCGGTGAGACTGTACGCGAGTTTCTTCGAACGAGTCAAAGCCTTTGGATTTTAACAAAGGAACCGCAAGTGGGCAATTTTGAGCAGGAGTTCTTGTCCGGTCTAAGAGTCGTCGGCAGCGATACGCGGGTCCAATCGGAGTCGAAGGAAATTTTCTATTTCTTTCCTTTTGATCTTCACGGGGCGAGAGTGAGTCTCGCCCCATCATCAGGAAGAAGGGAGCTGCGGGTCGTTTCGATAAACCGGGGACTTTCCGTCAGAGCATGCGGCCGAGCGCCCGGCCAATGTCCCATTTAACTCATCACTCACGAAAGAATCTAGCGTCCCTGTGCGGCTGCACGCTTGGCCAATTCCTCAGGAGAAACATCTTCCACGTGAGTCGCGATGTACCAGGTGTACCCAAAGGGATCACTCACGCCGCCGCGGCGGTCGCCGTAGAATTCCGTCTTGACCGGCTCCTTCTGTATGGCCCCGGCCGAGATTGCTTGAGCACAAACCGCATCGCAGTCTTCAACATACAAATAAAACGTCACCGGTGAGCCACCCACTGTGTCCGGACTCGACGCCCCCATCTCCGGAAACTCGTCCGCCAGCATGATGACGGAATTGCCGATCTTGATTTCGGCATGCATGATTTTTCCTTGCGGTCCCGCATGTCGCATCAACTCGATCGCGCCAAAGGCTTTCTTGTAAAACTCCAAGGCACGCGCACAGTCTTTGGTGATCACATGCGGGGTCAAGGTGTGATACCCCGCCGGAATGGGTTGGACTTTGCTTCCCATAGCTTTTCTCCTTCTCGGGTTGATCGTTACAAGTGTCAGTATGTTCGAAGAAGGATGGTTTTGTATTGTAAAAATTTGACCTTTTTATGAAAGCGGAACGTGGTTGATGTGGCCGGCTGATGGGCCCTGTAGGCCGCAGGGCTGAGTCCGGAGAAATCCTGAATCGGAAGAATTCTTATTGATGAAGTTTGTGGAGCGTACGGCTCGAAGAGAGGCCGAAACCTTCGCGACGAGTTCTGTCGGCCGCCAAATCGGGTTGGACAATTCCGATGTCGGCCTTCCCGGCGCTTATGCCCCGGGCTAACGATCTTTCGCCTTAGCGGGTTTGCACTTCGCCACCCATAAATTCCTCAGCTTTTTAGTCCCCCGAACAATGGGAGGTATCAGTCCCCAACCCTTAGCTTGGTTTCCAGCGTTGATATTTTTCAAATTGATTTGAGGTCATCGTAGCATCGCCGCTGCGGGAACCAATGTTGAAGGAAACGGACACGCCGCCGGCGCTTGAGACACCCGACTGCTGAGAAAAGTTCACGCTGGACTTATCCGCCACGATGAAATCTGCTTCCTTCTCAATGCTGAAGACCGCCAAATCGTCCAGGAGTTTTCCCTTCCAAGTCCGTTTTGCTCGTTTGACTCCGACCGTGAATTCCATGACTTCCGGTTGTTGCGAAGCGCCCTTGGCGGCCAGGCTTTTTGAAATGGCCGCAACCTGATTTATCAATTCCTGAGGTGGTTTTCCCGAGACACGTCCGGAGAAACGCGAGTAGCGGCCGAAACTCTGAAAGCCCCACACAACTTGCCAAAGTCCCAGGATCGCGAAGAAGTGCGGACCGCTGGCTCCGGAAGAGGCGTTGGAAATCGTCACGATGATATTCCAAATACCCAGAACAATGAGCGCAATGCCGTCGACAATCATTCCTGCCGGCGCCGGCGCCGCCATCACCCAAACGCCTTCGATCAAAAGAAAAACACCAATCACGGCCAGGATGGCATTAATAGGATTTTCACTCATCATGGAGGAACCCAGCGCAATGGCGACGATTCCAAAAACCACACTGCCAATACCGGCCGGGCGCAACAACTTGCCCACGGCAAAGTAGTCGGCGGCTTGTTGCAATTCTCCGGCGCGTCCGGTGAGCGGATATAACGGAACCGCGGTGGGTTCTTGACCGGGAGTAAACCTGGCCCACGGCAACTGCAGTCCTCCCCAAAAAGTAACCGCAAAAATCACGGCATTAAGGAGGAGGATCACCACGCTCTTAATGTCGAATGAAAATCGCGTAGTAGCGTCTTGGAGGGCTTTCAAGCTCACTGTAAAAACGACTTGGTGGAGGAGCATGCCGACAAGCCCGCCGAGAAGCAATCCCAACAGCAGCCGCTTCATCCAGCGGACCCCCAACGCCAATCCCGTAAAAAACAAGAAATTGAAAACAATGGTGGATGCAAAATAGAATATCGCCCACTTCAGTTGCTGGAAATGAAAACTTTGCCACCGCAGGGGCAATGTTAAAAGCGAGATGCCCACGGCAGTAACAGCCGCTGCCGCCACGGGTATTCGAATCCAGCGAAACGACATCACCGCGGCGGCTGCCACAATTAAATCGGTGACCAGCGCCATCATCCATACGGGAAGCGGCATCATCTGGATCGGCCTCTCCAACAGCGGTTGGATGAGAAGCCACGACAGGTCCGACAAGGCAAGCGCCACCAGAAAGATGGCCGCCAAACGCCATTGAATGGAGGCCCCGCTGGAGCCGATCAAATCGCGCAACTCAAGCGATGGCCAGGAATATCCTTCCGACGGATGCATTCCTCCAAAACCGTATTCGGGCTGACCGAAATTCGGGGTCGACATACACTTGCCTCCTTCTCCAACGAGCAGCTCGACGCCTCTAGCGAGCTTCTCTCTCAAATGCGGTGGGACGACACATGGTAATCGGCATTGTGGATTGGTATGAGCGGACGGCTCGGCTCTAAAACGCCCTCCCGCCTCCGTGACGTGGCCTGAAGCATACTGCCCCCCCCTGACGGGCGTCAAGCGAGGCCGGAGGTGGGTGGTTGACCCATTTTGGATTCAACCGCAGTCGGGCATGGCCCTTTATCGCACCCGAGACCATGAAAATGGGAGGTTCTGGTAGCCACGATCCCCCGCGGGGGAAAGGAGTAGGTTGTTTCGGCATAACCGCGGGCCGTGAGAAATTAAAGGAAAATCAGTACACACCCTTCCTCAACTATTTTCATATTGTGAAGAACTGAATTTGGCCAGCCCCCGTGCATAACCTTTCCCCGCTCCCTCAGTATATACAAATATGCGGTCATCTTATTTTTTTCTCCCTGTAGAATGGGTTTGTAGATTTCTGCACAGAGAACAAAAACCTTGAGTCGAGAAACTCGAGCGGGCGTCTTTCACTTGCGCTTCAGCGCAGGCAAAAAAAGGAAAGTCATCTTGCCCTGTGAGGTGATCATTTAAATCATGAACACTCTTCGACAGGACCTTCGTTATGCCTTCCGGATGCTGTGGCGAAATCCGGGCTTCGCCCTTGTGGCCGTGCTCACTCTGGCGATGGGCATCGCCGCCAACTCCGCCATCTTCAGTGTGGTCAACGGGCTGCTCCTCCACCCTGCGGGCATTCGCGAGGCTGATCATGTGCTGGCCATCCGGGCGAAGTACGATCAGCTCAACCTCAAGAGCATCTCCATCTCGGCGCCGGACTTTGCCGACGTTCGCGACAGCAAAGAAATGTTTTCTTCGGCCGCGGCTTCCATCCCGGCTAGTTTCAATTACACGGTCGGGGATGTGCCTCAACGCCTTTCGGGCGCCAGTGTTTCGTGGCAATGGTTCGATGCGTTTGGGGCAACCCCTCTGCTGGGTCGGATGTTTCGTCCCGAAGAGGACCAGCCCAACGCCAATCAGGTGGTCATTTTGTCGTTCAACACTTGGAGAGATATTTTTGGAAGCGACCCCACCCTGGTCGGGAAAAAAATCGAATTGAACCAGCAGATTTACGAAGTGGTGGGCGTCATGCGACCCGATTTCAACTGGCCCGCGGGGACTCAGCTGTGGGCTCCCCTGGGCCTCCCGCCCCAGCGTTTCGCGCCCGCCTCCCGATTCAATGAAAATCTTTTCGTCGTGGCGCGCGTCCGCTCCAATGTGCCGGTTCCGCAGGCCATTAATTTTGTGCAAATCCTGACGCAACGCTTTCTTCAAGGAGGCGCCGGCGCCGCCTATGCCAAGGATGCCGGCTGGGGAATGTTTGCACTTCCACTGACGGAGTTTTTGTACGGCAACTTGAAAACGCCCATGTTTATCCTTTTCGGGGCCGTGGCATTCGTCTTGTTGATTGCCTGTTCCAACATTGCCGGCTTGATGTTGGCGCGCTCGGCAGGGCGCGGCCGCGAGTTGGCCATTCGCGTGGCGCTGGGCGCGCGTCGAGGTCATTTGATTCGACAAGCGTTCACCGAAAGTTTACTGCTGTCGGGCCTGGGAACCCTCCTCGGGCTGGCCTTGTCGCAACTCGGAATTCGTGCTCTGTTGTGGCTGGGTCCACAAGACGTGGTGAAAGCCCTGGTGATTCGAACGGATCTTTTTGTTCTGTCTTTCACGGCGGTGATCGGAATTCTTTCGGGCCTTCTGTTTGGAGTGGTGCCAGCCTGGCATGTGGCGGGTGTTCATCAATTTGAATTGCTGAAGGAAGGCGGCCGTTCGGGAGTCGGAAGCCGCGGGCAGAGTCGTTTGCGTACCGTTTTGGTCAGCGGCGAAGTGGCGCTGGCCTTGGTGCTGCTGGTGGGCGCCGGATTGCTCCTCAAGAGCCTGGGCCGAATGCAACAGGTGAATCCAGGCTTTCAACCGCGCGGTGTTTTGACAGCCGCCCTGGCGTTGCCGCAAAGTCATTACTCAACGCCCGAACAGCGCATTGCATTCTATCAAGCGCTGGCCAACGAGATGATGCATCTGCCGGGTGTTTCTTCCGCGGCCCTCGCCACCCCGATTCCGTTTAGTGGCTTCGACGCCGCAGCCAGCTTTGATATACAAGGGCGTGTTCTTGCCGCCGATGATCCCGGTCCGCACAGCGGTTTGTGTCTGGTCACACCGGGATACTTTGCCACTTTGTCGATTCCGTTGCTCCGGGGACGTGTGTTCACTGATGCCGATCGTCAAAACACTCAACCCGTCGCGGTGATCGACGATACCCTGGCCCGACAATATTGGCCAAACCAGGATCCCATCGGCCAACAGATTCGTCGCGGGTCCCAAATTCCATGGGCGACCATCGTCGGCGTGGTCGGGCATGTGGATCACACGGCGCTGGTGGGCGACTCGGGAAAAGGCGTAACGTATTACCCGGGGTACCAGGTCTCCTTCCCCAGCGGTTTCTTAGTCGCGAAGACTTCGCTTGATCCTCTGTCGCTCATCGGCGGCTTGCGCGCCGCCGTTCGCACGTTGGATCCCAACTTGCCGGCTTATAATTTCGTCCCCATGAAGGAGCGCGTCGACAATTCCCTCGGTCCCCAGCGATTTGTTGTATCGCTGCTGGGATTCTTTGCTGTCGTGGCCTTGTTGATGGCGGCATTGGGGCTTTACGGCATCATTAGTTATTCTGTCTCACAGCGCACTCAAGAGCTCGGTGTTCGCGTAGCCCTGGGTGCGCGTCCAGGACAGGTTCTTGGCCTGGTCTTGCGTCAGGGGTTGCTTTTAGCCGGAGCAGGATTAGTGGTTGGTGTGCTGGCGTCGTTCGCCCTGTCCCGCGCCATTTCCAGCCAACTCTTTGACGTCAGCGCTTTCGATCCTGTAACGTTCCTTACCACCGCACTGATCCTACTGGCGGTAGCGCTGCTGGCAAGCCTCATCCCGGCAAGGCGAGCGACAAAAGTCGACCCCATCGAAGCGCTGCGCTATGAGTGAGATCATAAAATGTGATTTCAAGAACGGACATCTCTCGTAATTGATTTCGCTTCGAACTCCGGACAACTGCTCCGAAAACAGCTTTGGTAGCGCCGGCAGTTCTTTATGCCGGCGATTATCTGTCGCCCGGATAGCGCTCGCCCCGACCCATGGGGCATGAAGAACTTCTCCGAGAATGCGTAGTGTTTGGGTAGCCACCCCGATGCATCGGGGTGGGCTCTTCTGCAGGGTAAGGGAAAAACCCACGATCCCCCCAAAATGCTGGGGGATCGTGGCTACCAAACCCTGATCATCGAATATCGGAAATAGAGGATGTTCAATCCTGAACTCGCGTTTAAATCTTTCAAACATTGATTCTCAGTTCCGCTTCATGATTTAATCCCCCGGCATGAATTCTATTCGCACGAAGAAACATTGGCCCCGGGCTCCGCTATCGATCACGTGTGTATTCGCGATTCTGACCGCGGCTCTCAGCATGGATTTTTCGGCGCAACCGCATCGGATCCCGACCCGCGCCGAGATGGCAGACCGCGTTCGCGATACCTTCGATTCCTTGAAGGTCAACCCTCCGGCCGGCAAACGTTTGCCCCCCGGAACAACGGTGCGGATTTCTCAAGACGAAATGAATGCCTACGTCACCGAGGAGTTTCACAAGAAGCCTAACCCCGGATTGAAATCCATCTTCGTGCGATTTCTGAATGGCGATCAGGTGGCGGGCGATGCGGTGGTGGATGTGGATCAGCTCAAAACCGATAATTCCACGCTGCTCAAACTGGTCACTCTGGTATTCAGCGGCGATCAAGCCATGCACACCGAAGCCAAGCTGTTTTTCAATAACAACGCCTTAACGTACGAAATTCAGCGCGCTCAGCTGAACAATATTTCTCTGCCTGCAATGCTGGTGCAGAAGATCATTGAAGTCCTGGCCCGAAAGCAAACCAACAAGATCGACGTCAGCAAACCCATACCGTATTCGCCCACCATCAAGCACATCGAAATTCGAGAAGGCCTGCTGTTGATTCAAACCTAAGAGATCGATTCAGGGCGAAGCGGTCTGTCCGGTCTCTTCAGTCTGTCCTGTCTGTTTGGTCCTTCCGGTCTTTCCAGTTTGTTTGGCCGACTTGATTTAATCAGGTGGATTTGAGCTTTTTGGAATTGGTTTGGATTTTGGACCTTGGAATTTGGATTTCCCCCAGCCGGCGGCCTCTCCTTGTCGACCCCGCGAAAAAGTGATATAAACGCCTGTTTCGGAGCGACGACGGAGAGGTTCCTGAGCAAGCATCAGTCACGCGAATCGGGGTACCAGGGTACGGGCTTGTTATGCTGAACCCCACAGAACCTTAAACGCGGAGGCGCTGAGGGCGCGGAGTTTTCGCAGAGGGTCCTTGGCAATGTTCAAAGCCTGCTTGCTCGGAGACAATTGAGTTGCGTCGACGACCCTGTCGAATGAGGGTCGCAAATCAACCGTAGGACGCTCCAGTGGTTCCAGGTTTCGGGCTCTGTGCAATCGCGGCCCGCGAACCCCGCCAGGGCCTGACGGCAGCAACGGTAACGGTCACTGCGATGTGCCGCAGATCACCCGGAACCTGGTTAAATAAAACAAATTCCAAATGCCAAGAGCCAAATCCCAAATAAATTCCAAGCTCCAAAATCCAAACAAATTTCAAAGGAGCTCAAATTCCAAACAAGAAATGCGATAGGTAACTTTGGAACTCTACCTAAGTCTCACGAGTTACCGCTGGCCGATCAAATGCCTCTAACTTGCAAAAGCTGCCATTTGCTTTCTGATTGTTGGAATTTGGTTTTTGGAACTTGGATTTTATTTGGACTTTGGAATTTGGAATTTTAAGATCTCATGTCTTACCAAGTCATCGCCAGAAAATATCGTCCCCAGCAGTTCGATGACGTCATTGGGCAGTCGGTAATCACGACGACGCTGCGCAACGCCATTGAACAAAAGCGTATCGGGCACGCCTATTTATTCTCCGGTGTACGGGGCGTCGGGAAGACCACCAGTGCGCGAATCTTCGCCAAGGCGCTCAATTGCGCCAAAGGTCCGACCCCCACACCCTGCGACCAATGCGATTCCTGCCGTGAAATCAAGAACGGCAATGCCGTGGACGTCATCGAGATCGACGCGGCCTCCAACCGCGGCATCGACGACATTCGACAGCTTCGCGAAAACGTGAAGTATCGTCCGGCCCGCGACCGCTATAAAATTTATATCATTGATGAAGCCCATCAGCTGACGGACGATGCCTGGGACGCGCTGCTGAAAACTCTGGAAGAGCCGCCCGATCACATCATTTTTATGTTTGCCACCACCGAACGGCACAAGCTCAAGCCCACCATTCTGTCGCGTTGCCAGAATTTCTCGTTCCGCACGCTTTCCTACCATGAGATTTACGAATCGCTCGAAAAGATCTGCCGGGCGGAAGGCATGACCATCACACCCGCCGGGCTGTCCATGCTGGTGCATTCGGCGGAGGGTTCCATTCGCGATGCCCAATCGATTCTGGATCAGGTCATTTCTTTCTGCGGCACGCAACTCGAAGAATCCAAAATCCGCGAACTGTTGGGCCTGGTTTCGCAGGAGTATTTGGACCGGCTCAGCGAGGCCCTGATCCGGCGCGACAGCAACGCCATCCTGCAACTGGTAAATGATCTGCACCAAGCCGGGTTTGATCCGAAACATTTCTGCCGCGAGGCCATCCAACATCTTCGCAATCTCATGATCGTGCGCGTCGCGGGAACGCGCTCCGAACTTCTGGAATTGCCCGCCGATCAAATTGAGGCGCTTGCCAAGACCGCCGCTAATTTTTCGGAAGAGGACCTGGTTCGATTTTTCCACCTCCTGGCGCGCACCGACAACGATCTGAAATGGTCCACGCAGCCACGATTGCACCTCGAACTGGGGTTGGTGCGGCTCGTGCAGGCGGCGCGTTTGATGTCGATCGAAGAATTTCTGGAAGAACTAAAATCTGCGCCCGCGTCTCCTAATACTAATCCGGCCGGGTCACCGGCGCCGCGATTCTCGGCGGGCACCGATGCCCCGAATGAGTCTCCTTATCTAAAAAAAAACACTGAACCGCGATTCAAGCCTCCACTGAATGCACGTCGGCCGGACTTTTCTTCGCCGGCAACGCCCTCAACGAACCGCTCACCCCTGAGGAGCGGGACACCCGGCACGGGTTTCAAATCCGCGCCCTCCAGCGAAGCTGCCGAGTCGCCCGTGAAGCGGGATGAATCCCAGGAAATTCGCGCATTTCGTGAGGCTGTGGGCGCTCAATCCAAGTTGCTGGGGTCGTTTTTGGAGCGCGCCTCCCGAATCCAACTGGAGGGTTCTACGGTGCATCTATTTTTCACGAGGGCCAACGAAGTGTTTTACGACCGCTTGAACACGCGCAGCCACGTTGAAACTCTGAAACGAATATGCCAGAATTCATTTGGCAGACCTTTTCAGGTCACTTTTGCGATGCTGGAGAACGCCGGGGTTGAGCCGGCGCCGGTTGAAAGTCAGGGCCAAACCCCCATGCGAACCGTTTCTGTGGAAACCGATCCTCAAAAGGATCCCGTCGTCCAGTCTTTTGTAAAAACTTTTCGGGGAGAAATTGTAGGCATCAAGAAAAAGCAATGAGACCCTCCTCCCGAAGGGCGAGGCGAAACCCATGAACGTACCCAACATGCAACAGATCCTGAAGCAAGCGCAGAAGATGCAGGAACAACTGCAAAAGCAGATGGAGGACCTCGTTGTGGAGGCCTCTGCGGGAGGAGGCATGGTTTCGGTGAGGATGAACGGCCAAAAACTTCTGCTCTCAGTGGCCATCGACCCAGAAGCCCTCAACGCCAATGACCGGGAAATGGTTCAAGATCTCGTGCTGGCGGCGGTCAACGAAGCCGGCCGCAAAGTGGACGAACAGCTTCAAGGGCAAATGGGCTCGCTGGCCGGTGGTTTGAAAATTCCGGGTTTATTTGAATCCTAATTCTCAGCAAAAAATAGGGATAGTCTCACCGCAGAGACGCCGAGGACGCAGAGATCGCGCAGAGGTTTGATACCTTGGACTGAGATAGATTAAATCAAAGGAATTCTCAGCGCAGCCTCAGCGGACTCAGCGTCTCAGCGGTGAACAGCATCCCAAACCTGTTCTTCTCTTTTCACCAGATGAAAATTCCTTTAGACTCAGTTCTCGCAATAGACCCGCTCTTGTCTTTCGATTTTAAAAACTTCGGTCTATTCCAGAGGATCTTCGGTATCACACATGCCTGACTATCCCGAGCCGGTGGCTCGACTCATCGAAGAATTGAAGCATTTGCCATCCATCGGTCAGAAGTCTGCCCAGCGGATCGCTTTTCATTTATTGAAAGGGTCCACCGAAGAAGCCGACCGTCTGGCCCAAGCCATCTCCGACGTCAAACAGAAAATCGGATTATGTTCCACTTGCAACAATCTCACCGACGTCGATCCGTGCTACTTCTGTTCCAGCGCCACGCGCAATCCCAAACAAATCTGTGTGGTGGAAGAACCGGGAAATATTTTGGCGGTGGAGAAGACACGCGTCTATCAAGGCCGCTATCACGTGTTGATGGGATCGTTGGCGCCGCTCAAGGGAATTGGACCGGAGCAGTTGCGAATCAAAAATCTGATTGAGCGATTGCGCGGCGGCGAGGTGGAGGAAATCATCCTGGCGACAAACCCCAACGTCGAAGGCGAAGCAACCGCCATCTACCTTTCAAAATTGCTGAAGCCGTTGGGATTGAAGGTCACGCGCATCGGCATGGGCGTGCCCATCGGCAGCGAGCTCGATTACGCCGATGAAGTCACGATGATGAAAGCCTTGGAAGGTCGAAGAGAATTGTAACGGCAGCAGGAATTTTCCCTCAGCTCAAGCCCTCGCCACATTGATAAAATCCGACAGCAACGCAAAAGCTGTTTGATGCGGTCCCCCGGGTCCCTCGACGATGGAGATCTTCTCCATGGTGTCGGTATCGAGGGTCAAGATCGTGGTGTCGGCACTCAAGGTGGCAAAGGTATGCGTCAAAGGAATCTCTGTGGGCTTGACGCTGCCGCGCACTTTTCTTCCTTCACGCCAGGCGCGCACCACCAGGCGGATACAGTTTCCGCGATGGCGGGCTTCGTGCAGTTTCTCAGGCGAGAGATTTTGAATTCCTTCACGATCGACGTCCTGGGGCCTGAGATTCGCTCCCATCAAGACATTGGCCAAGCAGCAGAGCTTGGAAGTGGCGTCCCAGCCCTCGACGTCGACCGCGGGATTCGCTTCCACAATGCCTAACGCTTTGGCTTCTTCCAAAGCCGTGTCGATCGGTTTTCCATTTTCCATGGCATTGATCAAGAAGTTGGTGGTGGCGTTCAAAATTCCTTCAAATCCGCGCACGTCGGTTGCCGGTAAGGTCGACTCATATAAATTAAATATCGGAGTTCCATCCATAACCACGCCCTCGTGTCGTAATTGCACCCGAGAGCGGGCCGCCAAGCGCCGAAGCTTTTGATAACCGTGCACGATCGGGCCCTTATTGGCGGTGATGACATGCATTTTCTTCTGAAGCGCCGCCTCGATATACCCAAGCGCCGGCTGGCCCGTCCAGGGATTCTGCGGCGAAATCTCGAACAGAATATCCGCGCCGCATCTCTTGATGAGATCGACGACGCCACTCACCGGCTTCCCGCGATGAAATGCCGCGAGCGATCCCTTCTTTGAGAGATGCGCCAGGATCTTGCGGGCGTCGAGTCCGCGCGGATTGATCGCCAGACCATGAGATCCGGTCGCGATGGCGACGATTTGATAGGTGATGCCAAATTCCTTCTTCAGGCGGGTCTTCTTGCGCTCCAGCAACTTGGCGAAATTCTTTCCCACATTTCCGAATCCGATCAGAGCCAGTTTGTAGTGCATTCTCTCGTCCTCCCCGGTGGCGAAGAAACCTGCCCCAATTCTTGCAGAGGCAAAATTGTATTCCAGATGGATAAATACGCAAGGGGGCGAACGTGAATGAAAAGATCGGGGGGATTCAGGAACGATATCGACAGCGCCGCCCGCGGTGGAGCGCCAAAAAAATCCGGTGGATCTGGAGAGGGTTTCTCACGTCCGACTATTCCCTCAGCCGAATTCACCGGACCGAAAAGCGCCCTGAGAAATAAACCTTTAGGTGATCGGCGATTTTTGTAAGGTCACCGAACGCTGGGCTCGTTGGCCCGGCGTGACCGAAATTTCGGCGTTGAATTCGTCGTACCCATCGCGTGTCACACGGATGGAATGTGTTCCTACGGGCACGTCATTCACTTCAAACACCGGATCGTTGGCTTCGGTCGTGCCGATCATTCGATCATCGATGTAGACCGTGGCCTGGCCCAAAGCGGGTGCAAACTTCAGTACAATCGAGCCGAACTCCGCTTGTGGTGCTGCATCTGTGGGCTGCTGTTTTTCCGCGTAAGTCGGCGGCGTTCGTCGTCCCCGTGGCGGCGCACCAGAATAAGGCTGGCGCAAGTTAGGCGGAGTATTTCGGGAATCATCAGGCGGTGGAGAGCTATTCGGCGGTTCCCCCGGCGAAGTTGAAGAGTGCGCCAAAGGAGCCAAGTGCTGCTTCACATCCAGGGTTTGCAGGGGATTGACTCGCAAATCAATACGCGCCGATTGAAAACCCTGCGCCTCCAGCCGCACGGTATGATCCGTGGGAGAAACCGGCAGCAGGCGTTTACCCCCTTCGAAGTCCGACGCCAGTCCGGCGTATTCGCCGTCGATGTAAACCGCCGCATCGCGGGGCTGCACATCAATTCGCAGCCAGGCAGTGCGGGAATTCGGTGACTGCGGCCGATCTTCGTAGGTCATCGAGTAACCCGGCGGTGGCGGGGGATAACCGTATCCGGGGCCAGAATAGGCGTAAGGGTACGGATAAGAGTACGGGTCGTAGTAGGGCCCTCCGCCCCAATAGGAGAACCCAAAGGATGGATAGCCGTAAGGACGATAGAAATAACCGTGTCCGTAGAAATGACGCGGCCCGCCATAATATCCAAATCCAAACGAAAACGAATGGCCACGAGCCAGCATGGGTACTGTCATCGTGACAGTGATCAGAACAGCAACCGCCGCCATCAAGAGCCGTAGCCTGGCCTGGCTCGCTCCCGGCACTGAAGGAACTGCAGACTTGACCATACAACCCCCTAAAAATCCATAGGTTTAAAACGTTGGTAGCACACCTTTAAAACACACCCTCTGCCTTTTTCTGCCATCTTTGGATGACATCTCCTTGTCTGGAGATGCATGCCCTCAAGCGGAGAAAATTACGCCCCCGGACATCCCTGGCCGATGGCGTCCAGCGATTATTCGTAAAAGTTTCGAATCCAGGAATGATTTCGAAGCTCCGCCAGCAAATCCTCCGACAAGCAACGCCCATCGGAAACCGCGACATTGGCTTCGACGTTTTTCGCCTTGCGCATGCCCGGAATGACGGTGGCCACTGCCGGCGGGTTTAAGACGAATCGCAGGGCCAGTTCGGGAAGCGTCCCGGCTTCACCGTTCAACAGCCGGCGCAGCTTCGCGACCCGCTCGACCACTTGTTTCTTGCGGTCGCCGCGAAAATAGTTGGCGCGAAAATCTCCCTCGCTAAAAACCGTTTGCTCGGTAATCGACCCGGTGAGAGAACCTTCGTCGAACGGAACCCGCACAATCACACCGATGCTTTTTTGTTCACACGCGGGGAGGAGCTTAGTTTCCGGGGATTGATCAAAGATGTTGTAGATCACCTGGACCGTCGCGATTTCACCTGTGTCAATCATCTGCATTCCGTTTTCCGGCTGATGGTCGTTGATGGAAATTCCAAAGTGCCAAACTTTGCCTTCGCGCCGCAATTTTTCAAACGCGGCGCGCCACTCATCGGTGTTCACCCACTCATCATTCCACACGTGCAGCTGCTCGAGATCAAGGCGCTCGACGCCCAGGTTCTTGAGGCTTTGCTCCGTGCGCTCGACGATGTAGGAGGTGGGAAACACTTCGCGGATGTCGACGCCCTTTCGCGCCGGCCATTCGTAATTTTTGGGATTGACCTTGGTGGAAACGTAGATGCGTTTGTCGCGATGAGCCTTCAATACCCTTGCTATGAGCCGCTCGCTGTGCCCCTCCCCGTAAGCCACGGCCGTGTCGATGAAATTCACGCCCAGATCGATGGCGCGATTCAGTGCTTGGAGTGACTCATCATCCTTGGAATCCTGCCATAGGTGACCCCCGATGCCCCATGCTCCAAAACCGATTTCGGAAACTTCAATTCCTGTCTGTCCAAGTTTTCGATACTTCATGAAGACCTGCTCCTGAGATTGAACTGCATCCCGACGTCACCGGGTATGCTGATTGAGCCAATCGATGGCTGTCTTGTAAAACAATTCTGAATTCAGCGGCTTCAGAATCCAGTGCCCCTCGTCGGGAAAGACCAAGAGCTTCGATTCCACGCCGCGGCGTTGGAGAGCCGTGAACATGCCCAACCCTTCGCCGATGGGAACGCGAAAATCGCGTTCTCCATGGGTCACCAGTTCCGGTGTTTTGAAATCCTTGGCATAGCGCACCGGCGAAAGGAAATCGTACAGCTCCGGGTTGTCGTACTGCGGGCCGCCGAGCTCCCATTCCGGGAACCATAGTTCTTCTGTAACATAATAGCTGCTGACCTGATCGAAATCTCCGGCGTGTCCGACCAGGGCCTTGAACCGGTCCGTATGCCCTTGGAACCAGTTGATCATGAAGCCGCCGAACGAGGCGCCGGCGGCCGCCATTCGCGCCTTATCGACGAACGGCAGTTTTTCAGCGACATCGGTCGCCCGCATCAAATCTTTAAAGCATCGGCCGCCCCAATCCTTATTGATCTCGTCGATCAACTGCTGCCCGTATCCCGTGGAGCCGCGCGGGTCCGGCATCACCACCACGTAGCCGGCGGCCGCGTACATTTGAGGATTCCAGCGATATCCCCAGTTATCTTCCCACGAGCCCTGAGGACCGCCGTGGACGAACAGCAGCAGCGGATATTTTTTGGAGGCGTCAAACTGCGGGGGCTTTAAAATCCAGGAATGAATTTTCGGCACGTCCAGATTTTTTTGAGCGGGCATGGCCCCATCCAACTCCGCCGGATCGATGAACCCTTGGGCGACGCCCGGATCCACTTTCGGACCGCCCGAGGAGGGCGCGCCATCAAACCAAAACTCTTCTGCCGCGTTCATGTCAATTTCCTTCAACCAGGCGTCGTTGTGATGAGTCAGCCAATCGCGCTTCGTGCCCTCGACGTTCATTCGAAGAATCTCTGTCGGATGATGCATCGACGAGCGCGTAAAGACCAGGACCCGGCCGTCGGGAGTCACGTTGAGATCCCCGCAGGAGTGCGCCGCATAAAGACGCTTTAGCCCTTCTCCCGTAATTGAAACTTCAAAAATAGGATTGGTCCCGCGATCACCGGCAATGAAATAGAGTTTTTTCGAATCCGGCGACCAGATGAAGGAGTCGATCCAGCGGTCAAAATTCTCCGTGAGATGGCGTTGCGCTCCCGTGGTGCGGTCGAGCAGCATCAAGCGAAAGCGATCGCTTTCATAGCCCGGACGAAGTTGGGCGCGATAGGCAATGAAACGGCCGTCAGGAGAGTACTGCGGAGAACCGTCGTACGCGGGATTGTCGGTCAGTTTCTTGGTTGCCCCGCTGGAGACATTCACGACGAACAGGTCCATATTGGTCGAACGTTCCTCGTGTCGATCGTGGTTGGAGGTGTAGCACACTTCCTTGCCGTCGGGTGAGAACACGTAATCGTCGGGGCCGCCCAGCGAAAACGGTGGGACATCGAAATCCCCCGGGGTGAGATCACGCGGCGGGGCCGATCCATCGATCGGAACAATAAAAAGATGCGATCGTTTGCCGCCTTTCCACTCGTTCCAATGACGAAACAGCAAATGTGTGGCGATGCGGGCCTTGACCTTGGATTCTTCAACTTCTTTCCTTTTGGCGGCATTGCATTCCAGGGCTTTCTGAGGATCGGCGTTGTCACATTCCGGATAAACGTCGGACGTGAAGAGCAGGTGTTTTCCATCCGGCGAAAACACCACGCCGTCAGCTTCGGTTGCGATGGAGGTGACCTTGTGCGCCTCGCCACCCTCCAGAGAAATCATCCAAACCTGCGACGCGCCGTCGCGATTTGAAATAAAAGCAATGGACTTGCTGTCGGGCGACCAGCGCGGGCGCTCATCGTTCTTCTCGGAGCGGGTCAATTGCCGGGCTTCTCCTCCGGCCGTCGGAACCAGCCAGAGAGCAGCGTTGTGGCCGTTTTCGGCCTTGTGATACACGGTGACGGAATAAGCCACCCACTTTCCGTCAGGCGAAATTTGGGGGTCCGCAACGCGTTTCACCCTCATCAAGTCGTCGAACGTGAGCGGATGTTTTTGAGCACTCATGGATGACACTCCTGAAATTATAAGAAGTCCTGCGCTGATGATTGCAAACCAGCCTCTCGACATGATGGCCTCCTGATGCGCAACCGAACAGAATATTTTAACACTCCCGCAACCGCCTCGATACGACGGCAGAAAACGTGCTCTTCAACCTCCATGAAGACGGGCCGCCACTTGGGATAACCGTTTCAACCCTTCTTTCAATTCCTTCAAGTGCCCGCCGAAACCGACGCGCAGATAGCCGTCCAGGTGAAAATGGTCGCCGGGAACAATCAGCACGCTCTTCTGTCGGCGCAGATGTTCGGCGAATTGCGTCGAGTTCATTTTGAATTTATATCGAAGCAAGGCGATGGCGCCGGCTTGAGGTTTGATCAGCTCAAACGTGTCACCGTTTTGTTCCGCCCAGTCTTCGAGAATCGGCCATTGCGATCGAAGGACGTTGCGGGTGCGCTCCAATATCGACTTTCGAACGGCGGGCGTCAACGCGATGGCCGCCAGGGCGTCATTCAACGCGCCCGGTCCGATGCTGGTGTAATCGTGGGCCGCCCAGGAATGGGCGATGGCTTCCGGCGAACCCACCAGCCATCCGATCCTCAATCCCGGCAGCCCGTAAGCCTTCGAAAGACTGTTGCTGACGATGAGTTTTTTGTATGGCGCCTTATCCCCGATGGACCAAAATGAAGGTGTGATCGCGCCCGAGAGTTCGGCGCCCTGATAAACCTCGTCGGCTAGAACCCAGGCATCGGCCCAACGGGCCCGGGCGATAACTTCCTCCATGAAATTCCGCTTCAGGACCGCACCGGTGGGATTATTGGGATTGCAGACGGCAATCAAGCGCGTCTTCTTCGTCACCAATTTCTTGAGCTCCGGACCCTGCGGCACCCAGCGCGGCGATGTCGTCCCCTTGACCGGATGCAACCACCACTCTTTGACGCGGCCGTGAAACGCGCGGCCCAGACCCCACACCTGCATGTAGTTCGGCATCATGACGACAATCTCATCACCCCGCTCGACCAGCCGCCACAGGGTCACGAAGTTGGCCTCGGAACCCCCGTTGGTGACTTCCACGTGGTCCGTCGTGGCTCCACGGTACAAACGGGCGATCTTTTGGCGCAGCACCAAGGTGCCATCGGTTTGGCTGTACCCCAATCGGGTTCCGGATAACGGCGCCGGAAAATTCCTGCGCGAAACCCGGGGCGCGTTCACCTGTCCCGCCAGAGCGAATAATTCATCCACGGTCAGCGGGTGCACGCCGCTCTCCGAGATATTGATCTCTACCTGATTTTCCCAGGTGGATTGGAAACGTTCGAGCTCGAAGGTATCGAATTTCAAGGAGGACTCCTGGGCCGTGGAATGAAAGTCCGTGCGGGATATTCTAGAAACCCTTGGAGAAAATTCCAAAGGAAATGCGGTGATCGATTCAGAGCGCCCGGTCTCTCAAAATGAAAAGGGGTTGGATGCGTTGAGCAGCCAACCCTGGGCCCCAAGAAACATTACTGGAAAATCGACAGGTGATCCTGCGTCCACTCCTCGGTGGGGCTCAAAAGATTTCAAACTGATCCTGGTGCGTTGCCGGATCGGATTTAATGATCACGTCCTTGCGCGTATGCGCTTCGATTTCATGGACCACGGTTTGCTCCGTGGTCTTAAGCGCCTTGGCCACTTCGGGATGAACGCGGACACGAATCTCGCGGCCCTCCAGCTCGCCCGCCATTTTTTTCGCTTCCTGTTGAATTTCGTAGCAGACGGTTTGAAGGCTCTTGATCATGCCGTGCCCCTGGCAGTAGGGGCAGGACTGCAGCAGGCTCTTTTCAAGAGACTGCTTGACGCGTTTGCGTGTCAGCGCCACCAAACCAAAATCATTGAACGCCAGAATTTTCGAGGGGGCGCGATCGCGGCGCATAGACTCCTCCAACGCCTGGATCACCTTCTGGCGATTTTTTCGCTCCTCCATATCGATAAAATCGATCACGATAATGCCGCCCATATCCCGCAGCCGCACCTGGCGCGCCACTTCTTTGGCGGCGTCAATATTGGTTTTGACAATGGTGTCCTCGAGCCGCGTGGTTTTCCCCACAAACTTGCCGGTGTTCACATCGATGGCCACCATGGCCTCGGTTTGGTTAATGACAATATATCCGCCGGATTTCAGCCACACCTTGGGTTTGAGCGCTTTTTCAATTTCGTGATCGATACCGTGCTCTTCAAAGATGGGGGTGTCCTTCAAGTGCAAACGCACACGTCCGACCAAAGCCGGCTGGAACGTATTCACAAAATCCAGCACTTTGGCGTATTCCGTTTCGTTGTCGATACGGATGGCCGTGAATTCTGCGGACAACTGGTCACGCAGGATGCGCTCCAACACGCCCAGATCCCGATGCATCAGCGCCGGGGCCGAACGTTTCTCCGCGTGCGACCGGATATCGGTCCAGGTTTGCGCCAGGAAGCGGATGTCCTGTTTCAGTTCCTCCTCGGCGCGGCCTTCTCCCGCTGTACGGACAATAAATCCGCCGGGCATGGAACCTCGATTGGCATTTAAGATCCGCTTCAGGCGTTGGCGTTCCTCATCGGTGCCGATTTTGCGCGAGACGCCGATATGATCGACGGTCGGCATATACACCAGGTAGCGCCCCGGCAAAGCAATGTGGGACGTGATGCGCGCGCCTTTTTTTCCGAGCGGCTCTTTGGCAATCTGAACAAGAATCTCCTGCCCTTCGCGAAGCAGGTCCGTAATCAAGGGCCGGTGAGAAACCTTCTTTTCTTCACGAGCCGCGCCTTGTCCCTCGCGCGACTCCCGAGAGGGACGCTCGCCGTAGCGATGACGTCCGCGACGACCGCGACGGCCACGAGGATATCCGTATTCGCGCGGCTGCGGCGCCGTCAAACGCCGTGATCCGTCCACAATTTTTGCCGAAGATCGCGTGCGGGCGCGGGCGGCATTGTAGGCGGCTTTTTCCTCTCCCGTCATAAACGCGTAGGGCGTGGGGGGACCGTACACTTCACGCGGGGGCTCGATCTCCGCCACTCGAGGCGCGGTCGCGCCGACCGGGGCTGCTGCGACCTGCTCGGCCTCCTCCTCAGCCACCAGCGCCTCGGCCTCTTCCTGAAGCTCATCGAGAACCTGTTCGTCCACGGTTTCAACAACCGGGGTCTCCGACGATTCAATGGCAGCGGCTGGAGGCGTGGAGGGCGTAACCAACACGATCGGAGTCGACTCCGTGGAGGGCTCGACCGCAGTTTCCAATGATGCTACTTCGATGGGCGCGGCTTCAGGGCTCACCGTCTCTTCCGGCGGCGCGGTTATCTCCGGACTCGAAACTTCTGTTTCTTCAGCCGGCTGTATACCCCCGGAAATCTCCGGCGGCTCTTTCACCTCCGAAGGAAGTGTCGAAGGACTTTCGTCAGAGGCCGACAACTCGACCGGGATTGTCGGCGCACCTTCCTCCGGGCTGGTCGGGGCGGCACCCTCGGGAACTTCAATCGCTGCGGGTTCGGATAAAGCAACTGGTTCTGTGTCCGCTTCCTGCAAGATCGCCGGTGCCTCTTTCGTTTGTTCAGCAGGAGTTTCGGCAACGGTCGGGACGCTGACTTCCGGCTTTGTTTCCTGCTCTTCTTTCAACTCCGAAGCCGCTTCTACGGATTTCTCGACAGCGCTGGGCGCAGATGGAGTCTCCACCACGGCTTCTTCAATCGGGGTTGGTGATTCGATTTGATCCGCCGTTGTCTCAGCAGCCTTACCCTGTGGCTCCATTTGAGGCTCGACGCCCGAAGGGGGTTCTGCCGCGCTCGGTGCTTCTGTTGGTGCCTCCGGGCTCGTTGATGTCCCGGAGACCGGCTCCTGTTCGGAAATCTGTGGCGGCGCAGCGCGTTCCACGTCCGGCGTTTGCTGAGGGGCATTTTCGGTGGTGGCGCTCGGAGTTTCCGGTTGAACTTCCGAAGAGTGTGCCCTCTCAGAAGGTGTTTCCGTGATGAGGGACGCTTCCGAGGGAGATTTGAATTTTGACAAGGATTCTCCCGGCAAGGGCGTCAAAACGCTTGCGGAATGTACTTGGGGAGGTGGCGCTGCAGCGATCCCGGGAACAGGTTGAGAAGGCGCGGCGGCCGTCGGGGCATTCCCGCCAGGCGCTGGTGTTTCCTCGCGACGCCGTTCCCAAGATCGATGGCGACCCCGGCGTCGTCCAAAGCGGCCACGACCACCCGGGCCGGAGCGATCAAAATCGCGCCCCCGGGAAGCTGTTTCTTTGGAACCGGCCTGGCTCTTGGTTGGCTCCGGCGTACTTTCTGGAACAGCCGGAGGGTGTGTGGTCACGGCGGACTCCGCGATGGGAGTCACAGCCGCTCGAGGAGTGGACGGCCCGGGCGCCTCTGCTTTTTCCGTTATGGTGGGAATTTCGATGATAGCCGGCGAGGGCGTTTTCCCTGCGACTGCGTGGCCGGAAAACTCCAGCTTGTCGATCTTCTCGTCCACCCCGGCGGTGAGGGAGTCCAGTTCGCCGGATTCTTCAAAAAAGTCGGAGACATAGAGGAAAGCATCGCGTTCCAAGCCGATGTTGACGAACGCCGACTGCATTCCGGGCAGGACTTTAGTGACGCGGCCTTTATAGATGGATCCGACGAGCGCTTGCTCGCGGCTCCGTTCGATGTGGACTTCAACCAGTTGATCGTCTTCGAGGATCGCTACTTTCGTCTCTTGGGGAGACGTGGCGATAATCATTTCCTTCGACATTACAAAATTCCTTCCCGAGGCTCAGCCGTGTTTGCAAAGTGCGCCGGCGAGCGCTCTCGAGACAGGAACTTTCAAACCGGAAGCCGGTTCGAATGCGTTGAGGGCCGTCTGGGGTGGATCTGCCTCCCGTCCCTGCGGATCGTTGTCTCTCCAGCGGGGGCGGATCAGGCGGGGTGAAATGACGAACTTTTTTCGTGGAAGACCGCAATCTCACGCGGGGCGAGGAGTCACACACTCGTGGGGAAGAAGGCCTTCGCCCTCCATGAAGGCGGGCGTTCAGCCGGGGCAGGTGAATCCATCGCCCACCGGCTGGGGCCTTTAGAATCACTTCCAAGAAAATGAACAGCTGATTCCAGAAATTAACTGGAAAAAGCCGGGATGTAAGTTCCATTTCGTTCGGCGAACAACGCGTGGCGCTGAATCGCGTGAAAGTTCTCGTCTGAAATATTCAAAATTGATTTTAAAACTTCTTGTGGCTTCACCGAGCCGCGCTCACCCATCTCGATGTCCAATTCGATGCGCAGGCAACCCGACTCTGTGTCGCCGGAAATTAACTCGACCCTTCGGACGAATGAGCGGAGGTCGGTCGCGACCGTCCGATCCTTCTTCTGCCGTTGGATGATGAAGTGTTCAGCGGCGCGAAAATCGTTCAATCGCCGCTCCACGCTCTCCGCATCCCACGCTCCCTGATTTCCGTCGCCGGAATCGCCGGCGCCGGCCACTCTGTTCAACTGCAAGTCCACGCTGTAACGGGCTGCTTTGACGATGGCAGTGGCCGAGGGCGCATTCCATTCCATGGGCCTCAGCCGACTGAAACGCACTCCGTCAGGGAGAACGGAGTTGATGACCGAAAGAAATTCAACCTCCTCCAACAAAATCCCTGCTTCGAAATCCACAATTTCAGCGGCGCCTTCAATTCCCACCGATAAGGCCGGACCAAAGGCCACCACGGGTTGCGGATGAAAACCTTGCGTATATCTTAGCGGGATTCCAGCGCGTCGAAATGCGCGCTGAACAAGCCGCATTAAATCCAGATGGGACAAGAATTTGGATCGCCCGAGTTTCGAAAACATGGCGCGATAACGATTCCGATTTCCGAAATCGCTCGGGGCGTTTAGGAGAGGTGGAGCTTCTCCCGCAACACTCGAAACCTGCTTTCGACCGTCGCCGTCGCCGGTTTCACCGCCCTTTGATTCCTGAGAGGCGAGGACGCCAGGGCCGACTCCTCCAAAATCACATTCCAGCCCGCAATTATAGCACAAGTCGGGTCCGCAGGTCGGCGAAACCCGGGCTTGCAAACTCCGTTTCAAGTCCCACACAATGAATTTCTTATCGACGCGATTATCGAGATGATCCCAAGGCAATGGGGTCCAATCGACCTGGGCCTCCAGGGGTTTGATTTTGACGCTGGAAAGAGCCCGAATATAAGCCGCACCGTCCCGCCGCTCGATTTCGCTTGACTGCCGCCATTCCGGACTGTCAAATACCGGCAGGGGCTTGAGATATTGCCGATAGTCGATTCCTTCCTGCTCAAACGCCTCCAGCCATTTGGCGTATTGAAATTGATCGTCCCAGCCGTCAAAGCGGCAGCCCATTTGGAACGCCCGCTCCAGAACGCGGCCCAGGCGCCGGTCGCCGCGCGAAAGCACACACTCCATCTGTGAGGTCTCGGGATGATGATGCTTGAAATTAATGCGCGCCGGCTTGCACAGGGAGCGCAGAAGACGCTGCTTTTCCTTGATTTCCTCCAGATCACAAAAACCGAACCACTGGAAGGGGGTGTGCGATTTCGGAATAAAGGAAGACGCCGAGAGATTGACGTTCACCGACCGTTTGGAATGTTTGCTCAGATCCCGGACTTTTTTGCCGAGTTCAAAAATTCCTCGAACATCGGCTTCCGTTTCCATCGGCAGTCCGATCATGAAATACAGTTTGATCAAATCCCAACCGGCCTCAAAAGCCGTGGCCACACTCTTCAACACGGATTCCTCGGTGATGTTCTTATTGATGATGTCGCGCATGCGCTGGGTCCCGGCCTCCGGAGCAATGGTCAGCCCGGTCTTGCGCACGCGTTTCATCTGGGAAGTGACTTCCGGGGTGATCGAGTCGGCCCGCATGGAGGTGAGCGACAAAGCAATCTTGCGACGCTCCAGCTCATTCATCAGTTTTTCGAGCAGCGGATTTAAGCAGGAGTAATCGGCCGTGGAGAGCGAAGCAATCGTGGCTTCATCGAAGCCGGTTTGTTCGCTGGCCCGGACGATGGTATTGACAATATCGTCGATGGACCGCTCCCGGAGCGGGCGATAGGTATAACCGGCCTGACAGAAGCGGCAGCCGTCAAGACACCCGCGAGCGATCTCCACGGAGATGCGGTCGTGGACAATTTCCCCAAACGGCACGATCAAATCGGAAGGAAACGGATAGTCGGAAATATTGTTGACGTAACACCGCGTAATCGGAAAGGGTGGAGCCGCGGCGTTTTGCGGCGCGGAATCCCGGCTTCGCGGATTCCAAAACCTGGCGTCCCCTCCCGAAGAAACATGCACCGGCTCTCCGTTTTCCCGCGGCACGACCACTTGCAACCCATGCAACGGATGCTCCACCACGTCATAAAGAGCAGGAACATACACCCCGGGAATTTTTGCGAGTTCGCGCAAGAGCCCGGTCTTGTCGGCATGCGCGGTCAATCCGTCGCCCTCGCGTTTCCAGCACTTCACGCGGTCGATCAGCGTGTTGAGGGTTTCTTCGCCGTCGCCGATCACGAAGGCGTCGATGAAATCCCCGATGGGTTCCGGCGCCATGGCCACGGGACCGCCGGCCAGCACCAAAGGAAAACTCAAGTCCCGATCGCCGCTGCGCAAGGGAATCCCGGCCAGGTCCAGCATCACCAGGATGTTCGTAAACGACATCTCATATTGCAGGGAGAAACCGATAAGATCGAACTGCCGCAGCGGGGTGTGTGTTTCGAGCGAGCACAGGGGAACGCCGCGAGCGCGCATCTGGTCGATGAGGTCGATCCAGGGGGTAAAACAGCGTTCCAAGGCCACCTCGGGCCGCTTGTTGAGCAATGAATAAAGGATGCGCACGCCCATATGCGACATGCCGATTTCATAGAGGTCGGGGAAACACAAGGCCATCGTTACGTCCACGGCGGCGTGATCCTTGACCACCTGGTTCCATTCTCCGCCCATGTAACGGACGGGCTTCTCAACCTGCGAGAGAAACTGATCGAGGGTAGAAATCGAAGACATGGCTATGCTTTCCTCATGAATTTAGCCGCTCAGCAAAGCCTCACCTTTGCCGGCGGAACTCGACGCTCCGGGGACGCCTTATTATATTCAAATCCGGCGGCCGGATTGCATAATTTTTGTGCAGCCCAACGCGTTTCCTTCGCCTCCGAATCTCCGGGTGAAGTCCCTCTGAGCCCGCAAGCCGAGGGGCTGCAGGCTCCTCCCATTCAAGGTGATTTTATGAATCCCGGGGCAGAGGCAAGACGGGAATTCAGTTGGCGTAGCGGCGCATGCGGACGTTGAGAACCAGGCCCAACGCCATGAACGTGGAAAGAATGGACGATCCGCCGGAACTCACGAAGGGCAGAGGGATACCGGTGACCGGCATGAGACCGATGACCATGCCCACGTTGACCACGACGTGAAAGGCCAGCAACGCCGCCACGCCCATCACTAGAAAAACCCCGTATCGATCGCGGGCGCTGCGCGCATGTTGAATGGAGCGGAAGATGACAAATATGAACAACAACAGCGACACCAGCACTCCCAGGAAGCCCTGTTCTTCACCGACCACCGAGAAAATGAAATCCGTGTGGCGGTAAGGAACAAACCCCAGCCGGTTTTGACTGCCTTGAAGGAAGCCCTTGCCCAGAAGTCCACCCGATCCCACGGCTATTTTGGATTGCGCGATCTGGTATCCACGCCCCAACGGATCGGCGTCCGAATGAGTAAAGGTCATCAGTCGCGCGCGCTGATAGGGTTTGAGGACAAACCAACCCAAAGGAAGAATCAGGACAAACCCCAGGGCCAGGGTCGCCAGCATCTTCCATCGAATTCCTCCCAACCACAGCCCCACTCCGAGAATCGGGAAAAAGGTCAGTGCCGTGCCCAGATCGGGTTCCATCAGAATGAGAACGAAAGGAATCGCCGCCAGGACACCCACCTGCATCATGTCCACCCAGGTCAGCGTGCGCAACCGCCGCTCACTGAAGTAACGCGCCAGCGTCAATATCAAAATTATCTTGAAAATCTCGGCGGGCTGAATGGAGAAGGCTCCGTAGCCCAGCCATCGCTTGGATCCCGAAATGGTTTGTCCGACAACCAAAACGACCAGCAGCATCAGGACGCCGATTATATACAGCACCGGTGTTTGCTCAATGATCAAGTGATAATCGACGAACACCACCGTCCACATGATGGCGAGGCCGAGCAGCACCCAATAAAATTGGCGGATGTGCAATCCGGCATAGCGGGTATGAGCGGTGGAGCTGTAAATCTCCAACAACCCGATGGCCACCAGCGCCAGCGCGGCCAGCAATAACCACCAATCAAAATCGGCTAAGGCTCTTCGTCTCACTGGGCTCCCATCCCACTTTCCCTTCCATCCGGCCTCACGGTTTGTGCGCTCCCTTGGTGTTATCGGCGAAGTTCGCGGGCGTTCCGGCCTCGACATTCTCTTCCACGGCGACGGGTTTGTGGAGCGCCGTCAACTGAATGACCGTCCCCGGAGTTTGTTTCCCCTGTTTCTTCATGAAGTAGGTTCTGAAAATCTCATGGGCGATGGGTGCGGAAATATCGCCGCCGTATCCCCCGTGTTCCACGATCACCGCCACGGCAATTTCCGGATTCTCGCGGGGGGCAAATCCGACAAACCATCCGTGATTGCCGAATTCCGATCCTGCGGCATGGTTCACTTTGGCCCCGCTTCCCACCACCTGCACCGTTCCGGTCTTTCCGCATATGTCGTAACCGGGAATGCGGGCTTCGAATCCCGTCCCGCCTTCATTCACCACGCCCCACAAGCCGCGGCTGATGATATCCACCGTTTCGGGCTTGAGCGCAAACCGTTCATTCGAGGCATTCGCCGCGGCGCCCTTCAGTCCTTCATTCTGATTCAACGTCACCACCCGCGGCGTGTGGAACACACCGCCCAGAGCAATCCCCGAAACGGTACGCACCAATTGGAGCGGCGTCACACCGACGGGGCCCTGTCCGATGGCCACCGAGATGGTTTCTCCCAGATACCACGGTTGATACTTGGTCTTCAGTTTCCATTCGGGAGACGGAATCAAACCGGGATCTTCATTGGGCAGATCAATACCGGTCTTCTCACCCAATCCCATCTTGTGCGCGTAATAACTGATGCGATCGATTCCCAGCAACTTGCCGACGTTATAAAAGAAAATATTGCAGGAGTTGACGATGGCCTGATGCAGACCGACCGTGCCGTGGCCGTGGCCGCCATGGCAATGAAACAGCGTGCCGTACATCATCACCGTGCCGCCGCAATAATATGTGGTGTCGGGCTTCAAGGTGCCGGCTTCAAGGCCCGCCGCCGCCATGATGACTTTGAACACCGAGCCCGGGGAGAAGCGAGCTTGCAGGGCGCGATTGAGCAGCGGTTTGCGGGGATCGTCTTGGAGCGCGTTCCAGTCGGCGGGAGTCATCTTGCCGGCAAACTGATTGGGATCGAAATCCGGATGCGAGACCATGGCGAGTACGTCGCCGGTCTGGGGATTCAAGACCACCACAGCGCCCGAGCGGTCTCCCAACTCCTGCTCCGCCACTCGTTGCAGGTCCAAATCGATCGTCAATCGCAGTTCGTTGCCCGGGACGGGATCCACCTGTTCCAGGCGCCCCATTTCGCGGCCGCGGCTGTTGACGATGACGCGCTTGTACCCGTCCTTGCCCGTCAGAAAATCGTTGTATTCCTTCTCGATGCCGGATTTGCCCACCAGATCGCCCGGCTGCCATGCGGCATTGTCATGGCTCTCCAGCATATCGGCGGACACCTCACCGACATAACCGAGCACATGGGCGGCCAGGCCGTCCTTCGGGTAGGCACGACGCGGCACCATCATGATTTCCAATTCGGGATACTCCAACCGATGGGCGTCCACAAAGGCGACGTCCGCCTCGGTAGCGTCCTCCTTGATAATGATGGGCTGAAAAGAAGGTGTGGTCTTGAAGCGCTTGATGTCTTCGCGGACCGCGGCGATGTCCAGCTCCAAACCGGCGGAGATCGCCGGCAAATTGGTTTCAAGGTTCTTGGTATTTTCCCGGAGCAGGGCGATGGAGAATGACGACCGGTTGTCGACAATGACGCGTCCATCCCGGTCCAAGATACGTCCGCGCGGGGCCACCATGGGAATGGTCCGGATGCGGTTCCGCTCGGCCAGATCGGTGTAGCGTCCTTGTTGGATGAGTTGCAGGTATCCAAAGCCGGCGAGCAAAATCAAAAACACGGCGCCGACCACATGTTCGATGGCGCCAATGCGGCTCACGGTGGTCTTTGTCTCATCCGTAAAAAGTTCGCGATAATCCATGGGTCCAACGCCCGCCTAATCTCTTCGAAAATACCGGTCGGCCAGCACAAAAATCGGGAATCCCACCACCGCATTCAGCACCGGCGAATCGATCAAGTGATAGTGAGCCCAGGAGAATCGGGCCGCGAAAAACAGTTTTTCGAGGAGCATAAAGATCAAAAGATTCAAAACCGAAAAAGCCAGCAAGGCGGCGATTCGAATCACGGGATAATCGACTTCCACACGTCCGCTGATGGAGGAAGCCAGAAATCCCACCAACATTTTGGTCAAGCCATTCATCCCCAAAGCCCCGTGCGATAGTCCGTCCTGCAGCAAGCCGGTGATCATGCCGATGACCAATCCGTGGGTGGGCTGGCGCTGGGCGAGTCCGAAGTAAATGACCACAATCAGCGGGAGGTCGAGTCGCGAAAGGAACGGGATCCACAGCGGCAGCTTCGCCTGGACAAAAACGGCGACCAGGATGAACAAGGCCACGACCACCAAGGAAAAGCGCATTCCGAAATTCCTGTTCCACCCGGCATTGATGGAAGTGCGCCCCCGCGGCGCGCCGCGGGGCCGAGTCATTGCTGTTTCATCACCAAAACGTCTTCCAATTGTGAGAACCGCACGGCCGGTTCGGCTTCGATGGCCTTGAAAATGTTCCTGCCTGATCCCACCGAAACCACGTGTCCCACCAACAAACCCTTGGGATAGAGACGATCCTCGCCGGAGGTGCGAATTTCCTCGCCCGGAGTAATCTTCTCTTCGTTCACGACATAATCCACGGCCAATCGCGATCCCCCCGTGCCCTTGGCCACTCCATGCACCCGCGAATTCTGAAACACCACGCCCACGCCGCTCTCGCTGTCGGTAATCAGTTGCACCACGGCGGAGCGTGAATACACGCGCACCAAGCGCCCCACCACACCGTTGGGGGTGATGACGGGAAGATTATTGCCCAGGCCGGCATGCGAACCGCGGTTGATGGTGACGGTTTTAAAGGCGTCAGTGGGAGAACTGCCGATGACCTGGGCGGCCACCGTTTCGGTGGGGACCGCTTCCTTGAGATTCAAAAGTCCTTGCAAACCGCGGATGGATTCCACTTCCCCTTCCAAACGGTTCTTATCCAAAGTCAGTTGCTGCACCTGGGCGGTCAGCCTGCGATTTTCTTCCGCCGCCTGGCGCAATCCGACGTAGCGGTGCCAGGTATTTCCAAGCCCATGTGCGATTTGAAAAGTGACCTGTTCGGCGGGAACAATCAAGGCATTGACCCACAGTTGAATCAGCCGCACATTGTCGCGGCCGTTGGCCTGCGATCCCAACAGCGCCAACTGCAAGAGGGTGGCCGTTACCAACAGGGTCCAGTTCTTTTGTCGAATCAGAAAATCAATCATGTTGTCTTTCGAGTGTGGTCCGGCTACTGATAATCGATCGAAATCTTGCGCAAGAGCTTGAAATCGTCGAGCATCTTGCCGGTTCCCAGCACCACGGAGCACAAGGGATCGTCGGCGACAAATACCGGCAGTCCGGTTTCCTCGCTGATGCGCCGGTCCAGATTCTTAAGCAACGCCCCGCCGCCCGTCAGCATGATGCCGCGGTCGCTGATGTCGGCCGAGAGTTCCGGCGGCGTACGCTCCAGCGCCACGCGGATGGCGTTCACAATGATGCCCACGCTTTCACTGAGCGACTCGCGGATTTCCGCGTCGGTCACCGTAACGGTCTTGGGAATTCCTTCGATGAGATTTCGCCCTTTGATTTCCAGGGTAAGCGGTGTGTCCAGCGGATAGGCCGAACCGATCCCGGTCTTAATCAGTTCCGCCGTGCGTTCTCCCACCAGCAGGTTGAATTTTCGTTTCATGAACTGCGTGATGGCTTCGTCCATGGCATTGCCGGCGACTCGCACCGAGCGGCTGTACACAATTCCGGAGAGTGAAATCACGGCAATATCGGTGGTGCCGCCCCCGATGTCGACAATCATGTTTCCGGAGGGCTCGGAAATGGGCAGTCCCGCGCCGATGGCCGCGACCATCGCTTGCTCCACGAGGTGAACTTCGCTGGCCTTGGCGCGAAAAGCCGAGTCCATAACCGCACGTTTTTCGACCTGCGTGATTTCACTGGGCACGCCGATGACTATACGCGGGTGCACCAACATCTTGCGATTGTGCGCCCGCTGAATGAAGTAATTCAGCATGCGCTCGGTGACTTTGAAGTCGGCAATGACCCCGTCTTTCAAGGGTCGAATGGCGGCAATATTTCCGGGCGTCCGTCCCAACATTTCCTTGGCTTCGTGGCCGACCGCCTCCACTTCGTTGGTGGTGCGGTTGATGACCACGATCGACGGCTCGTTCACCACAATCCCCTTGCCTTTGGCAAACACCAGGGTGTTGGCGGTGCCGAGGTCGATGGCCAGATCACTGGAGAAAAAACTGAAGAGAGATCGTACGTTCATCCGGTGAGGACTCCTTCGTTGTTTGCCGGGAGATTTGATCTCGAAATTTCAGTGGGTGGCTGTGCAACCGATTCCACACCCGCTCATGGGCCACACCGCTCGCGAAAAAACCGCCCGACACGGAGGCCGAGCAGTCCCGTTCTGATCGATTCGCGAAAAAAATACCCTTCAGAGCGTGGCGAACGACGGATGGACACCGACCGACCAACTACGTCGCGGGACGTGTGAACCGACGGATCCGCACTCCTTTGAAAGGGAACCTTTGAAAAACCGCGACAACCAAGAAATTGAGAATCCCGAGAATTCGGAAGACCGCGCCTGCAGACCCGAAATGAGCCCGCAGTCAGACACGGCAGCGTCCCGAACCCCAACAAACGCCTTAAATTAGCACAGACGAGATGGGACTTCAACTTTTTTGAAACTCCCCCCAGGAGATACCCCGCTCGCCTCGAAAACCTGTCCCCGAAGTAATCTTCAGGGCAACCGTAAAGATTGTCGTTGAGCTATACGAAAGGCTCGAATATAATCGAGGTTTTGGAAGGAGTGCCAATTCATGCTTGATCTATTCCGCAAACAGAAGGCCGCCTCGAAATGGATCTTGGCCATCATTACGGGTTTTACGGCCGTGGGCATGGTGGTTTTCTTTATTCCCACCGGAATCACTACTACCGACGAGACGAGTGCCACCCAAACTATCGCGCAAGTCGGTTCCGCGCAAATTCTCGTCCCCGAGTACGCCGTCTCGTTGAAACGGCTTTTGAAAAACCCGAATTATCCAAAGGATATGAACTTTCTGAAGCAGTTGGGCATTCCGAGGCAACTGTTGGATGACTTGATCACGCAGAAATTGCTTTATCAGGAAGCGGAAAAATACGGCCTGACCGCCAGTGATCGAGAGGTCCGGGACCGCATTTTAGCCTATCCGCTGTTCCAGCAAATGGGCGGCTCCTTCAACATGCAGATTTATCAACGCGTGCTTGAACAAAATGGTTCTTCAATTGATGAATTTGAAACGGGCGAACGGCAGCAAATTATCATCGAAAAACTGAAACACCTCATCACTGACGGCATCCTGGTTACGCCGGACGAAGTTGAGAAGGCTTATCGCGACGCCAATGAGAAGGTCAGTGTGGAATACGCCCTCTTTGATCCGGTGGAAATTCAAAAGACCATGAAGACGGACGACGCAGAATTGAAGAAATACTTTCAAGCGAATACTCAGAAATTTCAAACGGGTGAACAACGCCGCGCCAAGTATGTGCTGGTGGACCTGAACAAAGTCCGCTCGACCCTCAAGGTCACGGATGCGGATTTGCAACAGTATTACCAACAAAACCGCACCCGATATTTTGTGAGTGATCGCATCCGCGTCAGCCACATCCTTTTCGCCACCCCTGGAAAGACGCCGGAAGAGATTGCCGCGCTTCGGCAAAAAGCCGTGGAGGTGTTGGCGCAAGTTCGAGCGGGCGGAGATTTTGCTCAGCTCGCCCGACAATACTCCGATGATAGGACTTCCAAAACAGCCGGCGGCGATCTCGGATGGATAAACCAGGAAAGCCCCTTCGTGGACGAATTCAAGCAAGCCGCATTCTCACTGGGCGTGGGAGCGGTCAGCGATCTGGTCCAATCCCCGTTCGGTTTTCATATCATCAAGGTCACCGCGAAGGAAGCGGCTCACACGTTGAGTTTCGAGGAAGCTAAAGAGCAAATCCGGCCGACCTACATGGCGCAAAAAGCGGATCAGGAAGGAAGCGCCGAAGCCAATAATATTTTCTCCGCACTCGCGTCGAGACCGAATGACCTGGAGGGTGTAGCCCGGCAGTTTGGCGCCGAGGTTCGGGAAACGCCGTTGTTCACCCTGGGCGAATCGGTGCCCGACATTGGCAGCAATCCGGATTTCGAAAAGAGCGTTTTCGGCACAGCCTTGAACAAAGTGGGTGCGCCGGTCCGTGTCGGACCGGGATTTGTCATCCCCGAAGTCCTCGAAATTAAACCCGCACACACACCCCAGTTCGAAGAGGTTCGAGCCAAAGTCGAAGCGGCTTACAAGCAGGATAAATCCCAGGATGCGGCCAAGCAGAAAGCCGCCGCGTTTGCACAGACCGCCTCCAAAGCCAAGGATTTCCTGGCGGCCGCCAAAGCCGCGGGGGCCAAAGCCGAAACCTCCGAGCCTTTCAAACGGTATGCGACTGAGAAAACCTTGGGGAACACTCAGGAGATTACCGCTTCGGCATTCAGCATGAAGCCGGGAGACACCTCCGGAGCCTTGCCGCTCGGAAACAAGTTCATTGTGTTCCGCGTCAAAACCAAGGAAGAAGTCAAACCCGAGGATTTTCAAAAGGCCAAAGCATCATTTACCGTCCAATTGCTCGACCAAAAACGAACCGAAGCCTTTCAGGCATTCCAGGACGATCTCTTGGATCGGAGCATCAAAAGCGGTACCGTGAAAGTGAATGAGAAGGCCCTGGATGCGGCCCTTCGCCGCGCCATCTAGTCTGCAGCCGCCGCGGTACAGAAGGCTCACAGCAATGATTGCGCGGATTTGCTCTTCGCGTCTTTCCGGATTCCTTTCATAGTCCCAAGCGTTTCTAAACCAGGATTGAGCCATTCACCTGTTGCTCATCAACTCCTGGATTCACGCCACTTCATGAGAATGAACAGCCCCTCCTCCCCCGGCGCCGATTCGAAGGAAGCAAAACTCTCAGGTCAACTCACGTTTTTCGATCTCTGGTGCATCGGCGTGGCCGCGCTGGTGGGAGCGGGTATTTTCGTGCTGACGGGTGTGGCTGCGGGCCGCGCCGGCCCGGCGTTGTTTGTCAGTTTCCTGATCGCGGGAGTGGTGGCCCTGCTGACGGCGTTGAGCTTTGCCGAACTCGCCGGGATGTTTCCCGACGCCGGCGCGTCGTATGTGTACTGCCGCGAAGCCTTCTCCACGTTTTCGCCACGCTGGGGCGATTTCGTTTCGATTGTGGCGGGGTGGACTCTGATGACCCAGTACGTCATCGTAGGTTCCGCCGTGTGGTTGGGATTCGGTTTGTATGCGCGCTATCTCTACGCCGGTTTCAGCGCCACCACCTGGGCGGCGTTGATCGGATTGCTCACAACATTCTTGCTTTATTTCGGGCTGAAGCTTTCCAAACACGTCATCAATACTTTGGTGCTGCTGAAAGTCTTGGCGCTGGTCCTGTTTGTTGTTTTGGGAATTCATGCGGCCATCAGACCTTCGCCCCCCGCCCAAATCCCTTTCATGCCGTTCGGCTGGACGGGTGTGGTGGCCGCGGCAGCTCTGTTGGCGTTCGGGCAGACACACATCGATGCCATTTGCATGTTGGCGGAGGAGGCGCGCAATCCGCGCCGGGATGTTCCCCTGGCCACGATCACGTCGGTGCTCGCCGTGGTGCTGCTTTACACTCTGGTGGGATGGACCAGCGTGCGTATCGTGGATTGGAGGGTGTTACCGAATCTCGACGCGCCGCTCGCGACCGCCATCAAAACGCTGTTGTCGACCAAGAGCCTGTTCGCCCATTTGGCCCCGGCATTCATTGCGGTGGTCGGGATCGCCGCCACCGCCACTTCCGGCATCGGGTGTCTGCTGGGAGCCCCTCGCGTCGGACTGGCCATGGCGCGTCACCACAAACTGCCGCGTTTCTTCGCCACCGTGCATCCCCGATTTCAATCCCCGACCGTGGGAACAATCCTCTTGGGTTTGTTGGGTACGGGCTTTGCGTTGACCGGAAATCTTTCGGTAGTGGCTTCCGCCGGGGTCTTTGCCGCTCTCGTGGTCTTCGTGTTCGTCAACATCTCGGTTCTTATCTTGCGACACAAGCGACCCACGCTGACGCGACCCTTCCGCATTCCCCTTTCCATCGCGGGGCAACCTCTGCCTTGCATTCTGGCGCTACTCGGAGTCTTGGGGGAACTCTATTATCTGTCGTGGCACGCCATCTTGATTGGGCTGGGATGGCTGGCTTCGGGCCTGATTGTGTACTTCTTTTACCGCGATCGGGAAGCCAGCAGAGTTTGAAGCCCGGCTGAAGACTCATCGGACCGGGCTCATCCGCGTAGAGAATGCTGCTTCCCGGCCCCGGCGTCTCGAACCGGTTTACGTCAATTCTTTCCCGCAGAAGCGGCACACTTTGGCCGCGGCCTTGATGGTTTCGGCGCAATAGGGGCAGGTCTTGGTGTTTCCTTCACTGACCGCAATGTCGGCGGAGCCGCGCCGATATTCCGATTGATACTGCTCCACCAACTCCTTGATGCGGCGGGCATCCCGTTTACGGTGACCATGACTGAAGATGGGATCAGAGCCGCCCGTGGACTCAATCCAGATATCCGACCAAATAATGCCCGTCTTAATGCGCACTGAAGCCACCTGATTGATGTTGACCGACTCTTCATCGGAAGACAGCAAATGGCGTTTGATCTTAACGACCTGCATGGGGGACACTTCAATTTTAATCGGAAAAATGCGATTGCCTCGAGTCCAACGACTGGCCACGAATGTCTCGCTCATCTTCGCCTCCTCAAGGGGGCTGGAATGAATCCGCAACCCCCGAAATCCACCGATTTGACGGCCTCATCGCGCAAGTTTCCGCTTGACACCACCACGGCATTCTAGTAGAAGGATTGGGTTGTTTTGGGTAGTCTCCCTCAAATTGGAGGTGTTAGCGATTGGCTGAGGTCCGACTTCAAGAAGGCGAAAGTATAGAGAATGCCTTGCGACGCTTCAAGCGAAAAGTCCAACAGGAGGACATCATCAAGGAAGTGAAGCGTCACTCCTTCTATATGAAGCCTGGCGAAAAAAAACGTGTCAAGCAGGCGTTAGCCAGAAAACGTAATAGGAAGAAGGCGAGACGCGAGATTGACTCCTAAATAACGGGGAACCAGACTAAGAGTTCCCCGAATCGCAGTTCCCGCTGAGGTTTATTGGAAGTCGTAGCACTGCCCGTTCATCCGTCTGCCGTGGATGCGCGGTGATCCCGACGGAATTCCTGAACTCTCCTATTCATTCCGAATCCATGTTCCGTTTCACTCTGCCTGGAGCACAGAAGCCGGGAATGGAGGGAGGGTTTATTCATGGAGTGTCCCTATGGATTACCAGGATCGAACGCTGGTTTGTGTGGAATGCCAACAAGAGTTCGTCTTCACGGCAGGCGAACAGCTTTTCTTCCACGACAAGAACTTCAAGAACGAACCCCGCCGATGCAAGGCCTGTAAGGCCAAACAGCGTTCCGCCGGCAGCGGCGACGTGGTCGCGCCGCGTGTGGAAACACAAGCGCTGTGTTCGCAATGCGGACGACAAACGACGGTCCCGTTCCGGCCGTCGCAAGGCCGGCCCGTATATTGTCGCGAGTGCTTTCAGGCCCGACGTGGGGCTCTTTCCTCAGACAACCCGGCCAATTGAACCGCGCGTCTCCGCCTGCAGGGGCGGAATCGAAGCGGACAACTGGCCGCGGGATATCCTTCTCTCGAATCGTGTGAATTGACGTGTAGCTGTGGGTTTGCCGCCGGGTACGCCCTTCAGGCGCCTCAAGATCCGGCGGCTTGGGCTTGCACAGCGGTAATCGCCGTCACATTGACGATGTCTTGCCAGGAGCAGCCTCTCGACAGATCGTTGGCAGGCTTGAGGAGTCCTTGGAGCAATGGTCCGATGGCGGTGGCGCCGGCCAATCGTTCCGTCAGTTTGTAGGCAATATTCCCCGCATTCAAATCCGGAAAAACCAGCGTATTGGCCCGCCCTTGAAGCGGGCTGGTGGGTGCTTTGGAATGAGCGATCGCCGGAAGGAGCGCTGCGTCCACCTGTAATTCGCCGTCCACCGCCAGTTGCGGTGCGCGGGCGTGGGCGGTGCGTACGGCCTCAATGATCTTGTCGAGCAGCGGGTCTTGAGCGCTGCCTTTCGTCGAGAAGGCCAGGAGGGCCACTCGCGGCTCCGCTTCCAGAAAAACTCGCGCGCTTTCGGCCGCCGCGATGGCAATGTCGGCCAGTTGCGGGGCCGTGGGATTGGGCACCACAGCGCAATCGGCATACACCAACGCCCCTTCCACGCCCAGGGCGGACCGCCCCGCCGACTCCGGCAGCACCATCAGAAAGAAACTGGAGACAATGGAACATCCCGGCTTCGGGCCGATGCACCGCAAGGCTGCCCGAACCGTGTGCGCCGTGGTGTGACAGGCTCCGCCCACGGTTCCGTCCGCCTCGCCGGTGGCCACCATCATGGCGGCAAAAAACATGGGATCCAGCAAATCCTTTTCCGCTTCTTCGTGGGTCGTACCCTTGGCGCGTCGCGATTCGTAATAAAGATCCACAAATTTCTTGCGCAGCGCCGATTCCCGCGGCGACACCAGCGTCACCCCCTCCAAGTTCACGCGAATTTCTTTGGAACGCGCCCGCACCGCCGCCTCGTCGCCCAGCACCGTCAGGCGGGCCAGCTTTTGATCCACAATCTGCTCGGCCGCCTGCAACGTGCGATCGTCTTCGCCCTCCGACAACACAATGTGCTGCGTGTTTTTACGGGCTCGCGTTTTGACACGGGTTAAGAGATCCATGGCTTTCTGTCCCGATGGGGTTTTCGCTTAATGGCTGGAACCGATCTTTTGCTTGACCCGGTCCAAGGAGGACTGTGTTTCCTTGCTCGGGCTCAAGGAGTTCGCCTTCTCGTAGGCGGCTTGGGCGGCCTCCAGCTTGTTCTCTTTTTCCAGAACAAAACCCAGTATGGAATAAAGCGCCGGCTCATTCGACAGACTGGCCGATGCCTTGGTCAGAGCCGACTCGGCATCCGCCAGCTTGCCTTCGAAGGCATACGCTTGTCCCAAGCTGAATTGCGCCACGGCGGAATCCGGCTGCAGTTGGACGGCTCGCTTGAGAAAGGATTCGGCTTGAGAATAGTTCTTGAGCGCCAACGCGGCACGTCCCGCCAATGAAACGGCATCGAAATTTTGCGGCTGCTTCACGGCCCATTTTTCTCCCAGCCGAAAGCCTTCAGTGAATCCCATTGTTCGTTCGCGTCCGGGAGTAAGGGCCAAGGCCCGGGCAAAATACGACTCACCCAAAAACAGCGCGGTCTGGGCATCGTCCGGCTTTTCCGCGACGGCCTTCGTGAGCGCCGCAATGGCTTCGTCGTAATTCTTGAGGTGAAATTGAGCAATGCCGATCTCAGAGAGAAGCACCGCGTCCTTGGGATTGCTCGCCAATGCGGCATGAAGCTCCGGAAGCGCCTGGGTGTAATCCTCCTGGTTAAACAGCGCCGTGGCGCTCAGAAATTTCAGCTTGTTCAAATCGGCGGGATTTTGGGCATTCAACGATGCGGTGTTGAGCGCCTCCTTCAGGTCGGCATACCGATGCGCGTCAAAATAAGCTTGGGCCAGCGCCAGCGCTATTTGAAAATCCTTTTTGTCGAGGGCTTGAGCTTGGGAGAGCGCGGCAATCGCTTTGTCGTAATTCTGCAAACGGGCGTAACACAGACCGACGATGTAATGCCCTTGAACGTATGCCGGATCGAGGCGCAATTCTTCTTCGTACTCTTTGATGGCGAGATCGTATTTTCCCTGAGCGAAGTAGCTGGCTCCTTTGATGTAATCGGCCGCCAGGCGGCTTGCCGCCAAGCAGCCGCACATCACAGCTAGAAATAGGACACACCCGCGACGCATGACGGCATTCTAGAGAACCAATCCTGCAAAATCAAGCGGCGGCGGGACCTCGAGGAAGGGAAATCAATACAGGGACATTGATCCGGGGAGGCGATGACCGCCAGGAGTCCAAACGATGCAGCCGGCTTCCAAGCCTCTTCGCCGTGTCAGGCTTCTCGCCGCCGTTTGATCTCGATGTTCAACCGCTTGATCTTTTGATTGAGCGTGGACAGCGGAACACCCAACCGTTCGGCGGCATTGGTTTGACTCCAAGCCACCTTCTCCAGCACATCGACAATCACGCGGCGTTCCACCGAATCGAGAATATCGAACAGGGTGGCATTTTCATTGAAGGGAATATTTTGCAGCGTCCGGTTGCCGGGCACACCGGATTCAAAAATGGATTCCGGAAGAAGGCTCACGTCCACCCAGGGCGTGGTGCTGAGCACCACGGCGCGTTCCACGGCGTTTTCGAGTTCCCGAACATTGCCGGGCCAGTTGTGGTCCATCAAGGCTTTCATGGCTTCGGCGGTGAATCGGATGGCGGGGCGGCCATTATCCTCGCAATACTTTTGGATGAAGTGCTCCACCAGCAGGGGAATATCTTCCTTGCGTTCGCGCAGGGGCGGCAGCTGCACGGCGATGACGTTCAAGCGGTAGAACAAATCATCGCGAAACTTGCCCTGGGTGACCAAGCCCTTCAAATCTTCGTTGGTGGCGGCGATGATGCGGACGTCGACCTTGATGGTTTCCACCCCGCCCAACCGCATGAATTCGCGTTCTTGAATGACCCGCAGCAATTTGGCCTGCGTTTCCAATCCCACCAAACCGATCTCGTCAAAAAAGATGGTTCCGGTGTCGGCGACTTCAAACAGCCCCTTCTTGGAGGCCACGGCGCTGGTGAACGCCCCTTTCTCGTGTCCGAAGAGGTTGGACTCCAACAGGTCGGCGGGCAAGGATCCGGTATTGACGGGAATGAAGGGCCGATCGGCCCGCGGCGAGATGGAGTGAACGGCCTTGGCGATGAGCTCTTTTCCGGTTCCGCTCTCGCCCTGGATCATCACCGTGGAGCGCGAGGAGGCCACTTGGGTGACCAAATCGAAAATCTTCAGCATGCGCTCGCTCTTGCCGATGATGTTGGGAAAATTGTAGCGTTCCTTCAGCGCCCGCTTCAGCTGCACGTTCTCCTGCAGCAGTCGCCGGTTGCGGACGGCATTCTCGACATCGATCAGCAGCTTGTCGTTGTCCCAGGGCTTGGTAATGAAATCGTGAGCGCCCGAGCGGATGGCGGCAATGGCATTTTCGACCGAACCGAAGGCTGTAATCATCACGACGGCTACGTCACGGTCGAGGGCGCGAATCTCTTTCAACACTTCCAGTCCGTTCTTCCCCGGCATCATGACGTCCAGCAACACCACATCGAAATCCTTGTCGCGAAGACGCTGCAGTCCTTCTTCCCCGTTGGAAGCTCCACTGACGGAATAGCCTTCGGCGTTCAGGAGCATCTCGAGCGATTCCCGAATTTCAGCCTCGTCGTCGACCACCAGAATGTTGGCCCGCGCCGGGGTCCGGGTTTGGGGTTCGGTTCCTGTGCCCATCACCACGCTCATACCGTGACCACCCTTTCCGCGGCCACCCGGGCATGAAGGGCGGGAAACTCCAAGGTAAATCGAGTGCCCTGCCCGGGCTGGCTTTCAACATCAATCTTCCCGGAATGCTCCTGGATAATGCCGTAGCTGACGGAGAGTCCCAGCCCGGTGCCGCGCCCGGTCTTTGTGGTAAAGAACGGGTCGTAAATCTTTTTCAAATGCTCCGTGGAAATGCCGCTGCCGGTGTCGGCGACCTCGATAATCACATCGGAATTCCGCGCTCCGGTCGTGATCGTCAATACGCCGCCCGAAGGCATGGCGTCCTTGGCATTCAAAAACAAGTTCAGAAACACCTGCTGCAGCTTGCCGATGTTGGCATGAATGGAAGGCAGATCCCCGCCCAGCCGTTTTTCCACATTCACCTTGGCGGTCTTGAATTGATGTTCCAGCAGCGACAGCGTTTCGTTGATCACCTTGTTGCAATCCACCTCCGAGTACTGCGTGCCGGCGGTCCGCGAAAAGCTCAACAGGCCGTTCACAATTTCGGAGGCGCGAAACGATTGTTTGATGATCTTTTCAACAATCTTGTTCATGGGATCGTCGGGTTTCAATTGTTTTTGAAGCATCTGCGTGTAACTGGAGATCACCGCCAAGGGCGTGTTGACCTCATGGGCCACGCCGGCGGCCAACAATCCGATAGAGGTCAGCTTCTCGGATTGCATGAGTTGATCTTCGAGGGCCGAGCGGTCCGTAATGTCGTCAAACAGGATGAGTTTCCCTTTGATGGTGTGATCCCGACCGATGAGTGGAGTCACGGCGATGTTGACGATGCGGGCTTCGGGGGTGGCCTGATCTCCATTACCTCCGTCCGAAACCCTCCACACCGGGTGACGGAGGTTGAACTTGTAAATTCGCCCGATGGCGTCTTCACTGTCGCCGACGGGCTTCAGCGCGGCATGGGTGACGCTGGCGGTGTAGACGCGCCGGACGGCCCGCATCAAATCGCCCGGAAACACCTCTTTCAAGGTTCGCCCGAGCGCCTGCCCGCGTCTCAATCCGTAAAACCGTTCCATCTGCGAATTCCATGAATCGATGCGATCATCCAAATCGCTGGTCAAAATGCCCACATTGATCGATTCCACGATGTTTTCCAAAAAGGCCTTCAATCGCTGCGCTTCCAGGGCCTCTTGCTCCAGGGATTCGTAGAGCTGGGCGTTTTCCACGGCGATGCCGACGTAGCCGGCAATGGTCTGCAGCAGCTCCAAATCTTCGCGAGAGAGAAAGTCGCCGTAGATGGTTTTGCTCAATCCGATGACCGCCAGAATGGAATCCTTGGCCACACAGGGGATGTAATAATTCAAATCCAAATGCCGCAGCGAGGCGTGGTGCTCCGCCTTCTCATGAAGAAGGGATTTGAAATTCTCGTAAAAAAGATATCCGCGGCGAAGCTCGGGGCGCTCCGGCGACAGGAATTTCAAATCCAAATTGGTGGCGTACGGGATGCCGCGGGCACGCGCAATCACAAAGTGGCCCTGCGGCGTGTCCTTTCGAAGGAAAACGGCAATGCGGTCGACCTGCAAGGTCTGTGAAAGCCGATCCACCACCGAGTTCAACATCAGGTCGAGATGGATCTCCGAACCCAAGGCGCGCCCGAATTCGATCATGGTGGAACGATAGTCATAACGCTCACGATAAAAGAATTTATCCAGCCGCACCTGAATCCAATTGCGGACCGGCGCGAAAAGAAACGCCGCCACCACGGTCGTGATCACGCTGGTCACCGGGGAACCCGCAATGGCTTTGCTGAACGTGATTCCAATGGCTGCGACCACCGCAAAATACACACCGATGATCATCAAAGTGGCGAGGGTGTAGGCCACGCCTTGTTTGAACATGATATCCACATCCATCAGGCGATAGCGGATGATGGCGTACCCGAAGGTCAGCGGAATCAAAATCAGCGGCAGGACGGAGTAGTTCATCCACAGCGTCGGCACCACCCCCAAGAAATACGGAAAGGCATAGCCCACCGCAAAAGGAACAACCGCGGCGATGGCCCCCGGCGTAATCCAACGCATCTGCTGCCGCAACTCCGGCGTGGCGGCGAGCCGATAGGTGTGCACCAAGCTGGCTGCACCCGCCAGGAAATACACCGCTGAATACAAAATGTCGAGCCGGTCCAAAAACCAGCGCTGTGCCAGTGTGAAATGCGGCGTCAAAAACGTTCCCGTGATGAACGCCACCTGCAGCCCCAGCAGCACCACCATGGGCAAATACAGAAGACCGACCAGAACCCGGCGCGATTCCAGAACACGCTTGTACCGGGGAAAGGACACACAAAAATGCACAAACAGCGCCGGCTGCAATATCAACGCCAGCGAGTTGGACCAGTAAATACACCAGTCGAAAAGATTCAGCTTGCCGGTGTAAGAGAACGTGTACAACACGAATGAGGTCAGGCAGAAGGCGTAAAAAAGGACCGCCTGCGGGGCTTCCCATCGACGCATGAAGATGAACACGCCGATCAGCAGATACAACAGCCCAACCAGCTCCAAAAAGAATTTGAACGAGGCCCGCGTATCCTGCGGCGCCACAATGACCCGCAAATCAATGGGGATGCCGTGACGCAAAATGTGATAGGTGGGCTTGTTCCAGACTCCCACTTGGAACAGGCGCTTGGTCACTTCGATGGAATCCGCCACTTGGTGGCCTTCAATCGACACCAAAATGTCGCCGACTTGCACGCCCGCTTTCTCGCCGGAACTGCCCGACTCCACAATCCAGGCCTGAATGCCTTGATCCGCGTCCTGCCACGACACCCCGTCGTCGGGAGCAATCCACATGTTGGTCTTGGTCCGCTCGATGAAATTGATCGTGCCGAACACCGCCACGGCCACGGTGATCAGGCCGATCAATACAGATTTGAAGGAAAATGGAAGTAGTCGCGTCATGGCCTTGCTCTAATGTTCAAAAGCCCAAAAACATGAAAAATCCGACTTGCACAACTTTTAAGCAACTCATTTGCCAGATTTGCACATTCGTAGGCCTAAATAAGTACTTCATTTCCAACGAAATGTCATCAAAATTCTTTTTATAGGAGACGGGTTACTGTTTTTAGAATACCAACTATTAAAAACCGGATTATTCCGATCCATGGATAACCCTTCTGTTCAGGTTGCATGTGTTCCGCGAAGGATTGTTTTGGGGAAATCACTTTACTACAGAAAAATCCCAAACCGTGGGAGTCTCTCGATCCTGGCCCGCATTCACCTCCACCAGACAATACTCCCCCGCTTCCAGCGGCTTCGTGGGAAAAATCTTGTACACGTTTTCGCTCATCCGGATGGAGGGAGTGAAAATGTAATCCTGAGTCCTTTCGGAGTCGCTGCCGGTGATTTGAGAATGGGAAACCTCTTTGAGAACCCGGGCGTTCTTGGAAACGATCATGCGATACAGCGAAACCTGGGAAGCTCGCTCTTCAGGCAGATACGCATAGAACACCGGAGAGGCGGTGGTTAAGCGCGTATCCGAAGTTTCTCCGTCAAGCTGCACGCTGGTTTTCTGTTTCATGACGGGCGCCGGTGCGACCATGTTGATGATGGCGTTTTTCTTGTCTTTGTGCTTGCGTGTTCCCGCTTCCGACAATTGAACAAGATTTTTCCCATCCCAAACGTACATTCCATAGGCATTCGGAAGCCTCACTCCGGCGGCGATTTCCGGAAGCTCCTCGGACTTTTTCGTGGGCTCATTCTTAACCGCCGTTCCGGCGCCGGGCTTTTCCAGCGGCCGGGCCGGACTGGAGTGGATTTCTTGCGCTTCTTTCTGATTGACCTTGCGTGTGGCCTCGAGATCCACCAAGCTCAAAGGAACTTCTTCCCATTCACTCCGCTCCGCTGATTTGAATCGAACGCGGTCTCCTTGAACTTGGTAGCTTTCCACCTTCTCAACAGACCCATCCTTGAAGACCAACTTTTTTTGGGCCCACAGGGGACCCGGCAGGAGAGACAAAACCACCCACATCAAAGCTGTCAACGCGACGACAAGCCGTTGGATAAGATGCAGACCGTGTACTCTCAAAAACAATTCCTCAGTTCCGTATCGCTCGAAGGGAGACGAACACCAAAATACAAATTTCGCGGGTCGTCCCTGGTTCGTGCCCGTCTTCAAGGTCTTTCGAAGGCCGCGGCCATGCCCAATCCGCCGCTGACACACAGTGTGGCCAGCCCGCGCCGTGCTCCCCGTTTCTGCATTTCTTGAAGAAGCGTGACCACGATGCGGGCCCCGGTCGCTCCGATGGGATGACCCAGAGCAATGGCCCCGCCGTTCACATTCAATCTTTGATGATCAAAACGCAGTTCGCGATCGCACGCCAGGACCTGGGCCGCAAAGGCTTCGTTCAATTCCACCAAATCGAACTCGTCGAGCTTCATCTTCAGCCGATCCAGCAATTGACGGACGGCCGGAACCGGCCCCAGGCCCATGCGACGCGGATCGACGCCCACGCTGGTGGCATCCACAAAGCGCGCCAGCGGGTCCAGTCCGCTGCGCTTCATGGCCTCCTTCGACATCAACAGCACGGCGGCGGCGCCGTCGGTGATTCCCGATGAATTGCCGGCCGTGATGGTTCCGTTTTTCGAGAAGACCGGTGACAGCCGTTCCAGATCCTCGGGTCTTGCATCGAAGCGCGGATGTTCGTCGCGTGTGAAGCTCTCGCCGGGTTTTGCGCCCGGTTTGTCGGATGGCTTCCCGGGTGCAGCGTTTTTTTCAGCGCCGCTTCGGTCGACTTTATGTTGGAGATTAATCGGAATGATTTCCTGGTCGAATCGCCCCGCCGTAATAGCCCGTTGGGCACGATGTTGGCTTTCCAGGGCAAAGGCATCCTGTTGGGCTCGCGAAATCTTGAACTCGTCCGCCAAAAGCTCGGCCGTTTCTCCCATAACCAAACGGGACAGCGGGCATAAAAATCCGTCGCGGTACATGCCGTCGACCAGCGTTTGTGTTCCCAATCGCACACCCCAGCGAGCCGTTTCCAAATAAAAAGGCAGACGGCTCATGGACTCTGCGCCGCCGGCCACCACACAATCGGCATGGCCCAGAGCAATTTCCTGGGCAGCCAGGACAACGCATTTCAGGCTGGAGGCGCAGGCCATATTCACGGTGTAGGCGGTACGTTCTTGAGGAATTCCGGCGCGCCACAAAACCTGTCGGGCCACATTGGGACCGCTGCCGGCCTGTCGCCCACACCCGAAAATCAATTCGTCGACCCGAGCCGGCTCCACTCCGGCGCGATCCAACAGGGCGCTGACCACGGCGGCGCCTAAATCCGGCGCGGAAAAATCCTTCAAGGACCCGCCAAACTTGCCGATGGGCGTACGCGCCGCTTGCACCACAAATACTTCGGTCATTTCAATAATCCTCAGAACCTCGCGGTCGCGATTATCTCACAAAACCCGACCGCCCCAGCGGCGCTCGACCCGCCTTCGGCTTTCACAGGCCGATCGTGGCGCGCCCACTCTTCTCAGGATTCTGATAAAATTCCACTGCGCCGGTAGGGTGGCAAAACCGATTGCACCGCCGACCCTGATTCCATGGGGGAATGCCCGGCGCGAGTTCCAGCCGTCGCGCGGAAACTCGTATCCCAGTCCTTCAAGGTCTTTTCAATGAAGAGCCGCTCCGTATCCACGCTTCCGGGAAGCGCCATGCAATTCGCCATCGACAAGAAGAGCAAACAGCCGTTCTATGACCAGATTAAAAGTCAACTGACGGCGGCGTTGCACATGGGCGGTTTAGGCAGCGACCGTCTCCCGGCGGTGCGCGCCATGGCCCGCATGGCCGGAGTCAATCCCAAGACCATTCTCAAAATCTATCACCGCCTCCAGGAGGAAGGGTTGATCGAGGTGCGCAAAGGAAGCGGGGTGCGGGTCGGGACGCTGGAGCGGAAGAATTTTGAGCAGAGCTACTACGTTTCGTTGCTCTCCATGATGGAGCGCCATCTGGAGGAGGCCCGCCGCATGCAATTTTCACCGGCCCGCTACCTCCAGCTGCTTGAAGAAACGGCCGACGAATCGCGCCGCCGGCGCATTCACGGAGTGGTAGTGGAATGCAACACCGAGCAAATCCACCTCTTCGCCAAAGAAATTCAAGACCACGTGGGCCTTACCACGCATCCCGTGATGATCCAGGATCTGAAATCCCGGCCGCGTTCGGTCGCCAAGGCCCTGGCCGCGGCCGCGTTTTTGATTACCACCGATTTTCATTGGGACGACATCACGCGCTTTGCCCGCGAGCACGGCAAGGTGCCCGTCAAGATTCGATTGAAGCCCGAATTCATCCGCTCCATCATCCATTCCGCGCGCAAAGGCGGCCTGGCGATGGTGGTGTCCAATCTGGATTTCTTTCAGAACTTCCGCTCGGCCCTGCGCAACCTGGGCCACGAGTCCGTCATCGGCCGCGTTCATGCGGTGTTGTTCTCCGATTCCCGCAAGTTGGCCGCGGCCTTGGGGCATGTCAAATATGCCTACGTCTCACCGCTGTGTCCCGCCGGCCTGCTGCAGCAGATTCCGCGGCGTGTCGAAATTCTGCAATTCGACCGGCATCTTTCCGACGAATCGCTGGAAACCTTGCGCCAGGCCGTGCTGACCTACCAATTGCAAACCGCGCTCGAATCCCCAATCCCCTCCCCGCGGCCTCCGGCCTGAGCGGCGCGATGCGGCGCTGAATTCCGGCTGGAACACTTTGTGCAAAAAAATGCAACTGTTCCATTGCGTGGAACACTCTTCTCGGTTATAAAACCAGCTTTTAACCTTTACTTCCAAACTGTTCTCAAACGGCCGGGAAACGCTCCTCAATCCATGGTTTCAGGGACGACCTGCACTATGTCAGCTTAAATTATCGATGCCAACACCACACCTAAGGAGAGGACGCATGATTCTATCCAGGCCAGCTCGAGGGTTGTTCGTTTTCGCAATCGCGTTACTAGCGTTTTCGTTGCTGTCCGTTTCCGTCCGGGCGCAGTCTGCGGGAAGCATTGCCGGATTGGTCACCGACGCTCAGGGGGGCGCCATTGTGGGAGCCAAGGTAACGGCCCACAACAATGCCACTGGAATCGAACGTTCCACCGTCACTGAATCGACGGGGCAATTTCTTCTGGCGGCCATGCCGATCGGCAATTATCGCGTGACGGCTCAAGCCCAGGGATTCCAAACCAAGGTGGCAGACAACGTGATTGTTCAGGTTGCGGTAACGACCGACCTCGATGTGACGCTGGCCGTGGGACAGGTTTCACAGACGGTCAACGTGGAAGCTTCGGCCCCGGTCATCGAGTCCACGACCATGGAAGTCGGTCAGACCATCACGCAACGAACCGTTCAGGAAATTCCCTTGAATGGCCGGCACTTTGTGGACCTGGGACTGCTGCTCCCGGGCTCCGTCGTGCAGCCTCAGAGCGGGTTCTTAACGGCTCCGTTGCGCGGGCAAGGCGCCTTCGCCTTTGACACCGCCGGCAATCGGGAAGACACCGTGAATTTCCTGATCAACGGCGTCAACCTGAACGACATGGTGCAAAATCAAATCACCTTCCAGCCGTCCATCAACACCGTCGCCGAATTTTCAGCCACCAATTCGACGTTCAGCGCCGAATACGGACGCAACAGCGGCGCCATCGTGAACATCGGGACCCGCTCCGGAACCAATCATTATCACGGAGAGGGTTTCGATTTCCTTCGGAACGACTATTTGGACGCCCGAAATTTCTTCGATAAGACCATCCCTCCGTTCAAGCGGAACAATTTCGGATTCAACATTGGTGGACCCATCTGGTTGGGCCCCAGCCATCCCGGCAAAGACCGCTCGTTTTTCTTTTTCAGTTATGAAGGCTTGCGGCAGCGACAGGGCCTCACCATCAACACCCCGGTCCTGACCTCCGCCCAACGCGCTTCCGTCACGAATCCGGTCATTCAACAGCTGCTGCAGTTTATTCCTCCGCCCAATGTGGGAACGAATTTTGTCGGTGCGGCCACGGCTCCGGTGAATATTGACCAGTGGACGGTGGATATCTCCCATCGCATTTCCGACAAAGACTCGCTGCACGGCTATTACGCCTTCCAGCGCGATTTGCGTCAGGAACCCACTTTGCAGGGAAACAACCTTCCGGGGTTTGGGGACACCCGGCAGTCTCATCGCCAGGTGTTTACATTCAATGAGACCCACATTTTCAGCGACCGCGCTGTGAATGAATTCCGCATGGGATACAACCGGATTCACATTCTGTTTTCTCCCAATGCGCAGTTGAATCCGGCCAACTTCGGCATCAGCGATGGGGTCAGCTCAAACCTCGGCCTGCCCCAGATTGGCGTGAGTGGCGCGTTCAACTTCGGTGGACCGGCAGGATTTCCGCAGGGACGAACTGACACCGGCTTTCTGTGGGGCGATACGTTCAACTACCTGATCGGAAAGCACTCCCTCAAGCTGGGGACGGAGCTTCGCATCTTCCACAACAATAACTTGAACAATGACACCGGTCAGGTCATCTTCAGCAGCATTCCCAATTTCCTGAACGGCGTCGCCAACCAGTTCAACATCACCCTGGGGGCCGTCCAGAGCCAGATTCGGACGAAGAGCTTTGGTCTCTTCGTGCAGGACAATTACAAGTTTTCATCGAATCTCACCTTTGAGCTGGGATTGCGCTGGGACATGAACACGACGCCCACCGAAGCCAACGGAAGATTCTCCAACTTTGTTCCCTCCTCGGGAACGCTGGTGACGGTCGGTCAGGGGTTGGGGCAAATCTACGCCTCCAACAATATGAATTTTGGACCGCGCGTGGGATTCGCTTGGGATCCTTTCGGGAGCGGCAAGACCTCGGTCCGCGGCGGATATGGGCTTTACTATGACCAGCCGGTGACGAACTCCGTGATCGGCCTGACCACCAATCCGCCCTTCGCAAATCCTTTGTCGGCGGCCGGCTCCCTGTCCCTCAGCAGCCTCTTGACCGGGTCGGGAGCTCCCGCGGTGAGCCCCAATGCCATCAATTCCAATTTCCGGAATGCCTATGTGCAATCCTGGAATCTGAACGTGCAGCGCGAGCTTCTTAAGAGTTTCTCGATGCAGGTGGGATATTTCGGTTCCAAGGGCACACACCTGCGGATGTTCCACAACATCAACCAGCCCGTGGTGCCCGGCAACAACGCCACGCGGCCGTTTGCGGGATTTTCGAATATCGTGCAGGTCGACAGTCCCTCCAATTCCACCTACAACGCACTCTGGGTGAGCGCCACGAAGCGCGTGTCCAGCGGCTTGCAGTTCAGCGCCTCGTATTCCTGGTCACACTCCATCGATTGGATTTCACTGAGTTCTCCTTCGGCGACGACCATGATGGCCCAGGATAGTTACAACCTTCGCAATGAGAGGGGCTCGTCCGATTTTGACGCCCGCCACCATTTCAATATCAGCTACATCTACGATTTTCCGTTCAAGGCCAATCGTTTGGTGGAGGGCTGGGAGTTAGCCGGGATCACCACCTTCCAATCGGGTAACCCCGTGGACATCATCGTGACCAATGCCGCTTTGACGGGGTTTGCCACACGACGGGCCAATGTGGTGGGAGATCCTGCGCTCGCGGCGGGTCCGACGCGCGAGGCGTGGTTTAACACCGCCGCCTTTTGTGCTCCGGGAGCTGCCGGTTGTGTGGGCCCGACGGTCTTTGGAAACGCCGGAAGAAATTTTGTGACGGGACCGGGATTTGCCAACTTTGATTGGTCGCTCATTAAAACCACGACCGTCAAAGAGAATTTCAAAGTTCAACTCCGGGCCGAATTTTTTGACATCTTCAACCACGCGAACTTCGGACAACCCGGTCGTGTGGTCGGCACAAGTACGTTTGGCCAGATCATCAACACCCGGTTCGGCACGGGCGACTCGGGTTCGTCGCGCCAGATCCAGCTCGCGATCAAACTCATGTTCTGAGTGGAACGCGCACTGCAGGAAACGGCGGACGGTGCCGTTTCAACACCGGCCGACCGTTGCCATGGTTTTGTCGAAGCAGCATCCAGGTTGTTTCGACTGACAAGATTGAAGTGGGGCCGCCTCAGGCAGACCCGTTCCGAAGCTTCGGGGGATTCCGTCTTCCGGTGATTCGGAACGGTGAGGATGTTTCGCTTCAATGTACGCCGATGTTACCTCCTGTCACCAGGGGAGAGTCCCTCTCCCCTGGTTTTTTATTTGTCCTTTGACACCCCGATGCCGCGCAGCTTATCTTTCCTCCATTGCAGAAAGGCCTGCGAGAAGCGATAATGCCTCGTGGAATTCCGCCGAATCCGTCATACATGCAGCCTCCCGGGGATCATTGCCGCTGAGAAATCAATCATGCACCGTCGATCTTTGAGAACCGCTTTACTGCTCGCATTGGGCTTATCGGCCATCACTTGGGCACAATCCACTCCGGTTCATCTTCCCTTGCAGCAGCGCAATGATTTGTTGAATGGGCTTAAGGTGGTGGTGGTCGAACGGGAAAAAGAAGCACCGGCAACCGTCCTGCTGGTCACATTTGTGGGGGCAGGCGCGGACGAATCGGGCAAGAATGGGACGGCGCTGCTGACCGCTCGCATGCTTTTGGCTTCCACGACCCAACGAAAGAGCCCCCAGATTGCCGAAGACCTGGCTGAAGCGGGCTTCCACTCCTCCTCATACGCCGACTATGACGCCAGCTGGTTCCGGTTGACCGGCCCCGCTAAAGACGTCGGAGCCATGCTGGAGCAGTTGGGCGATCTGGTCCTCAACTCCGATTTTGACCCGGCAGAATTAGCCAAGGTAAAGGCGACCGCCAAGCAGGAACTCGTCGACATCCATAAATCCGCCGCGGCATTGGCCGATTTTTACTTTCATGAAAAGCTCTTCGAGATCCACCCCTACGGCTATCCCCCGCAGGGATCGCCGCACACCCTCGACGCCATCACACCCAAAGACTGCCAAACGTTTTATAAACGCTACTACCATCCCAATAATGCCATCCTGGTGGTCACCGGTCCGGTAAACAGCGAAGATGTGCTGAACCGGGCGCGGGTGGTGTTGGGGGGTTGGCGAAATGTTCCTGTCGCGGCCGGATACGGCTCACGCCCGGCCAAGCAACCCATTGGCATACAGATTCGAATTGTGGACCGGCCGGCCGGCGAGCCCAGTGAAATTCGCCTGGGACGCATCGGGGCCGCGCGCGGGGCCCGCGATCATTTCACGCTTGAACTCATGAACTTTGTCTTCGGCGGAGAAGGGACGCCCTCCCGGTTGGTCGAGCGGCTGCAAAAACAGGACGGCCTCACCAAGAACGTTGCCAGCGCATTTGAATATCACCTCCTGGGTGGAGACTGGGTGGTGCATCTGTCGACCGAAACCGCCAAAGCGCCGCAAGCGGTTTCCGACATCCTCGACGAAATCAAGAAATTCCGCGCGACGGCTCCGACGGAAACACAGTTGACGCAAGCGGTGTCGACGATGACAGCCCGGATGGCCGCACAACTTCAAACCAACGATCAAATTTCCGACGCCATTGCGCAGCTCGAGATCTACAGCCTTTCGCTGGATGCCTATTCCGCCTATGCGCCCCATTTGAGCCGCATCACACCGGAGCAGATTCAACAATCCGCCCGTGAATACCTGGATCCCGATTCCCTCGTGGTCATTGTCACCGGTCCTTCGGAGCAATTGCGCCCCGCCCTGGAAAAAATCGGGCGTGTTGAAGTGTTTCCGGGAACATAAAACCCGTACCCTTCGCCTTCCTGCTTTTGCTTTCGTCATTGCAGATGAATTCAGTTATTCTCTCTTCCATGAAATGGGCGGTTCAGGAAAATGTTCCGCTGGCGCCTCTGACCACACTGGGTATCGGCGGCCCGGCGCGTTTTTTTGTCGAGGCCGACGAAGAAGATCCGGCCATCCGGGCGTTCAAGTTTGCGAAGGAAAGAAACCTGCCGTTCTTTGTGCTGGGCGGCGGCAGCAACGTGGTGGTGGCCGATGAAGGCTTTCCGGGAATGGTGCTTCACCTGCGGATTCCCGGACGGATTGAAGCGGGCAGCAAAAGTGCCGACTCCGCAGAAAAAAATTTCCTGCTCGGCGGCGGAGAAGACTGGGACGCTTTCGTGGACTTCGCCGTGAGCCGGAATCTGGCGGGGGTGGAATGTCTGAGCGGTATTCCCGGTTCCATCGGAGGCACTCCGATTCAGAACGTGGGGGCCTATGGTCAGGAGGTTTCAAGTGTGATCCGCTCGGTCCGGGTGTACGACACCGCGAGCGGAGAGCGGCGGGATCTGACTCCCGGCGAGTGCGGGTTTTCGTATCGGAAAAGCGTCTTCAATACAACGGCTCGAGGCCGCTACATCGTGCTCGCCGTTGCCTTCGCGCTTCAAGAGGGGCTCGAACCGGTCACCCGCTATCCCGATGTAGAACATTTTCTTCGTGACTCCGGCACCCCGGCCACGTTGCGCAGTGTGCGGGATGCGGTTTTGGCCATTCGCCGGCGAAAAGCCATGGTGCTTTCCGACAACGACCCCGACACACGCAGCGCCGGTTCATTTTTTAAGAACCCTGTGGTCGAGGCTGCAACCTTTGAAGCTCTTTCCCGACAATACAAAGATTCGCAAATCCCCCACTATCCGGTCAACGCTCAAGGCCGTGTGGAGGGCCCCTCTCCATCAACGCCCCGCGTTAAATTGGCTGCAGGGTGGCTGATCGAGCAGGCGGGTTTTCACAAAGGATTTCCCGGCGCGCCCAACACCTCCAGCCGGGTTGGAATCTCTTCGAAACATACTCTCGCGCTCGTTAATCGGGGGGGCGCCACGGCCGGGGAATTGATCGCCTTGATGAAAAGCATCCAGTGGGGTGTTGAGAAAAAATTCATGATCCGCTTGGAACCTGAACCGGTGTTTGTGGGATTTCAGGATCCCCCTTAGGTTCTTTTCCGGCGGTTTCCGGTCCGCCGAAGTGCCCCTGGGGCAGAAACAGACCGGGGATCCGATGGCGACTGTCCTGCCCATTTTCTATTTTGAAATTTTCCCGGGTTTTGCTAGATTCTTGCCGTTTAACTTTTGTCCGAGGAACTCTTACTAAAGATCATATCCGCACGAAGCGTTTTCAAAGCACACTCTCTTTCTGTTTCGCGGAGTGCGTTGCTATGCAAACTCCGTCTTCGGTGATTGCCGAAAATAGATTTGAAGGCCGGACTCTTCGGCGTCGGAACGTTTTTTCAACTTCGGTTTCCGGATCACAGGGGCAGCGCGCGTTCGTTTGAAGCGCCGAAGACACAATAAGACTATTAGAGGAGTCAACCAACTGTTCGATATTCGCATCGAGAAGAGAGGATGGAGAACGAATATGAAAGGCGCACTGAGATATCTCGCCGTCGGCATACTGGGCTTGCTGCTGCTCGGCGGTACGGCCCAGCTTTGGGCTCAAGCCCCAGCCAAGGACTCGGAAGCGGATCTTTACACGGCCTGGTATAACGAAAAGGATGCCACCAAGAAGGCCGACATCGCCAAGACTTATCTGGACAAGTATCCCAAGGGACAATACGCCGCCTACATGAAGCAATCCATCACGGCGTATCAGTTCAGCCTGTTCCAGACCGCTTTTCAGAACCACAAGTCTTCAGATCTCTTTGACCTTGCCAAGAAGTTTCTGGCAGATCCCCCCGAGGGTGTCGATCCCGTGACCTTTCTCTACTGGCCGGCGTTGGAAAGCCAACGCTTGACGGTGTCGCGCGATTTCACCTTGGAAAAGGATGGTCGCGACTTTACACAAAAAGCCATTGCGGCCATTGAAGCAGGCAAGATGCCCGCCATGGTTCAGGACAAAGCGGCCTGGGATGGCGGTCAGAAGAATAAGGTGCTGGGCGCATTTTATCAGAACCTCGGCCTGATTGACGCCCACGACAAACAGAACGACCAGGCTGTGACGGAATTGAATAAAGCCTTGACGCTGGATCCCAATCAACCCTACACGGCCTTTCAGTTGGGTCTGATCTATCAGGGCAAGTACAACGATGATTTGCAAAAATACAATGCCATCACCGATAAGGAAAGCGCTGATGCCAAGACGGCATTGGATGTCCTGCATGCTGATGAAGACAACGCCATCGAGGCCCTGGGACGCTTCATGGCGCTGACCGACGGGAACGCCCAATGGACCAGCCAGCGCAATTCCGTGCAACCGGTGTTGGAGGCCTTTTGGAAGGAGCGTCATCCGGACGATCCCACCGGAGCTCAAAAGGCGGTCGATAAGTACAAGACGCCTGCAGCCAATCCTTCGTCCACACCCGGGGTTTGAGCTGCTGTAGAAGTTCGCGCCGCACGACCCGGACGCTGGATGCAATGAGAATTCGCCGCAACGCGGAAGTTGATCATTTCACTTTCGCCTTGCGGCCTTCTTTTTTTACCACTATTCTGCCGCCTGACCGGCACGGCCATGCGCTTCTCCAACCGCACTCAATGGAACTTGACTCCGAACGAACTGACGCGCCGCGTTGCGCTTCTCCGCGAGCGCGGCCGGACCCTGCTCGATCTCACTGAATCGAATCCCACCCGCTGCGATTTTCAGTATCCTCAAGCGATTATCGACGCGATTTCACAGCCGCAGAGCCTTTCTTATAATCCCACACCCCAAGGCCTGCGATCGGCCCGCGAAGCCGTGGCCGAGCACTATGCCAGGCACGACGCCTCGATCGATCCGGATCATCTCATTCTCACCGCCAGCACCAGCGAAGCCTATTCCTTTCTCTTTCGACTCCTGGCCGAACCCGGCGATCAAATCCTGGTCCCCCAACCCAGCTATCCGTTGTTCGATTTTTTGGCCCAATTGAACGATGTGGAATTACAGCCCTACCCGCTGGAATACGACAGCGTTTGGCTGATCGACTGGAGGAGCCTGGAGCAAGCCTGCACTCCCAAAACCCGCGGCATCATTTTGGTGAATCCGAATAATCCGACCGGCTCAGGACTCAGCCCCCGCGAACGCGATCGGCTCATTCCTTTTTGCCGCGATCGGGAACTGCCTATCATTTGCGACGAGGTGTTTGTTGATTTTGGATTTGGACGTTCTTCCAAAGACGCCTCTTCAAAATCTCCGGACGGATCACGAGAACTCCACTCCCTGGTCGGAGAAACGGGAACACTAACGTTTGTACTCAATGGCATTTCAAAGATGATGGGGCTGCCCCAGATGAAGCTGGCGTGGGTCGCAACCTCGGGGCCGCAGGAATGGCTGACGGCCGCATTAGAACGGCTGGAAGTCATCGCCGACACCTATCTATCCGTTTCAACACCTGTTCAGGTGGCTTTGCCGAAGCTGCTTTCGGATGTGCAGCCGATGATCCAATCACAAATCCTCGACCGCATAAGGGCAAACCTCGGCATCCTCGATGAATGCGTTTCAAAAACCGGCGGCCTGTGCCGGAGACTTGCGGCCGACGGAGGCTGGAGTGCCATTATTTCCATTCCCCGGTCCTATTCCGAAGAAGAATGGGTATTGAGATGGTTGGAGCAAGATCATGTCTTGGTTCATCCCGGATATTTCTTCGATTTCCACAAGACCGGTTATGCCGTCTTGAGCCTTCTTCCCCACCCCGATGTGTTCCGCGAAGCCGTCCAACGCCTGGTCGCGAGAGTCCAATCAGAGATGAAGGGATAATGGACTCTTGTAAATTCCAAGTTCCAATCTCCAAAATCCAAATAAGCGCCAACAACGAAATTCCAATTTGGATCATTGCAAGAAGTTCTTCTTGAATATCGATTTTGCTTGGGATTTGGGTTTTGGAATTTGGAACTTATTTGGATTTTGGTCTTTGGATTTTGGAATTTATATGAACATCTTCCCTCGGCACGAGTCTTCTAATCTGAGGCCAGCATGGAGCGAGTCGGGCAGGTGCTCTTGAGCGATGTCAGGGTGAACAGCTCCGTTGTGAGCAACGAGATCGAAGGCTTGGTTCGCGAACATGCCCGCTTTGTCTTTCGCGTCGCGTTTTCTGTCCTCCGCAATCACCACGACGCCGAGGACGCTGCTCAAGAAACGTTCGTGAGGGTGCTGCGGCATCAGGACGATCTCAAAACGGTTCGTGACCGCAAACTCTGGCTGGCTCGCATCGTCTGGCGCGTGGCGGTCGACCGGAGACGCCGCAAGCCCGACAGCTCCGTGGAAGAGTACGAAGAAAACGGAGGTCAGCTGCTTTCCAAGCGCTTAACCGTCGAGCAAGAGCTTATCCGGAGGCAGAGGCTGGCGTTTTTGGGCCGCGCCATTCAAGGACTGCCTCGAGAGCTGCGCGATGTGGTAACGCTTTCAACGCTGGAGGAGTTGTCGGGCGCAGAAATCGCCGCCGTGCTGAACATTCCGGAAGTTTCGGTCCGCACTCGTATGTTCCGGGCCCGACAACTCTTGAAAGAGAAGTTGGTGACTTTGATGGAAGGTGAACATGAATCCTGAAGAAAGAGAACGAATAGCAGATGGATTAATCGACGAAGGTTTGGCGCACCACTCGCCCGTGGAGCCGCGCCCGGGATTGGAGCGCCGTATTCTGGCGAATCTGGCAGGTCAAAAACCCGCTTGGACTTGGCCACGATGGGCTTGGGCCGCGGCATCGGTAGCTCTGATCTCGGCTGCAGTGCTCTTCGCATTTTTTATTCACAGGCCGCAGATCCCGCAGCATTCCACCCAAGCCGCTCTTGAAAAACCGGCTTCTCCTGTCACTCCCCTCGAGCCCCCAATGGCACCGCAGAAAAAAACGATTCCTCCAGGGCGGTCGATTCGTGTCAGGGCTCTACAGAACATCGTCAACAAACCTTCGTTTCAACCACGATTGGCGCAGTTTCCATCTCCGACGCCGTTGTCGGAGCAAGAACAACTGTTGGTCCAATTTCTCAACCAACACCACGATGCCGCCGTGGAATTTGCCAAAATTCAGAATCAGCCTATGGAAGATTTGAAAATTGAAGACATTAAGATCGAACCCCTGTCAGAAAACTCAAAACCTACCTCTGATGAAAAGGATAGATAAGGAGAAGACAATGAAAACCTGGTCAAGATGGCTCGTGGCAATATTGTTCTTTGTCAGCCTCAACCCCACTGCTTGGGCGCAAGATTCGAAAGGAGCGAAGAGCGATAAATCGACCGCCGATAAGCCGGAAGCGTCCACACCGGAGCCTAAACCGCTTCGCGTCGCGAGTTCTTATCGTCTGGATTTCATGATGAACGAACTCGAAGACGGAAAAAAAGTGAACTCGCGTGAATATACCGTCATGGCGTCTCCCGACGAATGGGCCCGCTTGCGCATTGGAACACGTGTTCCGTATGAAACCATGTCTGGAACCGCCCGTTCCGTGCAGTATATGGACGTGGGCTTGAACCTGGACGCACGCCTTCACCTGGTCGGAAACGATCTGGCACTCGACACCAACGGCGATTTCAGCAGCTTTGCCATTCCCGAGCAGGCTCGAGGAACAGCCCCCAATCCGGTGACGCGGAACATCCGCTCCAGCGCTCAAGTCGTGGTGACCTTGGGAAAGCCGACGCTATTGAGCAGCATCGACGATCCCAACAGCACGAAGCGCTATCAACTGGAAGTCACTGTGACGAAGCTGAAGTAATTCGCCCCCTTCTTCAGGCTGCCTTTAAACTTTAGGGCAGTTGGTCAGGCACTGTGTTCACACCCAAGGGAATGAAAATCGCCCTGGTAGCCGGGATGCTCCAAAAAGCGGAGCATCCCGGATGTGCCATCGACCCGGATTTCCGCGGGGTCCGGCCCCGATCCATCGGGGCGAGCGCTACCCGGGCGACAGATAACCGCCGGCATAAAGAACCGCCGGCGCTACCGAAGCTGTGTTCTAGGAACCCGCTGCTCTTTTCCACCCTCCAGCCGATCGTCCTTCCACATTGACAACATATTACAAATCGACTTCCTGATTTGTTTGTCTACTGCGGACTCCTGTGCCAAAATGCTTGTCTCTTTTGACATGGCACACTTGATGGGGGACAAGAACCCAAGCGTCCAACGACGCGGTCTCAAACAGGCGGAGAAATGGACTTCCCGCGTGTGGCTGGGTGTCGTGTTGGCTCTCGTGGTGGTGGCGCTTTTAGCGGTGTCACCCTTCAAGCACCTGGTGGAATCGGTACGCGGCGCGGCCATGATCAGTCAGGTGCCCAATTTTGATGATTGGAGCGATCCAGGAGGTTCGGAGGTCAGGCAGGTCATGAGTGGATACAAGCAAACGGTTCATGCCCCGGATTTTTCCGGCGGCGTCGCCTGGTTGAACGTTCAACATCCGCTGTCCATCAAGGATTTGCACGGCAAGGTGGTCCTCGTTGATTTTTGGACTTACTGCTGCATCAACTGCATGCACGTCATTCCCACCCTCCGAAAGCTTGAAGAAAAATACGACAACGACCTGGCGGTGATCGGCGTTCACTCCGCCAAATTTCAAAACGAAAAAGAATCGCAGAACATTCGCGAAGCCATTCTGCGTTACGAAATTCACCACCCGGTGGTGAACGACGCCAACTTCGCCATCTGGCGAGCCTATGGCGTGAATGCCTGGCCGACCCTGGTGCTGATTGATCCCGACGGTTACATTGTCGGAAAGGTTCCCGGCGAGGGAAGTTTTGAAGTGCTTGATCAAGCCATAGGCTTTCTGGTCAATCGCTTTAAAGCGGAAAACAAAATCGTCGAAAAACCCCTGCCTTTGGCCCTCGAGAAAGACAAGCAGCCGCCCTCGGTTCTTTCGTTCCCGGGAAAAATCCTTGCCGATGAAAAATCAAATCGCTTGTTTATCTCGGATTCCAACCACAACCGGATTCTGGTAGCAACGCTCGACGGCAACGTGCTGGACATCGCCGGATCCGGCGCCGAAGGGAGAGTGGACGGTTCTTTCGCGCAGGCGCAGTTTCACCATCCTCAGGGCATGGCGTTCGACGCGGCGGCGCAGATTCTGTGGATCGCCGACACCGAAAATCATTCCATCCGAAAACTCGATCTGGCAAAACGCACCGTTGAAACGGCCGCCGGAACCGGACACCAAGCCTCTTGGGGAGAAGCCGGAGGGCCGGCGACATCGACGGCACTGAATTCTCCCTGGGATCTGGCGCTGGTCGACGGAAAAATTTACATCGCCAATGCCGGCAGCCATCAATTGTGGGTGTTTGATCCCCAAAAGAAAACCGCAGAACCGTTTGCGGGGAGCGGCATGGAGAACATTGTAGATGCCGGCCTCAGCTTTGCGGCCCTGGCGCAGCCCAGCGGACTCACCACCGACGGCAAGCGCCTGTTCTTTGCCGACAGCGAAGCCAGCGCCGTCCGCTACGCCGATCTCGGCCGCCCCAATCAAGTGCACACCCTGATCGGAGAAGGCTTGTTTGAATTCGGGGATATCGACGGCCTTTATCCCGCGGCCCGCCTGCAACATCCCCTGGGAGTGGCTTATTACAATGGGAAGGTTTACGTTGCCGACACCTACAACCACAAAATTCGCGTCGTCGATCCGGAAAAACGGTCGATCAGTACCCTCCTTGGAAACGGCAAGCCGGGCGTCGGAACGGAGTCGCATCCTCAATTCTATGAACCCGGGGGACTTTCATTCGCCGGCAACAAGCTGTACATTGCCGACACCGACAATCACGCCATCCGCGTGGCCGATCTCAAAACCAAACAGGTCACAACCCTCCAGCTCTATGGATTCGACGAACTGGCATCCGGAGGCACCGCATCAAGCAGTGAGGATTCCCCGTTCACAGTACGCGCTCGCTTGGCCGTCCAATCGGTGAAGGCCGGCGCTGACTCCAAATTAATTGTGGATTTGAAATTCCCGGAAGGGTTTCATCTGAATCCCATTGCGCCACTCAGTTACCAGGTGAAAAAAATTCAGGGGGACAGCGTGATGTTTACCGGCGGCGCGGAAAAAGCTTCTCTTAAAAACGCCTCGCTGCCTCTGACGATTCCATTCAAATCTCCGGCTCGCGACGGCAAGACCACGCTGGAGCTGGCTATGACGGTTTACTATTGCCGCGAGGACAATCAGGGCTTGTGCTACATCAAATCCCTCAACCTCACTCAACCGCTGGACATCGCCGCCTCTTCTTCCGAAACAATCGTCCCCATCAAAGTGGATTTGAAATGAGCGGGGGTCACCCTCGCCCCGATGTATCGGGGAAGACTCGTCCCTTTCGCGTGAATTCGGCTCGTTCGGCGGTCTTGATTTCTCTTGAGGCTTGCTAATCAAGCCCCGTTCACGGGGCTTGCATCCCTCAGCCCGCCCATTCATGGGCGGGTTCAAGAACCGCAGCGGAAGAAGATATTTTATGTGGGGTCGAACCAAGCCAACTCAATGAACCGGTCAAAGTTCATCTCAAAAAGCGGGTTACCGAAAGAGCGCGTGCGCCACCGGCTCTTCCCAATTCCAGTAGATGAGCGCAATGGCGGTGAGATCAAAGGCCGCATGGGTCACCATCAACACCCAAATATTCCGTCGCCACGCGAAGATTCCTCCGAATATCACGCCCACCACGGCGGCCTGTTCCACACCGGGGAGTCTTTGATTAGGGTAATGAGCGATAGCAAAAAAACCAGCCGAGATCACAACCATGCAGGTCAGGGCCCACGTGCCGCGGCCTAGTAGCTTGCCAAGCCGTTCGAAGATATAACTTCGAAAGAACACCTCCTCGCCAAGTCCGGCGCTGATCAGGACCATCAAGACGAAGCTCGGCAACGCGGCCGTGTTGCCTGCCAAGTAGTGGTAGCGTTCGTTGATCGCTGGAGCACCCAACAGCGGCATGACAAGGGCTTTCATCGCGAGCTTCAGGGCTATTCCAAAAGCCACACCCCCGACGACTGTCAGGGCCCAGCTGCGAGACTTTGTGAAGCCGAGGTCCGGCCACGAGGTGCGTGATATCCAGGCCCACAACAACACCAGCGGGGCACTCACAATCGGGCTCACCAGCGCGCCTCCGAAGATGACAACGATTGCGAGCACGCCGAGCGGACCAAAACCTCGCAAGAGCGCTGCCGTATCCCGTGCGGGAACCGGGGAATGGCCTGTGTTGGTCATATCAGAATGCGTCATCTTTTTGATTCTTTGGCGTAGTCTAGCGCAAGTCTGTCCGGCATTGCTGTAAGATTTTACAGCCCGTCTGGCAGACAATGTTTAGGCCTAAGGTATGGACCCTTCCGCGCCGAGCCCTGTTCAGGCTCCCTTAACGAATTCTTGGTACGGCCCCGTTCACGGGGCTTGCATCCCTCAGCCCGCCCATTCATGGGCTGGAATGAGGCCGAAAATGAAGATAGATAGATTCTTGTCGCAGCCAGCCCCATTCATGGGGTGACATATTGGATGACCCCGCGGGGATCCTGGTGAACAACAATGCCGCGAATGGGTTTATTGTTACCTCGATTTTTGGAATGGAGAATTCATCGGGACCGGTTCTGTGCTTGTGTTGTGTGTTGTCCAACATGTTCTTCCTCAGCGCTACCCGGCGATCTCTGCGTCTCTGCGGTAAGCTTTTTCTCAAACCAACTCAACGCCGCACTGAATTGTGTGACGGCGCCGACGATGATCAACGTTGGCGAAGCCAGCTGTTTCTGTTCAACCCGCTCGGAGATGTTTTCAAGTGTTCCCAACACCGTCCGCTGGGTTTCCATCGATGCTTGGCTGATCACGGCCACGGACGTGAGCGGCGAAAGCCCGGCATCAACAAGCCCTTCCGCCACGGCGCGCAGTTTTCGTCCTCCCATAAGAATCACCAGCGTGTCGACTGTTTTCGCAAGATCTTTCAGCTTTGTTGCCGCAGGGTCGTTGAAATCGGCACGGCTCGTTGATGTTTCCATCAGGCTGGCGGTCACGAATGCCACAGACCCGGCCACGCCCCGATGCGTGAGTGGAATACCCGCGTAAGCCGCGGCACCCAAGGCGGAGGAGACGCCGGGAATGATTTCGAATCCTATCCCCGAATCCTCACAGGCCAGCGCCTCCTCGCCCCCGCGCCCAAACAGCAGCGGATCTCCTCCCTTCAACCGCACCACGCACTTGCCCCGAAGCGCTTGGGCCACGATCTCGCGATTGATCTCACGTTGCTCCATGGCGTGACGTCCGCAGCGCTTGCCCACGAAGATTTTCTCGGCCTCTGCCGGAGCTTCGTCGAGAAGCTCCGGATTCACCAACGCATCGTAAAGGATCACGTCGGCTTGGCGCAGTGCCCGCAGGCCTTTCAGCGTGATGAGATCCTTGGCGCCGGGTCCGGCGCCCACGATGAATACTTTTCCTGTTGTGTTTTGACTCATCAGTTATTTCACCCCATCAATGGGGTTGATTGAAAGCTTATTGGGTCCCTCTCTTCCCGCCCCTGAAGGGGCGGGCTGAGAAAATCAGCTCCGATGAATCGGGGCCCGCCAATGAAACCGCGGCCCCTGTCGCCGGGTCTGAGAAAAATCGGAACCGGAAATGTCCGGGGCCGAAGGAACGAACGGCGCCCATGAAGAACAGTCCAGAAAAAAGCGCCCCGGCTGGAGCCGCCTTCTTGAATCCGTCCTGTTGAACCAATCCTCAAAAAGCCATTCTGCGGCGTCCACCTTTTCTGGCCAAAGTTCTTCCAGCCATACATTTCTTGACCTCTCATTCGCCGGGTGCTCGTCTCTTTCCCCCTCATTTCCGTACCGTCCGTTCGATGACTTCTTCAATGATGGCTTTGCGCGCCTCCAGCTGGTGCGGAATCTCCTGCTTCAATTTCTTGCGAAGCCGGCCCAGTTCTTGAACCCAGGCGCCGAACTCCGTTGGCAGCGCCTGTTCAAATTCCTGACGCAGTCGCCGCGCCAGCACCGGGCTGTGACCGTTGGTTGAAATGGCGATGAGCAGATCTCCGCGCTCGACCACCGAAGGCGTGTAGAAACTGGAATGCTCGATGTCGTCGACCGCGTTGTACAGAATGCCCAACCGTTCCGCCTGCGCCGCGACGGCGGCGTTCACGTCAGTATCGTCGGTAGCGGCAATCGCAAGAAAATATTCGCGTGTAAGATCGGCGGGTTCGAATTTTTTTGAATGGATCTTCATCTGTTTCGCTTCTGAGAACTTTGCCATGGCCGACCCGAGTGTGGGTGCAATCACGGTCACTTGGGCCTCCGCGGCAATTAGCTGTTTTACGCGGAGGGCAGCCATGGTTCCACCGCCCACAACCAGAGCTCGCCGGCCTTGGAGCTTGAGAAAAATCGGAAACAACTTACTCAATGAATTACTCCTCCGTGCGCTTATTTTCCCTTTTTGCGCACCCAAAATATATTTTCAGGTTCTCGCGGAAGTTGCCACCCGCGCTGTCGCGACTGCTATCGGACCGGCGTCAGCTGTCGAACCGCCGGCGCACTCCCCGACGCCCAGCGTCACAGAGAAATCCTCGTCGACACCCAAATCTCTAAAGAGGTGCGGTGTTTGCTCGTAAGAGGAAACCTCCTGATATTTCGCCAGAAGCCGGCGGAACACATCCTTCCCCAGGCGGTCGACAAAATCCCGGAACAGCTCCGCATCCTTTTTGTGGGCGCGGTAGTACAGGAGAATTTCTTTGAGCGCCTCAGGAGCACGGCGTGCCGGAATTTGCGCGATGGGCACTCCGAACTCCGCCAAGCCTTCCCGGGTTCGTCCGCCCAGCAGCACCACGTACTTGGGAAGTTCGTGTCCGAGGACATTCTCGCTGGCTCCGTAGAATCCGATGTCGGCGATGTGGTGTTGACCGCAGGAATTCATGCACCCGGAAATCTTGATGGAAAGCTGTTGCAATTCCGGAAATTCGCCCAACCCGTTTTCAACGATCGGCGCCAGGGCTTCGGCCAGGCCGCGGGCGTGCGTGATGGCGATTTGGCAGGTGTCGGCGCCGGGGCAACGCGTGATGTCAGCCAACTGATGCGCTCCGCTTTCAGCAAGACCCGCCCGGCTCAGGGCATCGAAAACCGGCCGCACCGCAGCGTTGGGGATCCAACGCAGCAGAAGATTTTGTGAAATGGTCGATTGCAGGCGCCCGCCGCAGTATTTGCGGGCGATGCCTGCCACGTGACGCAGTTCATCCGTCGTCAAATCGCCCAAGGGAGCCCGAACGATGACGGCGCTCCAGCCCGCCTGTTTCTGAGGAACCACATTGGAGGCAAACCACTGGGCAAAACTTTCCTGCCGTTCCATCCATGATTTTCCAGATTGACTTTGGACGTTTCGAAATGTCTGGCTGGAAAGGCTGTCGCTGATCAGCCGGCTGATGTCGACGGAATCGAAGGGCGCGCGTTCTTCTTCCGTATTGAATTGGACGGGCGAGCGGCCGGAATGCATCAGTTCGGCCAGGCCGCGCTCCTTCAAAACAGCCTGCTGAAATTTATCCCAGCCCCACTCGCGGATCAAATATTTCAAGCGCGCCCGCATTCGGTGGGAACGATCTTCGCGGCGCTCTCCAAAACGATCAAACACGCGCAGCACCGCTTCTGCCGTCGGGATCAATAATCGCTCGGGCGTAAATTCTTCCAAAAGTCGGGCCGAAGCCGGTTGGGCGCCCAAACCGCCTCCCAGATAAACATGGAAGCCGCGCTCGGTGAGTCCATCTCTCTCGCGAATCGCGGCCACGACGCCGAAATCGTGTATGGCGGTGCGGGCATGATCTTCCGTGCAACCTTCAAAAGCGAACTTGAATTTGCGGGGCAAATTCTGATTCAGCGGATTGCGCAAGAAATACCACGACAGCGCGTCGGCATAGGGGCGCACATCGAAAACTTCCGAGCGAGAAATTCCCGAGAACGGACAGGCGGTGACGTTGCGCACGGTGTTGCCGCAGGCCTCGCGCGTGGTCAGCCCCGCTTCCGCCAAACGTGTCAAAACCGCCGCCAGATTTCTGCGCTTGACGTAATGGAACTGGATGTCCTGGCGCGTGGTGATGTGGGCCTTGCGGTTGGGTGTGAAGGTTTCTCCGATGTCGGCGAGGGCGTCCAGCTGATCGGCCGTCAGTTTTCCGAAGCGCACTTTGATGCGCACCATGTGCTCATCAGCCGAACCGCGAATGCCATAGATGCCGTTTTCCAGACGAAACTTTTTGAAATCGTCGGCCGGCAACTCTCCCCGATCCAAACGCGCGATCTGCTCCATCATCAAGGCGATTTCCGCGCGCTGTTCCGGCGAAATGGCGGGCTTGCGAACTTCCACGAATTGGGTCATCAAAATAGTTTCTTTCAAGCATGCGCCCTGCAAAGGTGCGTGCAAAAGCCGCCGGTTTGAAAACGGGCCGGCGCTGCCCGATGAATTTCCAACCAACAAAAAAGCCCTTCGAAGTCTCCTTCGAAGGGCTTGATCTTTCGGTCGGTCGATTCAGCGTATCTTGCTTTGCTGAATGCCTTTCATTGTGTTATCGCTTCATCCTCCACAATGCCCGACAGCCTCAGCCATTCGAAGCGGCGAACAACACATCGCCATGGCCGCACCGCCCCGACACATCGGGGCTGCCGGACAACAACAATTGTGAATGGCTGAAGGCATAGTGAATTCCAAAAAAAGAAACGTTCTTTTACACCCAATGAAACCGCAAAGTCAACCCAAGGGTTGTCTTTTTATGTAAAGCAGGCTGCGGCGCGCTCATGGCGTGTACAGTGCGATGATGCGCTCGATGGCGCGGCGGCATACGGCGCAGAAGCCCACATCATCCCGGGTAAACATGATGCAATCCGTCTGCGGCCGATAATAACCCTTGGCTTCATACAGGGCGCCTTCGAACGCTCCGACCTTGCCGGAGTACTTGTCCGTCCCCAGCAGTTCCGTTTCGTGCGCCTTCTCTTCCTGAAAAAGCGCGTCCATTTCCGGCTCGGGGCGCCGGTCGCGGCGGATTTGAAGGCGGCGTTGCTGAATCTCCCGCGAGTATTTCTCGAATGCCTCTTTATTCCAAGGCGTTGGAACGGGTGTTCCAGGGGAAACCAAATCTTTCCATTTCAAATGGTCAGGATCGAGAAGTGCCGTAACGTTGGGCTCCCAGGGCTCGACACGATGCGCCGGAGTCTCGTAAGCCACCGGAGAGGTGTAATACTCATCGGCCAGCCCGGCAAAGTGATGGCCGAATTCGTGAATAAAAACGTAAGGTGACCACAAGCTGTCGGCGGCCACCGTGCTGTACAAACCGAAGATACCGCCTCCCCCGTAAGTCCGGCCGTTGACCAGGATTTCCACAAATTCGTACGGCGCCCAGGAAGCGATGTCACGGAAAGCGCGATTCTCAAACGTCAAAATGTACCGCTCCGACCCGAAGGCGTCGTAGCTGGCGCCCAGCGGAGAGCGCCGATGAATGCCGGTCGAGGGCCGCGAAATGCCCGACTCCGCCGCCGCGGGACACAAGGCCCAGACGTTGAAATCGCGGCGATGCTCTTTGAAGGGAGGTGTTGCGAACAACAGATCGGCCAACCGCCGTGCATCTTTTTCAAATTTGGGCCGCTCGGCTACTGTGTAGCCGTCTCCAAGAATCAAAAAATCCACCTTGTCGGCCGAATCCCCGCTCTTTTGAATTTCAAGCAACGGTCCGGGCGCGGGCGGCTTTGCGGTATCGATGGTGGAGTCGTGCGGATCAATGACGACCGACCAGATTTGCTGAAAAGCATTCCGCGGGTCGCGCTTCTTCAAGATCACTTGAACCGGCTCGACCGGCGCCGGAAAGCGCACGGATTCTTGAAAGGTCCGGTGCGCCGTTTTGGCTTCGTCCGTGGTTTCCCATTCTCCAAAGACCGACGCAAAACCCCGCGAATAGAGCACCCGATTGGTTTGGCGATCGATGACTTCGAAGTAGTATTTACCGAGATTGGTGTCATCGAGGGTCTTGTGCACATTGCCCGGCCAGGGCAGCGGCTCGATCACGATGCGGTCGACACTGAAGACCTCGTGCGAGGCGTTGCCCGTGTGGTAGTAATCGAGGCGCATGGTCGCAGGCGCTGAGAAAACGTTATTCGACATAAACACAAGGACAGCCAACAGAATAAAAAAGAATTTGAGACGCATGGCGGACCCTCCGATGACAGCGGTTGACGATGGTGGATGGTAAGAAGTCAGCGATCAAAGAATTCCCAGCAAATTGGTGAGTTCCTGTTTGGCTTGCGTGAGCGAGGCGGCATAGTCCTCCCAGGGAAATTCCTGGAGCGCCTGTTCACGCCCGTTGGCCGCGTGTTGCACTTCCGTGACGCGGTGGCGAATACCGTTCAAATGATAAATGGCCCAAAAAACATTCCCGATGGCAAAGCCGCCGAGTCCGCGCGCCAAATGCCGCATATCCACGAGGTCTTCCTCGGTCCACAGCGTCACGCCGATCATTTCGCGAATATTTTCCGAAGCGCCGGGAAGCTTGTTCAATATGATGAGAAAAATCTTGGTCAGCTCGTGCAGGCCCTGCTTGTTGGCCTCCAGACGGTCTTCCTGCTCTTTGATGATGTGACTGACCTGTTGATTGGACGAGGCGGCCAAACTGCGCGTCAAGCGAACATAGTTGACGGTCAAAAATATCAACGCAATGGTCGAGAGCGCATAAATCGCCGTCGACAGCGCCGAGATGGCGCCGCTGTGGCTGTTTAGAAAATCGACAAAGGACCGGAGCGCCTCCAACTTAATCCTCCCGGCCGGCCTGAGAATCCGGAGCTGTTCCGTGCTCCTTGCAAATCTGCCGGACCAATTCACTGGCTTGCTTGACGCAGTCGCCTACCGAGACCCCCGAGAGATAATTTCCTGTTATTGCCAATCCCGGCACTGTTGAGACGGCGCTCAGAACTTCTTCGATGCGCGCCTTGTGTCCCAGATTATATTGCGGAATGGCCTGTTCGTAGCGGTTCAAGGCCACCACCCGCGGCGGCGCGGTTATTCCCAAGACCGTTCGGAGATCCTTCCGGACAGCCTCCAGGAGCTGTCCCTCGGTTAAATCCAGGATGGCGGGATCCGTGGCGCCTCCGATGAAGTTGGTCAGCAGCACCCAGCCCTCGGGCGCGCGATGGGCAAACAGCGAGGAGCTCCAAATGCAACCCAACATCCTGATCTTTTCGCTTCGAGGAATCAGAAATCCGAAGCCGCGCAAGTTGTGAGGGACGTCCGTCTTTTTATACGCCAGACACACACCCGCCAAAGGAGGAAGTTCCACCTTCTGCAACGCTTCGCCGGCGGCCTGCAGCGCTTCGGCGCCTTTTGATCGTGCCAGATCCTTGAGATGTTCTCCCGCCCGCAGAACCGAGCTTGCGATGACCAGGCCGTCCGAATGAAATTGCTTGGGCACTCCTTTTTCTGTGGCCTTCAGATCAAATCCTCGCTCCGGTGTGAATTGAAGGGACTGCACCACACAATCCACATGCAGACGTGATCCCAAGTTTCGCGCAATTCCCTCCGGCAAAGCCTTCAACCCATTTGTGAAAGAGCAGAGCGTGCGTCTGGGCTTGGGTTTTCCGGCAGCCTCGCGTTTGCGGCGCTCCTCCTTCGCATGCTTCAAAAATCCTTTGAGAAGGCTGCCGTATTTTTGTTCCAGCTCCACCATCAGCGGAAAGACGCTCTGCATACTGAGCCGGCGCGTATCGCCGGCGTAAATTCCCGATACCAGCGGTGCCAGCAGCACATCATGAAGTTCGGGTCCGAGGCGACGGGAAACAAATTCCTGGATGGATTCTTCATGCCCATCGGCGTTGGACGGAGCCCAAGGCTCCCGGAGCAACTTCCATTTGGCGCCCGTGGAAAGAAGAGGGGTCGTCAACAGCGCGCCCGGGCCCAGCGGGGCGAGATTCAATTTTCCCCGAAAGAAAATGTAGCGCGGGAGCGAGGCCTCGGCTTCCAACAATTCCCCGTCGAGTCCGGCGTCGTGAATCAACGAGAGAATATCCTCGCCGGATTGAAAACTGTTCGGGCCGGCTTCCGTGAGAAATCCATCCTGGAGGCGCGTTTGCATGACTCCGCCGGGCGAGGATTCGCGTTCCAAAACTTCCACATCAAATCCTGCCCGGTGAAGACGAAAGGCGCAGGTCAAACCGGAAATCCCGGCGCCCAGCACGATGATTTTTTTGCGATTACCTGAAGAGGTTGGGTTGCTCATGTTGAACGGCGGCGGCTGAGGAAATTTGGAGTGACGCCAGTTGCTCCTTGACGAGGGCGGCGAGCGCGGCAATAAACGTCGGATTGACATTCAAGGCCGCGCAGCGACGGAAATGTGAAACTCCAACCGACTCGGCTTCCTTTCGGTATTGAATGTCGATCTCGTAGAGCGTTTCGATGTGATCCGATACAAAACTGATCGGCACAAGCAACGCCTGCCGGGTTCCCCGGCGGCCCAAGGTCCTGATGATCTGCTCGGTGCTGGGTTCAAGCCATTTCACCGGCCCGACCTTGGATTGGAACGACAGCGTCCACTGACTCTTGTTCCCCAGTTTTTCGTTGAGCAGCGCCACGGTGTGTTGGATGTGTTCCAGGTAAGGATCGCCCTCGTCGATATAGCGCTTCGGGATGGAATGGGCACTGTAAACGATATAGATCGCCCGCGGATCGGGATCCGGAAAATTTCGGAATTCTGCGCGGATCAGGCCGGCTAAGGCCTCAATGTAAAGCGGTTCGTCGAACCATCGTGTCACGTAGCTGGCTTGGATGGCGGAGGCTCGCGGGCTTTGTCGCAAGCGGGCGTTGAAATAGTTGATACAGGACCCCGTGGTGGTGACTGAAAATTGCGGGAAGAGCGGCAAAACCACGAGATGAGTAATCTCATCGCGCTCGACCGCCGTCAAGGCTTCATCAATGGTCGGGTTCCAGCACCGCATGCCCACGTACACTTTTACCGGGAACCCTTCGTCGGCCAGTTGGCGCTCCAACGCCGCGGCCTGTTGGTCGGTGATCTTTCGCAAGGGAGATCCGCCGCCAATCAGGGCGTAGTAACCGCTGGAGCGTTTGTGGCGCAGCGCCGTGATCAGCCAGGCGACAGCCTTCCTAAAGGCGTTATTGCGAATCCGGATGATGTCCGGATCGGAGAACAGGTTGTAGAGGAACGGTTTAACATCCTCCGGTTTCTCCGGGCCGCCCAGATTGAACAGGAGTACGCCGATGCGGGGATTGGCCATAAAAATCCTGTGAAGACGATGGTTCGAGGAACAGGCTACAATGTTTTTGAGAACAGCGGGCGCGCCGAATCTTTCTTCTGACGCAGATACTTGTCGAACGCCATGCCGACGATGCGAATGAACACGCGCCCCAGCAGCGTCACCGCCACGGTGTTGTCCCGGAGCTCGAGCAGGCCGTCGCGCGCCAGTTCTTCCAGCCGCGGGAGCTCTTCGGCGAAATACTCATCGAACTCCAAATGGAATTCCGCTTCGATTTCGGATTTGTGCAGCACGCAGTGGCACAAAATTCGATTGATGACGGCGCGGCGGATGACGTCGTCGTCGCTGAGACGCATGCCGCGCATGGTGGCGAGGCGTTTCTCATCGATGGCCGCCCCGTAGGATTCCAGATCGCGAAAGTTCTGGGCGTACACACGATCGATGCCGCTGATGGAACTCACGCCCAGTCCCAACAAATCCGCGCCGGCCTTGGTGGTGTAGCCTTGAAAATTCCGTTGCAAAGTACGCTCCCGTTGGGCCACACAGAGCTCGTCGTTGGGCCGCGCGAAATGATCAAATCCGATGTAATCGTAGCCGGCCGCGGTGAACCGCTCCACGCCGCTGCGGAAGATTTGAAACTTGTCGGCGCCGTCGGGAATGTCTTTGGCAAACGCGCCCTGCTGCTTCTTGAGCCACGGCACGTGGGCGTAGCTGAACATGGCAATGCGGTCAGGATTGATGCCGATCACCTTATCGACCGTATCGGCGAACGAATCGCCGGTTTGGTGCGGCAGCCCGTATATCAAATCGATGTTGATGGACTCAAAGTGTGCCTCGCGGCATAGGTCGACGAGGTTGGCCGTGAGTTCGTAGGGTTGAACGCGATGGACGGTTTTCTGAACCACGGGATTGAAATCCTGAACGCCCATGGAAATGCGGTTGAATCCCAAACGCCGCAGCGTGCGAACGTGCTGCTCGGTGGTGACGCGCGGATCCACTTCCACCCCGATCTCGGCCTGCGGCGAAAACGAAAATCGCTCCCTCGTGAACACGAACAAATCTTCCAGTTGCTCCGGGCTCAGGTAGGTGGGCGTGCCGCCGCCCCAGTGGAATTGAATGACCTGGCGCCCGCGATCCAGGTGTTTTGAAAAGGCGTCGATCTCCCACTTCAATCGCTCCAGATAAGGATGCGCGTGCTCGTGGTTCTTCTGAATGACCACGTTGCAGCCGCAAAACAGACACAGCGAATCACAGAACGGGAGATGCATGTACAGCGAAAGCGGCCGCGCGGATGGGCTGCGGTTGGAGGCGTCGAGGGTGGACTCCATGTCCGGCGGCCCGAACTCGCTCTTCCATTCCGGCGCGGTGGGATAACTGGTGTAGCGCGGGCCCGGGATGTTGTATTTATCCAGCAACGCTTCCGGAAAAACCACGTGCTGATTTCGAAATTGAATTTCCAGTTGTGATGACATCGGTCTGCCCTTCAAGAACTCTTCGGTTCGGCTGCGGCCAGGGGAACCTTCTTGGCCGCTTCCACAAAGGCGGCGACGTTTTCTTCAGGCGTTGTGGGCAAAATTCCGTGGCCCAAATTAAGAATGTGTCCAAGCCCGCCGCCCTTGGCGATGGCCTCGGCCGCCTCTTTTTCGACTGCTCCGACGGTGGACAGCAAAACGCACGGGTCTACATTGCCCTGCAAGGCTACGCGAGAGCCCGCTCGCACGCGCATCTCCGCCAAATCGACGCGCCAATCAACGCTCAACACCTCGGCTCCCGATTCCAGCATGTCGTCGAACAGCGCTGCACAGCCGTTGACGAACAGGATTCGCGGGACGCCGAGTTTTCGAGTCTCTTCGAAAATGCGCTGCACATAGGGCAGCGCAAATTCCCGATACTGCGCCGCCGAAAGTTCCCCTGCCCAGGTGTCGAACAACTGCAGAGCCTGAGCGCCAGCTTCGACCTGCGCGCGCAGGTACCGGATGATAGTGTCCGAGATCTTTTCAAGCAGCGCATGTAAAACCCGGGGGCTACCGTACAGCATAGATTTGATCAGCGCGTATTGACGCGAACTGCCGCCCTCCACGATGTAGGAGGCCAGCGTGTACGGGGCGCCGGCAAATCCAATCACAGGAACTTCATCGTTCACCAGCCGCCGCACCCGCTCCAAGATGTCCAGCACGAAGCGCGTTTCGCTGGCGGGGTCGGGCACGCGCAAAGCCCTGACATCTTCCGGCGTCCGGACGGGATTTCCAATCCGCGGCCCACCCTCAGGAATGGAAACATCGATGCCCATGGCTTCAACGGGAACCAGAATGTCGGAGAAGAGAATGACCGCGTCCATACCGAAGCGGCGATACGGCTGCAGTGAGATCTCCGTGGCCAGCTCCACATTCTTAACCAAGTCCATGAAGGGAACCTTGCGACGGACGTCGCGGTAGGCCTGCATGTAGCGGCCGGCTTGTCGCATCAGCCACACCGGAACCCGCTCCACCGGGGAACGGCGACAGGCGCGCAAGAAGAGGTCGTTTTTCATGATCCAGGTCCAACCGAACTGCGAGGATTTCTTTCGCCGACGGTGGCTTCAGCGCCGCCGCAGGGCTCAAGAGAATTCCGTATATTAACAGATGCCTTTTAGCTCGTGAAGGAGATTTGGTCGCGGCCGCGTTTAATCGTAGATGATCTTGTACGGCAAGAATGCGACTTTGCCGCGATGCTGTTTGATCAATTCGCCCGCACAGAAACTCCAAAACCATTTCCAGGACGCGTGGGCCCCTCTTGGCCCTCTAAAACCGCCTGTTTTTGGGGCAAATTTTGACGCCCGAAAAAAACTTTTTTCCACAGGGAATTTAGTTGATTTTTTAATAAATTATCGTTGCGAAGAGGGGTCAAAAATGCTACTATTTTCTGAGCGTTTTGAGGCTCTACAAAGCTCCATTTGAACAAGCTCCAGAAATGCCGCTTTTCCACAGGCTGTGGAAATCGCTGTGAAAAAGATTTCATTCTAACTTATTCATTTATGAACATTTGGCAGAAAGTCACGCAATCCCTCAAGAACAAGGTTGATCCTCAAAACTTCGATACCTGGATACGGCCGACACGCTTCAGCCACGAGAAAAACGCGGTGGCTTTTGTCGATGTCCCCAATGAGGTTTTCAGGGAGTGGATTTTGGAGAATTTGACGGACGAAATCAACCGCTCGGCTGTGGAAATCGGTGCTGAGGGGGTGCGCTTTGAGTTTCAGGTGCTTGGCGGGCCGCAAGGGTTGTCGTCAGGAGAAAGAACGCCTCGGGTTTTTCGGTTTCCCGAGCAGGCCATGCTGGATTTCGACTCTATCGAATACCAGCTGAATGCCAAATACACGTTCGAGACGTTTGTGGTGGGATCCAGCAATCAGTTTGCTCACGCAGCCGCCTTCGCCGTGGCGGAATCGCCCTCCAAAGCTTACAACCCCCTGTTTATTTATGGTGGCGTGGGGCTTGGAAAGACGCATCTGATGCACGCCATCGGTCACATGGTCAAGCGCAACAATTCCAAGGCCAGGCTCACCTATGTATCAACTGAGAAGTTTACGAATGACGTCATTTCATCGTTGCGTTATGACCGCATGGTTTCGTTCCGCGATAAGTATCGGACCGTGGACGCCCTGTTGATCGACGACATCCAGTTCATTGCCGGCAAGGAGCGCACGCAGGAAGAATTTTTCCATCTCTTCAATGCCTTGTACGACAACCAGAAGCAGATTGTGATTTCGAGCGACTGCCCTCCGAAAGATATTCCGACCATTGAAGAGCGGCTGAAATCGCGTTTTGAGTGGGGCTTGATCGCCGACATTCAACCGCCCGATTTGGAAACCAAGGTGGCCATTCTTCAAAAGAAAGCCGACACGGAGAAGGTAAAACTGCCCGACAATGTGGCGCTCTACATCGCCAGCAAAATCAAATCCAACATTCGAGAATTGGAAGGCTCGCTGATCCGG
>JAQUPQ010000012.1 GCA_028716525.1 Terriglobia bacterium | reverse complement strand
CAATTGCAGCGGCGCGGACACGAAGGCGTCATTCCCGAAGCTGACCACGGTGGGCGGCGGGCTCAATTGCAGCGGCGCGGACACGAAGGCGTCATTCCCGAAGCTGACCACGGTGGGCGGCGGGCTCGATTGCAGCGGCGCGGACACGAAGGCGTCATTCCCGAAGCTGACCACGGTGGGCGGCGGGCTCAATTGCAGCGGCGCGGACACGAAGGCGTCATTCCCGAAGCTGACCACGGTGGGCGGCGGGCTCAATTGCAGCGGCGCGGACACGAAGGCGTCATTCCCGAAGCTGACCACGGTGGGCGGCTGGCTCGATTGCAGCGGCGCGGACACGAAGGCGTCATTCCCGAAGCTGACGAAGAAAGAGTGCGGAGATGCCGTTGCTCGCGCTCGTGTCGGCCGCGCGTTCATTCGCAAGGGTTTTCTGTTCGCCGACGGCATTTTGTCTGAGATCGTGAGCACACGAGATCTGCGCGGTGGCGCGAAGGTCCACCGCATCCGCGTCGTTGGGAAGACGAAGGTCGCCTACTGCATCGAGTCCGACGGTACGTTCTCGCACGGAGACACGATCAAAGAGGCGCGCGAGTCTCTGCTGTACAAGGTCAGCCAACGCGACAAGAGCGCGTACGAGGGGTGGAAGTTGGACCGTAATATCACGGGTCGGCAGGCTGTGGAGAGCTACCGAGTGATTACGGGCGCGTGCGAAAAAGGAACGCGGCACTTCGTGGAGACGCATCTCGGAAAGCTCAAGGCGCGGTACACCGTGCAGGAGGTTATCAACCTCACGCGAGGACAGTACGGAAACGAGGCATACACGGAGTTTTTCAAATCGAAGGAGGTCTGAACGATGGGACGCAAGCTGTACAGGGTGGTGCTGACCGACGAGGACCGCGAGCGGTTGGCAGACGAGTTCGAGCGGGCGTGGCGGCAGCGGTGCGAGATGGCGGCGGCGAAGTGGGAGGCGTCGCGCGTGAGGAGGCCGCCGACGTTCTGAGAGGTGCCCAGGGTTCCCCCCTGGGCGGTGCGTCCGAGCCGGGTTAATCTCCTTTTCCTGGTTTGGGGGCACCGCCGAGGGGTGAACAACAAAGGAGAGAACGATGGGAAACATGAGCTATTGCCGATTCGAGAACACACTGGGCGACTTGCAGGATTGCTACGACAACATTGACGACCCTGATTTGTCCGAGTCGGAGAAGCGCGCCAGGAGATGAAAGGGGAGTGAGATGACCGACCATTGTCTGAACTGTACGGTGCGAGGAGACCTATCAGCCTGCGAAGAGGTGTGCGAGCGCGACAATTGCGACGTGCCTTTGTCATGGGGAGCTGCGGCTCGAATCGACGCCCTGTCAGAAGCGCGACGTGCCGAACGTGCGGCGCAAAGGACGTTCGAGGAAGCCGACGAAAAGAAAATGAATGACCTCCGACGAGAAGCGAGCATGTGGAAGGATTCGTGGGAGGTACAGAAGCGCAACAACTTGGCCTTCATGGACGATGCCGAAAAGTTGAAGGTCATAATCAGCGAAGCCGCGACCCTGTGCCGGGAGACAAACAGCCGGGCGCACGACGCGGGAGCGGTCAACATGGCGGGGCGGATACTAGACATCCTGGATCGTGCCGACCAGTAACGGCGCGGGCTAGAAAAATCGACGCGGGGTTGTCGTTTTATGCTTGCGCCTGTCAACGGCTGTGCTATATTTAGAACATGAGCACGACAACACAGATTGATTTCTACGTCTGCGAAGTCTGCCGCCGCCAGCGCATCGGAGACGAGGAGACGGGCACGTGGGTTGCGGCTCCGGTCGGCGGGTATCCCAAGGGGTCGTGCCTCTCTCACGGGTGCTGCCCGACGTGCAACGAAGCTCGGTACATCGCGGCGGGTTTCGTGCCGCCGAGCAAAAAGGAGAATTGACATGAGCTGTGACGCTTGCTGGGGTGGCGGGTGCCCGTACTGTGAACCCGAGTATCCCGAGGACATGTGCGACGGCTGTCCCTACGCGGACGCCTGCGGAGACGAGGGGCCGTCCGAGGTGTGCATGAAGGTCAGGGCCGGGCAAGATGAAGCGGCTCAGGACATCGCTGACCACAAGGCATAGGAACGGATGTACGAAGCAATCGAGAGGGGGTGGTAGTCATGGACAAAATTACGCTCATTGCGGAGTTGCTGGCCGCGCTCAACGTGACGCGCAACGCCGAGGCGACGCTCCCCAACGACCCGTGCTACCGGGCCGCATACGACCTCGGATACACGGCCGCCGCGCGCAAGCTGCGGGAGCTTCTGGACGGACAGCCCGACAACTTCGGCGGGGTCGCGGGGCGCTGATGTTTCGCGGCTTCGACTCCTCACTGGCCGTCGGTCTCATGCGCGGGCAAGTGCTCACGTGTGCGCTTGCGACGGCATCGGCGAGAAACCTAGCAACTCCGCACCGAGGCCCGTGGCTGGTCATCACGTGGGACGGGGTGCGCCGGGCATACGAGTCGCCACTGGACGCGGCGCGACACTGGAGACATTTCTTAGACGCGCAATCTCGGATTGACAACTACAAACGGACGTGCTAGGGATAGCACAGAGGAGGTGGACAACATGGGGAAGAAAGACAACAAGGCGCGGCTGGTACGCGCACAGGTCTCGAACGTGCTCGGCATCAAGCTCGCGGAGGTGAAGTTCCAAGCGGACGGCGGCATGGTCGTCGTCGGCGGGGAGAACGGGGCGGGAAAGTCATCGCTTCTGGACGCCCTACGTTGGGCTCTGGACGGCGTGAAGCCCAAGGGCAAGGAGTTGTTGCACCACGGTACGGACAAGGGTGTAGTGACCTTGGAGCTGGCCGGGGAGGTGGTTGAGGTTCGGCGCGGTGTCACGGAGAAGGGCACGACCATCAAGGTTCAGGGCGCGGACGGCGTGGAACTCAAGAAGCCGCAGGCCGTGTTGGACGCCCTGTGCGGGACGTTCGGAATCGACCCGACGGCGTTCCTGCTTATGTCGGACGCGGACCAAACCAAGCGCGTGCAAGAGGTCATGGGGGTGGACTTCACGGACCTGGACGCCGAATACAAGCGGCTGTACGACGAGCGGACGAACGCCAACCGGCGCGTGCGAGATGCAGAGGGGGAACTCCGCAACCTGCCGAAGCCGGAGACGGGCGACCCGACGGAGCCGGTGGTGCTGTCGGACCTAATAGCGCAAATCGACGAAACCAAGAAAACCGAAGATTCGATGTCGCTCGCGGTGCAGTACGTCATCAAACTTCGGCAGGAATCGGCGGCGCTCAAGACCGAAATAGAATCGACAGAAAAACACCTCGCCGAATTGAAGGCGAAGCGGGCCGATGTTGTCGAGCGCGGGAAACTGGCCGTGGCGAAGACAGATGAAAACGAGGAACAATTTGAGAAGATGAAGACGGATGGGATCACCGTGTCGCAACTCCGCGCCAAGCTCGCCAACGCCGAAGTCATCAACTCCCGCGTCGCTGTCGCCAAGCGTCGCGACGAGGCATCGGCCAAGGTGCGCGAACTCGCCGCCGCAGCGGAGAAGGTGGACAAGGAACTCGCGGCCGTGCAAGTCGAGCGCTCCAAGCGCATCGAGGCGGAACCGCTGTGCATCGCCGGGGTGGACATCCAAAACGGCGCGGTTCACTACAACAACGCGCCGTTGTCCGAGGCGTCCGACGGGCAACGGCTCCGCGTGGCGTTCGAAATCGCGGCGGCTGGAAACCCAGACTTAAAGGTGCTGTTTCTGCGGCACGGTGCGCTACTCGATTCGAAGAATCGGCAGGTGGTCGCTGAGTTGGCGCGGGAGAGGGGGTATCTAGTCATCATGGAGGTGGTCGGGTCGTCAGGAATTGACGTGTTGATAGAAGAGGGGGTGGCGCGATGACGTACAATCCATGCAACGGGTGCAAGGCGCGCAGGGAACTGGCCGAGGTGTGTGATTGCGTTGTTTCGGAGCAGGCAGAGCGCATCGCCGAACTCGAAGCCGAGTTGAAGGAGGCGCGGGAGCAGCGAGATGCCCGACGGGATTCGTTAGCCCAAGAGATCCGGGGGTTACTGCAAGCGCGTGGATACTGGGTGCCTAGCAAGGAACGCGATGCGTGTGATCTCATCTCTGCAATTGGAATGGCTCTCGCCGCCGCCGAGAAGCGGGCGCGAGCAGCAGAGGCCGAATTTGTAGAGATCGAAAACGCCCTCGGGGTTCGAAAGCAACTTCACAATGGAGCAGCAAACGCAATCGCCTACGCCGAGAGAGATCGCAAAGCTCTTCGCGAAAAGGTCGAGCGGCTGCGGCAACTGCTGTCGACGGTACACGGACATCGGGACATGCTACCCGTCGGGCTTGTCGAGTCAATCGAAACGGCCCTGGCCGCGAAGGATGATGACCGATGCGCACCGAGCAAGAAATCATCCTAATCGTGCTCGCTGTGGCGATATGGGCCGTAGTGCTTTACGGCATTCGAAATAGATTGTGGTGAGAAGAAAACACGTTTGGCAATAAAGGAGAGGTGGACAATGCGGAAAGTGAATTTGAAAACCTACAACGGCAAGCCGGGGTCCGTAGAAGTCCTTCACAGGGCTGATTCGGGACAACAACCGGTGGACTGTTGGAGAAACTACGACCGCAATTGCAACAACGACTGCGCGGCCTTCCGCGTCCAGGACGGTCACGTGTACTGTCTCGCCCTTCCCAACGCCTTCGTCCCGGCGTTCGCGATAGGCGAACTCGCAGAAGAGGACGACAAGCAGAACGATTCTCTATCGTGCTCTGGATGCAAGGATCGCGACCAGAAGATTCACGATGCGTGCAGAAATCTTGTAGACGCCATCATTCTTCTATCGAGTCCAGGTACAGCGGACATGATTGTCAAAGGGAAAAGCGTGATGGACCGCATACGCGACGCGGCCCTTATACTCGGGTGGGAGCCATGAAAGAGCGCAATGGTCAACCCGGCACGCCGTCATGTCCGGTCTGCGGTCACGATGGGCCGTGCGCCGGATGCTACGAGCGCGACCAGAAAATCGCATCGCTACGGCGCGAGATTTGCATTGCCACCGCAGCTATCGAAATGTGCGAAGGCATAACGGTTCAGCACTGTATCGACAATGCAGAAGTTGGAACATCGGACGACTTAAACGCGGAAGCCAGAAAGATAGCCGTCGATCGCGGGTGGGAGGGTATCTTCAATGAATAGTCATTGGCAGTCCGAGCGTGACGCCGTGCTCCTCTCTCGCATCCGCCTGTGCATGGCCCGTGGCCTCTCACGTCGCGGGGCAGCTCGTACCGTGGGTATCGGTCTTCCCAAGGTCAACGCCTTGCTAGACCTCAACGAGGAGACAGAGGACACGAAGCGGCGCGAGCCCTGCGCCAAGCGCAAGCGGTGTATCGAGTGCGGAGCCCCGGCGGTGGACGTGCTCTACCGCCACATGGACGACGGATCGGTCATCAAGCGCCCGCTTTGCCGCAAGCACATGTGTCCCGACCCAACGCCAAGGCAGCGCGAGGCGGAGCTCTGGTATCACATCTCGCGGTCGCTCGGGTCGAATCTCGGGCAAGCGCAGGGGTCAGGGCACAACGACTCAGTGAGCCTATCCGCGTTCCTGAAACTCCTCAACGCGGCGATGCAGAAACACGGACTCAACCCCGACACGCCGACTGCGGCGCTGTTCGGGTCGGCTGCAACCGGTAGGTGAAGCGATGTGGTGCGAAGACTGCGGAGGGAAGACGACGGTGAAAGACACGCGGACAAGCGTGGATATCGAAGGTGACGCGCGGGTCCGGGTGTCGCTGTTCGCGCTTGGGAAGGACGTGCTGACCCACGTCAAGGAAGGCAAGGCGCGACTACGGTTGCGGATGCGGAGGTGCGTGGTGTGCGGTCACGAACAGGCGACGGTCGAGATGACGGCCGATTGCTGGGAGGATAGGAGGTAACATGCCGACAGAATATACTTCGATAATCGACGAAGGCGGAACGTTCAAGGACTACGTCATGCGGTGTGCTCGCGGCATCGAGTATCTCTTCCGGATGCACGATGATTCGATGGACGCCAAAATCCCGGAAGAATTCAAACCGGAAGAGTATCACAAGAACGAAGCTGAGAAGTGCCGGACGCGACTCACGGAGTTGTTGGAGACGTCAACGCAGGATGCGGTAGGCGAAGCGCGGAGAGAGTTCAACAAGTCCGTCAAGTGCATGCAGGAATACCGCGACGAACACGCGAAGGTCAAATTCGCCTACGACTCAATGCGAGAACAGGTACAAGCATGGAACCCTCCGACGCCGGAGCATGAAGACCTCAAGACGTTCATGCTTTCGCAAATCGAAACCGGGAAGCCGCTGGACTATGACTACCCGGCCCCGGTTCTTCTCACTGGAGAACAGTGGTTGACCAACGAGACGAAGCACGTCGCGAAAGACCTGACCTATCACGAGGCCGAATACCGCAAGGAAGTAGGGCGGTGCATCAAGGCGACGGCGTACCTCAAAGCGTTGCGCGGATCTCTGGAGACCATGCGATGAGCCAAGAGCACGTCGACAAGTTCCGCGCGTCCTTGGATGCTCGCCGAATCAAGCGCTGCTACGTGGCCGGTGCCTTCACCGCCGATACCCGTTGGCAGGAAGAACAGAACGTTCGAAACGCCGAAGCGGTCGGCTACCGCGTCGCCCTGGCCGGTTGCTATCCGGTCATCCCGCACGCCAACACGCGGCATTACTTCCTCGGAATCCAGACGCCTCAATTCTGGTACGAAGCGACGATGGCGGAGATGATGACGTGCGACGCCGTGGTCATGGTGCCAGGGTGGGCGCAATCGGTAGGCGCAGTCGCGGAGAAGGCGGAAGCGGAACGGCTGGACATACCGGTGTTCTTGCACGTGCGCGACCTTGTGACGTGGCTCGAATCCGCTTGACAACGGCAAGTGCCGGAGGTAGAAGAGGGGAGAGGTGGACGGATGAAATACAAGAGCACGGTTGCGCAGGCGGTGTTCGACGAAGCCATGGCCATCGTTGAGAAATCGGACGCGGACTTGCGAACAATTCTTCCGATGTGCAAGACGTTTCCAGAGTACGGGGCCGTCATGGGTGTCATTTCGGAAAGGCACCTGAACGGATTTCTTGCGGCGGCCAAGGTTGCCAGCGAGGTCGAGATGCAGTGCGCGGGCATGGTTGCAATCGTATCGGCGAACTGCGGAAAGAAAGAGTAACCCCATGATGACCGAAGGCGAGCGGCTGGTGTGGGCGGCTGCGTTCGTGCGAGCCGAGGAGACGGCAAGGCGAATCAGTTTGGACGGCGGAATGCTTGACGGGTACAAGGTTTCTCAGGCTTGCGCGGCGGTGCGCCGGTTGCGCGCCGTAGACATCGGCGATACCAATGACCCCACTTTGGCGACGGACGAATCGATCCAGATGCTCCGCGAGATGGTTGGCTACCCCGACCCGGCGAAACGCGATCCCGTGAAGGCAGGGACGTGCGAGTGGACCTACACGCACGAAGCGCAACTCGGTGTGCCCAACTACAAAACCTGTCGGATGGTATATGCGGAGATGCACGGGCCGTACTGCCCCGACTGCGGACGTCTAATCGTCGTGAAAAAGGAAACCCCATGAAGCGTACCCCCAAGCCGTCGAACCCCTACCGCGTGCGCCGCGTGTGGCCGTGGACCTGGAAGACTTGCGAGGTCTGCGGATGCCAGTTCCGATGGGAATTCGGGATCATGTGGGAGCACCCGGTTTCCATCAAACTCGATTCTCTAGCAGACGTCGCGCGGAGCATCGGGGAGTCATTTTCTGCGGCCGTGTTCGGCAGGATGGAAGACCCTGCAACGGAGTCCGTTTTTGCGTGCTCCGACTGCGCTCCGCCCGACGAAACTCTCGACATCCGCGAGGTCGAACGGTGGGAGAAGGCGCGAGACGCGGAACGTAGCGGAGAAATCCCGACGAAGAACGATGACGTCACGATGGGATTCACAGTCGGTTCTGTTTGGCGCAAAGGTCTAAGGCAGTACATCAATGAGGACGCCACAGAAGGTCGGGCAGTTTGGCGTGAGATCTGCGTGCCCAAGGAAGCGGATGAACCGACATACTCCGCAACCGGAGCGAACAACGACCTGTGCTCTGCCCTTGAAAGCATCGGAGCGGACCCGGCGGCGGCGACTGCCGAGCAAATCGCAGAGGCGCTGAACACGACGCAACGGGATGGTCACTACAGTGTTCACGTTGACGAAAGTGGACTCGCGTCCATTGGGTTTGCTGGCAACTCCTTCGGCACCTCGCACGTCGAAATCGTCCCGTGGTCACCCGATGGCAAGTCGCGAGAGGAGTTGGTTGAGCGAATCGAATTCCTTGACCGTCTGAGTGACGAGCAAATCGACCTGAACGAACGGCGCGAGGCGTGGCTTGCGGGTCTCGTCGAAGACCTTGGGGTAGATGGTCGCGCCGACCTGGACGATTACGAGAGAAGAGGGCACGTCTGGCCCACCGAATACAACGCACCCGAACCCGACAAGGAGCAACCCGTCGATAAGCCATCCTCAGAAGTCCCGTTGCAGGTGGCACCGGACGGCGATGTCTATTGGGATACGTCGAAGGAACCCACGCCGCGCTACATCAAAATTCGCGACGACAACGGTGAACATTCTTTCGAAGAAAGCAAGATTGTCAACAGCACAGGTACGTTCATAATCGACGGACAGCCGGTCAATGTTTTCTTCAATCCGCTGTTGTTCAAGAATGAAAATCACCCAACCGCAGAAGAACTAAACGCGTTTTTCTCTACCGAATCGTTCATGGAACATTTGCACGCGCTGACCACTCCGGAACTATTGGACCAAGCGCGAACGAACTACGCGGCTGAATGCAAACTGACAGCGGAGTGGACGTGTTGGTTCGATTCCCTGCGCGAGAGGTTTGACGGTGTGTTCGAATACGTACCGAACTCGGGACAACGGAAAAGAACATGTAGGGTATGGGACAGTGCAGCCAAGGTATTGCCCTGGCCTACGTTTCACGAGGAAGAGAAGGATAGAGCGCGAAGACTAGAAGAGGCCGATGATTCCGACTACGGCGACTGACCAACGAAAGGACGACCGACGATGAACCCTGAAACAAACCGTTTTGAAACATTGACACCGTTCGCCGATCAACTTGTTAGACCAAACGGCGAGCCAGTGCCGAAGCACTGGACTCAGTTCACGGTCGGCGAGAACGTAGTCATCAAGGACTACACATTCAAGGTCGCTTACGTTGGCGAGACGTCGATCCTTTTCGAACCGGTGGATGCAAGGATAATCGGCGAACCTTCGCTGGAGGAACATCTGGAACAGGCCATGCGCAACTCCGTGCACACGAGACGGTAAACAATGGATAGGAGCAAGGCAAATGACTGACCAAAAACCGACAACGACACTGGGCGAATCCCTGGGCCTCGTATCCGACCAGGCGGTGAAGGACGCGCAGGCCGCGACGCTGGCCGTGGAAGCCGAGCGCGACGCGGCGCTCAAGCGCGTCACGCGGTTAGAATCCGACCTCGCCGCCGAGAAGTCCATCCGCAACGACCGCGAGAAGGGTCTGACTGACATGGCGAACAAGCTCCTTGAGCACGAGGCAACGCGACAACTCGCCGTCACCGAGGCGTGTAAGGCGAAGTCGGCGGAACTCGGGTACAAGCGGAAGATCGCGACGATGGAAGAGGCCAACGCAGCGCTGTCCCGCGAGGTTGACCAACTCCGCGCGAAGGGTGCCGAACTGTGGGCGTCACTTGTATCCGCGCGAGAGACGCGAGACGTTGCGGTCAAAGAACGCATCGCGGCGGAAGAGACGGCGGACGCGGCGTTGACGGAGGTCGAGACGCTGAGGACCGCCGTAGCAAAGACCGTGGAAGCGGCAGTGGTTGCCACGACGATGGCCTCTGGTCCTACCGATGCTCTGTGAACGTTGCGGCGGTCGTCTCAGGGTGCGCCAGACGCGCGAGCCGCACACGTGCCTGTCTGGAAAGTCGGGGCGCGAGGTAGAAGACGAACTAGCACGCCTGGACCTTGTCGAGTCGGTGTACACTGTTCGTGACCGTGTGTGCGACGGATGCGGGCGCGTTGTCGGGACGGCGGAAATTTTGATAGAGGACTTGCGCGATTTACAGCAAAGAACCGCTTGACAACCGCAAGAGAAGAGCGCAAGATGTAGGAGAGGTGGACGGATGCCTAAGAAACGAAACGCCCCGGTAGACGGCAAGCGATACCCCATCTACGAGTCCGTAGACAAGGCGTGCAAGACCGGGTGCTTCTTCTGCGGCGGTCTGCTTGACCCTACGCAGGCCGTGCGGACAGGCCGTCCACTGGGCAGCGGGACGCACTACGTGAAGTGCCAGTGCGGAGATGTCAAAGAGTTCGACGTGCAAGGAGGACCGCGATGACCGACGAATCACAGACCTGGCGCTCCGCGTTCTGGAAGGCCGTGCACAACTACGTTGCCGCCTGTGGCGGTGACCATGACCTATTCGCCGACAAGGACGCGGCTCTGGCGAAGATGAGTGCTGTGCGCGACATTGAGGCCGCGCTCATCCAGACGCCCGGCATCGAAGCTCAACTCCGGCTCGACCTCATTGCGTACCGCGTGAAGGCCAACGCTGCGACCGTGGCGGCCCTCGGCCTGGTCGAAATCGCACAGCACATGGCAAGCGGAGAGGTCACGGTGGAACAGCAGGTAAAGGCGCGTGAGACGTTGTCGAAGGTGAGCGAGACGCTGGCACAACTAACCGTGACGTCCGCATAACCGGGCGGCGTTTTAGGGGAGGGCGAGATGGACGCCAAGTTGATAGCGCAAAGGCTCAACAAGGTTATTGGTGATGCCAGGAAGGCAGGATTCGTTGTCATTTACAATGACCTGATTCAGCAGTTGATAGTAGTCACGAAAAAGGAAGAGCACGAGACGGAAGATTTGCGAACACTAAAAGGGCCAGAGGTGGATTTGCACGGATGCATTTGCGGAACACCTGTACTCCCGCAAATCGATTCAAACGGAAACGGATAGGGGAGGGCGAGATGGTGAAGCGTTACGAATTGTGGGACTACAACGCAGAGGTGGAGACCGCCGACGGCGAATGGGTCCGGTACGAGGACGTGGAGCAGCTCGAATCCTCCCTCTCGGAGCGGGACGCGGTGATCGGGGTGCACGAGGCGACGATTGCGGAACTGCGGGCGGAGAATGAGAGGCTGCGGGAGGGATTGAAGCGTCTCGTTAGTTCAGATGTATGGAGGGTGGCCCCGTGCGTTCTCTATGGGTACAACGGGCCGTGGTATTTCCAACCGGAGACGCATCCGTGCGCTGCTGAACCGATAGACGACGCACGTGTGATCGCGAACGAATGGAGTGGTCGGGCCGACGATGCTGGACGGCTGTCCCGCGCTGTCCTCGCCGCTGCCGCAGCCACAACTACTAATTCTGCCCCGTCTAGTAGCTCGCTAGTAGTTGACGACGCACGGGTGGAGCGGGCCGCCGAGCGCATCCGGGAGTTGTGCACGCAGCCAATCATGAGCGGTCCTGATTCGTTTCGCGTGGCTCGCGCTGTTCTCGCCACTGCCGACGCCGCTCCGGTCCCGGACGAACGGACGGCACGGTGCACAAAGGCCCTCGAATATCTGGAAGAGTGGGAGAGAACGAGTCCGGAACCCAATTGGAGGCGCGGCGACTTGATTGCAATCCTGAGCGGTGTGCCGCATAAAACGGGGCAGCCTCATGAGTGAAATGAAAATCAATCCGCGCATTATGGACGGTGAGCCGGAATGCTCGGAGAAATGCGCCATGTGCGAGCAAGTGATGGACGGCCCCGACGTTTGGGAGTGCCGGTATGGAGCCATTCCTGGTGACATATTGTCTGTGGAAACTATGCCCGGAGGGACAAGCGTCCCAGCCCTGCGTCGCCAGCGGGACGAGATGAAGGTAGAGCGGGACGCAGAACATCGGGCCTATTGCCTGGTATGTGATGAGCGGGATGCCGCGCGGCGGGAACTGTGCTTTGAGTTAGCGTATCCATTGGCAGTCGCTAGAGAAGTGATTGCCGCCCGGCGCGGCTGGGACTACCTGTACAAGGAGAAACCGGAATGACCGCCACTCAGAGTGAAAATGCTCTCGTTATCGGATGATATGATGAACCTCTACGGCCACTCCGCCTGGGAGCGCGACCGCGATCGATGGGTGTGGGTCTACAGCTACGAGATAGCGGAGAGGAGGATTCCATGAGCGAGCACGAAGCGCTGGTTGAACGTTTGACGGACATTCATCCGCACGGCAACGCGGACTCGTTGGAGGTCGCACAGGTTGGCGGGTGGACGTGCTGCGTTCGCATCGGTGATTTCAAGGTTGGCGATCTCGCTGTGTTCATCGAGCCGGACACGGTTGTCCGAGTTGAGCAACCCGAGTTCTCATTTCTCGCGGCCGATGCGAAGAACGGCCAGGTACGCATCAAGGCGAAGCGTTTGCGCGGGGTGCCGTCGTTCGGCCTGCTAATCCACGCGCGGCCGGGATGGTTCGACGGGCAAAACGTGTGGTACGAACTCGGATTAGAGCACTACGACCCGCCGATACACGGCGCGAATATGGGCGGAGAGGACGCGAGCGGCCCGGCGGTGTATCACGTCAAGTACGACATCGAATCGCTGCGAAAGCATTCGCGAATGCTGGCAGAAGGCGAGGAAGTAGAAATCACGGAGAAGATTCACGGCGCGAATTCGCGTTTCGTCTTTCACGATGGGGTGCTCAACGTCGGGAGTCACACGCGGTGGAAGAAAGAGAGCGAGACGAACCTATGGTGGCGCGCGGCGAACGCCTATCATCTCGCCAAGGTGCTCGCAGACTACCCCGACCACGTTGTGTACGGCGAGGTCTACGGCCAGGTGCAAGACCTCAAATACGGCACGTCCCCAAACGAGGTGCGGCTTGCCGTGTTCGACGTGATGAAGGATGGCAAGTGGCTCGATGTTGATGCGGTCCACAAAATTTGCAACGTCTGCGGGTTAGACTACGTGCCGATTCTCTACCGTGGTCCGTGGTCTGCCGACTGCTACAAGCATGCGGACGGGAGGACGACAATAGCGGGCGCTGACCATGTGCGAGAGGGGTGCGTGGTCAAGCCGACAATGCCGCGATGGGATGAACATCTTGGCCGCGTGATTCTCAAGCTCGTGAGTGTTGACTACCTCGGGAGGAAAACAAAATGAAACCGCTCACCCGTGATGAACTTCCCGCCGTCGCCTACGGCCTCGCGGCGATCGTCGTGATCGTCGTGGTGCTCGCTGTGCTGCTGGGAGGTGCTGGATGAAAAACCTTACCGAGACGTCCGACATCCTCGGCCGTCCTGTTTTCCGAGACAGATGGGGAAACTGGCATAGATACCCGCCGACATTCTTGGACACGTGGGGCGGTTGGATTGCTTTCGGAATGGTTGTGGCGGGAATGACGGTTACCTGCACTTTGACGTGGGTTTTAATATGATCCACTACCACGGATTGCCTATCACTCCGGAAACAGCGGCGCTCATGGCGATACGTGGCGGTCATGCGTTCGTGTCGTTCGCGCATTTTGGGCAACTCGGGATCGCTGTTGAGGCGTGCGCATCGTTCGCACTGGACAACGGAGCGTTTTCGGCGTGGCGCGCAAGTAAGCCTGTTGAAGATTGGTCACCTTACTACAGGTGGTGCGAGGACTGCAACCGGATTCCGTCGTGCGACTTCGCCGTGATTCCTGATGTGATAGACGGCGACGAAGAACAGAACGACCGAGAACTCGAAAAATGGCCGCTTGGCACGTTCGGTTCTCCCGTGTGGCACTTGCACGAATCGCTCGAAAGACTCGACCGCCTCGCCAGCGATTGGCCGCGTGTCTGCGTCGGCAGTTCTGGAGAATACGCGACGATCGGCACGGTGAGATGGTGGACGCGGATGTCGGAGGCGATGGGCATTCTCTGCGATGATGTGGGACGGCCCCGATGTAAGATTCACGGTCTGCGGATGCTGGACACAGCTGTGTTTACGCGGTTTCCGTTTTCGTCTGCCGACTCTACGAATATCGGACGCAACGTCGGAATCGATGCGAAGTGGGGCGGCTACTACTCGCCGCCGACCAAGGAAGCACGGGCGCTTCTCATGCGCCAGAGGATCGAATCTTGCAACGCTCCTGCCGTGTGGGGATTCCCACAGGTGGAGCAGATAGGATTGGGATTATGAAAACGACATGCCGAAAGTCGTACACGTTCAGCGCGGCGCACTGGGTTCCTGCCGTGCCCGACGGACACAAGTGCCGGAACATGCACGGACACACGTTTCGAGTCACAGTAGAGGTAGGTGGGTACAATGAGGACTCCGGCATGTGCATCGAGTTTGGAATACTCGACGGCATTGTAGGAGAAGTGATCGGAAAACTCGACCACACGACGCTCAATAATAACAAGGCTCTCGACGTGCCCACGGCCGAAGTGCTGTCCCGGTACATTCTTGGACGGTTGACGGGGAGTATCCCCGTGCTCTCCGTCACTGTCCGGGAGGGCGAAGGCGGAGAGGCCACGACAAGAAACGAGGCACCCCATGATCCGCGCTGACAAAATCGGAATCATCCTCGTCGTGCTGCTGCTCTCCGGCTGCTCCGCCACCCGTGCCGCGCACGTGAGGCCGAACGTCACGGACGCGCGGGGCATCGTATGGAACGACGCGCGGTGCTACGAGCTGTTGCAGACGGCCGACAACTGGACGTTTACTGCGAAACTCTTGGTCGGCGCTGGTGGTACCTCGGCAATCGCCGCTCCCGTTGGAGGCGCGATCTCAGATGACGAGAAGGAACAACGCCGCGTCGAGTGGGGACTGGGTATCACCGCCGGAGTTACCTCGGCCGCCGGGCTCGCCGCACTCTGGATGGGCGAGGTCAAGCGCCGCGAGTTCGAGGAGTACTGCCAGACCGAACCCGTGGAACCGAGCGACGCGGTGGACGTCGAAGCCGTCGTGGTCGAGCCGTCGCCGCTTGCCGCGATGCCGGTGGAGTGGGTGGAGTACCAGGACGCAGGTGCCGAGTAGTTCTCCGCGCGCTCTCCCGCGTGCTACTATCCAGGTGTGGAACGCGACGACGAAATCACGAGGCCGATTTCCCTGCCACCATCATGCGAGCCCACCGTTGAGATAGAGTGCCCGGCGCGAGATGACGAACCGACTAGGCCAGTGCTCCTCGTCTCGCGATATCGTTGCGCCAAGCCCGCCGACTCTCCGTGCTCATTCCGCAACGAGGAAGGATACTGCGGCAAGGCCGTCACTACGTGCCGTCACAAAATAACGAAATACGAAGAAAAATGATACTTGACAAGCGCAACCTGTGGCGCTATGCTATATATAGAGGTGAGGACATGAAAAACACAATGATAGTTTTGGCGCTCCTGGTGGTCGGTTGCTCGTCTTCTCCGCAGGGATGGTACGACGCACCGGACATCCCCGACGCGGGCGACACGGACGGCGGTAGCGACGCTGGCGAGGATTCCGGGACAGACTCAGACACCGACAGTGACAGCGACTCCGATTCAGACGCGGATACCGACTCCGATTCGGATGCTGACTCGGATTCAGACGCCGACTCTGACGCCGATACCGACGCGGATTCCGATTCGGACTCGGATACCGGAACCGAGGACACGGAAACGGATACGGCCGACACGGAAACAGACACGGTAGACACTGAGACGGACACGGGGTCAGATTCCGATACCGACTCCGACGCCGACAGCGATAGCGATTCAGACACGGACACCGGGACGGAGACCGAGGACACCGACACAGGGCCTCTCCTCAACGCCTGTGGGTTCGTCGATATGCCCGCCGGTACGGTGTGCGACCCCGACACGGGACAGATGTGGGAGGCCACCGTGAGCCCTGCAAGCGAGGGCAATTGGGCGTGGGGCTTCTGGTACTATTGCGAACCGCTCACGCTCGGAGGGTTCGACGATTGGCGGATGCCGACCGAGGATGAGATGGCCGCGTTGTGGCGTATCGACGACCCCATCATCCTGCCCGAGTTCCCGTTTGAATGCGACTGGCCCGAATGGGCCGGTACGGATTGTGGGCACCGCCTATGGTCGGATTATGGGTACGCGGAGTTGGGGTACAACCCGTTATTTACAGCAGATAGGTTTCTGTACAACTGCTCATACATTGATGGGGCAGACGTTATGGGATACCCGTGTCGATATTCACAGGCTTTGAGCAGCCCAACTGGAACATTCACCCGTTGCGTGCGAGGATGAACTTCCAGGTGCCCACCGACCGCGACGTTTACGCCGACACGCCTGTCGAGTGCGACGACATTGACGGCGTGCCCGTGACCCGTGCCGAGGCGATTGCGCTTGCCTGTTCAAACCGCGCTCGGATTGATGCGTTGATGCGTGCCGAAGTTGAGCGCGACGCCGCGAATTCAAACGAGAATAGGTGAGACGATGAAACTGGAACGCAGCGAATTGCTTGACCTGTTTCTCAGACACGAGATGGGAGAACGTATCATAGACATGGTCCCGGGTAGTGGGGTTAGCTATGCATTGCTTAATAGAAGGTTCGGAGAAATTAGGCAGATTGTGAAATACGGCAGACCGAATGCCGTTCTTCGATGGGCGAATTCCGGCATTGTGCGTGGGTGGAAATCGTTCTCCGAAAAGCAGAACATTTAGTACCGTTTGACTTTCTCAACCGCGCGCCGTACATTGGGCGCATGGCACGAATCAAGACGACACGAAACCACCGCCGGATGCAATCCGCGATACTGCGGTTGACGTCCCGCCTTCCCGGCCGCTGGTCGGCGATGGCGTTGACCGAGGCGCTGTGCGCTGACACGAAGTCCACATACGGTGGGCGCAACCCCTACGGCCTGGTATCCACGACCAACTGCGCGCTCCTCCGCCTTGTCGAGATGGGCTGCATGGAGCGCAAGATGGAGACGACGGACCTCGGGAGGGTGCGATACACCTACGCCATCACGGCCAAGGGGCGCGTGGCGGAGAAGGAGTTTGCGAAGTGAAAATTGAGTACGACAGTGAGACTGACATGCTGTCCATCGAAGGAATTAAGTACAGCGGGTATGTATTTCGTGGTCTCAAGACATTCCCGTTGGGAGAGAAATTCGAAATCGTAAATCGGTCGGACGGTGGCGTGCTCACGATTCGTTCGCTGACTCCGGAAATCGTAATGAATGGAGTTCTCAGAATGGAGCGGTGCGTTGAAAGCATCAAGAAGTTTTTCGCGGGCTCCGAGGTGTGGCTGAAATTCCAGAAAGAAGGAATCAGTCAACAGGCTGCCGAGCAAATGGCAGAAGCCTTCCTGTCCGCAGCCGACAGCGAGGACGTTGGATGACTCCCGAATCCGAGACGAAGCCCGCTCCGGCCGCCAAGGTCGTTACAGAGTATCGGCCGAAGCACTCGTGCAAGAAGTGCGGCGGTCGCGGCATCAACGGCTATCACACGAAGCTCGTAGTCACTCCAACCGGCAAGGAGTGGCAGCGCCAAGGCCCGGCGCGGTGCTCGTGTTGCAAGCCCGTCCGCGTCGAAACGGTTGAGATGCCGGGCGGTGAAGTGGCCGTAACGCAGACTCCAGCCGTCCCGTGAACTCTCCCGACCTCACGATTGACCCGCGATACCGTCCGCCCGTCGGGCACCTGTTTCAGCCGGGACCGTCCATCGAGCCCGCGACGCCAGCCGAGCAAGACAACCGCATGGAGTCGATACGATGGGCTCGCATCAAAGAGGCGCGCGAGAACTTCGCGGCGTTCATGGAATACTGCATCGATGACAGCGAAATCGGTGGTCCGGTCACAATGCAGTGGTTTCACGATGAGTGGATTGCGGCTCTCGAAAGCAACCCGCGCGTGCTCATCATAGCCCCGAGGGCGCACGCGAAAAGCACAATCGTAATTGCTCGCGTCGTGTGGGAACTCGGGCGCAACCCGAACCTGCGAATCAAGATAGCGTGTGAGGACCAACCCGCGGCCGTAAAGCGTCTCGGAGAAATCAAGCGGCACATCGAGAAGAATCCGAAGGTCAAAGAGGTATTTCCAGACCTCAGACCATCGGATGACAACTGGTCGAAAACTTCGATGACTGTCGTTCGAAAACTCATTGACAAGGAGCCATCTGTTGAGGCGCAGGGCGTGCTAGGCGGAGCGACAGGAGGACGCCTTGACATTCTCATCGGTGACGACATCGTTGGGCGTAGAAACGCGCTCACGACGCCAGCGTTGCGCGAGTCCGTGAAACAAGCGTGGTACTCAGATTGGATGAACCTTGGAGGTCCCGAGTCTCGGGTGTGGATGATAGGAACACTATGGCATCGAAGTGACATCACACACGAAATAATGGAGAATGCAGAGTGGAAGGTGTGTTTCTACGCAATTTCAGGGTACGCTTCCATCTGGCCCGCAAGACGTTCTTCCTCGTGGCTTCGCGAAAAGCGCGCAATCATCGGCGCAACCGAATACGCCCGAGGGTTCGCGAACAAGCCGCAGGATGAATCCGAGTCTCCGGTCCAGCCGAGTTCGATTGAGTACGTGCGACCCGAGGCGATGCCCGACTTGGCAGAGTTGGAAATCTACACGAGCTACGACGTGGCGACCGAGACGGCAGAGCACAACGATTTCACGGCCGAGGTTGTCATTGCGATTCACCAAGCGTCTGAGACCGTGTTCGTCGTTGACGCGGAGAAGCGGAAAATCACGAGGTCGAAGCAGTCCGATTGGGTCCAGCGGTCGTATCGCACGTGGCGGCCGAAACGGATTATCATCGAGTCCATCGGCAACGACCTAGCCGCGTGGGTGTTGAACGACGCGCCGCACCTTGTCGGCATCGTCGAACGGGTGAAGAACCTCGCAACGAAAGGAAGTAAGTTGCAGCGGTTGACGGCCGTAACACCGTTCCTCGAACGCGGCAACGTCGTGTTTCTCGACCACCTGGACCCGGACAGTCCGAAGTTCAAACCGGAGCGCGGAAACTTAGTGGAAGAGTTGTTGGACTTCGGCATCGCGGCTCACGACGATCTTTGTGACGCATGGACGATGGCGATTGACGCAGCGCGATACTACGCGCTTGACCGTTGGGCGGCGCGAGGTGCTACCTTAGTCGGGAGAGCGGGAAGCGGCGACACCTCTAGTCGGCCGGAGGATTCACGTGACGAAGAAACCGAAGACGGCGACGAAGAATACAGATAGCGAAGCCTCGCTGCAACTGATAGCCCGCGCGAGTTCCGGCGGTGACGAGGAAGTCGCCAAGCAAGCGTTGCAGGCGATGGTTGACCAGACGGAGGCGTGGACCAACTCGGGCGCGTTGACGCCTCGATACCCGCCGGGGTCGTTGCTGTCCATCGTCGAGAAGTCGTCTATCCTGCCTCAATGTCTTGACGCGATGGCGACGGGAATCGACGGGTGGGGGCATCGCTTCAAGCCGTGCATCGATTTGAACGACAAGGATGTTGAGGACCAGGTGCGCGCGGCCATCGTGTTAGAGCGCGAGGCGGACGCGCGAGAGGCGGCACAGGAAAGCGGAGACGAAGAGTGGGAAGCGGACTACGACGTGCCGGACGAAGAGGTTGTGGAGCGCCTTGAAATCCTGTCGCGCCAGTTGCCCATTCAGAAGTTCCGCGCGGAAGCATGGTTCGAGTCCGCGCCGACGGGGGCGCCGTTCATCGAGCTTCGCCAGCGGATGCGCAAAGACCAGCATGGGGTAGGGCATGGGGTGTTCGAGTTCGCGCGAGACGCGACGGGCGACCCGACACAAGTCGGCTACATCGCGGCGCATACCATCCTGCCGATGGCGAAGCAACCGCCGCCGGTCGAAGTGGAAGTCAACATCCCAATCTCTCCGATTTCGAATCGCGAAGTGACGCGCGAAGTTCAGTTCAGTATCTACGTTCAGCAAGTCGGCGCGGTGCGAAAATACTTCAAGGAGTTCGGCGACCCGCGTTGCATCTCGCAAGCTACGGGGAAGTGGTACGACAGCGAATCCGCGATGGTGCGTGCCGAGACGACGAAGGGCAGCAAGACGGCAACGAAGCCCATCCCGGCAACCGAGGTGCTGTACTTCCCGCTTCACTCGCCGCTATCCGTGTCGGGCGAGCCACTGTGGATGGGGCAGGTCCCGAACGTGCTCGGCATCCGCGCGGCGGAAGAGGTCAACTTCACCTACTTCGATGACAAGTGCATCCCGCCGGGCGCGTGGATTATCATCGGTGGCATCTTGAGTCAGGACGTGCGGAAGGAATTGGAGAACCACATCCGCACGAAAATCAAGGGGCGTTCCAACTTCCATACTCCGCTCATCATTGAGCTTGTGGCACCTCCGGGAGCGCGTGGTGAGAAGGTGGAACAGCCGTCCGTCACATGGATGTCATTCCGTGGCGACATGAAAGAGGACGCCACCCATCTGCTCTACTGCGCTGCGGAGCGCGACAACGTGCGGAGCGCGTTTCGCCTGCCTCGCATCCTGACCGGTGACGTGCAAGACGCGTTGGCGAGGGCGAACGCCTACGCCTCGATTGAGTTCGCGAACACGCACGTATTCGCAACGCCGCGTGCCGGGTTTGACTGGACGATGAATACGCGGCTTATGCCAGCCTTGGGCGTCTACCTGTGGAAGTTCGTGAGCAACGGACCGGACACGACGGACCCGGAACAGCTTGCACGGGCAACGGACATCTTCGCGAACCGAGGCGGGCTCACCCCGGCAGACGTGCGCACCTTGGCTGCCAAGGGCCTCAACGTGGAACTGGACCCCATAGACGCGCCGTGGATGTCTCAGCCGTTAGCGTTGACGCTGGCGGGCTTGGCTGCGGAACAATTCGGCGTCCCGGCGGACCGCGTTGGAGCGGAACTGCTTGGGGCGTTTGGGCCGGATGGCACACCCGAGAAGCGGGAACTGGCGCAAGGCATCTTGAAAGACTACTTCGCGCGGTTCGGCTACGAGTTGGCGGCCGTTCGACCGCTTGATGGGGAGTAGAAAATGTGGTGCGAGAAGTGCGGCGCATTCTCAGAAGTTCCGTTTGGGCTTCCTCCGTGCACGTGCAAGGAAGATGACGTCATGGAGGACATTGAAGCGAGTAGACGGAGCACGATTGTAGGCATCGTGGGATACACTGCGATACTTGCATTTGTCGTGATTGCTGTCGTCTCCAACTTCTGTCGATGACCATGTACGAAGGCACCTACCACGTTCTCCCAACTCCCGAGCGCGCGGGATACGCACGACCGGGGCCGGGTGAAATCATCCGGCACATAGACCCGCACGGTCATCCTACGAACAACTGGCGCTTGTGTTGTCCATTCTGCGGAAAGCGGGTTCACGTGTACGCAGCGCAGATTGGCGATCCGGCCGCGCCGACGTTCGACCAGCCGATGCGATGCGGGTGCACGGCGAGGTGCGGCGAGTGGTTCTACATCAACGCGGGGCGAGCCGTGACGAGCGCACCACCTGCGAAGATCGGCGGAGACATCATGGAGCGCGCCATGGCGATACCTGGCGTGCAAGGAAAACCGAGGGGACTGAATAGTGGCACAGTCGAAGCAACGAAACCGTGATGAGCAAGACGAGGACCGTCCGAACCTGTCCGTGGTACGTGACAAGGACGACGAAGAACCAGAGTTCATCGAGAAGCCGAAGAAACGTGTGAAGCTCGGCACGTTCGCCGACATCTGGCCGAAGGCTGGTCAGTGATACGCACACGTCCAAACGACGGATACGCCACCCTGTGGCCGTTGCGCTACTACGAGCATAGGATAGCGGCATGTGCCGCCGTCAAGGTCAGGTCGGACACGTGGCGCGCGGCATACGGGTTCGCGATGGTCGTGCGCAGTGCGGACGGTAGGCAGAACCCGCAACGCCTGAACGCGGCCAACATCGAATCCGCAAGGCGTCACGCTATGCTGGCCCTTCCTGCGAAGTCGTGCTCGTGTTGCTCTAAGTCCATGGCGGCACCGAGTGATACGGTTGACCTGTATCGCGCTTTGACCATCGGAGATTCCGGCCAAATTCTGTGGCAACGTGTCGAGACGATAGACGAGGTGACTCGGCCGGACCGGAACGATTGGTACGTCGACACGAACGGCGTACGCAAAGAGGCGGCGGCAGTCGACGCGCAATCCGTAGCCGTTGCTGAACTCGCATCGGCACTCGCCAAGGTGCGCGAAGAGTGGTCCGAGGAAGAGTTCCATCGATTCACGGACCGCCTCAAGACAGCCGATTGGGCGGCAATGACGGAGACACAGCGCGAAGGCGTGTGGGCGGCGGCAATTGCGGCGTTCAAGCAGGCGGACGTGCGAAGCCTCATCTCTGAATGGAGAAAGACGACATCGGCGCACGCCGTTCCATTCGCTGAACTTACCCGCGAGCGCTTGAAAGAATCCATGCTACCGCGCATCTCGGCCACGCTTTCGCAGGCGGACATGGACGCGGTCAATGCTGTTGGAGACCAGGCCGGGTTGTTCGTGCGGGACCAACTCGGGATTGAGTCCGAGGCATTGACGGCGCGGGGGAAGGAAATTGTCGCGCGCGGATTGCGTGACGGGCTCGGGCGCGAGACCATCGCGGCAGACTTGCGGGCTGAGATTCCAGAACTGTGGAAGAAATACGGGACAGGATACTCTGAGACTGTGGCGGCAAACGCAATCGAACGGTCACGGTCAATCTCGCAATCGGCATCATATCGAGATGCCGAGGTTAGTCGGTTTGAAGTCGTCGCCATGGAAGACGAGAGGATGTGCGACGTCTGTGGCTATCTTGATGGGCAAATTATTACAGTGTCGAACGCGAGCAAGATACAAGAGGAAGTTGCGGAAGCGAAGAACATCGCTGAACTGCGAAACGCGAATCCGTTTGTCGGCGTAAAGCTAGACGCGGAGACGGGACGCAAGGTTCTTCGCACAGACAAGGGCGTCGACATCGCGCGCTTCAACGATGCGGGACGTCATGAGCCTCTGATTTCAGGTGACGCGCTTGCAACTGAGGCGGGAGTTGCCTGGCCGCCGTTTCACATGAGATGCCGATGCACCACAATCCCGGTAATCTGAAAGGAGTTTGCATTGGAAGTAATCATCAAGAAGCCTATCGGTCTCAACTCGCTTGCCGACCTCAGTCTTGACCCCAAGGCGCTACAGCGTGTTACCTTGGGTGTGGTGAAAGCCGTCAAGGAGTCATTCGGCGATGCTGAATCGATGTCGAAAAGTGAAGCCGAGAAGCGGGTCGAGATGGCAGTCCGCTTCATCCTGCGATGCGTTGGAGACGGCGGAATGAGTGTGACTCGCGCCTTGACGTTTCTGCCAACGGCCTTGCCGGTTGAACTGGCGGGCCTCGAATTTCCGGTCCCGACCGGAGACGTTTTCAAAGTACCGGAACCACGGAGGACAAGCCGATGAAGACCGAGAAAAAGATGATGACGATGGCGCAGTTCACGGAGTTCGCGAAGTCCGAGACGGACGCGCTTCTTGCGAAGCCGAACGCCGACCGCGCCACGGTGCTCAAGGCGAATTTCGAGAAGGCGTCCAAGGTCGAGAAGGCGGACGCGGAGTTCGAAATCGAAGTGCTCGCCGAGGAGCCGGTTCCGGTGGACCTCACGGCCATCAACGCGAAGCTCGATAAAATCGACGCGGCGGTTGCGGCGTTCGCCTCGGGTGTCACCGCCAAGGCGGCGTTCGATGCTGTCGTTGCGAAGCAGGGCATCGCGGTTTCGCTGGCTGTCGAGTTGCTTTCGGCAAAGTCAGCCGAAGGCGAGTACGACATCGGCGCGGCCGTGGTTGCCGCTTGCGATGCGCTCGGCAAGTCCGAGACTCCGCCCGACGCCGCGATAGTTTCGGAGGTCGGAGAAGCCATGAAGTCGGCGTATGCCGTGAAGGCAGAGGCCGCGAAGTCCGCCGACGAAGCCGCGAAGAAGGCGGCCGAAGAGGAAGCGGCAAAGAAGGCCAAGGAAGAGGAAGACGCGAAGAAGGCCGACACGTGCGAGCAGTGCGGCGCGGCGATGGGTGGCGAGGATGTTTGCCCCGAGTGCGGTTGGAAGAAGGGCACTCCCGTGGACAAGAAAGCCGCGAAGCGTTCGACGGCGGTGGGCACCTACAAGGACCGCTACACCGGCAAGGCGGACAAGTAGTCCATGCCGCTCTCCATCTACAATGGTCTGGACAAGGACGGCGCGGATGTCACCGTGCTGTCCGGCGACCCGCTGACCGATGCTATCTCCAAGGCGGCGGCAGACTACACAGGCTCGCCGCTCGGTGCGCCTCGTGACGGGTGCGTGCTCACGAAGGTCGCGGAAATCGAGCTTGTGCCGAGCGTCAAGCGCGTCGCGTCCGAGGACGTCGTATTTATGTCGCCGCAGGCACCGCCGAAGACGGAGTTCAAGCCGGTCGAGAAGCGCGTTGTCCAGATGAACGCGGCCATGCTCGGTGTGCTCTGTAGCCGTCTCATCGTCAAGGCCGAAGAGACGGAGATGGGGCTGGCGACGGGCATCGTCATGGAGCCTGAAACCGTCGACACGCAAAAGCAGAAGACGACTGCCGAGGACATCGAAAAGGCCATGATTTACTGGGCCTGCAACGGTGGCTCGGTAGACCTCATGCACTCGTTCGAAGCCATCATGGACGAACGGGTGGACGTCGTTGAGAACTGGATTTGCCGCGCTGAGTTCATGCTTGGCGACTACAAGGTCAAGGTCGGCACCTGGCTTTCAACAACGAAGTGGCAGACGACCGGAAAGTATTGGGCGGCCATCAAGGACGGCACGTTCAACGCCTATTCCATCGGTGGCCTTGGGCAGACGGTCCCCGTAGACGGTGAGGCGGAGTAGGCATGGGCTTCACCACCCTCATGTTGACGCCGACCCCGGACGAATTCGAAGACCCGTTCTTCGCGACGATGAACAATGCGGGTGGATACTTCGAAACCATCGATGCGTGGGTCCAGGCGTTACGCGAGGATGCAGACATTCGAATCACCGAGGACGGCGCACCGTGGACGGTGGACGTCGGCACGAGCACGGTCGCGTGGGGAAGCAACATCGTTCTTCGCTCCGGGACAAACGGCGGGACTATCACCATCAACGCGGGCTCCATCGTTTGCCCAACACCTGGGTTGCTGTACGTGACGCTTGCGGCTCGTCCTCTCGCGGCTCCGGTCGTGTTGGCAATGTCGGCGGCGTCTACGAAGACGGCGCTTGCGATAAACGAAGTCGTCGTGGGCATCCGGCAAGGTGCCGTGGCGATGCTGCGGAACTTGGTCGCGACGCATGTCCCGAACATCTACACGTGTCCGGGAAATCCGAACCTTGTTATCACGGCGTCCAAGGTCGGCGACCAGTGCGTCGATACGGTGAACAGTCTGACCTACGTGGCCTACGCTGCGGATAACTCGCACTGGCAGATAGGGTGACGACGATGGGATGCAAGCCGAAGAAGCCAGAAGAGAAAGACGACGACGTCACGAGATTGACGAACGTGCGTCCGTTCTACATCTCATTGGTGGACTACGGTGCAAACCACGGCGGGCGCGACCATCACTTCGCGCTCAAGAGCACGGGCGCAATCGCGAAGCGCGTGCCGGACGCGGATGCGGAGAACGAAGACAAGCAGAAGGCGTTGGCGGAGCGCGCGACGTCCTACGGAATCGAAGCGAGAGAGGACGCCGCGCTATCATATCCGGCGGACTCGCCGACAACCGAGGCGATGTACGGCGACCCCGTGAATCTCAAGTATCCCACTGGAGACGCATCCAACACCGTAGACGTCGGTCGCATTCGCAACGCGCTTGCCCGGTTCAAGCAGGCATACGAGGAGTACAAGAAAGACTCTTCTCGCGCTCGCGTGTACGCTCGCATCGTGCGCGCCGCGCTCGACAACGGCGTAGAAGTCTCCTACGACGAAAACGACCCCGTTGATTCGCTGCTCCCGGCTGACCTAAAGGCGGAGTTGCAGAAGCCGAAAGAGGAAGCCGCGAAGAATCATCTGGCGTTCCTTGCGATGCGCGCCGAAATCGCCACGCTGGCAACGAAACTCGTAGAGAAATCCGAGCCCGTTCCAACGCCGAAACCCGACGCGAGTCTTGACGAAATAGCGCGCCTACATGCTACCGTCAAATCAGCGAACGATAGCGTTGCAACTCTCAAGAAAGAGAACGTGGCGCTCGTTGAGACAGTGAAAAGTTTGGAGACGAAGTTGAAAACGGCCCTCGCGAAAGCATCTCGTGTGCAACGTCCGGCGACGACACTTGCTGGCATGCACCCGAATGGAGAAGCCGTCGTCGACAAGGGAACCGCCGGGACGGCGTACAAGTCCCGTTACACAGGGCGGCCATAACGCCGCACGGAGGAGCAAGCCCATGGCACTTTCAAACGCGGAACTCATCCAGAAGGCCGATCTGGCGCATGATGCGCTGCGGACCGATGGCGGCGAGTTGGCCCCGACGAAGTTCAACACGTTCGTTGACCGCGCCGTCGCGGCGACCGAGTTGCTTCCGCTCGCGCGGACCATCACGCAGGGCAGCACGCAGGAATACATCCCGAAGATGAAGTTCGTCGGTCGTGTCGCTCACTACCAGCCCGTCGCTGGCAACGCGCTGTCGCTGGCGCAGCGGAGCGCTCCGGTGCTGTCCGAGGTCAAGCTGGAGACTCACGAGTTCGTGGCGGAGTGCTCGCTGACCTATTCGCAGCTCGAAGACAACGTCATGCGGAACAACCTCGAAGCCCACCTCATCGAGTACATGGGGAAGCTCATCGGGAAGGACACGCAGGACAACGTGCTGAACGGCGACACCACGTCGGCGACGTTCGACCTCACGCCGTTCAACGGGCTTCGTGCGCTCGTCACGACCAACACCGTTGACGCGCTGTCGGCGGCCATCGACATCGACAAGTTCGAGGAGGCGCTGTCCGACCTGCCAGAGGAGTTCCTGGGGCAGATGAACAAGCTGCGCTTCATGATGAGTCACAAGGAGCAGCGGAAGTATCGCAAGGCGCTGTCCGCGCGTATCGGCGCGCTCGGCGATGCGATGCTCACGAAGCTCGGTGGCGGCATGTCGCAACTCGACGTCGACCTGCTTCCTCTCAGCGGTTGGCCGACCAACCTTGGCGTCGGTGCCAACCTGACAGACATCGTTCTCACCGACCCGGAGAACATCATCATCTCCTACTGGCGCAAGGTCATGATGGAGATGGAACAGGACAAGCGGGCTCGCCGCGTCCACTTCATCTGGTCGTATCGCGTCGGTTGCGCGATGGAAGAGGAAGAGGCGGCGGTCAAGATTCAGAACGTGCTCGTCGCTTAGTTCGAGTGGCGGATGGGCGGCCCGCCGTAGGTGCCGCCCGCGTTCGAAGGTGAAGTGAATCACGGCGGCGTGACCGCCGATGGAGGATCAAATGGCGATTGTCACGATGTCTCAGATCAACGCTGCCGGTGACGGCTCGGAAGTCAACCTCAAGGCGCGCACGGTCCGCTGGACCGGCGATGCGGCATACCCGGACGCCGGGTCTGCTATCACGACCATTCTTCGCACGACCTGCGAGGACGGTGGCGTAGTTCCCGTGGCGTGTGTCCCCGGCGACTGCGGCATATATCGTCCTATCGTCACCGAGACTCCGGCTGTGCTTCGCACGGGAGTTGCCGCGTGGCCGGTTGCCGACCAGAACGGCAACACCGTCATTTACAAGCTCAACGGCGGTGCTGCGGTTACCGTGACGCTCGCCGGAGCGCACACCACGGCCGCGCACCTCGCTACGAGCCTCAACGCCGAGGCTGGCATCCACGCCTACGACGATGGCACGCAGGTCACGGTGAAGACGGACCGCACCGGAACCGGCGCTTCGTTCCAGGTGACGGGTGGCACGGCGAACGCGGTCTACCTGTTCAGCACCACGGCAGTCACCGGCACGGCGGACAAGCTCGTGAAGGTGATGACAGAGGCGAACGTGGACGCTGGCGCAAACGTCGTGTCCACCGACCTGTCCGCGACGGAGTTCAACGCGACGTTCCTCTGCGAGTAATCGCGGTGGGACCTGGGCAACGACCGCACGGACTGTCCGATCCCCTCGGTAACGTGCGGCCGTTTGCCCCTTTGCTCAGGGGATCGCAAGGGAATGGAGAGTAAAGAAATGTCCGAGAAAACCAAGGTCTACGCTGTTCAGATGGTCGAGTACAACCCGCAGGCGGGGAACGCTCGCAAGACGTTCACCGTATCTGGCGTCATGTCGTTCAAGGCGGGGAACGCTGTGAAGGGCACGACGTTTGTCCCGTCTCCGATCGTACCTATCAAGGACCCAACCAAGCTCATCAAGGTTGGCGAGAAGATGGTTCCGTTGTTCGAGTTGCTTACCGGGAAAGACCCGGAGCAGCCCGACACGTACTATCTGAGCCAGCCGGGGAAGCCCAACCTGCCGGTGTTCCGCAAGATGGTTGCGGACGGAATCGACGAACTCAAGGCGGCGGTAGACAAGCAGGCACAGGCGCGAGCGCAGGTCGGACATTCCGGAGTTCCCGCGCCAATCGTTGGCGTGCGTGGCGCGACGGAGCGCGCGAAAGAACCGCAGGTCAAGACGGTTGAGCAAATCCTGGAAGAGGGACGCAACGTCACGGGCGATGAACAGCACGAAGAGAAGCCCGCCGATGCTCCTCCTCCCGCTGACTTCCGCTCAATCGTCGCGGCCGTCAACGACCGTTCGATGCCGAGCCGCATGGGCGTCGTGGAACTGGAGACTATCAAGGCTTCTCTTTCCGCAGACGACTTGACGTTCATTCACGAGAACGGCGCGGCGAAGTTGCGCGATTGGGCGCGGCGCGAGATGGATTCGAGGGCCGCACCGACAAAGACCGAGTGAACCGCGCGATAGAGCGCAGCGAGGCGATAGCAAATGACCAAGCACTACAACGACCATGTGACCATCGCCGACCGCGCGCTTGATTTCGTTCAGACGGTGACCGGCGCGGTGCCCGTAGCCGCTCCTACGCTCGTCACGCAAGGCACGGACTGTCGGCACCTTGCATCCGTTCTAGTGCGATTCACAGCCTCCCAGGCGTCCGCGCTCAACTGCCGGGTTGAGGTCATTCCATGGCTGTGGGGGCAGACGAGGACCGGCGTAGGGGCCGTGGCCGCGCTCGGGTGGACGTCGCTCCCTCCGATTCTGGTCGATTGTCTCGTCGGCGGACCGCTCGGACAGGTGTTCGAAGTCAACTGTGAAGCGGGAGACCGCATCTACTTGCAGATGACGGCAACGAACGCGGCGCTCGTCTCGGGCAACGCGGAGCTTTTCGCGGGCCTATACCGTGTTGAGATTCAGCCGGTCAAGATACACGGGCTCGCGGCGGAAGTCGCGGCGGCGATGGAGCAGGGCAAGACGCCTGATTTCGTCCAGGTCGCAGCGGTCACCAACGGAATCGACAACACCTACGACTACTACGTCTCGCGCAAGGTGGGTGACCTCTCGACGGGATTCCAGTTCGTTCTCGCAAACGGCTCCGGCAACGTGACGGCAACCATCGCGGCGACTATGCAGGACGACGGTACGGCTCCGGCCGGATGCGTCTACCAGGATGTCACCGTGGCAATTACGGGCGCGACTCCGGTGGCCGCGCCGGGCGGGACCTACTTCAACGCGAATCTGCTTGCCGTGGCGAGGTACATTCGGGTCAGAGTTGTGGCAAACACGGGTGGCGCGAACGACGGCGACTGGAACATCCAGTACCGTTCGGCCTAGGTCATGGCCGCCGTCCGCCTTACGTTCGACGTACCGAGTCCGGACGTGCTCTACGCGACCGGGTGGACCCGCATCAAGGTTCAGCGTAGCGTCGATGCCGGTGTGACTTGGGTCGAGGTCTCGCGGTCAACCACGCGCATCCCGTTGCGTGACGTCGTAGAGCGTTACCACTACAGCGATGCGAACGGCGCGACGACGTACCTGTACCGGGCGGTCTACTACAATCCGACGACGCTCGCCGACAACCCTGTGCCGCTGTCCATCACGGACATCCAACTGGACGGCTACGCCACGATTGCCGAGATTCGCGCCGAAGGCGTGACCGTGGCGGACGCCTCGGACGCTCGCGTCCAGGTGGCGCTTGATTGGGCCGCGCGATACATAGAACGCGCGACAAAGCGGGCGTTCGGTCCTCGGTTCGCCATCCAGCGGTTCGACGTGCCTCTGACATCGGACACGTTGTTGCTTCCCGAGCCCTTGATTGCCTTGCTATACATGGAGGCGGGCGGCTCCGAAGTGGACCTCACGACGTTGGAGGTCTACAACCGGCATCTCCGAGGCGGCGAGATGTGCGACCTGTCCGCGCCGCAACTCAAGATTTCAGACGACCTTGATTCGGACGTGTTCTACCGCTTGTGGTACGGGACGTGCACTTTCGAAAAGGGTTCTCAGGCCGCGACCATCTACGGCGTGTGGGGCTACACCGAACCGTCGCGCGGTGCCATCGGCGGCGAGACGAGCGACGGGAGCCAGGTGCCGCTAGATTACGGCGTGGTGCCTCCGCTCATCAATTGGGCGTGCCGAGCCTTGGTGCTACAGCACCTCTTCCCAATGTATACGGCAGACGACTTGTCGGCGCGAGCCAACCAAATCACGTCCTTACGCACGCGCGACCAGTCGGTCACCTACTCAGATACGGCAGCGGCGGCGAGTTCCGGATGGGCTGGTAGCGATGCGGTTTTTGAAGTGCTCTCCGGGTACGGGAAACACATAGCATTCGGCAGTCCATAGGAGGTCCACATGCCCGAAGCGAAAGAGCCGGAAGTCGTTGAGACGAGTGTGGACAACCTACTCAACAAGGCGTCGAAACTGAAAAAGGCTGGGCTACCGACGGCGGCCGTCGTTCTCATTGCGGCGATGGGGTTCCCTGGCTTTTGGGAATATTTCGACCCTACAGACGAAGAGGCCAAGGTCAAAGCGGAAGTTGCGTACCAGCTTTTGAAGGCGCAGTCGGAAGCTCAGACGAAGCAACTTGTAGACTATCGAGCCGAGATGAACGACCTCCGCGCCGTCGTCAACTCCATGCTGCTACAGCGTCCGGTGGTAGGCGGAACACCACGAAGCCTTCCCGAAGTCATTTCGGCACCGAGCCCCTTGCGGTTGCCGGAGAGTTTGGAGAATGTAGAAGACACGGCCGTCGGGAAAGCCGCGATGGCGAGCGCCGGACTAGACGACAAAACGATGTGAGAATGCAACGTGGGAAACCTGATAATCCCATTTCTGGCTGACATCCGGCGCGTGTGGACGGGCGCGATGGCAGCGGCGAGCGTGGCGAGCACCACGGTTGAGACGTGGGATTTCTCAGCGGCGGTGTCCACGACACTAACCATCGCGGTCAACGGCGCACCGATTCAGACAGTCACGATTCTGCGAAGCGGATTCGCTGTGCCGACTGCGGCGACGGCTGCCGAGGTCGCGGCACAAATCGATGCTGGCCTATCGGGAGGCGGGTCATACGCCTTGACGTCTGGCGCGGTGGCAATCGAGGCGGACCCGGCTACAACATCTTCCAGCGTCCAGGTGACCGGTGGGACGGCGAATGCCATCCTGGCCTTCCCAACGTCCCTGGAAACCCAAGCGGGCTACAACGACCTTCTAGGCGGCGTCCGAGCGGTGGCTGATTCTACACAAACGGGTATTCAGGGTCGGCGCGAGCACGCGGTGGTTACCGTCCGATGCCAGGTAGACCGCTCCCGGTGGGGTGAGCAAGACATGTCGGCGGGCGGCGTCAACGAAGTCGCCGAAATCGTGCTGACCCTGGACATGCGAGAACTCGAACGACGCGGCCTCACTCGGGCGGACGGCGCACCTCGGTTCAACAGAGGCGACCGCCTGGAACGCATCCGCACGATTCGCAACGTATCCGTTGAGGCGTTCCCCGACCCGCAAGGCGTGCGAGTCGAGAAGGTCGAACGCGCCGGGCACGGGCTGTCGTTGACGAACCCGAAGCCGAACCTCGTGTACTTGCATTGCGCGCGGGACCGGGTGGCGTCGTGACGTATTTCGAACTCAAGGTGACCGGGCTGAGTGAGGCGGAACGCTCCATAGCCGGAGCGGCGAAGCGCATGAACAGTACGGTAATCAGGTCCGTTGCGGAAGAGGCGCAGCTTCTGCGGAAGATGATAGTGAAAGGGCTTCGCGACCAGGCCCCAGGCGGTGATAGAATACTTCCCTTGTCACCGATGACAATCGCCATGCGGAAGCTGCCGCGCAAGGGCGCGAAACGAGGACGTCGCGGGAGCACGAAGGCGCTCATCTACAACGGGGATTTGATTGGCGGTGTCAACGCGAAAAAGCAGCAACCGGTCTGGTGGACGGTGGGCGTACACCGCGAGGAGCGCAGCAAGGACGGGAAGAGTCTAGCGGACATCGCGATAATCCAGGAAAAAGGCACGCGCGCCTATGTGATAACGGTCACTCCGAAGATGCACCGATTCTCAATTTTCCTCATGATGCAAGGGGTTTTGAAGGCTCCGTGGCCGGTTGGAAAAACGTTGCGGTGCAAGATTCCGGCGCGTCCGTTTCTTGAACCAACATACGTCGAATGGGGGCAAGAGGCGGAGAGTAGATTTTCGAAACGGATTGAAAACGGAATTCTCGGATTGAAGGCGTCATAATGGCCGTCCCCACACTCACCACTGTCACGCCGTCTTCCGGCCCAACGATGGGACGCAATCAGATTGCGTTGACGGGAACGAACTTCCGCGTTGCCCCTGTGCCACCTCCAGTCGGCTACACGAGTGATGACGAGCAACAGACCGTGGCGGTGTGGGTAAACGGTGTTCGGTGCTCTGAGGCGTTCGCTTCGAGCACAACGACGGCAGTTGCCGAAGTGCCGGAGTGGCGCGGGTTGTACAGCACGCTGACGCCGTGCGCCGTTGACGTCACGATTGCGAATCTGAGCGACCTCGGTGTTGTCATTACCGGAGAGACTGTAACTCTGACCAACGGGTACGCATACGGACGTCCTTCGATGGTCGCCGTGACTCCGTTACAGCGTGTCATGGAAGAGACGATTGCGCTATTCAGGCGTCACGTTCTACCGAACACGTCATGGATAAAGTCTCGTGACTATGACGAATCGACGTCTGACCACTTAGATTCAACGCAACGTGCAACGCTGCCCATGATTCAGTTGGTCGGTCCGACGCTCGCGGATGCAAAGGATTGGGGCAACGTTACGCCTACGGAAGAGTTGAACACGGGCTCGACAACCGCGTGGCATCGACATCAGCGCCAGAAGACGGTTCACCTTGTTTGGCAACTGGACGGATACACGAGCGACCGCAGCGACAACGAAGCTATCAACCTGGCGAACGCCGTGTCGGATTTCTTCACTATCATCAAGTGGGTACAAATCCCAGCGGACCCGGCTGCGCCGACTGGTACGCAGTGGAAGCACGAGATGGAGATGACGGCTCCGCCAGCTTTTGACGTTGCACCGCAAGGCGACGGGTTACGGCACTTCCGCGCTGAATTCGAAGTGCGCGGCGTCGACATGGGAGCGCAGGATTTGCCGGTCACGGAGACTGGATGGACGGCATTCGACCCAGACGGGCCGACTGTCGCCGTGGATGGACTGTAACGGCGCGACACTTCCCGATTTGCGGGGTGGCGTGCTACCGTTTAAATGCGACGCGGGAACCGCGTAGGAGGCTGCTACAATGGCTAAAACCGGGCGTGCAAGAATCGATACCGTTTTCAAAGCAGGAACTCGCAACGTCGCGGGTGTTCCGACTTCCATTTGTGGCGTCGTCGGCGTCTTCGAGCGCGGGCCGTTCACGAGGACGCCGGTCACTTCGCCGGAGGAGTTCCGGCGCTACTTCGGCGATTCGTTTTCGAACACCTACGCCATCCCGCAGTGCATCAAGGATTTCTTCCAGTTGGGTGGCGGCAAGGGTATGCAGTTGGACGTTCAGAGGACGTGCCACTACACGAACCCGGCGGACGCTACCACTCTGACCGCTGTCAAGGCAGCCGTCACTCTGCCGACCGACACCATTGCGGCGACAGCGGCCATCGTGACGAGCACTGGAGCGGAGCCCTACACGACCATAATCAACGGTGATGACCTCGACATCGACATCGGCGCGGGCGCGGTCAACGTCGTATTCGACGCGTCTGCGGCGTTCCGTGATTCGGCACCTGGCGGCGGATGGCCCATCGCAGATCAGAACGGAAACACAATCACCGTCAAGATCGACCGTGGCGGCGTACAGACATGCACGTTCGCTGGCGTCACGACGGCGTTGGCAGATGTCGCTTCGCAACTCAACACGCAATTGACTGGATGTCACGTTTACGAGTCTGGCGGTCAGGTGCGTATCGAGTCCGACAAGGAAGGTCTCGCTAGTTTCGTCGAAGTTACTGGCGGCACGGCGAACGCAGTCATCAACTTCAACGTCGCGGAGGTTCAGGGCACATCGGTCGCTGGTATCGACGACATTTCGTCTGTGACGAACGCGGAACTCAAGGACGCAATCGAGGCAACTGCTGGTCTCATCGGCGCGGTTGTCGTAACCGACCTCGGTGCGACGTTCCAGATCGCCACCGTGGCGACAGGGGCAGGTGCCAGCATCCAGGTCACGGGCGGAACGGCGCGACTCAAGGTGTCTCTCGATAACATCCTTCACAACGGCTCGGCTGCGGCGGCGCTCAACACGGTTACCCTCACCGGGAAGTACGAGGGCACCTACGCGCACAACTACGTTCCAGTCGTTACCGCAGCGTCGAACGGCAGCACGTCCTATTGGAACCTCGCGTTCTACAAGTCGGGCGTCGCGCAGGAGACGTTCACGAACCTGTCGAGCGACCCGACGAACGCTCGGTTCGTCAACACTATCATCAACGCGGCTGGCACGGGCTCGGAGTTGTTCACGGCCGCCGACCTTGGCCTAGTAGCACTCGGCTACACGGCGGCCCAGGCGAGACCGCAGCGCATCACGCACGCGGCTCCGGTCGGCGGAAACGACGGGCTTGCGGCGCTCGCGGACGCGGACTTCATCGGCGACCCGGCGGGACACACGGGGCTGTACGGCCTCGATACGCAGCCCGACCTTCGGATGTTCACCATCCCCGGTCGCGCGAGTGCGGGCATCCACGCGGCCATCAACGCATACGCGCTGTACCGCGACTACACGTGCTACGGGTTGCACCCGACGCCGACTCTGGTTCAGGTCGGAACGACGGACCTCATGGTCACGTGGGCGACTGCCAACACGTTCGGCACCACGGAGTTTGCGGCTGGCCCGGCGTGGCCTCGCGTTGCCATTGCCAACCCGAACACGACCGTCTTCGGCACGGGCGCGACCATCTACGTGGACCCGGTGATGTTCAAGATGGCCAAGTTCTGCTACGTGGACGCGAACCACCCGGACAGCACGTTTACGAGTGCGGCGGGCATCAATCAGGATGCCGGGACCATGACGAACGTCATCGGCCTTGAAGCTCCTGATACAGAGTTGACCCCCGGCCTTCGCGACCGACTCGCGGACGTCAACGTGGACCACATCAACAAGGACGTGGGCACGCCGTACTACTTCGATGGTGGCGACAACTGCAAGACGACCGGCGACTGGCCGCGACAGTGGCACGCTCGCGCGGCCATCCTTGTCAAAGAGACCATCAAGAAGAACTGGGCTTGGGTCAAGCACTCCAAGAACACGACTTCGATGCGGCAATCGGCAGGGCGCCAGGCGAATCAGTACCTCCGCACGACTCCGTCCGAAGCCTACGAAATCAGTACCGGAGCGGAAGACCCGGCCATCCCGGCGGGCGAGCCGCTGCGCTACTGCGATACGAGCGACGCGTTGAATCCCATCGAGGTGCGGCGCGCTGGGGAGTTCCACGCGACCGTGGGGCTCGGGTTCTGTGACGATGCCAAGTGGACGACCATCACCATCACTCGCACGACCGTTGCGAGCGCGAGCTAAGGGATAGGAGGGTCATAACATGGCCGACCCGAAATCGTTTTTCGATCCGTTCAACTGGCGTCTCGAAGGTGGCGGTGGTGAGGTCATCGGCTGGGCTTGGGAGGCCGGGCCTTTTAAACTGACCACGGCGACCACGGAAATCCCGGCGGGAGCGGGCGAGCTTCGCGACGTTCCAGCCACTACGAAGATGGCGCAGATCGTCGTGACGGCCCCGCTGTCCACGAACCTGTCGCTGTACAACCGCTTCAAGGCGCAGCACGACGCGAGCACGGGCAAGGGCGTTTCCGAGCCCGACGTCTACGAGGATATCGATTTCGTCCAGATCGACCGCGACGGCGACGAGCTGGAGCGCATCCGCGTGTACGACTGCGTTGCCATCGACTACGAGATGGATAATTTCAACAAGAAGTCGAACGACAAGCGCACCGAAAAGCTGACGCTGGCCGGGCGTAGGTTCGAGCGCATTCCGGCGTGATGACTGACCGTCCTTCTCCGAGGGGATCGAAGAGGACAGGAGGGACAATCTGATGAACCCGCAAACCTTTCCGTTCAAGGTGACTCTCGACAATGGAGACGTCGTGTTGTCAGTAACGATGCGACGTCCGACTATCGACGACCAGTTGACGTTTCGAGCCGCAATGGTCAACGGCTTCGGCAAGGCCATCACTGGCATTCTGACGACTTGCACGGTGTCCGTGGAAGACCCAGGCGTCTGGCTGGCGAAGGCGGACGCAGAGGGCAAGGAGCCGCCTTGCAGTATCGATTGGGAGCGCGTGACGTCCGGTCTCCGCATGTGGGCGATGCTAACACTGAAAATCAAGGGCAAGGAAGACGGCCACCTGATACCGGTGGACTTGGTTTGCCCCATGTGCAAGCGCGGCGAGAACGAGTTCTCTGACAAGGTGGACGCGCGTCCCATCGAAGATGGCGGCGAGTTGCTGTGGTTCGAGCCCGACGACGGCTCGGCTGTCATCGATTCCATCATCTCGGGAACTCCGATGTCTGCCGAAATCGGGGGAATACCCATCAAGCTCAAGCCGCAAAGCGGGACGATAGAGTTGAAGCTCCAAGCCGCGTCCGAGGCGTTGCACAAGTCGCGCCGTAACGGCGTGGAAGTCAACGAGGCGTCCATCCAAAACGACGTGGCGCTGCGCGGTCGCGCCTTGCAGCTCGCTACGGTAGACGGCATACACGTCAACGACATCGGACGTTGGGTCAAGTCGCTGCCGGAAGACCTGTACGACGAGCTTGAGGCGGCAATCGAGGCGAGCGATTGGGGGGTTGAGTTGTCGTTCGTGAAGAAGTGCCCGCGAGGCCACGCTGTAGCGGGTGAAGTCCCTTTCGAATACCTGTTCGGGCGGCCGAACGCGGCCATGAAGTCGCTGCGCGACAGACAGCGGGAGAGGGCGAAGGCGAAGATGATTCGCCCTGCGTCACCGGCATGATGATTCCGACGACACACGGCAGCGCAGAACGCCGCGCCGTTGTCGTCGCATGTGGGCCTTTGTTTGAGATTCTCAGCGAGTCGCTAGAGCGCAAGGTTCGCTTTCGGCTGTCGTATCGGTCGGGCATCTCCGGCGGAATCATGGACTACGACAAGACCGGCGCGTTGCCAGTGGGCGAGGCCCTGGCCTTGTGCGAGATGACGAGCGAGCGCGAGGAGAACGACTACAAGGCGCTCAAGAATTGCGTGCGGATGGGCATGTGGGGCAAGGACGATTAGGTCATGAAGACCATCTTCGACATCATAGCGCGCGACAACGCCAGCGGAGCTTTCTACAAGGTGGAAAACTCTATGCGCCGCGTTGGAAAGGCGCAGAAGGAAATCACGAGGCTCAACGTTCAGCAGGGATGGGCATCTAAGGCTGCTGCTGGTGTCGGGGGTTTTTTCTCAGGTGGTTTGGGAAAAGAGTTTGAGAAGATGGCGGTTGGTGGCGGGATTATGGTTGCCGGAGGAGGCATCGTTGGTGGTTTAAAGGCAGCTGAAAAACTGGCTGGACAGTTTGCCTATCAAATTGCCGGTCTGGGAGCCGTATCGGGAGCAACCGCGCAAGAACTCAAGGCGATGGAGACCTCCGCGAAGAAAGCAGGTATCGCGACACAGTACACTCCGACGGAGGCAGCGCAAGCGTTGCAAACGCTGGCGCAAGCCGGGTTCAACGCACAGCAATCGATAAACCTGCTGAATCCAGCTCTCGACCTTGCGGCCAGTTCCGCCGGGCAACTCACAGTTGAGATGGGCGCAGGGGTGATGACGCAGGCCATAAGAGGATTCGGAGTTGAAGCGAAGGATGCATCCCTGGCAGTAGACCAAATGCTAAAGGCCGTGCAAGCGTTCAGTATCGACGCGGCCGACCTTCCACTCGGATTGAGTAACGTATCCCGTGGCGCTCAACGAATGGGTCAGAACATATCTGAGTCAATGATAACATTCGGGTTGGTAAGGAACGTAATTTCTCGTGTTGAGACTGCCGCGACCGCCACGGGTGTCGCCATGGAGCGCTTGGCTAACAAGGATGTTATGGCGAAAATAAAATCCGAGATGGGTGTGGATGTCGCGGTAAACGGGAAATTCCGCTCTTATTTGGACGTTATCGCGGACATGCTGCCCAAACTTCAGAAGATGAGCGAAGTGAAAAGGGCAAATTTCTTTGAGCAGACATTTGGAAGTGAGGGGTCGCGCGGAATCCAGGCAATTTACGCCCAACTCACCAATGGCGTTCAGACAGTAACCGGACAAACGGTCAAGGGTGCCGACGCCATCAAATATTACAGGGAACAGATGGCTGGAGCAGGCGGGACGGCGGCATCCTTCCGAGAAGCGTTGCTTGAATCCTCCGAGGGGCAAAAGATTCTCTGGAAGGGGTCGGTGGAGACAGCCAAGATTTCAACCGGACAAGTCGTTTCGAGCATCATCAAGCCGCTGTTCAAGGGGGCGCTCGGTACGCTCAACTCGTTCATCGAAGCATTCGAAGTGTTGCCACCGATCGCGCAGAAAATCACCGTCGGCTTTGCGGGCGTTGCCGGTGTCTTCATGAAGACACTTGGTGCTGTTATACTTCTTGGCGGCGCGATGAAGATGCTCGGGATTACGTTCAAGGGGTTGCTGTTCACGGTGGGCAAGACGCTTCTCGTGGCCGTTCCGTTACTCGGCGTCCTTGGTGCACTAGGTGTAGGATTCTACGGGATGCACAGGGCGGCGGAGAAGAACATCGGCGGAACGGGCGGGATGTTCTCCGGACTGTGGTCGAAAATCAAGCTCGGGTTCAGGGGAACGCTCGACCTCATCTCAGGCGGCGGGTTGAGCGAAGCCGTCAAGAAGGACTTGCAGAAGTCAGAAAACACGGGCGTGGCGAAGTTTCTCGTGTGGGTGACCGGCGCTATAGGTAGAGCGAAGGCGTTCTTTGGCGGGATGGTCGCCGGGTTCGACGCGGGACTTGCGAAACTGGACGGTCCGTTCGGACGCTTCAAGTCAACGCTCATGGGCATCTTCGGGTTCAGCGATACGAGCGACCCGGCGAAGACGATGCAGGAATGGGGCAAGGCAGGAGAGAGTCTGGGCGGCAAGCTCGCGGACCTATCCGCGAAGATAATCGACCTTGCCGATCGCGGCGTGAAGTCTCTAAGCCAGGCGTTCAAAGGGTTCTCGCTTGAGGACGTGTCCGGAGCGCTACAAGGAATCATCACGCTGTTCGAGACCATGGCGAAGCTCATCGACAGGATTTCGGACGGCATTGGCATCGTCGTTGACGCCTGGACGGCGTTGAAGGCCGGAAACAGGACCGGCGGCGACATAAAGAAGATGACGACCGACGAGATGCTGGCGGCCACACGCGCGAAAAAAGGTCGAGAGTCCAGGGATGAGATGCAAGCGATGTTCTCCGCTATCGACAAGATGGTCGAGCGCGGCGAGAGAACAGCGATGGGCGGGAGAGTCCTCAAGGAGAGCGCTTTCATTCAAGGCCAGTTCGCGCCTGAGAGCAAGTCGTTCTCTCAGTTAAAAGGCATGGCTGCGCCCGACCACGGGATTGTTGCAACCCTGCTTGCGAACAAGAAGGAAGACCCTGCGATGGTGAGTGCCGCCAAGAGCATCGCAAGCTCCGTAGACAAGATGGCCACCATGGGATTCTCGTTCATGATAGACCAGGACAAGGTCGGCGAGATTGTCAGGGGCGTTGGGCAAAGAGATCAAGAACGCGACTACAACGAAACTTCTCCGGCACCGGCAGGCGGGTAGGCTATGGGCATCGCATCCGACGACGAACGCAGCGAGTTGATGAACCTCGAAACGATGGAGAGCATATCGTTTCCGCTTACTCCGCATGTGATTTCAACGAGCGTCAATGTGAACTACAACGACGTTGGCGGCGTTGGTGCGTCTTCCGTTGACCAAGTGTACGCGAACACAAGCGCGGAAGAGACGACGATAGAGTTTCCGTACTACCGAGTTGGATTGGCGAATTCGGGCGGTCTATCGGTTGAAACAGCGACGGCGGCGATGGAGTATCATCGGTCGTTCGTGCGCTCTCTTACGTTGCCGGGCACGCGCTCGGACGGTTTGAGCAAGGGCGCTCCTCCGCTTTGCCTTCTCACGATTCCAGGCCATCTCACATGGAAGTGCCGCGTGCGCTCTCCGAGGACCGACACGCGCAAGGGTGATGACGGCAAACTCCTTGAACTCAAGATGACCATCACGTTCAAGGAAGAGTGGACGGAGGCGCTTTCGTCCGAGGACATCTTGGAGAAGGGCTACAGCCGTGGTTGATTTGATGCAGCCATACAGCCGGTTTCGGAGTTGCTTCGAGACGACCGACGAAGACGGCGTGCTGTTTACGGTGGACGACACGCCGTATCCATACACGGAGTTTGCCGACAACTCGACCTATGAGGTGAAGTCGGGAGACACTTGGTGGTCCATCGCGGATGAAGTGTTCGCGCCGCTCGACTACTCGTTTCAGCTGTGGTGGGTCATCATGGACTTTCAGCCGGAGCCGTACCTTGACCCAACGGTCATGCCTGCGGCTGGCACGGTGCTGTACATCCCAAGCGTTCGGACCGTGACGACGAAGATCTTGAGCCCCGACAGAAGGCGCTACGCATGACCACGCTTGGCGGACCAGCGCTATGGGTAGAACTCATCCAGTCGGATGAGGGCGACCGCGTGATAGAAATTCCCGCGAACCTCATCACGGCGTTCGAGTTCACCGATACGGACACCGGGACCGACGTCGCCAAGCTGTCGCTCAAGAACTCGGACATGCGGTGGTACGACGAAGGCGCGTTCCGTGCCGGGCAAAAGCTCAACCTCGTGTGGGGGTGGGAGAACGCCATGTGCACGCCCCGGCGCATGGTCGTCAAGAAGCCGTCTCAGGGGTCCAACCCTATCACCATAACCCTCCATGACGAGGGGTCGCTACTGGACATCGTGCCGAAGCAACGCCATTGGGCGGGCCTCACGGACGCGCAGATAGCGTCTACTATCGCGGACGAAAACGGATACTCGGGAATCCTTCAAGACATCGGAGAGTCGACGGCCGTGCGCGAGGGAACGACGCAGGTCGGAACCGATGCCGCGTTCCTTTCCACGCTCGCACGTCGAAACGGGTTCAAGTGGTGGGTGGATGGCACGGGACTTCATTGGGGGAATCGCCCGACCGGCGCGCAGCCGTCCGAGTTCTTCGTCTATCGCAACGACTTCGGAACGCGGATTCTCGCGCAACCTGAAATCGATGCGAATCTGTCGAAGGACGTCGCCAAGGTCAAGGTTGTGGCAATCGACCCGCTCACACGCAAGGAAGTCTTTGCGGAGGTTGGTGTTGACGTCGGTGACGATACGCTTGGCGACTACACCAGTAACATCATTTCGCTTGGCAACGACGAAGAGATTTCGAACCCGGAATCCCCGGACGGAGCCCGCGCGGCGCGTGTATCTCGCGCTGCCGTGTACAACATGGGTTCCGCAACCGAGGAGGAAGTTGCTACTGAGGCCGAGCGCATCTACCGCGAGACGGCGCTGAACCGCTACAAGATGGTCGTGCCAGTACTCGGGAACCCGGCGCTTGGAGCCAAGCAGTTGCACCACTGGACGCTACCGAGCGAGACCATGAGCGGACTTTGGTACTGCAAGAAGGCCATTACGAGCATCTCTCCCGGCGAGTACAAAATCAGCTTGCACTACATCAAGGACGCTCTCGGGAAGTTGTTTCTATCGAAGTTGCATCCCGTGACGCGCAACAAGAACGAACTTGACGAACAGGGACAGCCGAAGGACACGACGGGTCTTGTTCAGACGGTGACGTGGTTCGAGGAGAACGGAGTGCCAAAAGAGGCAAAGCATTGGGTGGACGCGCAAGGAAACACGGTGGGCAAGGCGCTCGCGTTGACGGCCCAAGAAGTCGCGGCGCTATCCCCTTCTGATAGGGCGTCGCTGTCCAACGCCAGCGCTGGCGCGTTGCCTGGGAAATGACGATGGCCGGAGAATTCAACAGTACCTACGAGGGATTCGTCATCAAGCGCGAGGAGGGCGACGCGGCGACGGATACACCGCTGGGCCGCATCAAGATTCGAATCCCTGGGATGCTGGAAGAAACGTCGTGGGCGTACCCAAGCGGATGGGGAAAGAATCAAAACGGGCCGGTTCCGCAACTCGGCGACATGGTCGAGGTGTTCTTCATCGCAGGGCGGCGCGACTCCCCACGTTGGCGGCCTTCGCATCCTGGGCAAGGTGATACGTTCCCCGAATTCGTGCACCCGGACGTTGCGGTGTGGGGAGACGACAACCTGCGAATCATCAGAGACCCACGCGAGGGGCAGAAATACACGTGCATCAGAGCGATGGAGAAAGTCAACGGCGTTGACGACGTGCTCGTTGAAATATTCATCTCACACGAAGGGCGAGCGCTTCGAATCTATGGAGGTGCCGGGGTCAAGGTCGAGAGCGAAGGGCAGTTGACAATCGAATCGAGCGGCGACGTTGACGTGCAAGGTCGAAAGGTCTTGCCGCGCAACAAGCCGATAGCGTGACACATGGCAGCGCCTAACGTATGGAAGCCAGTCAATGATCTCATCTGTCCGTTCCTGACTCCGGTCGGGAGCGTCGATGACATCTGCTTCCCCGGCGGATTCTGCTTGTCCGCGATTCGTCCGCCCGACGACTACCCGCGAATCTCGGATCTCGTCATGGCGCAGTTGGCGCAAATTGGCCCGGCGATGGCCCCGCTCAAACCGTTCTTCGATGTTCTAGATACAGCGCTCGCAATCTTCAAGTGCATCGAAGCGATACCGGATTGCATCACCAAACTGGACCCGAGCGGGCTCATCAATTGCGTGCCGGACCTCGTAGAAAAAATCAATCAACTGCTCTCGCTGATACCGCAGTTGACGATACCGAGGCTCATCATTCAGTTGATTCGAAACCTTGCGGCGTTCCTGCGGTCACTTGCTGATGACCTAGACTACCTCAAGCAACGTCTCGCGCGCGTGGCGCAGGCTATCAGCCGCGCGGCGGACCTCAACGACGTGACGTGGGGCGGGTTCCTACAATGCGCCGAGCAAACCGTGGCGGACGAAATGGACGCTTTGGCGCAGGCGTTGCAGATGCTAGGCAGAATCATCCTGCTCGCCAACATCATGCTGTCGCTGATTTCCGGCGCGCCTGAGATTCCGTGCTTTGGTACAATGATGCAAGACATAGCCGTGCTCGACGACGTCATTGCGGCGATTCGAATGCTGGCCGCGTTGCTCGAAGAGTTGGCGAACAAGATACCAGACCCCGAGATGGCGATAACGCTACTCCTCAAGGGTGAGAAATGTTGAGGTCGATACAAGGGAGTAGTTCTAATTTTTATGAAACAAGGATAATGTCAGAACTATGATTCGAGCGTGCAAAGTGAAGTTGGGCCGGGCTCCAAAGCAGGAAGCAAAGTTGCGGAGGGTGCTCGGACTATGCTGCGCGTTGTACAACGCGGCCCTCCAGCAGAGACGGGAAGCGTGGCAGCGACAGCGTGTTTCACTTTCGTTCTATGAACAATGTAAAGAACTGACGCAGTTGCGGTCCGACGACGATGACTACAGAAATCTGCCTGCGCAGATGACGCGGGTGACAGTCCTGCACCGTCTAGATAAGGCATTTCATGGATTTTTTCGACGCGTCAAGCGCGGGGAGAAACCTGGATTCCCACGATTCCGAAGTTGGGAGCGTTTCGACACTCTGACATTCACAACGCAGGATTGGCATATCGACGGGAAGAAACTCGTTTTGAATGTTAGGAAGGACCCAATTGTTTTCCAGATGCGGAACACTATCTACCGTGAAGGTGAGATCAAGGGACTGCGGATTGTGAGGGGCGCAACTCGATGGTGGGCGCATTTTCTGGTGGACATCGGTCCCGCGCCGACGTTGAAGAAGTCGAGTACCGGCGTCGGTATCGACGTTGGACTGCGGACATTTGCGACGATGTCAGACGGCACGCAGATTGAGCATCCGCGTTTTTTGCGGAAGAGTATCGATAAGCTACGCGAGTCTGGCCAATCAGTGAGTCACAAGCGGAAGGGTTCGCGGAACCGAGGGAAGGCAAAACTGGTTCTCGCTCGCGCGCACGAGAAAATCGCAAACCGCCGTCGCAACTTCATTCATCAGACGGTGGCAACTCTAGTGAAACGATACGACGGTTTTGCGGTTGAGAAGTTGAACGTTCAGGAGATGTCGAGTACGGAGCACGAGCCGGATGAAATGACAAAGAAAGGTGCGCGTGGTCTGCGGCGCGGCATCATGGATTCGGGCTGGACGATGTTCGGGACGCACCTCGCGGCCAAAGCGGAAGAAGCTGGGCTGCCGTTCGTGCGCGTGAACCCGAGGGGTACCAGCCAGAGATGTTCGGGATGTGGAAGCGTGGTGAGAAAGACATTGCGCGACCGAACGCACTACTGCGCGGCATGTGGCTTGGTCATGGACCGGGATGAGAATGCTGCGCGCAACATCTACGACCTGGGGCGCAGGTCGGCGACTGGAGACGCGAGAGTCGAAGGCGCGGAGGTCTCGTCAGAATGAGAACCACTTCCGGCGACGATGAAGGACGGTTTGGTGTTGGATTGGCGATGCCGTTTGGCTTCGCATCAACCGACTTGAAGCAGGCTACAGGGACTCGGTTGCTCGAAATGGACCTCACGTTGGAAGTTGGAACGAAACGCGGGGAACTCCCATGGGACATGCACCGTGGCTCTCGCTTGCATCTGCTCAAGCACACGAAGGTGGGGAAAACGGCGCGCTCCGCATTGGCCGGACACCTCATGCAAGAGGCGCTTGCGTTCGACAATCGGATACGAGTTGGGACAACGGAGGCTACTGGAACGGGTGGTGAGTTGCAGGTATCGACGGCCTACTCCGAACGTCGGTACAATGGGAGCGGCGGCGAAGGCAGGATAGACTACGAGGTGCCCGCGTGACATTCGAGGCCGAAACCTACGACTACACGGGACGCGACCAGCCGGCGCTTGACGCTCGGCTGATAAGCCTGTTTCAATCCGTGTTCCCCACGTGGACGGATACGACGACTCGCAACATGGCGAACGTCATTCGTAGCGGGTCGGCTTGGACAAGCTCCGTCAACGACTACTACATGACGCGCAAGGCGCGCGGTGCCTACGTCCCGACGGCCACGGAGCGCCGGGATATGATAGCGCTCGGGAAGCGCCAGAGCTACGAGATGTATGGAGCGCAGGCCGCAACGTGTGACTTGACGGTGACCTTGCTCAACGGCCCGCTCGCTGGCGACGTGACATTCGCCATCGGAGACAAGGCGCAAACCGAGGACGTCGTCAATCCCGTCATAGGCGAAGTGCAAGCAACGGTCGTCATGGCGGCTGGAGCGACTACGGCAACGCTTTCGTGGCGGCACTGTCAGTCGAAAACGCAGACGTACACGGCGACCATCAACGCCGACCAGGAAGTGTTTCTGTCGGACGGTCCCTACCTCGAAGACTCCGTGTCATTCTCGACCGGCCTTGGCGCGTGGACGGAAGTCGATTCTCTCGCGCTGTCGGGACCGACAGACCGCCACTTCGAAGTGCTCGTAGACCAGAACGACCGCGCGACAGTGCGATTCGGCGACGGCGTCAACGGCGCGGTGCCGACTGGCACATTCGTTATTTCGTACAAGATCGGCGGTGGCGTGGCCGGGAACGTCGCCGTGAACACCATCAAGAAATTCGGGAAGACCTACACTGATTCGTTTGGAACTCAGGCCATTCTCTCGGTGACGAACGCGGCGGCGGCATCTGGCGGCCTTGCGCGCGAGACGGTCAACGCAGCTCGCCAGCAAATCCCGCTGTCAAACACGGCACCGAGAACGACCGTCACGAGGTCCGATTTCGAGGTGCACGCGCTGGAAGTGCCGTCCGTTGCTCGCGCTCTCATGCTGTCGAGTGACGAAGACCTCACCATCCCGGAAGAGGAAGGGCGGTTATACGTCGTTCCGGCCGGTGGCGGCACGGCGAGCCAGGCGCTCCTTGACGCGGTCGAGACGATGGTCACGGTCACCTACCCGATGCTCACAAACTACAGCGTGCTCATCTCGACAGCGAACTACCTAACGGTAGACGTGCGCGCGGTCATCTGGATTGCGGCAAACTACTCGGCGACGTCGGTGAAGACGGCCATCCTCGCGGCACTCGCGGCCTATTTCAACCCGCTGTCGTCAGACGGTAGCGCGAACACGCTCATTGATTTCGGCTACAACTACCGCGACGCCAACGACCTACCGTGCGGCGAGATTGCGCTCTCGGACATCTTCAATCTTGTCCGCGATATTCCTGGCGTCAGGAAAATCGGAACAGGGCTGGACGACTTCACGCTGAACGGCGCGCACTCGGACCCGCCGATTTCGAACTGGCAGTTTCCCGCGTTGGGCTCTGTCGTGCTCGTCAACGGCGCGACTGGAAACGTGATTTAGCATGGCGAACGTCGTTCTCAATCCGACCTTCGCGACAGCCGACCCACTTGGGGAACCCGGCGAGGCGCAGCACTGGGCGCGCGTATCGCATCAACACTATCCGGGCTTCGCGAGCTTCCGACAGCCGCATTCGTTCTACGCGACCTCGGAGCGATTTCAGTTCGAGGACGCACCGGCTCGGGTAGTAGGTACGGAACCGTTCGAGTACGGACGCGCGACGGCTGTCGGGTCAACGACAACTCTTACGGATTCAACGAAGCATTGGGAAATCAACGAGTGGTCTGGCCACACGTTCCGCATCGTGTCCGGCACGGGATTCGGGTACGCCGACGTCACGGTCGCGACGAACGACGCCACCACGCTGACCTACGCACTTCAACCGTTTACGCCTGATACGACCTCGCGCTACGTCATGGACAAGCCGTTCGTTTTCCCGACGGCTCCGCAGTGGTCGTTCATTGTCTCTGCCGTCATGGTCAGTCCAATCAACGCAATCCAGTTCAACGGCGTAGACCTGAGAGGCGCTGTTCTGCCAGGTTCGAGCTTCAAAATCACCGGAGGTCCGCCGGATACACAGCTTGACGGATACTGGACTGTAGTGCGCGTTGACCTTGTCGGCTCCGATTCTGTCATCTACGTTTCCGAGGACGTTCTAGCGATGGCACCTGGGGCTAGGTCAGCATTCTCGCCAATACTCACGTGTACCGCACACGAGCACGCTTGGCAGGCGAGCGTCGCGGATACGACGGCGTATCCCATCGCGCCAATCGTAGCAGGGCAGACAATCGAAGTACGGATAGACCGTGGCAACGCGCAGACGATAGCGTTCATCGGCGGTGAGACGACGGCGCAGAATGTCGCGGAAGTCATCGACGAGCTTCTGGTCGGCGGCGGCGCTCGTGTTACTGGCGGGCAGGTTGAGGTCTACTCAGATTCTCGCGGACCGACGTCGTTCGTCCAGGTCGAACCCATCACGGCAGGGCTCACGTTCGACCTTCACGAGTTTCGCGGCTACGGGCAATGGGCGCAGATGTGGCCGCTCTACTTCACAAATGCGGCGGACGCTACGACGGCCGAAATCGCGGATGTTCTCGGCGAGCACTGGCACCATGTGAGAGCCACGTACCCAGGTGGCGCGGCCGGTGACGCGGTGCACGTCGAGACGGAGCGCAATGGCGCGACGGCTACGCTGTTCATCGATGATGCGTTGGGCGGATTTCATGACGCCGCACCGTTAGGTTGGCCGATTGACCCAAGGGTTGCAACGATTGATGACGAATTGCTTTTCGAGGTAAATGGGGTTCCTGTCTCGGTAATACTTGCACCTGGATTATTGGGAGACAGAACGCCGGAGTTGGTTTCTGGAAAAATACTCGCGACGTTCATTGCGTATGGAGTCGATGCCACTTCTACATATAGCGCGGACCGTGTCTACGTCGACAGTCGCGTTTCGTTGGTTTGTACGGGTGGAACGGCAAACGCGGACATCGGATTTCCGACGACGTTCACGACCTACGGAGGCGGTACGGCCGCGCGAGTCATTGGGTTTGCTGGCTCGTATGCGGTGGGTGTCGATGACGTCGGTTGGTTCTCGGACTTCAGTGATGTGACGAGTCTGTACGCTCTATTCGCGGCTGACTCTCCGGTTGCGCTGAACGCGGACACGTTCGCGTGGTCCGAGATTTACGAGACGATGGACGCGGTGACGAACTACTATGCGCCGTTTGCGAGTTTCTACGAAGTCGGCACGGCGACGGGTGGAAGCCCGACAAGTCTAATCGATACGAGGAGGAATTGGGCCGTTGATGAATTCGCGGGGTTGACCTTCAAAGTCGTATCCGGCACGGGGTCTACGTTCGGCGCGGTAACGATTGTATCGAACACGGTCAACACGCTTGTGTACGTCGCGCCAGGATTTACTGCGGACGCAACGACGCACTACCGAATTGACGGCGCTTGGACGGTGCTCGCGGATTCCTTTGACCAGGCATGGGACAACGAATGGCTCGCGACCTACAACCCATTCACGCCTGTTGCTGGCGCGTGGAAGCCGCCGGGCATGGCACCGTCGGCGCAAATTGTCGGGCGCGAGTTGACGTTCCCGCTGACCATTCGGAGCAACGCGAACAAACTGACCATCCGCAGCGAGACTGATGGGGTGTGGTACACCGTGACGTTGACGGGTGGGATATACACTACCGTTGCGGCTCTGGTTTCGCATCTCAATACGAGGCTTGCCATCACGGGCATCACCGACGATGTGATTTTCGGTAACGACGGGAACGCCTTGACTCTCGGATGGGACGGCACTGCGAACGCGGACGGCGCCTTGCACCTGGCGAGCGGGATTGGCCTTTCTGCGGGCGCGGACGCGCGGGGCACATTGGGGCTATGGCCGCTCGCCTCGGACACTGGAGCGGCGTCCGTGGCCGTTCCCGGTGGGTTCTACGATGGCGACCCGGTTGGCACGTGGGACGCCAATAATCAGTACGGGGTGGACCCATTCTCTCGTTTGGTGTTCGACACGGTGCAAGACCCGGACTTGGCGACGTGGCAGCCGCAGATAAACGGGGACCTCGCGGCCGAGTTCAACACTACTACGGCGTACACGCATTCCTACGCGGAACAGTTCAAATTCCCGACATGGTATGGGGCCTACGTTACACCGGGGGCGGGGTCTGGTTGGGCACCTGCAATGTTCGATTCAGCACTCGTCCCCGAGCCTTTCGAGGACTTTGCACACGGATGGTGATTCATGGCTGATGCAGATTGGGCCGCACTGGATAATCAACTCGGGTTCGCGGACGTCGCGCAGGATACGACGGCTGGAGTAACCCCTCCGAGCGGCGGAACGATGGTCTACGCCTTCAACTGCCTCGACGGTACGGTTACTGGGGCGGCCGGGAAATACTGCCTCATCGGCAACTACTCGCCGACAGTGAGCGGCGCGTGGATTGCAGGGGCGGTCAAGCGGCTGTCGAGCGCGCAGAACACGGGGTTCTCTCCGCTTCTGTACATCGCGGCGACAGGGCATGACGTCAACGACAACGCCTATCTTCTCGGGTTGGAAGATGCGGACCCGTACCGGATTGTGCTCCGCAAGGGCACTATCATCGGCGGGATTCCCGTGGCTGCCGACGGGGAATACCTGCGGCGGTCCTCGTCTCAGTACCAGATTTCTGACGACCTCTGGCACCACATCGCGGTTGAAGCGGTTGAGCAACCGAACGGAGAAATCTACCTGAACTGTTGGGAGTCTGACCTCTCAACGCATTCGGTGGCAGCGCCGGCGTGGGTGGCAATCCCCGGCATGACGCAGTTCATCGATGACGCGGTGGGCATCAACTCGGGCACGTTACCCTTGAGCGGCGGTGGGTACTGCGGATATGCGATGGCGGTTGCCGAGGCGATCGGCACGCGAGCGGCGTTCGACCACATACAGATTCGGCGACAGGTCTGATCGATGTCGAGCGCGCCGACACTTCCGGGTCCGGCTCCGGCGGCCACGTCGCTTGTCCGAGAGGACGGGACGTGGTTCGACGCGGGCGTCGGCACGCTGTGTGGGCGTATCTCGTCGGCGGGGTACGTTCTCGGATTGTCGTCAAGCGTTGACCGCCCGACGCTGTACCCCGGTGACTACATCGAGAACACGCAGGTTGTGGACCTTACCGGACAAGACCTCGTTGTGATGGCGGCGGAGATGACGGGGATCGTTGTGCCGACGGGCATCGAGATGCCGGGGTACACGACCGGCACGGACTCGCTGTTGCACTACCGCATGGACGAAGTGAGTGGCGGGGCGCGAGATGAAGTCGATTGGAAACACGACCTTCGCATGGCGGACGGTATCGTGTCTCCGTCCGTGCCGACCTACAATCTCGGTTACGGGCTCGCGCGCACATGGGGCGCGGGGGCGGGAGACATGGTTGGGGCGTCAACGCCGGACGTCATTCCGGCCGCCGGTCTCCCGTCGTACACCGTCGATTGGTGGCAGAACTTCGACGTCGACTCTATCTCGACGAGCAACGGAGTGAGCCCCGTAGTTTTCCAGTTGCGTTCGGTAACGGCGGGCGGCCTGCGCATTCGATGGCTTGGGAACGGAGGCGGCGGGGCGCACCTCTGGCGACTACAGATAGAACACTGGAATGCATCTGTCTACTTCGCGCAGAGCTTTGTTGCGACAGCTCGTGTGAACAATCAAGGAGATGAGTTTTTCTCGGTGGCGTTCGACGATACGACGATGGCGGCGCGTGTCTACATCAACGGCGTTTTCATCGCGGCAACTGGAGCGTTCGCCGTGATACCCGGCCAGCCGATTCCGGGTGCGCGAATTCAAATCGGCGACCCGCTGTACTACGGAACCATCGATGACTTGCGGCTGTCGAACACGAACCATGACCTCGCGGCGCACCAGGCGGCATATGCGACGCGACTGAACTCGCCTTCCGTCTACTCGGTGAGTTGGTGGTTGCACATCAACGTAGATGGCGAGCACTACGCAAGTTGTAAAATCACGGCGGATGCAAGCGGACGCCCGGCGTACATGCAAGCCCCGTCGTTCCATCTCCCCGGCGTCCATACGATTTCAGCGCGTCTTGAGTTGGGGTTGGGAGCATGACAGTTCACGCGCACATCCCGGCCGCGCTGCTAGAAAGCGTGACGAGCGAGGACGTGACGTTCCCGCTTGTCCTCGTAGTGGCAAACCCAGGTGAGGACGCGGTTGACGTTGCGACGTCTACACACCCGATGCTGCGAATCGCGCACATCTGGGCTGACCCGACCGTCGCACCGGCCCCGTATTTCACCGTGCAAATCGAGGCGAATGTCGGCGGCACGGGTTGGGTGAATGCCTACACGACGGCGGGCGGATTCTTCGCTCCGTGGAACGGTGCGGCGAGCGCGGTGTCGTACCACGCGGTGACGTCGCCATACGTGTTCACCGAGGTGACCTTCGAATACGCGGGCGGCGTCATGCCGCACGATTCAACGGTGTCGTTCCGCGTCACGGTCACGAGTCCGATTATCGGATGGGGTCACTTCCCGTGGGGACACATGCCATGGGGGCACGTCACAGGTACGTCCACCTCGATGATTGTGACCTACACGTTCGGCACGGCAGATGAGGAAGCACCAAAACTTCTGAGCGCCGTGGCGACCGTCAACGATACCGTGCGCCTCGTGTTCGACGACACCATGCGGGTGTCGACTCCGGACGGCAGAGCGGTCGTCACGACGGCCACGGACGAAACCGCGTGGGGCGCGTTGCCGGTGCCTGGAACTATCATCGTCTCGGTGGACGGCGGAGCTGCTACGACCTACACGGTTGACGCGACGATGCTGTCTCTGGTCTACCCCGTCACGGCTGTGGACATCGCGAACCTGCTACCGAGTCTGATAGATGGGACCACGGCGCACGCGAACGACGATGGCACGGTATCGCTCTACAGCGTGACGGTCGGCGACGCGGCGACGTTGCAAGTCACAGGCGGCACCATGAACGCCGTGCTTCAATTCCCGACCATGTTGGTCACTGGGAATGATTCGTCGGCGCTGTCCGCGAGCAACTACACCATAGCGCGGAACAACGTGTATCCGGCCGTCGCCGTGCACTTGACTCCGCAGTCCGTGGAAGCGGTAGACGCTGCGCTCACGACATTCGACCTCGCGGTTCAGTGGCCGATGACACCGCAAGCGCCTTACGAGATAGCGGTTGCGGCGGACGTCACGGACCACGCGGGAAATGCCATCGACGCTACGGCTGACACGGCGGCGTTCCTTGGGTTCCAACCTCCTATCCCGGCCGGGCGCGTGACGAAGTTCCCGATTCCGCAGGCGGCTTATGACGTAGACGACACGCAGGAATTGCGGGCGTTCATCAACGCTCTAGAAGAGGTTTGGAACCTGCAACTTACAGACATCGACAACCTGTCGGACGTGTGGGACCCGGACGTCGTTGACGAGACGCGACTCGACTTGCACCTGAAAGACCAGGGCAATCCGTTCACGTGGGCGGAGTTGGATCTCACGCTGGCGGAGCGCAAGAAACTTCTGCGCGTGTTACCCGACCTATACAACTACCGAGGCACGGACCCCGGCATCGAAGCGGCGATTCTGACTCTGCTTGGAATCGAGTGCCACGTTGCATCGGCCATGTTGGACGTGTGGACGCTTGGCGTATCGTTGCTTGGCGACTACTACCCGGCCCAGGTCGTTGCCGTAAACCCGGAGACGTACAACTTTGGCGGCGGCTCGGTAGACCTATGGGTGATAGTTGACGCTGGGCACGCGGTCAACGCGGTGAGCACGGCAGGGCATACATTCACGCTCGCTGGACGCAATGCGGCGCAGTACGTGGCGACATACCAGTTCCGTATCTACGGGTCGGCTGGAAACGACGGGATGTACACGGTCGTGTCGTCAGTCGAATCCGGAGACGATACCGTCGTCACGGTTGTCGAAGCAATACCGAGCGCGGTCGCGGACGGAACAGCAATCCAGACCATGCAGTTTACGGCGGCCGACTTCCTCAACCCCGCGCTTGCCACGGCGGACGAAGTCGTTGACGCCATCGCGGCGGACATCTACGGCGGCGCGGCGATTGGTCTGAACCCAGGCGGCGGAAACACCGTGGCGATTGCTTCGATGAATCCGGCCGGTTCGATTCAAGTCGTAGGCGGAACGGCGAACGCTGCGCTCGCATTCGACGTCGCGATTCATTCGGCAACGGGCGGTTGCGTGCTCGGCCCCGGCACGGCACGCGAACGGCACACCTTTGACCTTGTGGTGACCGGCACGCTACCATCGGCACAGGAGGAGGTCTTGATGCGTCGCATCGCCAACTGGGCCAAGCCGGTAAACACACACCTCGGTCGCATACGGAACGAGTATGTGGTCGAGGACGATGGCATCTGGCGGCTCGGCCGCAGTCGACTCGGCGCGGATACCGTGCTGGGCTAGGGGACAAAGCGCATGGACTCACTCAATTTCTACTATCTTCAGCGGGTGCTCGAATCCGAGCTTGACCTTGTAGAGACGAACACGGCAACGGCGCTCAAGAAAGCGCGGCAAGACCTCGGCATACTCGGGATGCACGACGGCGGCGTTGTGACGCAGAACGCGCCAGCAGATTTGAACGTGCTCGTGAGTGGCCCGGCACTCGGTACAGACCCGGACGGAGAGCGCCTGTATTGGGCGACAGCGCAGACGGTGGATTGCTCGCAAGACCACCTGGGTGCATCGACAACGGTTGTTGCTCCCGGTAACGAGCGATGGCTTTCTGTCATCGCCGAATACGACCAGACCTTGGCGCTCCCCGTCACAGACGGGAACGGCGTCACGGTCTACACTCGCGTCTACGATTCGTTCAATATCTACGTGACGATGGCGGCAGAGCAGGCGTTCGGAGCAAACGTCAAACCGGCGCTCCCGTCAGACGGCGTGTTGCTCGCGGACATCCGACTCGTTTTCGGTACCGTTCAGATTCTCGCGGTGGACATCGACCCGGCTGGTATCGCGAATCGTCGGCAAGACCTCATACACGAAACCGGCACGAACATCGCGACGTTCTACGAGGGCACACTGGTTGATGCCGTTGCGACGCTGTTCGGCTACGTCGATACGCTCTCGGCGGCGACAGGCGTTCCGTTTACATCCACGCAGACGTGGTTGGACGGTTCGACCATCGCGTCCGCGAACGTCAACGCAGCCATCAACGAGGTGATGACGGACCTCAAGGCGAACGCAGGCGCGGCCCGCACGGGCTCCGCAGCGCACGTCACGGCCGGTGGATTCTGCAACCTCGCGAACGCGGCGCTCCAAACGAACCTCAACACCATCGCAGACAACGTGGATGGTCATATCAGCGGCGGCGCTCCTTTCCATCCGGCGACGGCTATTACGACGGCGGCAATTCCAGGTGCCCCGGAATCTGAGCCTGGAATATCCGACGTACAGACAGTCCTAGCGAACGTATTCGGTCATCTGAACGCGAGAACGGAACGCGCCAGCGATGAAGACGTAAGCGGAGCATGGCTGTTTTCGAACGGGCTCTCTGGAAGTGCCAGGGTTCGCGCCGAAGAGAACTTGATTCTTCGCGATGCGCCTTGGGCGAAGACATTTACGGGCGGCTCCATCCCTCCCAAACTCGATATGACTTCGGTGTGCTCTGGCTTGTACACAGAGGCAGATACGTGGGGGCATGCGTTCTCTCCGTTCAACCACATACGTCCCAATCAGGTCGCCGACATGTGCGTCGTTTGGGACGCTGCGACCGGCGAGCGCAAGATAGTTCTGCTTTTGACGGATACGTGCTCGATACGTGTTTGCAGGGCAGAAAACATCAATGACACATCGACGACGGTTGCTCTCGACGGGGCCAAGTTGCCCGCAGGAACTTGGGTTCCAGACGCTTGCTGCTCAGACGGGACGTCCATCTACGTTCTATTCCACGACGACAACGGCATTCTCACGACGCATCACGTTCAGGCGTACAACATAGACGGCACCGTCAAGGCCGGGTGGCTGGCATTTGGAGCCGGTACCGGGACTGCGCTGGTTGGGACTGGGTACATCGGTGGCGGAGCTGCCGCGTCCTATGCACAGTGCGACCGCATCAAAACAGTCTCGTTGACAGGCCTTGGGCATGCGTCGTCGAAGTTGGCCGTTGCCTGTTCTTGGGTTCCATCGATAGTCGGCGGACTAGGTGCATCTCCTTGCATACAGATGCTCAACCTTGCGGACGGCTCTACGTTTGCAAACTCCGCCGGATGCGGAGACCAGCCTGAACTCGCGACGCGATACCCCTGCGGCGGATTGGCGTCGGATGGTGTCCATGTGTTTTGGTCGAGCGTTGATTCTACCGGGGCAACGCCGGTATACGTCTCGCACTGCAACATCATAAACGCCACGGTCGACCCTGCTCTTACGAGTTTTCCAATAGCGACAAGCGCAGGCGGAGGATATTGCAGGGATATAGTGAACGATGGTACGTGTCTGTGGATAAGCGATACAGACGCCAGCACTATTCTTCATGTTTACAATCTTGACGAAGAAAGTCTGTTTCATCATCCAATCGACTTCGGTACGCCAATACACATGACGTTTGACGGACTCAATATCTGGCTGCAAACGTTGCGAGACGTTGATAGCACGGGTGGTACTGTTCCGGCTTTGCAATTGATAAAAATACCGTGCGTCTCGCTCCGAAACCACGACAGCGCCTACACTGGAGAGGAGTTGTCGCAGTTGACTTGTAATCTGGCCACCAATGCGGAGGCCGCCGCGAGAACCCCAACGTCCGAGAATGCCGGTCGTCTTCTGTACGACGGTTCCGATGTGTGGTGCATATTGGATAACAGATTCATAGGAGGCGGGACATTCGGCGGGTACGTCCGTCGCGTTCCGCGTGCCGGTTTGAGGTAGCGAGATGGGGCGGGAGTCGGAGGCTGTAGTGGGACAGGAAGAGAGAATGCCGGGCACGTGTGCCGGGCATCGGTATCTTGAAAGCAAGATAGACTCCCTGGCAAGTGACGTCCGCAACGGATTCGAGCGCATCGGGCAGAAAATCGAGGACATGCGCGTTGAACAGGCGGAAACGAATTCGTCGCTCAAAGGCGCTTGGCACCGAATCAACGAACTTGAGCGCCAGGTTGGTGACATCCCGATAAAAATCGAGAAGGCCATTCATAACCACGTGCGCGGATGTCCCATCAACGACGTCACCGAAGTCGGCATCAAGAGTTCGAAACGGCATCGGTCTGATGAACCAATCGCGCCATACCAATCACGCAGAAATTCGATCGGCCCTTCCAAGATTTTCAGCGCTCCGAAATGGGCTATCGGGCTCGGCATCGGAGTTGTTCTAGCGATAGTTCTGGTCGGCATTTTCGTCGGCGTTTTCATGTCGACGGGCGACTCGGACAAGGCTTCGAAGACTGTGCGCGGGCTTGCCGAACAGGTGGGCTCACATGCTACGATAGAAAACGAAACGGGCGATAGCCCGCAGGCCGCGACGGCCGCTACAGGAGGCAGCTATGACGACCCTGACCGTAATTGATCCCGACAAGAAGTTTCGCGGCGGCGCTGACATTGCTCCCGACCCGGACAGCGGCAAGGAACTTGGCGAGCTGATTTACGACATTCAGACGGCCGTCAACACGATTGGAAACGCGACCGTCGAAAGCACACACGCTGGGCTGGCTCTTCGCACGCTGAACAACGAAGTATCGGCGGCGCTCAACGGGACGGCGACCAAGAAGTTTATCCCCGAGGGAATCGATTTCGTCGTCACCGCAATCACTGGCGCTCCGAATGGCGACGCTATCGTGACAGTCGGAACCACGGCTGGTGGAACGCAAATTCTCCCGGCGACTTCGTTGACAGGACTGAACGCCGTTGGTGAGACGTTCCCGATTCAGATTACCGGCATTCTGCCGAGCATCGCGGGCACGGGGACGCTGTACGTGAAGTGCACCACGGCGGACACGGGCGGCGGTTCGACATTGACGGCAACGGCTCGCATCTATGGGCGTGAGGTCTGATAGTCGAGTTGTGATGTAACAAATCGCGGCGGGTAATCGCCGACGGAGGAAGAGATGGCAATCAGGGTAAGTGCGACAAGGGTTATCACAGCGCTCGACACGACGAAACTCGACGGCATCGAGGCGCTTGCAGACGTCACCGATGCGACGAACGTTGCGGCGGCTGGCGCTGTAATGGACTCGGATATGGCGGGCACTACGGCCGGGCACATGATGAGGACTGGTGCCGGTGCCTACGCCGTGATTCAGGACAACCTCGTTGCCGTGGTTCCTCCGACCGTCGCGTCGGATAGCGCTGCGGGATACGCGGTCGGCTCCAAGTGGTTCGACACAGTCACGGCGATTTGGTACAGGTGCCAGAGCGCGGCCGTCGGTGCGGCCATCTGGATTCCCGAGGTGCGGCACAACCTCGGTTCCGCCGCTGACCCAGCGGTTGGTGACGACACGGCAGACGGTTACGCTGTCGGTTCGCTGTGGGTCAATACCACGGCGGTCCCGCCGCGCGTGTACGAGTGCACCAACCCGGCGGCCGGGGCGGCTGTGTGGCGGCGCATCAACCCGCTGAACAACTTCCTCGCCGTCGTTCCCCCGGCTGTCGGCGACGACGATACGCTCGGATACGACATCGGATCACTTTGGGTCGACACAGCTACAGACCTGGCTTACACGTGCACGCATAACGCTACCGGCGCGGCCGTGTGGCGTCTGACTATGAATGTCGTTGCGGCTGGTGGCGAGTTGGCTGGCGCCTACCCGAACCCGACCGTAGCGGACGGTGTCATCGACGCGGCCAACGGACTCGCGGGTGCGGTAGCTGGCATCGTTGTCGACAAGGGCGTGCCGAGTTCGTGCGTCATTGCTTTCGACAACGCGGCGGGCGCGGCCCAGCGTCCAGCGGACGGGGCTTCGTACACGTTCAGCATTGGTGGCGTTGCGCTCGCCACGCTGGAAGCTCGGGACGTCGTTGTCGACCAGGATGATTTCCTGCGGTCGAGTGCTGGCGTCGAGGAGGACGACACCATCCTCATGGCAGCGGCATTCGCGGCGTGCATCAACGCGCATACGGTCATCGGCCTGCGGATTCACGCGGACGTCTACGGCGGCGCTAATGACGGGCGATGGTACGTGGAGTGCCGCACAATCCTCCAGGCGGACATCACGGCGGCTTCGGCCCTCACGTGCGTTCTTGCGGGCGGACAGCCCGGTGTCTACCAGGCTCGTGCGACTGCGGTTGCGGCGTCCAAGCGCCAGTTATTCCCGTTCAGGTACGCTGTCACGGCGCAGGACGTGCTCGCTGGCGAGATTCGGTTCTCGTTTGGTTGTTCAGCCATCGTTGCCTACGGGCTCGACATCCTGACTGCGGCGACCAACTACACGCGCATCGCGTGGGCTGGCGCAGTCGATTTGACTGCCGGTAGACTGACCATCGACAACAGCGGCGGAACCGACTGGGCAGCGGGCAACATCCTGACCGGTTGGGTTCTCGGCACCGTCCTGTAGTCTCTCGGCCCCGGCGGGGGTTTCCCTGTTAGCGTAGCGGTCCCGAGCCGCCGGTCGGGCGGATGGACGAAGAACCGTTCGCGTCGTACTGGCGCGTCGATTAGGAGGCCCGGATGGCCGGTTACAGCACACCCTACGGATACGCAAACTACCTAGGAGAGTGGGCAAACGACGCGGCGGCTTTGATAGAGCTTCGGGCGCGTAAGTGGGATAGCACGGCAGACGGGCTCGGCAACCCGCGCAACGGTATGACCTACTACGCTACTGGAACGCACACGTACAGAGGCTACCAGGGCGGCGCGTGGACCGACTTCGTGACCCCAGGTGTCTGTACTCTCGACTTCGCATACGACGCGGGAGGGGCCGGGCTGGGCCGCTCTATCACAGCGGACAGCGGTGCGGTTGATATCTCCGTGCCGCTCGCGGTCAACGGCACGGCGCTCGCCATTCATCAACTCAACCCAGCGGCTACTGCCGACGTCTTCACGATCGAGAACCTTGGGGCGAGTGGTGCGAGCATCGCGTTGACCGGGACGCGGCGGTTCATCGAAACCGATTCTGACGACGCGACCTTCGCGCTTGTGGCGAACGACGCGAACGCCTACGTGCTTCATCTTTCGGCGACGAACACCGGCGCAGGAACGGCGGCCATCGGCATCGGTGCGGACAACGACATCGATATTGTATCCACGGCTGGGCGACTGACACTAAACGGGTATAGTTCCGCAGGCATCGGCGTTGAAATCGAGGCGACGGCCGGTGGCGGATCGGTAAATATTTGCGCGGTGAACCTGCCGAACGCTCTAAATATTGGTACGGCTGGCGCGCGCACTATCAGTGTTGGTCACACTGCGGCGACTTCGTTGCAACTGGTTTCGTTGCAGACGATGCTCCAAGTCAATGCCAATGACGCGTTCGCGCGAACTCTCACCATCTCCGCCGCGAACGCCGGGGCTGGGGCAGCGCACATCGACATCGACGCGAAGAGCACTATCGACATACTGGCGGGCACGACGTTCTCCATCGACGGAACTGGGGCGAGCAACGTCAGCGCGACGTCGGGCAACCTGACTATCAGCACGATCACGAGCGGGACGCTGTTTCTCAACTCGGCGGGTGCGTGGTCGGCGCAGGGGTCGGACACGACGACGCTCTCGATGGCGGCGAACTCCGGTGGCGATAAGACGCTGACAATTTCAGCGACGAACGTTGGTGGAGGAGCGGCGTTTCTTGCTTTCAGCGACGGGTATAAGGCGGGCAGCACATTCGCGTCAGACCTCGTGCTGTCGGCTTTGGATGCGGAGTGGTCGCTATTCGAAACCAACTTCGGCGAGGTGTCGCTGCTCAACGCGATCAACCAGTGTGCTGCTCTTGCCGTGGTAACGCTGGATGAAGCCTACAACGCGGGCGTCGCATCAATCGCCGTAGATGCCTACGACGTGACGTGGACGACCACAGGTGCGTATTCCCATGTATTCAATCTGGCGGGCTGCACCGGGGTCGCGGATGGATTCTTCATCGAGGATGGGACGGACTACTGGCGCCTGACGCACACGCGCGCTAACCTGATGAACCTGTCGACTGAACTCGGGTCGGCTGTTATCGGGACGGCGACGACGTTCGATCTGAACGCCACAGGCGCGGTGACAATCGATTCCTCTGCGGATGGTATTTCGCTCGACGGAATTCTGTCTTCGAATTTTACCGTTACAGGAAATTCCGTTGGAAATCAGACCTTGACGGTACAGGTGAGCAATGCCGGGGCCGGGCTCGGCGTGCTCGACCTGCTGGGCGATATTGCCCACTTATACGGAGACGGGGCGGGTGGAGGAGCATACGTCCGAGCGACGAACGGCGCACCGGTTGAGATATACACGAACGTGCCAGGTTCAGACGGCACATACATTCGCATCGATGCAAAGACATATCTGAGCGCGACAGCCGGGTCGTACATGGATTTGGACTGTGCGGGAGCGCTGCAACTCAACTCTTCCGGTGGCGCGATAGGAATAGGAAACGACGCCGCTGCCTTTGCAATCAACATCGGTACTGGCGCGGCGGCGCGCGTCGTTACGATTGGCAACACGACCGGAGCGACGGCGGTTGCGGTCAATACGGGCAGCGGCGACTTCGCGGTCAACACGAACCAGTTGTACGTTGACCAGCCAACTGGGTTCGTTGGAATTGGAACGGCAACTCCAGCGCAGCGCTTGAACATTCAGTCCGGCGCGATCCGGTTCGACTACGTCCCAACAATCTCTTGCGCGGGTGTGACGTGGGCGGCGGGCGGTGCGGGGGTCAATACGCCCGGCGACCATACCATGAAAGTGACGGCGGTCAATGCGTTCGGTGAGACGGAACTCGGGACGGTATCTCCAAACTACACCGTTACGGGTGCAGGCGAGGCGTGGGTCGCCTCAAACATTCCAGTGTCGCCGGACCCGACCGTGACGTCGCGAAACGTCTACATTACGAAGTTTGGACCGGGGGCGATATGGTATCTGGTCGCCGGGCTCCTCCCGGACAACACCACCACGACCTGCACGATCAACGTCGCGGATGCGGCGCTGGCGACTCCGGGACCGTCGCAAAACCGCACATCTGGGTATCTGTATGCTGGCACAACTAGGGTGTTCAATGTTGACGGAGATGGAAACTACGTGCTCGGCGGAACATCAACGAGCACCCTCAGTGGGTGCGGCACTATTTGCTGTGGTTCCACCGGTACGTTGTTCCGCAACAACGCAAATACAGCTACATATGGGCAAATCACGCAGTCGTCAGGCTTCTGGGGGATAGGTGCGGTTGCAACAGCATCCGTTACCCAATTACTCACGTTGGAAGGGAACGCAGCCGCGCGTCAGATTTTCATGACGCGGCGTTCCACCGCCGACACTGACGGAAACACATTGTCGCTAGTTTGCGGCGGAGCAACGATAGGAGCAACAAATAAGAACGGCGGCGATCTGCTGCTGTACTCAGGAGTCAGCACGGGCGCCGGTACCTCGAAGATCATAGGGTACATCTACCCTGGCATCGCCGCAGCCACGACCGACAATACCGCCGTTGATTGGTTCCGGGTGTCGAGCACGGGCTTCTATATTGGCCCCACGACCACGGCAGCGTCGGCTTATCTGCACGTCAAGGGCGGTACGGCGACAGCGGGCACGGCGTCTTTCAAAATCTCTACCTGTGCCTCCTTACTCACCGCAGTTGAGACGGGAGCGGTTGAGAAGTCGGCAAATACGTTCTGGGGCGGCCTTGGTACCGACGCTGGGGACAAGGCTCGGCAGAGTTTCGACGGCACGCTGTACTCGCAGGTAACGTGGAAGACCGTTTCCAACACGGCGTCGGAGACAACGCTAGTCGATACGACGGGGGCGCGCCAGTTGCCCATCCTCCCGGATGAGTTCTTCACGGCTGGAAAGACACTACGCGTGAATGCGCGCGGGTACTACAATACTGACAACGCGACGACGCTGAACCTGCGGATTAAATTGAACAAGGGCGGCACGGTCTACACGATGTGCGCAACGGGAGACATGGCGCTCCTCGCTTCGCAAACCAAGCAGGAATGGTCACTTCATGCCGACTTGGTATGCAATACGGCGGGCGGTGCCGGGACGCTGACATGCTTCGGTGAGGTAATCGTCTGGAATACCGACACCGTGACGCACGAGACGTGGGAATGCTACAACCCGGCGGGCATCGATGCGACGGTTGTCGTGGACACAAGAGATGATTTGACCTTCAATCTCACTGAAGATTTTTCAGGGGCGGCGGCTGGCATCAATATCACGTGCACGCAACTCTACCTCGAAACAATCGATTAGGCCGCTTGACTCTGCCGACCGTCGGCGCTAGATTGACGTCTGCAAGCGTTCGACTCGAACGAAAGGGGATTGTCGATGTTCACCTATCAGCAGGCACAGATGTTTCAGAACTTCCTCAGTGTCCAGTCCGGGGCGTACCTCACGTCTCCGGACCCGGCGGAGCAGGCAGAGAACCAGAAAGCGGCGGTTGATACCGTTGACCGCGTGCGGCGGTACACACGCTACGCCACGGGCATCGCGCGAAACCAGACCATCGTCGATAGGGTGGTAGAGTCCGCGAACAAGGCGATGAAGAGTGAGAAACTGGAGGCGTACCAGAAGGCACATCAAGCGCTTGTCGCAGAGAAGCTAGAGCCCGAGGAGTTGGGAAAGCGCTCGGCTGCTCTACGGGCAGAGCACGACGCCGACGCGCTTGTAGCAGAGTTGAACCGCAGGCACGCTGAACTCATGGCGTCTGAGGTGCTGGCTGATGACGGTGTGTCCCCGCTCAAGCTGTACCGGATTCTCGTCACGGACCTACCCGGTTGGAACGACGCTCCCGAGACGCCGTATGAGGACCGTGGCGGCCTCGTCTCCCCTGCGGACATCAAGTTTCTGTTCTCTATCGGCGTGCTGTACGACCCGAGCGACGCCGAACCCGAGAAGCCATCCGGACCCGCGAACTAAAAGCCCCGCGTCGATTTCCGCACAACTCGCTTGACATTCGCAACGGCAAGGCGCAAGCTGTTTCCTGAGGTGGACGGTGGGCGAGAAGCACAGAACGATTTTCAGACGGTCGCGAAAGCTCGCCACGGTTGCGAGTGAGAGGAGAGAATGATGAAGGCTTGGACGTGGAAAGAGATTGCCGGGCTGCTCAAGACGCCGAAGAAGGCGCAGAAGTTCTACGATACCTACGGGTGGATTGGTCTGGTTGCTCTGCGCCTGGCAGGTAGCAACCCAAGGTGGGGACAACCGCCGAGTTCGTTGCTGTGTGACGGAATCGTAAATCTTCCATATGGCGGGATGTGCGGCGAATCGAAAAACCAGTGTCCTCTTTATATGACGTTGCTCTGTGGATTCAGAGAATCTTTTCTACCCAGGCTGACCGAGGTGTACTCCGAACTGTACAAGACAACAGAATTCAAGGCGGTGAAGTAGATGCCTCGCTACTATACGCCCGAGTACGCCCGCGTGAAAATCCGGGCCGCAACGCACGGCATGACGTTCGCGCAACTCGCCGGAAAGTGCGGGGTGTCGCGACAGGCGCTTGAGATGTCCCTCAAGGCCGGGCGTCCCGCGCTGGCCGGGTTGGAACGTCTCGCCGGGGCGCTCGACATGGACCGCGAAGCCGTGCTCGCGCCGCTCAAGAATTCGGAACTCATCGCGGCGGCCCTCTGGTACGCCGGGTTGACGGGGGGGCAGCGTTGACGACACTGGACCACCTGACGGCGTCATCCTACGGGCAGTTCTTCAAGTGCCCGGCGCAGTGGGATTACGTGCACAACCAGGGCATCAAGATTCCGCCCGGCATCGCGGCGCACGTCGGGAGCGGGTTGCACGGCGCGGCCGAAGCCAACTTTCGGCAGAAAATCGTCACGGGTGTGGACCTCCCGGCATCCGACCTTGCCGACGCGGCTGCAACCAAGTACCGCGAGCGGGTCGAGAAGGACGGCGTGCTCTGTGCGCGCGATGATAGGCCCGCCCTTGGCCGTCTGCTATCCGAGGGGGTAGACAGGGCGGTCGAGTTCTCCCGCGTATTGGCGGCCACGGTAGCCCCGTTGTACCGGCCCGCCTCAGTTGAGCAGTTCGTCAAGTACCAGGGGCCGGAGCTGCCGGTCACTTGGGTGGGGTATATCGACCTCACGACGGCGGACAACAAGCTCGTCGACTGGAAGACGGCAGGCAAGCGGTGGCCGAAGGGGCGGGAGCATAAGGAGAACCAAGCCACCATCTATCGAAAGCTCTTCGTCGCCGACCGTGGCATCGAACCGGCCGCGACGGTGTTCGAGGTGTTCTTCGATTCGAAGGACGGGGCGAAGCGAGACGACCGAACCACGGTACGAGACGACGCGGATTGGGTGGCGTTGCAACACGGCGCGGGAATCATGCTGCGGATGATAGAGCACGGGGACTTCCCGCCGTGTCCGCCGGGGTCGTGGAATTGCTCGCCGGTTTGGTGCGGATTGTGGTGGGTGTGTCGTCACATCTCGGAGCGCCAACGGCGACTCCCGAACGTTTGAGGAGGCCAATGTGAAGTTGTACGAGGTCATCAATCCGAGCGACGCCGTGACGTTCTACGCTCCCGACGATGCGACCGCCGTTGCCGTGGCGCTCACTCTCGGCGAGGGGCACTACGGGGCGAAGCGGTGCGAGGACGATGTGAGCGTTGGCGGGTTGCTTCTATTCTGCAAAGAGAAGGAAGCGGAACAACGTATCTTCGGGTGGCTCAATGGCAGTTTTCCCGAATGGTGTGACGCGCATGACGAGGCGTTGACGGCTGCCTTGGAAAGTTGCGCGACGGTGGCGGGGCAAGACGATCGGTTCGTCTACGACAAGGCGTGCTCCGGCTTGTCCGGTGCGGAACTGGAAGCGTTCAAGGCGGAAGTTCAGGACCGCAACCGTTCGTCTATTAACGACATCACCGGACGGGCGTGGAAGTACGCCAAGGTGCTGAGAAAGAACAAAGCCGCCAAGAAGTAGGCGGTGTCGAAAGGGGATCGAAATGGCAGATAAGAATCAGGAATGGCAGGGGACCGTCAAGGTCGTGGACCCGCAAGCGCTCGCGCTCGCTCCGGTTCTCCCGTCGGCAATCGTGCCGTCGGCAACCGTGGACGCATCGAGAGTAATGTCGGAAACCCAGGCGATGGTCATGCTCGCGCGCTCGGCTCCGCGCAACTACCTGGACATCAAGCGGTCCATCAAGGACGTGTGCGGGCGGCTGCGCTTCGCCGAGAAGGCCACGTTCCGATTTCCGCGCGGCGGGTCGCACGTCTCGGGGCCGTCCATCCGTCTCATGGAGGCGCTGGTCGGGGCCATGGGCAACATCGACGCGGGGTGGCGCATCCTCGATTTCGAGGACGAAAGAGCGCGGGTAGAGACCTACGCTTGGGACATGCAGTCGAACACCCGGAAGCGAATCGAGTTCTGGGTCAAGTACATCCGCGACACCTCGAACGGCCCGGTCTTGCTGACCTCGGAGCGGGACAGGTACGAGGCCGTGGCGAGCGTGGCACAGCGCCGGGTGCGCGCCTGTATCCAGAACATCATCCCCTTCGACATCGTTGACGAGGCGCTGGAAATGTGCACCGAAACCATCAAGAAGGGCGACGGGTCCAAGCCGTTGAAGGACCGCGTTGCGGCGATGGTGCTCGCGTTCGAAGAGCTGGGGGTTAGCCAGGTCATGCTCGAAGGCAACCTTGGGCACGGTGTGGACGCTATCATCGTGGATGAGCTGCCCAAGATGCGGGAGATATACAACGCCTTGGCGGAAGGACACGCGCGGCGGGAGGAGTTCTTCGACCTCTCGCTGGCCGGGCAAGCGCCCGCGCCGAAGTCGACGGCTGCCCCGGCTCCGGCCGCGAAGCCCGCCGACCCCGCGCCGGTCGAGACGCCCAATCCTGCGGACCCGCCTCCGGTTGCAGAGACAGCGAAGGCCGCCGAGCCGCCGAAGCCCGCCCCGGCCGTCCACGTCGTGACGAAGCCGGAGACGTCCGAACCCGCGAGCACGGCCACACCTCGCCTGTTCGACACGCTGATGGGCCGGCTGCACACCACCTACAAGATGACCGACGAGCAAATCCGCGCGGCTCTCGGCGGCCCCATCGAAGGCGCACCCGTCGAAGAGTTGGAGCGGTGCATCGCGGAAATCGAGTTGGCGAACAAGCGGTCGCGCAAGAAGGGACAGCCCGCCGACGGTCCGACGCTGAACCTCGTACCGCAAGGTGAGCCCGAGCCGAGTGGGCCGCCCGAGATGGAGATGCCGCCGAACGACCAGGATGAAGAATTCTAGGAGGGAAAAATGAGCGTAAAGAAAAAGACGTTGACGGAGCGATTAGGGGAAGCCGAGAAACGGGCGGCTAGCGCGGAGTTCGACCTCAAGTTGTCGCGCGGTCGCGAAGAGCGGTTGTGCGCGCAGTTCGGGAAGCTCACCTCCGCGTTTGAAAACGAGCGCGAGCGCAGTCGCACGTTGCAATTCATGGTGAACAACGCACCATCGGCAAGATTGGTTGACCACTACACGCATGAAGTCCACACGCTACGGAGCATCGTGAGCAACCTAATCAACTGGCCCGAGTCGATTCCCGGAAAGCCGTTGTTCGTCGCGTGCCCGAAGTGCGGTCGTGTCTCGGCGATTCCCGACAACAGCCAGTCGCACAAGCCGGGCTATCGGCTCTGTGACAAGTGCTTGGCGGACTTGCCAGACCCGTGGAAGGAGAAGCCCGGAGAGTGGAAGCCGAAGGAAGAATACGCGCTGGCAACGAAAGAGTGAGGTGTACCGTGGCGTTCATCAAAAATAGTGGCTACTCGCAACCGAGCGCCCCGGCGAACCCGGGGTCTCCGTCGCAACGCGCGCAACTGGCACTTGGGTTCCAGCACTACGAAGCAAGCAGTGAGAGCATGCTTAGCCCCGGGCCAGTCCGCATTCTCGCCGACCTCCGTTGGCAGGTCCAAGCCGGTGCCGCCGACGGCATCCGATGCCCGTGCTGCGACCGCCTTGTGAAGTCGTACCGTCGCGCGATGAACGCCGACATGGCCCGGTTCCTCATCCTGTTGTGTCGGGAATACCTGGCCAAGCCGCCCGGCACGTTCGTGGACATCCGCACGATTCCGGTGCGCGGCGGTGACTATGCGAAGCTCACACATTGGGGGTTGGTAGAGCAGGCCGTGAACGACGACCCCGCCAAGCGCTCTAGCGGCCTCTGGCGTCCGACTCCGCGCGGGCTGCGGTTTGCCCAAGGTGAGGCAACGGAACCGTCCCACGTGGTGCTTCTCGACAACGAGGTGAAGGGGTTTGACGAGGGGCGCGTTACGATTTGGGAAGCACTCGGGACGCACTTCGATTTCGAAGTGCTTTGGCACGGGGAGAAGAAATGAAAAAGGAAATCGGTTGGATGGAACGCCTTGTTGAGGTCGGCATGGGGAACATGGATTGGGAAGCATGCATTTTATCCGAGTGCCACCCCGGCGACCTCGTGCGGGTCTGCTCAAGCGACGGACCCGGCGAGCCGTTCATCTACGCGGAGCCCGAGCCGCTTGAACACAACGTGGGGGCGGTGCCGCCGGTCGACGAGCGCTCTGCCCTCGAAATGCGCCTAGATGCCGACAAGCGTGCCCTGTCCCTCAAGCTGACCGCGTTCTCTCCGCACCGGCACAGCCCGGCCGCGTGCCCATGGTGTGGCGAACCGTTTGGTTCGGCGTGGGAGATGCGTGCAATTTTCATGAATATTCCGCATGGTTGGAGCGAACGACTTCGAAGCAGTGCGGTGATTCGGCCGCTTGGAGACCCGCACACAACTACGTGCCCGCGCTGCGGATGGATCGGTACGTTCGTGCGAACGACTTGACTTCGGAGGCGATAGGAGTTAGAAGGGTAGTGCGATGTCCAGGAACAGTCACCGTTTCTATTCGGGCCACCTACGTGTTCTTCCCTCCCGGGCTGGACATCGCAGCGTAGGTGGTTCGAATCGAGGCGGCGACACGTTCGGAGGGTCCGGCGATGGTCGATTCACAAGCTGAAATCCAGGCACAACTCGAATCCGCGAACCGGCGCTTGATGGAGAAGCGGCGGGCGCTCGGGATACGAGACGACCGGCCGGTTCACGTCGGCGACGTCGTTGACGGCGTGCTCGCGGACCTGCGGCGGGAAGCGGACAGCGAGGCGGGTAGATGAGAAACTACGGGATTGTCTCGCCGAAATTCTGGATAGGAGAAACGGGGCGTCAACTGCGAAAGAACGCGGATGCGCAACGCATCGCCCTGTACCTCATCACCTCGCCGCACGCGACCATGTGTGGCATCTACTACTGCCCAATCCAGTACATCGCCCAAGACGTTGGATTGACCATCGAAGGGGCTACGAAGGGGCTTCTTGCGCTGGTTGACCTAGGCTTTTGTGAGTACGATGCCGAGGTAGAAGTGGTCTTCGTTCGGCAGATGGCAAAGTTTCAACTTGGGGAAACCATCAAGGGCAAGGACAAAAAAAGAATTGGCCTATTCAATGAACTTTCGAACCTACCCAAGTCGGTGTTAATAAAACACTTTGTCGATATTTACAGGCCGCTGTACGACTTGACAGAAACCGAAATTTCAACCCTCAAAACATGCCCCTCCGATGCGGCATGTGAAGACCCTTCGAAGCCCCTTCGAAGCCAAGATCAGGATCAGGTTCAGGAACAGGTGCATGAACAAAGGCAGGTGCAAGAACGCGCGCCCGCCCGCGTTCAAATTGAAGATCCAAGAGGAAACGAAAACGAGTGGGATTGGAAAGCGTTGCCACCAGAACTTCTTGAACAGATTGCAGTTTTGAAAGGCGGGAAGAAAGACAGGTTCGTCGCTGCGGTTCGACTCCTCTGGTACTGGCCCGACCTCGGAGCGCAGGAAGCTCAGGAACTCGCCGTCCAAACGTGTGGTCTGTACATCGACAAGGGGCTGGACATCCGTGAAGCTCTCGCGACGGCGGCAACGGACAGGCGACGCAAGGATGGGTTGAGTGGGTTCAGTCGCTTCCTATCTAGATGGCTCGGTATCGAATTGGACCGACAGCACAAGGCGAACCGGGCGGCTGGCGGACCTGGCATCGTCGAACCTCCGAAGAAACAAGCGGCATGGGAAATCGAAGCGACTCGGATTCAAAAACTGATTGATGAAAGAAATGCCAAAAAAGCAGCCGACAACTGAGGGTGGGCGCGTTCCGCCGCACAACCTGGAAGCCGAAGCGGCCGTGCTCGGAGCGGTGCTCCTCAACAACGCGGCGTTCCACGTGGCGGCCCCGCGTATCACATCGGCAGACTTCTACGCCTGGAAGCATCGGTACATTTGGGAATCCATGCTCCGGCTGTCCAAGTTGGGCGAGCCCATCGATTCTGTGACCGTCGGGAACGACCTGATAAAGTCGGGGAACCTTGAGAAGTGCGGTGGGGTGATGGCGCTGGAAGGCTTGACGGAAGCCGTGGCGACCGTCGCCAATGTCGCACACTACGCAACCATAATCGCGCGCAAGGCGGCGCTCCGGCGCGTCATCTACGCGGCGCAGTCCATCGTTTCGGAGGCGTTCGAGAACGGCGGAGAGGACGAAACCGTTGAGGAGTTTCTGGCACAGTCGCGCGCCGACTTCACGGCCGCGTCCTTGTCGCTGGCGTCCACGGGGTCGGTGTGTCAGTCGGCAAGCCAGGGGATGCACGAACTCTTCGCAGCCTTGGAGGCGGGCAAGCCGATTGTCGAGACGTTGCCGATTGGTTTCGGCGGGGTGAAGATTCCGAGGGGGACGCCAACGGTTATCGGTGGACGCCCATCGAACGGTAAAACGGTTTGCGCCATGACGGCAGCTCGCAACCTTGCAGCGCAAGGGAGGAGTGGCATCTACTTCTCGCTGGAAGAGACGTCACGGGTCCAATGGGCGCGGCTCGCGTGTCAGATGTCGGGCATCCCGGCCAAGCGAATCATCGAATGCGACGTGCGCGGCAACGAATTCAAGGTGCTCGCGGACGCGGCGAGTGAAGCGGCTCGGTTCAATCTCTATCTGTGCGACAGAACGAGCATCGATTCCATGTTCATTCGGCAGGAAGCGGCGGCGCACAAGGAGCGGCACGGCCTGGATTTCGTGGTTGTCGACTACATCCAGCTCATCCGCGAGAAGGTGCGGTCGGGGCAGGCGCGACATGAGCGGTTCGCCGAAGCCATGCAAGGGCTTGTGGACCTCGCGCGAGAACTGGACATCGCGGTTATCGTCGTGTCGCAGATTCGGCGTAGCGAGTTCAACCCAGGTAAGGAGCCGCCACCTCCGTCCATCGAACAACTCAAGGAGTCGGGCGAAATCGAGCAAGCGGCAAAGCTGATTCTGCTCCTTCACTACCCGTATTTCTACACGAAAAGTATTGAGGGTGCGGAGCAGAAGCCGAGCGTGCTGCGGATGGACATCGCCAAGGACAGCATCGGAGATGGTGGGGTGAGGATGCTCCACGCCGAAATGCCGCGCCTATGGGTGGGAGACGTGGAAGCCGTGTACGATCCTGAGCAACCGGGAACGAATTGGCAGGAACCAAGGGAGGGGTATTGAGATGACAAATCACAGAGATATTTGCGGCGATTGCCATGATATTTTCGACGGTGACGAACCGTGCGACGATTGTCAATTCCAAGCGGCGAAGAAACGAATATTGGAACTTGAACAGGTAGACTCAATCCCCAATGCTAAAATCATAGAAATAAACAAGCGTCTCATCGCGACGAACGAAAGTTTTATCAAGACAAACGCGAAGCAATCAGACACAAACGATTCGCTGATTGAGACGAACAAAGAACTTATCGACACGAATCGTTCTCTCATGGAATCGTTGAAGGGACTCGAATCCACGCTGATTTCCGAGAGGGAATTTAACGGGAAGCGCAAACTAGAAAACGAAGCGGCCATGATGTGTGCTGTTTCCGAACGTGACGCCGCCAACCATAAGGCGCATCAGGGACTTCGATGTTGCAACTGCGGGGCTGTGCTCGCTTCCGACGCCGAAAAGTTGGCCCGTGCTCACGCGAACGGGTTGGCCGTCGCGGAACGATTGGCCTTCGAGCGTGGGGCGCGGGCGCTGGCGGAACGGTGCGAACAGTTCGAGGAGCAGGATTGTCCATACGAGGTGATGGAACAACTCGAACGGTTGCTCGCCAGTGGAACTGACATTTTGACAACGCCCGTGGTAGAATCACCCGAAAGGTGTGACGGATGACGAACACTTTAATCATGGTCGGCGGGCTCCCGGTGGACATCGGCATCCCTGTGATTCGATGGACGGACCCAGGCGGGTTCGACGGCTATACGACAAAGACCGTGACCGTCGAGGACCGGAAGACGGGGAAGGACCGGACCATCAAGGGACCGCGCTACAGCGCCCGCAAGGCGGGGCTGGCCTCGGTGTCGCAGTTGTTCGTGCACCACTCGGGCGGCGACGGGAAGAACCCCTCCGGCATGTACCAGACGCTTTGGATGGACCGGGGGTTGAGCGTCCAGTTCGCGATCGAGGACGACGGCCGGGTCTATCAATTCTTGGACGCGGTGGAATGCGCCTGGCACGCGGGGGCTCACAACGGGATTTCAGTGGGCGCAGAGTTGTGCCTATTTCCGGACGCGGCGGCGGACCCGGACTACTACAGCCCGGCGAACTGTAAGAAGCGCAACAACCTGCCACACGCCGTCCGGTTTGAAACGCTACAGGGCGCGCCGCGCAAGGTGTTTGTTATGCCAGACGTTCAAGTGGACGCCTGCGCTCGGGTCATGGGCGGAGTGTGGGCGGCCGTGACGAAGGCAAAAGGAGAGGCGACAACGGCCCCGATGTTCCCGCGCGTCAACGGGGTGATACCGCGAGAGGTCATCGCAAATCCGAAAGAGCACGTCGGGATGATAGGGCATCTGCACACCACGACAAAGAAGTTCGATCCCGCAGGGCTAGATTTTGAAAAATGTGAGGGATTCACCGGTCTGTATGCTGCCGCGTTTCGAACCGCAATGGAGGCAAGATAACAAATGGGAGGAAGACCGCATCCGACCGATCGCAGTGATTGGGATAGGCTTAGAGCCAAGGTCGCACTTGACGTGATGACGGGTTGTTGGATTTGGACCGCTAGTTTCTATCCGGATGGATATGCAAACTTTTGGTTTCGAGGTCACGGTCGGCGCGCGAGTCGAATAGCATACGAATTGTGGAAGGGTTCTGTTCCTAAAGATAAAGAAGTTTTGCACAATTGTGATAATCCCAAATGCGTGAATCCTTCGCATCTTCACATCGGCACACGGGCGGAAAACCAACACGAGATGGTCATAAGGGGACGTTCCAATCGCGGAGTCGATGTGAATACAAACAAACTTTCAGAGAAGGAAGTTTTGCAAATTAGAAAATTATCGAAGTGCGGAGAAAGCAATGGTGCACTCGCAAAAAAATTCTCTGTGACAAGTACGAATATCGGATTTATTGTGCGCGGTGTCACATGGAAACATCTAACGGAGGTGTGATTTTGCTGGACGAATACTTGAAGCAGAAGAGAATTGAGGAGCACCGGATACGCATCCGGCGAGAGCGCAAGGATATGGTAATCGCGACGCTCGTGTTGATCGCGGCGGCCGTCGTCGCGGCGTTTCTGTTCTACGCTTCGCGGGCACACGCGGCTCCACCGATAGTCGACTTGGAAGCTCCACCAACAGAGACCGTTGCCCTAGATGACCCGTCTGTAGCTCCCAAAATCGAAGAGGCTATGATTTGGCTCGTGACGAAAAGGGGAGCAAACGAGAAACACCCCATACTCTCTGACCCCGTATATCGCGCAAACATTCGCGTTGCCGCTGTAGAATCTGGCGAGAAATACGACGTCCCAGCTGATCTGCTATTAGCCATGGCCTATCGCGAGACGGTCTACAAAATGGACACGGTTGGCAAGCGCGGGGAATTGGGGCTCATGCAAGTCGGAAGTCTCGGGCGAAGACACTGCGCGAAGGCGTGCGGCGCAATGGTCACGGCGTCCGAGCAAATGGACTGCGGGGCATGTTGGTTTGATCATGGTAGAAAGTGGTGTGGTGGAGACATCCGACTTGGTTTAAACGTCTACGCCAGCGGACCGCCTTGTAAAGCTAGCGCACCGGCTACAATTCGCGCAACGTTTTGGAGATATCGAGTGTGGAGAAAGATTCACGAAATGGTCTATGGCGTAGCGCTTACGTCGTAGGAGGGGAGAACTATGCGAGAGACAATCGAAATCATCGTCAGCGAAGACCTTCCCTGGGTGAACCGCAACGCGCCCCACCCCGGACACCGGGAGATTGAGCGCATCGTGGCGACGTGCGAGGACAATCCGCGCGGAAATCATCCGAAGCGGGTCGTGGCCGCAAAGCTCGCGATGGACAAGTGGGTTGCAGAGAACGGAGGTCGCGTGCGGGCGTTGAACCCGACGAAGACCGAGGACGGGAGCCCCGGCTTCCTCGCCGTCGTTGAGGGGTACAAGCCGCTCCCGAGACAGCGTCCCGTGGCGAGGGCTGGCGTGCACGCTCCGGCGGCGAACCGTCTGGTTAAGGGGCGGTAGCCCGTGGCAACCGACCCCAACCGCCTTGCCCTGCTACGCCGCCTGTGCGACCTCGTGAGCGACTCGGAAGCACCATACGCCCATACCATTCACGCGCAACCGGGGCAGGTCTACGAGTCCAACGGGCCGCCCTTCCCGCCGCTCACGGTCATCGACTCGACAACGACGCCCATCAAGGAGTTGCTGTACCACCGGCAGACCGTGGCCGTAGACATCCACCCCGGCGAGGAGCCCGAGCGTATCTCGGTCAACCGCATGGTCGGCATTTTGGAGGACGGCCGCGAGGTGGCGATGGGTGAGGTGTGGGCGCTCCCGGACATCGTGTTGACGGCAGCCGAGCGCGGGCCGGTGAAGTGCGCGGCTTGCGGGATACTGATTCGCGAGGTGCCGACGTTTGATGAGGCGGGGCTGGCCTACCACAAGGGGTGTGCCTCGTGACGACCAAAGCCGACATCATCGCGGCGGTGCAAGCGGCGGCCGATGCCTACTACGTCGCCGACCCGGAGACGGGCGCGTCGGTTAAACTCGGGATCGGGAGCACGGGAACAGTCGTCACCATCGCGGGGCAGAAGTTCGACAGCGGCGCGGCGTGGGGACCGGAGCCCGCCGCCATCCCGTGCCAGATCGAAGGGCTTGCGGACTACCTGGACACGCTTGGAATCACCGAGACGGCGGCGATTAAGGCGAAGGTCAACGAAATCGTGGCGCAGTATAATCAGCTTCGCACCGACTACAACGCGGGCACCGTCCCGACCACGGCGACCGCAGTAATACCTATCCCGTAACGTCCCGTCCAGCAACGGCGCTGGTTTCCGGGGATAAAAAAACGACATAGGCCATGTCGATTTTGCTGTTTTCTCCTTGACAGACGCAACATGGTGTGCTATATTTAGAATATGGGTATCGAGAAAAAGGAGACGAAAATGAAAACGCAAGAAGCGCGTGACCGGTTGGCAAAAGCGATTGTCGCAGCATGCCGAGAACACGGAGTCCCTAACACGTTCACGCCTGGGGAACTCGAAGCGTACTACACGAACGTGTCGCGCATGATGCTCGGACAAATCGGCAAGCGGCACCTGGATAGTTTGAACAGTCGACTTGCCGACAGTGGATACCGCGCGACCTACGTTGGTAGAGTATTTGCGGTCACGGAAGCGAATATCAACTAGTGAGTCGAGACCAACGCGAAAAAGGAGAACCCCATGAGCAACAACATGAGCGCGGTTGAAATGCTGGCGACCGCGAAAGCGGTCGCGGAGAAAAACGTGAAGGCGGCCCGCGTGGCGATGGACCCCGGCACGTACCCCGTGGACGTGACGGTGCGCCTATCGGGCGCGGTCACCATCGCCGAGGACACGGACAAGGCGAGCACTTCCAGCCTTGTCTCCGAAGCGTTCCTGATTCTGGCCCTCAAGATGAGCGGTTGTACCCGCGAGCGGTCGGTTCAAATCATCGAAGGTCTGGCGAGCGAGTTCGTCGGCAGCGCGGACAGAGACGCGGCGAAGGCGGCCCGTGATGCGGCGGTCGCGGAGTTCGACACGGACGGTTCGATTCAGGCGTTGTTCGCCGGGCTCAAGGCGCGGATGCCTCGAACGCCGGTCAAGGGCGCGGTCAAGTTCGTGGGTGAGGTGGAAGTCATCGAGTCCGCCACGTCCGCCGTCAAGGCCGCCTAGTCTCCGTTCCGCATTCAAGTTCACGCCTCGCATGTAATACTCGCCACTTTTGACACCGCGCGCACCAACGCGGTAAAATCGAAACGGATGTGGGGAGGGGACCGGGCGAACCGAGGTGCAGCGATGTCGCTGTGTGTGAATTGCAAGAGACGCAAGAAGAATGCCGTGGTGAAGGTCGGTCGAGAGTGCGCGGTGACGCACGTTCAAGACCTGTGCAAGTACGCTGCCGAAGCCGCCGACGTGTTGGACAACGTGACGGGGAAGCGGTATCTCCCGAGCGAATCCGTCGACTCTGTCAAGTGCATTAACATCAACACGACTGGCGTTTGCGGAAACTACGACGAAAAAAGCGGTGGTCTTACAGAGCCGGAAACTGAAATCGAGATCGGTGGGGACTAATCGCGTTTGACTTTTTCAACCGACGGCCGTATATTCTAATCTTGGGTCGAGAACCGGTAACGCTCGTTGGCTGTGGGGGGTTCATATCCGGTTGAGGCGTGTGCGCGCGGCGCTGCATCGAAACCTGGGATACGCCAACGGGGACCATGTTCTTTTTCAGTGTGCTTCGCGCCTCCAAGTGAATCGCCGAGAGGCCAATCGAGAGTCCCCCCACTCTCACTGTCCACCTCATCTCGGCGGTTCTCTTGGGGGTGTGAGGAGGAACAATCGAAAGGAAACGAATGTCGGATGTATACGTCAGTCCGGAGGTCAATACGACGGAATTACAAGAAGCATTTTTAAGACTCACTCACGGACAACAGAGTGACATGGAAGATGCTCTTGTCGAGAGAAGCGAGGAAATTGATAGACTTCGCGGCGAGATACGGGTTCTCACTACCGCACTGATGAATGCACGACGAACGCCGTGGCGCAAGGTTTGCGACGCAATCGCACGCATTTTCGGGCGTTCAGCATAACGCGCAAAGGCGCAGAAACGAGGGGATAATGGAAATGTCTGTTGTTCTTCCGCAATTGGGTGATACCGTCAAGGATAGCATCTCGGGATTCGAGGGTGTTGTTATCGGTATCACCGAGTGGATATACGGCTGTCGACGTTGTGGTGTTCAGCCCAAGATTCTCCATGATGGCAAGCCAATTCCAGCCGAATGGTTTGACAGTCCTCAACTTCATGTCATCGAACGGAACGGAGAACCGATTGGGAAAGACCCGAAAGCACCAGGCGGCCCGCGAGATGACAGAGCTAGCGCGCGGAAAGACCCGACGCGATAGGCGATGCCGCACCGTTCCAAAGCCTTTCTCGCCTTCGTCCATACCCATCGCCGTGACGGGCTGTGCGTTGCGTGCAACTCGCGGCCGTGGGAGCAACTTCACCACATGGGTTCCGATGGCGGGGTTGGGATCAAACCGTCTGACTATCTGGTCGCGCGAATCTGCGGAGAGTGCCATCGGACAACGCCGTTCAACCTGAAACTGCGGTCGCTCATCAAGGGGAACCATGTAGACCTTGCGGTGAGCTACCTCGCGGACGCGGCGGAGTCGCTGTCCCTGTGGTCCGCGCACCTCGAAAGCCGCCTTGCCGAGTTCGAGGCGAACGGCTGTGCTCGTGACGAACTGGTCACGTGGCTCATGGATTACGACGGGAGTGACCTGGCAGGCGCGGAGGCGTGGCTTCTCGCGTGGGCGCACCGTCGACACGCGAACGCGCTGGAAGGGCTCTGCGAGGCGTTGGGCGAGGTTGTGAAGGCGGACAGTTTGGAAGGCGCGCGGTTCATCGCGGACCGGGCGCTCAAGGCGTGGAGGTAAATAGATGTTCGGGTGGTTGAAGCGAATCTTCAAACGTCGCGGGAAACTCTCACTCATCGGAGATGGCGGGGAGTCTCTGCCTTGGTTCCGAAGCACGCGAATACCCAATGTGGGAATGTCGGCAGTTACGTTATTGGTCGGAGACACAAGCAACGAAAGCATGGACAACCGAGCGGAAATCGAACCAAGGGATTTGATATGCGCAGTAGAGGCTGGGGTATGCATATCCACCGATGGCATCGATGATAAAATCAAGCAACTCCGCGATAGACAGAAATTCTGGAAAGAGAAGTTAAAACGAAGAATACCTGTGGAAATCTCCCAGGCCATTGTCATGCTGGAGGCGCGCAAAAAATATCCCAGCCTCGCAGAATGTATACCGTGGAAGACAACTACACAAGAACGCATCGATGAACTATGCGAAAAGTACAAGGTAGATTTCAGGAGTCTAGACGACTTTATCCCGGAGTTACCGTCGGAAGCCGTGACAGAGGTAGAAGCATTCGTCAAAATCATGGACGTTGCACTCGCCGACAAGCCAGAACTGAAGTCTCCGAAACTGTTCGTAATCGCACCGACCAAGATGTTCAAGACGCGAAAGGGAGACCCAATACTTCTTGCGGCATCGCCATTCGGAGAGTTCTACTATGTGCTTTGCGCGTGGGATAAAGAGGTGCGTTTTGTTGGAGAGTTGCTGTCGTAGTATGGTCAAACTTGAAAATCATTCCCATCTTTGATACAGATTAAAAATGGAGTCCGAATTCAGGCCCGTGGACGTTCGTCAACTGCTTCTGTCCATCCTACGGTCCGACGCGACTCCGCCGAAAATCCGACCGGGCTGCGTAGCGACATGCGAGGGGATCAACGTAGCCCGGCGGTCCATAACTGGCGAGCTGTCCTTGCGGTGCTTTCGCGCGGCGCACGGGACGGCGGCGCAATACGCCTCGATTCAGGCGGCACTCTGCAAGCTCGTGGGTGGATTCCCCAAGTGCACAACGTGCGGGGGGACGGGCTGGTTGGCTGTCGACGGCAAGGAGGCGCGGGAGGCGGCTCTCAAGTCACTGGCGTTCGGCGCGTTCAGGGGCATACGGTTCGAGGCGCTATCCTCGGCAGATGAACTCCTAAAACAGTCCAGCATGATGGACCTCATCTCAGGCGGAGCAGGCTGTGGGCGGCGCGAAACTCAACCCCGCTGATAGACGCGCGGCGATACGCGCCCGCCAAGTTGCCTTGTTCAAGGCCATCTGTGCCATCGTGCGAGAGGAGCGCCAGCCGCCAACGATGCTCATGCTCAAGGCGCGCACGGGGTACGGCAAGTGCATCGTGATAGCCGACCTCGCGGTACTGATACGGCGCGGCACGGTCAAGCGAATCACGAACCTCTACGGCAAGGGGAGCCCCGGCTATTCGTGGGTGCCCACCTCGCGACGGCTGGCGCACGGCATCGGCTTCTGCTCAACCGAGGGGTGCGACGCTGACCCGGAGCTCGTGGTAGCCGGGCACGCACTCTGCGCTCAATGCTCCCGTGGTCCGGTAGACGCGGCACGTGGCGGTGGGCAGTTCCGCAGCGAGGCAGACGAGGACCGCACGGGGCGGGAGATGGTCGCGTCGGGCTACAGCGCCTCGTGTTACGCGGGCGGGTGGGAGCCGTCGGACGGCGAGAAGGAGCCGCGCGCGCCAACGCTACCGAGGAGTAAGTACCCACGCAGTAAGCCCGGCATCCCTGGCTTGTCGCTCCCCACGATGGCCCCGTCCGAGGTAGAGGCGGAGTTCGGGTAATTCCCGAGCGTAGTAACAAAGTGTCGTAACAAAGCTTGACAGCGTAAAACGGCTATGCTATACCTTGTTTCAGACAGCGGGAACAACGCCCGCACAACGAGGAGAGACAAGGTGCGAACGGGAGCGGCGGTAGCGGTTGATACGCGAAGGGTCACGGAGTTGAGGCCCGTGACTTCGTCCGGAGAAGTCGAGCGGTTGCGGTTGCACGTTGCGCGGCAGGCGGAGGTCATCCGTCGGCAAGAGCAGCGCATCGCGGACCTCATCGACTTGGCCGAGCGGCAGCGTGACGAACTGGACCGGGCGAAGGCGCGCGACTGACCATGTGGCTCGCGTATCTTCTAGCGGCGCTCGCCGCCGTGGTGCTCTTGTTCACCCTTGCGGACATCGTAAGAAGCGTTCGAAAACCTAGTGACCTCGGGGATGGGAGGCGTCAATGGCAAAAGGCAAAAGTCGGAATCTGTCGTGCCCGAAGTGCGGCGGCCCGCTCATAGTCGAGCACCGTCACGACATGTTGGAGACGGAGTTGGCTGGACAGCCTACCGTGTTCGCAGCGCAGGCCACGTGCCCCGCCTGCGGGCGCAAGGCGTCGGCGCACCTGTTCGGCGTCGGACCGTCTCCGGTGGCGGCGCAAGCGCAGATGGAGCGGATGATTGAGGAGGCGCGGGCATGAGCGCGGATCTGACATTGTGCACGGAATTCGTAATGCACGGCTACGACGGTAGGGGGTGCGGCAAGCCCGCCAAGGGCACCGGCGAAAACGGAAAGCCACTCTGTGGAATTCACCTTGCGGCCGAGCGTAGGCGGTCGGAGACGGACGCGAAACACCAGGCGAAGTGGGACGGAGACAAAGCGTTCCGCACCGAGGTCTCCGGCTTCGCGAAGGCGCACGCGCTCGGGTCACTTGCGGAATGGGACGTCGAGACTCGCCGCGTCTCGCTGTCGTTCGAAGAACTGGCGAAACTAGTCGAGAGGGCAGAGCGATGACGTGGCGAGACGAAGAGTCGTCGCGACTTGACTCCTACCGAGACGGAATTCTCGCGGGCATCGAGTTCCGTCGTCGCGAGTTGCGATACTACAGAGACGAAGACCGCGAGACGTGCGGGAAATGCGGTGAACAGTTCTGGATAGTCTATCCCGTGCGGGAATCTAGACATGATTGGATTGCCTGGCCGAATCGAGTTGGCGGTAGCACGTTTCAGCATCCACGTCATCCGAAGATGTGCCACGCATGTCTCAGCGAATTCATGCGGCTGGAAGAAGAGAAGACATTGGTGGGGCGCGCGTAATCGAGGCGGACGGCGGAAGGGGATTGACGTGGCGGACAAGGTTGAAATTGCATATCGATCTCCGTCTGGTCGCGTGTGCTCCTACTCGCAATACGGTGCTCGCGTCGAGAGTCACGAACCCGGCTCGGAAGCCAACGCAGCGTGGAATCGGTTGAAGACATCTGGTGTTCCGTGCCACGACGATGCGTCATGGATGGACATCGCGGCTCGTGTCGAGGTGGAAGAAAAGCCTGTTCTGACAATAGGACAACTCGAACTTTTTTGATGGAGGCCCCCGAATGACAACCCTCTTCGAAAAGTGCAACGGTCGCTACCACCCCGTGCGTGACACGGCGGCATGCGACGGGCTCGGGATCGGGTCGCACGTCGTGACGGTGATGAAAGAACCGGACGGTTGCACCCTGACCTCGTACCGGGGGGACATCATCCCGGCGTTCGCGTCCGTGCTCGCGGCGATACCGTTCGCGCGAGAGGCGATGCTGTCGGCGATGGTCGCGGCGAACCGAATCGAGCGGCCCATGCACCGACAGATGACGGCGAAGCAGAAGCGCGCGTGGGCGGCGTACCAGGCCGTCATGGCCGAAGACGCGGACGTGCCGATGTGCTTCGAAGGCGTGTCCATGCACGACGTCGTTGACGCGGGAATCAAGGCGCTCGAAGCGCAGATGGGAGTGGAGAAGTGAGCGACGAAAAGTACGGCGGCTATACTCTCGTCGAGTTGAGAAATCGCATAGAGAAAGCGACTCCAGGCCAATGGCACTGGGAAGCAAATCCGTCGTGCAAGTGCGTGTCTCTCAGAAGTCGTAGCGGAATGGGTGCAATCGTTATGGACTTCGTGCGATGGGGAATGGCGAGCGCAGCGCCTCGGTTCGCCGTGAACGGGCTCATGGATAGAGTAGACGCACTTCTAGCCATTATTCCGGGCAGAGAACACCACGCGGATTGGTGCCGCTCCGTAAATCACCCGGACGCCGAATACATTTCCACGTTCTGCCCGAAGACGACGGCCGAACTTCTCGACCGAATAGAACGACTCGAACATGAGAATCGAAGTCATGGAGGGGGTCGGAATGAAAATTGAAATTGAGTTGAACGACCAAATCATCAATGACGTCGTGTCCGAGTCGGCGCGTCTGGCGTTCCAGAACGATGGCTATCTCAAGGGCTACGGGACGAAGGTCATCATTGACGAGGTGGCGAGGCAGGTCGCGGCGATAGACTTCCGGCCTATCGTGGCGGCGGAGTGCAAGCGCGTTGCGGAGTCGCGCGTTGCCGAAGTGACGGCAGAAGCCATCCGCACGGCGGCGAAGAAAACCATCAAGCAGATGACCGCGAGTGGGGAGCTTTTCGCGGGAGTGGAAGGGGGCTCGAAATGAATCCAGCCTACATGCTCATGGTCGCGACGTTCGTCGTGCTCGGGCTGGCCGTGGCGACGTGTCACGACGGGTGCGAGCCAAAGGACACGAGGTGCGACGGTATGGTGGTGGAAGAGTGCGCGAGCGACGGCGACTGGTACGTGGTCGAGAACTGCGCCGACGTCGGACCGGGCGCTTGGGAGTGCTGTGAAACGGCGCTAGTTTGGGAGGGCTCGGAGACGGCCGGTTGCGTGCCGGTCGGGGAGTGCGACGGAGGTGTCGAATGAAGTTCAAGATTTACGTTGCATCTTCGTGGCGCACACCTCGACAGCAAGAGGTTGTTGCGGCACTTCGCGCGGCCGGACACGAGGTGTACGATTTTAGAAATCCGAAAGAAGGGAACCACGGTTTCCATTGGAGCGAAATCGACACCGAATGGCAGAAGTGGACACCCGAAAAGTATCGAGATGCCCTGTTGCACGAGGTGGCTGCGGCCGGGTTCCAAAGCGACTTCGATGCGATGCAGTGGGCGGATACGTTCGTTGGAGTCCAGCCTTTCGGTCGCAGCGCGAGTATGGAGATGGGGTGGGCAGCGGGACAGGGGAAGCAAACGATTCTGCTACTCGCCGATGGGGAACCGGAACTCATGGTCAAGATGTTTGATAGCGTTTGCGTCTCGCTTGATGAGGTAATCGCGATGCTTGCCAACTATGGAGGTGTACAGTGAATCGACAGCGGGCTGACGAAACTCCGGCCGAATTCTGTCAGCGCATGGGGTGGAGTCCTGGAACCAGAGTCACAGGAGGAGGCTTGGCTGGCGGCGGTATAGAATTCGAGATTACGACGATTGGGGAAGAATGCGTGTTGGCACGGGCACTAACACGCAATGGGAAACCAATGACGCATTCGAGGGAACAAACGTGGTCGTTTGAATTCTGCGATTGGGAGAAGGTGGAGGATTCAGATGTCAAAGCTCGTTGACCTCGTTGGGAAGGTGAAGACCAGCGCTCAGGCGAAGCGGGTGTGCTTGGCGCTGGCGAAGCACTACGGAGCGACCATCCAGTACGGGCCGACGTCCGCAACGGTCAAGACACTCGCGGCGGCGCTGGACGCGATCGGAGTGAAGGACCGCGAGACGTTCCTATACAACTGTGCTATCACAGTTGGCGACGTCATCTATCTGCCGTTCAAACTCGGTCCGTCGGCGTGGACTCCGGCCCAGCAAGTCTGCATCGTGGCGCACGAATGCCAGCACGTGAAACAAGGCGGCGACGCGCACCTGCTCTTCTGGTTGCGCTACTTCACGAGCAAAGCGCACATGGCCGTGTTTGAGGTTGCGGCGCTGTCGGCCGAGATGGAAGTCTACTGGCGATTGACCGGTTATCTATTTGACGCGAAAAATCTGGCGGCAAGTCTGTCGTGGTACGGCGTCGGCAAGAAGGACATCGCCGTGTGCGCCAAGCACCTCGCCATCGTGGAGAATACGTTGCAGCGGGGCGGAGAGGTGTGCGACCAAATCAAGGTCATCGCGAAGGCGCTGGCGTAACCGAAAGAGTGGATTGAAATGAGGTTGGAAGAAATCGCATCGCAGTTTGACAAGGTTGTCGGTGACGAGATTATCAAATCCTTCACCGTTGTCAGAAGGAGGCACGGTCGTCCGGTCGAAGACAGGAGCAGATACAATGCTAGCATCATTGCTGCGTGTGATACAGATTGGAAGACGGTCAAGGAGTTGAACCGTTGTGCGGGACTCGTCTCTTTGCAGCCGTCGAACATATCGCGTCAATGTTGCAAATTGTACAAGACCGGAGCTCTTGATAGGCGCGAGAGATTGTGCGCTCACGGTCATCATGGCCGAACTGAGTACGAATATCTTGCGATTCCGGCGGCGCTGCTACCATGAGACGTCGCGCCCTCACGTTCGTCCCGTTGGAGCACGACGAGCAAGCGGCTGTCATCGAGTGGTGCCGAGACTACGCCCGATTCCGCTGGCCCGGATTGTGTCTGCCGAACGGAGACTTCGCGATTTACGCCGTTCCAAATGGCGGTGACCGGAACAAGGCGGTCGCGGCTCGGCTCAAAGCGGAGGGCGTCAACTCGGGTGTGCCGGACCTTCACGTGCCGGGGTTGCGGCTGTGGATCGAAATGAAGCGGGTCAAGGGCAGCGTGACGAGCGACGCGCAGAAGGGCTGGCACGAATACTTGCGGCGAATTGGCGATACGGTTGTTGTAGCCAAGGGCGCAGCGGAAGCGATACGGGCGATAACGAGTGCGACGACACTACACGAACCGTGGCCGCGAACCTACTTCAAGGGGAAGCGATGAAAGCCTTCACGGTCTACCCCTGGTACGCCTGGGCCTTTTGCGCGGCTGGTAAGGCGTGTGAAAACCGCACGTGGAAGCCGACACTTGCGCACGGGGAGTGGGTAGCAATCCACGCGGGCGCTCGCAAGCTCGGCGGGGCACGACACCCGAAGCTCGGGGAGCTGCTAGACCTCGTGAGGGATGCCGAGGCGGCGGGACTGCATGTGGACGTTCTAGAATTCGGGAAAGTGCATTTCGCCATGCCTTCCCGAGACCCCGAATCCGTGTTTGACCATGCGATGTACGACGATGCGACCTCGCCACGTTCCGCCATTGTCGCGGTGGCTCAATATCTCGGGACGTCGCAGGGGATACCCATGCCGTGGGGTCACTCAACCGGCTACCAGTGGAGGTTCACGTCGGTCATGCCCTTGGCCCGGCCGGTGTCGATACGGGGAGCACAAGGGCTGTGGCGCGTGCCAGGCGTTGCGGTAGCGAAGATTGCAGGACAAGTGCCGGAAGCGGTGATGAGAGGAGAGAATAATGGACGCTGAGAAATTCCGCCGCATAATGAACGGCCTCGCCGACCAACTAGAAGCGGCGCTCCATGACGAGCCGTTGACGGTTCACGAAACCCGCGTTGCGCGACAGACGCAAGACCAGATGCTTTCGTCCGTCGGCGAGTGGATGCGAGCGCAGAAGATGGGAGAACTCGAAGCCGAGAACGCCGAACTGCGCAACGAACGCGACAACGCCTTGGAATGCATCAACCGAAACACGCAGCGCATCGTTGACGCCGGTATCGGGTGCAAGCCGAACGACGAGTCGTATCTATTGACGGCATCCGTCACATTGGCTCTGAAAGAAATTGAAGACCTTCGCACCTCGCTCGCGGGGTGGGTGGCCTCGCATTCGCCGGGGCCGATGCCCGAGTGCGTGACGATAACAGACGCTCCGATTGATGCGAGGTGGGTGAACTCGGACGGGACGCCCTACGTTGTCGACATGGGCGAGGTGCCCGCGCCGTTCACGGTTGTCGAGACGACGAACAGGACGTGCCGGGATTGTGAGCACTGGCGCGGCGAATCGATGTACGTGGGGTCGCCTTGCGAGGCAGGCCAGGAACCCGGTAGCGCGCCGACGTGCTCGGGATACGCGGAAGTGACAACGGCGAAGTGAAGCGCACCTCCCAGGTCATTGTCCGCCTGTCTCCAGCCGAGAAGGCGACGCTACAGGGGAAGGCCCGCGCGGCGAGCATGACCGTCTCGGACTACTGCCGGACGGCCCTGCTTTGTGATGAGGCGGGCCTGGTTGACGAGTTGGGCCGGGTTCGGGCGCTGGCTGACTCGGCACTAGAGCGGGCCAAGGAGGCCGACAGGAGAACACTCAGGGCGCTCACAATCGGAGGGACGAAGTGACACCAAAACGCATCAAGGAAATCCGGGCGGCTCTCGATTCCGGCTACGACAAGGTGCAGGTCGCCACGGTGGACGCCTCGGAGCTTCGCGACCTGCTTTCCACGGCAGACGAGGCGGCACGGTTGCGGGCTGAGAACGCGAAGCTTAGGCGTGAGGTGGAACCGTTGCGCGTTGCAAGGGCGATGGACAAAGCATGTCGCGTACTTTTGCGGAAAGGACGGGTAAGATGACAACGGCTCAAATCGTCGGCTGTCTCATCTACCTCGCGATCGGCGTGGCTCTCGTCATTGGGATGGAGCGTGCGGTTCGACGGTCGGATGTTCAGGTGGACCCCGTGGCGGGCTCGCGTGACGACGGCATGACGGTGCTCGGGTTCCTGCTCATCGTCGTGCTGTGGCCGGTGTATCTCGGGTGTAGTACAATCCTGTGGGCGCTGGCGCGGATTCGCGGAAAGTGAGCAACGGTGCGGGCCGTAGAAGAAAATGCACGGTTCATGTCGTTTTCTTCGCGACTGTCGCTTGACACTAGCAAGAAAACGGGCAAAATGGGCAAAGAGGTGGACGGGGATGGCATCAAAAATCGACTGGACCGACGAAACCGTGAACTTCGCGACCGGCTGCAAGGGTCCGACAGGGACGCCGTGCCATTTCTGTTACGCCCGGCGCATGGCGAAGCGGCTCGGAGGAATCAAGGGCTCTGTCTACGCTCGGACGAAGGCGGCCTGTGGTGACGAGTTCGCGCCAGCCTTTCACAACGACGTGTACGAGCGCGAGAAAGAGCGGCTGACCACGTACCGGCACGGCGGGATGCACGCGGGCTACACGGTTCGACCCCGCCGCGTGTTTCTATCGAGCATGGGTGACATCTGCTTTGAGGGGACCGCGCCGGAGATGCCATACCTGGAGGAAAACTGGACGGTCACCTCGAAAGAGGTACAAAATCGGACGGCCAAGTGGTGCGAACGTGTCGGCGCGGCCGGGCACACGTGCTTAATTCTTACGAAGCGCCCCGACCTGCTTGACCTCAACGTGAGATGGCCGTCGAACGTCCACCTCGGTGTATCCGTGACGAGCAATGAGGATGCCGGTCGCATCTCGGAACTTCTGGACCGAGTGCGCGTCATGCGAGAGCAGGGATACCCTTCTGTCCTCGGTGGGCATCGCGGTCCAAGCGTATTGTGGGCGAGCGTAGAGCCGTTGCTTGACGACCTAGACCCGGAGTCCTTGCGGGGGCTCGGGTGGGTTGTGGTGGGGCTACAGACGGGTCCGGGCGCTCCACAGGCGTGGGAAGAGAAGCGGAAGAAACTTGAGGATGCGGTTGTAAAAATCGTTGAGTGGTGTCGTGGCAACGGAATCCCATGTTTTGTTAAGGACTCCATCGCGAAGTCAGTGAGATGTCAGGGCGGAGAATGGCCCCGCGAATACCCGAAGAAAGCAGGCCCCGCGTGAAAGTCTTCTACGGTGCCCTTCCAGTGCCAGAACCGAAGCATCCGAAATGCGGATGGAACAACGTACCGGCATCGAAAGCCTTCGGCAAAACTCATCTCGGAAATTCCGTTTGACCGTGTATGGGCTTGGACGGCACGTCTGCCGGAGAGATATGTACAGAGGTGCCGAGTTCTCGTATGCGGACCGAGGGGCAGTTGTCTTATCGAATTTCAGTCAGACGGAGAACTGGTAGTCACGACCATCTGTGCGGCGCAAAAGATAGATAAAATCGGCGCAAGAAGGTACGGGAGGACCGTGTGCCTAGCCAAGCGAGGCGAGACTTTCGCGCTCGCGGACATCGAGACCGGGCTGTCAAAGTCTCACGACGCGAGGTCTGTCGCTAAGATGCTCGTTGAAATTCGGGCGGCCCGTTCCTATCGCATCATCGAGACGAACTCGGCCGAGACACAGCGCCTCATCGCGGAGTGCCAGGGGTTGAGCGGACCCGAGTGGATGGAGCGACAGGACCGAATCACGGAACTCTTCGCGGAGCACAAGCGGCTTTGCGAGGTGTTTGGGAAGGTGGGAGAATGACGCCGAAGCAGATCGCTTTTATTGAGGAAAAGGTTGAGGCTGGGCGAAAGAATTGCCGTGGCTGTGGATGTCCGTCTTGTGGTTGTGGTGTTGATGTAAAGGCTTCACTGTTGTGGAGATTCAAGGGGTTCACTGATATCCGTCGGTTCAACGACGTGAGCTATGGGGCAGCCTCCGAAGGGACTTTCCTGCTCGTCATCATGGGTTGTCACTGCGGAGCTATCCAGTTTTTCGACCCGGTTGCGCTCGGCATCGTCGACAAGGACGGCAACATGATGGGAGGGGGCGACTAGATGCCCACTTGGCTGAAACGAGCGCAGGCTGTAGAGGACGAAATCGAACGACCGGAGCCGCCCAAGGCGCAACCGACCTCGATGGCGAACGCATGGCGCAAGGCCGGTATGACCATGCGAGAAGCGGCTGAAGCATTCGGTGCGCGGTGGAAGTGCTCGTATTGCGGTGCAGCCATCCGGGGCGAGCGGTGCGGAAACTGCGGGGGACCGCGAGAGGACAACGCCGATGCCTGATTACAGCAAGCCACAGGTCACGTTCCGGAACGAGCGCGTCAAGGGCGGACTCCCGGCGTTGCTCACCAAACTGAACGACCTGGAAGGCGTCGAGTGGGAGCCCGCACTGGTTGTGGCAGAAGCCGGGGACATCGTGCGCGCCGTAGTGAACGACCGGCCGCAGAAGCCAGAATACTTCGCACAGGCGACGCCACGTGGCAAGCCCACCGTCATCGATGCCGTCCGAGACTACATGGCCCGCAACGGTTACGACGCTCTGTACCGTTCTGACGACGGTGAGGGGTGCGGTTGTTGTGTCGCGAAGGGGCTGGCCCCGTGCGCGTGCGACATGCCGGGAGATTGTCTACTCGGGCATTGGGTGGAATCCGACAACGACGGGGACGGCGGAGCGAGGCCGGGACCGAGAACCGCTTGACAACCGCCACCCGCGAGCCCCATGATTGATGTGTGAAAACGCCACGCGAAACATCGGAATATGGAAACAAATTCAGCATTAGCCTGCGAACGACCGACGTCGAAAATTTACGTTCGCTCGCACGCGCACTCAATAGGAGCGTTGCCTCAACCATCCGATTGATACTCAGACAGGCGATGGAAAGAGGGGCGGGTGTGGCTGAGAAAGCCGAGCAATCGAGAGGGGATACGGAAGGAGCGCACGATGGGTGATGACGGGATAATGTTCACGGTCCCGACGCCAGGGTCCGAGGAGCCACCCGGTGGTGAGCTTGTCGAGGTGAAGCGGTGGAACGTAAACGGCGAGCCCATGCTGACCATCCATCGAAATCCAGACCATCCGTACTGCTTCCACAACAGTGGGGTTTCGGTTGACGACAACGCGCGCACCGTTGAATGCAGGAAGTGCGGCGTGCGACTGGACCCCATCGATGTTCTTATGAAATTCGCTCGCGGAGAGATGCGGTTCGTTGACGTTCGAGAACAGCGGAAGGCACTGGAAAAGCAAATCGCGCAACTCAAAGAAGAGGAGAGGCGCGTCAAGGCTCGGCTCAAGCGGGCGCGAGAGAAGGAAGTGACCGAATGACCACCGATGAATTAGACGAGTCTCCCGCCGGGGACGATGAAGACGAGCCGAAACGGCAACCCAGCAAGAAGAAAGAGCAAAAGTGGGTTAAGCCGCCGATGATAACGGTTGACATGTACAACGCCCTTTGGCGGGCGTATCAGGACGAACCGGACTATCGGAAGGCGGGGAAGGCAGCGGGGGTCAGGCTTCCGGTGGCAAAGTGGTACTGCGACGGCCCCGCTTGGCCAGCCGTGGGGTTCGTACAGCTCGCGGGGCGGTTGCGTGCGATTCAGGGCATGGTTGCCGACTTGAACGACCACGGGACGGCGAAGTGGCGCTCGGAGCAGTTGAAGGTCTTGACCGAGGGCCTGCGTACTACGGCGGCTGGGCTGGCGATTCACCAGCGCGGGGTGCGGGAGATGGCGACCAAGGTCCAGTCGGGGGAGCTCCCGGCGGAGATGGTCGTCATGAGCAAGGAGTTCTCGTTGACGAAGGTTGTCGACGCGCACAACACGCTACTCCGCGCCGCGCTCCTCACGATGGGCGAGGCGGATTCGCTGACCGGGACGGTGGACGCGCCGCAGAAGCTCAACTTCTCGGAGTGGACGGCGGACGAGTGCAAGGCATACGCGGAGCGCCAGATAGTACCGGAGCGGTTCAAAAAATAACGCTTTCCCGGTCGTTTTTCGTGCTCGAAATCGCTACGGCTCAATAACTACGCGGGTTTTAGGGGCTAGAAAAAAAAGTGAAAATAGTTGCGATTCTTGCTTGACACGGGCAACGGCAGGCGCTATATTTAGTACATGGAGACACGGACACCAACGACGCGGATGCAAACGGCCTACGCCGACGGGCAGCGTTGCCGTGAGATGTACCGCTCCGAGCACGAGGCCGCCGAGGCTGAGGTTTGGGGCGGTGGGTTGCTCGCCGAAATCGCGTCGATGCCGGTTGCGTCCGCGTGCTGGCAGGCTGGGTTTTACGGCCACGAGATGCCGCGTTGGGTTGAGGGTTGGAGATTCGGCCGCGTTCCCGAGTGTGGTTGCTCGCACAATTTCCGCGACAATTGCCAGGAGCCGGGCGTGTCCATGATGTCCATCGACGGGATGCCCGCGCGCGGCGACGGCACCCACGCGATGTTCAACGGATCGAAAGAGCGCGTCCGCGTCGCAGGATGGTTGATTGAGCGCCACGGGTCGGATGGGGAGTATCTGTTGGTCGGTGCGGTAGAAGTGTAAGCAGGGGACAGCAAAAAGGAGAAAAGCAGATGAAGATTTACAACAACAACCCGGCGTTTGGAGACTGCGGCCCGTTCGAGAGCGAGGCTGAGACGTTCGAGTCGGCGTGCGAGAAGCTGGCCGACGAGATACGCCCGAGTTTCGAACTGTGGGCGCGGGAACGGCTCGATGTTCTCGAACAGGACTCCGGCGAGACCGTTGGCGACGTCGAACAGTGGATATCGGACGACATCTCCGAGATGCGCGACAAATTCATCGCGGGTCTCGCCGAGGTTCGCCACTGTGACGAGTGCGGGAAGGACTACCACGAGGACGCGCCGGAGTTGGGGCATGCGGACGGTTGTTCGAGTATGAGCGAGGCAACCGTCTGCTCTCGCTGTGGTGCGACGTGCGTATTGACGACGCTTCCGCAGCACGACGGAACGACTACACAAGAGGAAGTGTGCCCGAATTGTCTCTACTGAGATGACGAGTCCGGTTGTCCGAGTCAGAACAAAAAGGAGAAACAAATGAAACGAACGAAAATTGAAGGCGATGTCACCTACAACCCGTCCGTGGATTATTCGGAGGTGGAGGAGATTACCGGTGGGCTCGATTGCTACGGCGCGGACACGCGTGCGGCGTTCCCGAGGCTGAGCACGGTGGGCGGCTCGCTCTATTGCTACGGCGCGGACACGCGTGCGGCGTTCCCGAGGCTGAGCACGGTGGGCGGCTCGCTCTATTGCCGCGGTGCGGACACGAAGGCGGCGTTCCCGCGACTGACCACAGTGGGCGGCTGGCTCGATTGCCGCGGCGCGGACACGCGTGCGGCGTTCCCGAGGCTGAGCACGGTGGGCGGCTCGCTCTATTGCCGCGGTGCGGACACGAAGGCGGCGTTCCCGCGACTGACCACAGTGGGCGGCTGGCTCGATTGCCGCGGCGCGGACACGCGTGCGGCGTTCCCGAGGCTGAGCACGGTGGGCGGCTCGCTCTATTGCTACGGCGCGGACACGCGTGCGGCGTTCCCGAGGCTGAGCACGGTGGGCGGCTCGCTCGATTGCTACGGCGCGGACACGAAGGCGGCGTTCCCGAGGCTGAGCACGGTGGGCGGCTCGCTCGATTGCTACGGCGCGGACACGAAGGCGGCGTTCCCGAGGCTGAGCACGGTGGGCGGCTGGCTCGATTGCCGCGGCGCGGACACGCGTGCGGCGTTCCCGAGGCTGAGCACGGTGGGCGGTGGGCTCTATTGCTGCGGCGCGGACACGCGTGCGGCGTTCCCGAGGCTGACGAAGAAAGAGTGCGGAGATGCCGTTGCTCGCGCTCGTGTCGGCCGCGCGTTTCGGCGCAAGGGCTTCCTGTTCGCCGACGACATTCTGTCTGAGATCGTTAGCACTCGGGATCTGCGTGGTGGCGCGAAGGTTCACCGAATCCGCGTCGTCGGGAAGACGAAGGTCACGTACTGCATCGAGTCCGACGGCACGTATTCGCACGGCGACACGATCAAAGAGGCGCGCGAATCGCTGCTGTACAAGGTCAGCCAGCGCGACAAGAGCGCGTACGCCGGGTGGAAGCTGGATCGCAAAATCACGGGCAAAGAGGCCATCGCGAGTTACCGAGTGATAACGGGTGCGTGCGAAGCGGGGGTGCGCGCGTTCGTGCAGGGTCAGGGTGGGCTGAGAGCGCGGTACACCGTGCAGGAGGTTATCAACCTCACGCGAGGGCAGTACGGTCACGAGGTGTACGCGGCGTTTTTCAAGAATTAGAGCAGAGCCCTACGAAAAGGAGAATCACCATGATGACCTACCTGCAAGTCGTCGAGACGCTAGACCTGATTCGCAAGAACTCCGAAGAGGCGGTGGCCAAGCTGGGCACGGTAGAGGTGTACAAGCTCCAGTCCGACGAAAGCGCGGCCGTGCTGTACGAGGCGATCGAGTTGTTCGCGGCGAACATCGTGGCGCTGCGCTCCCTGGCGGGAGAGTAGAAAGAAGGAGGTCTGAACGATGGGACGCAAGCTGTACAAGGTGGTGCTGACCGACTCCGACCGCGAGCGGTCGGCAGACGAGTTCGAGAGGGCGTGGCGGCAGCGGTGCGAGCGCGCTGCGGCGAAGTGGGAGGCGTCGCGCGTGAGGAGGCCGCCGACGTTCTGATGGGTTGGGTTGAAGTGTTCGAAACACAAACGGCCATGTGACAAGGAGGATGAAATGAGCGTTACGAGGACGAACAAGCTTCTCGACAAGGCCACACAGGGCAAGGCGCAGATGACGAAGGACATCGCTGCGCTTATCGCCAAGAACAAGGATCTCACGAAGCAGCGCGAGGAGCGCGACGTGACGATCGCGAAATTGACCTCCGAGGTCGCCGAGTTGACCGAAAAGCTCGACATGGCGGGTGCGGAAATCGAGGACCTGAAGAAGTCCGCCGAGACCGAGGAGGAAGGAAAAATCGGAGACATCGCGACGGCCGTTCCGGTCGAGTAGCAGCAACCCTCCCCGCCGGTCTGCCCGCTTCGACTCCGGGACGGGGAGCCGAGTGAGAACAAAAGGAGAAACAAATGAAACGAACGAAAATCGAAGGCGATGTCACCTACAACCCGTCCGTGGATTACTCGGATGTCGAGGAGATAACCGGCTGGCTCAATTGCAGCGGCGCGGACACGAAGGCGTCATTCCCGAAGCTGACCACGGTGGGCGGCTGGCTCTATTGCAGCGGCGCGGACACGAAGGCGTCATTCCCGAAGCTGACCACGGTGGGCGGCGGGCTCTATTGCAGCGGCGCGGACACGAAGGCGTCATTCCCGAAGCTGACCACGGTGGGCGGCTGGCTCTATTGCAGCGGCGCGGACACGAAGGCGTCATTCCCGAAGCTGACCACGGTGGGCGGCGGGCTCAATTGCAGCGGCGCGGACACGAAGGCGTCATTCCCGAAGCTGACCACGGTGGGCGGCGG
>JAQUPQ010000011.1 GCA_028716525.1 Terriglobia bacterium | reverse complement strand
GGTTGCATGTAATGGCAGTTTTCACAGAACGAAGACCTCCTCGCCATGACATCGACAAAGAACCAACCGGAAAGGAAAAGAAGGCCCATCACAGCCGCCCCCACCATTACATGAATGCGCCGTCGGGTCATGCGGTTTTTCCTCCCGGCGACTCGAGAGAAACCGCCTCAGCCGGTTCGGAAGCGGTTTCCGAGGGCAATTCCAACCCCTCTTCCAACTTCTGCGCCGACAACCACTCTTCATACTCCAGCGGATGGTCTTCCCGAAATTCCTCAACGGGAATCCGTCCATGCCACCACGTCAAGCTGCCGGGAAATTTCTTGGGATTGAAGTGAACGTTATAGAAATGCCAGATGATAATGGCCAACGTGGCCAACAGGCCTTCGTCGGAATGGGCCTCGCGAGCGATGTCGTAAGCCACTTTTCCAAACTGATTGATGGCCCGTTCCATGAACCACAGGAGATAACCCGAAGTGATCATGACCACCATGCCCCAGTACACCGCCCAGTAATCGAATTTTTCGATGTAGGAAAACCGGCCGAACAGGGGGCGTTCCTTCTTGAAGCCCAGAAAATATCCGATCTGCTGCCCGGCGTCTTTGGCGTCCTGCAGCTTCGGGATCAGCAACGCAAAGTTCTTGCGGCCCTCCTCGAAGGCCATGCAATACCAAAGGTGATAGAGACCCACCAGCGTCAAACCGATGGCCCCGAATCGATGCAGCCATCGCGTCACCCCGGGTCCGCCGAGAAAACGAATGATGAATTCCGCCGCCGGGGCATCGTGAAATTTGATGGGCAATCCCGTGACGATCAGTATCAACGTGCAGCTGAACAAGACCATGTGCTGAAGGCGTTGCTGCAGCGACAGCCGCTGCACCGTTTCGTCGGCCATCGATTGTTTTCTTCGTTTCTTTTCTGCCTGCTTGCGCTGACGGTTTTCCTCTTCTTGAAATCGCCGCACCACGCGACGCGCATCCAGAACCGTCTCTTCGCGCAACGAGGTGAACAGCTCCGTGTGGAGCCTCTGTCTCTGCGCTTCTGAAAGGCCCTCCGGAAAATCTTTGCGAACACAGTCTGAAACCACAGCGCTCAACAGGCGCGTCAGTTCGCCGGTGTCCTTTTCTGTCCAGAGCGATTTGTCAACAGGGTTCATGAAACTTTCTTGGTAACCTCCTCCGAGTCTTGCAATACCTTGCGGCGATTCTTGGATCGATGATAGAGATCCAAGGAAATGTGAATGAACAGCGCCACCAAGGTGGATATCGTCAGGATTTTGAAGCCCAGGGCAATCCAATAGACAATCCCGGCGGATTTGTCCTTGGGATTCAAATGAATTCGTCCTTTGGCGAAATTGGCATTGGCGCCGGGATGACAATGCCCGCAAGTCTTGGGAATGTTGTTGGCATTCACCGTCGAACGCGGGTCATTCTCCGGATAAATCTGGTGGGCGGTATGGCAGGAGGCGCAATTGGCGGCCTTCAACATGCCAAATTCATTCGCGATGCCATGGAAGGATTCTTTGTAGGTCGCGACCTGCTCGGTCTTGACTCCGTACTTCTCCATGATGACGACTTTGGCGTGGCATCTCGAGCAGGTGTTGACGATGGTTCCGGCATTTACCATCGAGGCGCTGTCTTGAGGTTTTCGAATGTTGTGTTCGCCATGGCAATCGGTGCACACCGGGGCGTCTTTGATTCCCTTGAGGAGCGCTTGTCCGTGGACCGATTCCTGGAACTCAGCATAAATTTCCAGGTGGCAGGCGCCGCAGGTTTGAGGAATGTTCTTGTGATTGACCAGAGAGCGAACATCCTGGCCCGCAAATATAAAATGATCTCCATGACAGTCTTGACACACGGGGGCCTTGGTGTTGCCCTCGGCCAAGGCTTTTCCGTGGACGCTTTCCCCGTATTCCTGATAACGCTTCAATTGCGGAGCACCCACATCATTCCCCAGAAAATGGCAGCGCGCGCAGTTGACCTTCTGCGGGATGGTGGGATGAGGAACTTCAGTGACGTCCGCATGACAGTCCACGCACTTGCGCTCTTTGTGAACAGAAAGCCGCAACTGCATGGGGTCAACAAAGAGCTCCAACACTTTTCCCGAAGGCAGCGTTTTCTTGAAGCCCGGTTTTCCATGACAGGTCAAGCAGCGGATGTCTTCCTGTGCCTGAAGCCCTCCAGGAAGAAAGGACGCCAATCCTCCCAGCAGAAGGAGATAGGTGAAGAATGGAAGCGGGGAAGATTTCAAGGTTTTTCTCCCAGCCGTCCTGAAACGGAGGAATCCCGATGTTGCAGCGCGAAAGATTCGGCCGACATTTTTCCGGTCAGCCAGGCAGGATTCATGGGAAAGTTCCCGCCGGCGATGTGCACGTCATATAAATGCCAAATGATGAAGCCCACAAAAATGAGTTGTGCCTCCTTGGCGTGGATTACCAACATGGCGTCAAACACCCATTTGGGAAAGAGTTGAAGTGCCGTCGCGGGAAACCACAGCCAAACGCCTGATATTCCCATGAGCAAACAACCGAAGAGGACGCCCCAATATTGAACTTTTTGCATGGGCGTGAACCACCCATAGCGCGGCGCCGGGCTCGATTCTGAAAAAGCTGACCGGATACCGCGCCAGCCCTCCGTCAAGTCGGAGGGTCGCAACAGGACTCGCCCAAAATCTCGACGATGTCGTTGTGAGAAAAGAAATCCACCCAGGTGCAGCACGCCCGCAACGAGAAGCCCGATGGCGCCGATGCGGTGAACGAGATGGCGTCCGGCAATTCCGCCCATGCATTGGATCAAGACCTGCGCCCAGGCCTGTTGGTGATACGCCAGAGCCATTCCGGAAAGGATGAGCAGCAGCACCGAGAGTCCCATCAACCCGTGCTCCCCGCGCTGCCACAGAGACATTCGATCCACTCCCTCGGTCGACGAAAGAGGGTCAGGGCCGAGGGCTTCGGCCGTCACGGTGTCGAGTTTCAAATTGAACGCTCCTTCCAATTCGATCAAGCACTAGCCTTCGCGAGAATTTCTTTGCTTTCGCCCGTTCCCGCCGGGGGGAAGCTGAGGGTGAATTCCGTTCCAACGCCCACGCGGCTTTGACAGGCGATGAAGGCGTGGTGCTGGGTCACAATTCGATGGACGTATGAAAGACCCAATCCCGTTCCGTCTGCCTTGGTGGTAAAGAACGGCTCGAAAATATGGGGAAGCTTGTCTTCCGGAATGCCACTGCCTTGGTCGGAGATTTTGACTTCGATTTCGGCGGGACGGGCTGTGACACCCAACGTGATGGTGCCGCCTTGAGGCATGGCATCGGCGGAGTTCCGGACAAGATTGGTGAAGGCTTGCCAAAGAAGGTTTTCATCCATCAGGATATGGTCCCCATTTTTCCGGGCTGCCCCTTCCGCCTCTGCCGTGAGCACATCCAACCGAATGTGTTTGTCGCTCATTTCCTTTTCCAGGAAGGCCGCCAGGCTGTGAACCATTTCACCAATGGAGGCAACACGAAAGGTCGGCTTCGGGAGTCGGGCAAATTTCAGATAGTCTTCAATGAGCTGGCTGAGGCGGGCAATCTCGTCGGTTACCGAGGCGGTCACACTCTGAATATCCTGCAGCTCCAGGTTCTCTGTGGAAACACCCCTCGACAACAGCATTTTCCGGATTTGTTTTTCAAGGTATTCGATGTTCAGTGAAATGGCGGAGAGGGGCGTCCGTATTTGGTGAGCGATTTGCGATGTCATGCGGCCGATTCCGGCGAGTTGTTCGGACTGCAGCAGTTGACGCTCCAGTTGCGCTTGTTGACGCGTAAAGCGGGCTTCTTCTTCGGCCTTGATGCGCCGCGCGTGCATGTTTATGACCAGCAACGCGCCTCCGATGATGATGGAAAAAAAGAAGGCCACCAGCAACAGGGTATTGCGGAAGCTGTCCCGAGTCAGCGCGATGGCCTCGGTGTAAGGAATAGAAACTGCCAGCGCCCAGTTCTGGTTTCCAAGATGAATGGGTGTGAACGCCACCAGGTCGCGGCTCTGGTTTTTGAAATCGATGGTGGCCGTCCCACTCTCCGCCCGAACCATTCGTTGTTCAGTTTGAAAATGGATATGGCAGACAAAACACTCTCTTCGATTCTCGAAGATGCGATGGCCCAGCATTTCGGGGTGTCGCGGGTTGTACAACAGCATACCCTTTTGGTCCAACATCCAGGAGTAGTGTGTGGTGGTGGAGTTGAGCGGATCCAGGTAGAGAGAACTGAGATTTTTCAGGGGCACAGCGGCCCCTAGCACCAGCCTGAGTTGACCGCCGGAGGTCATGACCGGCTGGAGAATCTCGAAGATGTATTGTTGCGAATTCACCACCACCGGAGTCCCGACCGTGTATTCGCCCCGGAGCAGGGAAGTCATGATGGGACCGGTCACGGGCGGCAAAAAGTCGCGTAACTTGGGATCGTTGGAATGAAAACTCTGGAGTTGGAACTTGTTGTCGAGGAAGTAAACGCCGGCGATCCGGTAAGACAAATCCAAATACATGGTGTTGAGGGAGTCTTCAATAGCCGATACGGGGATTTGGCCTGATTGCAAGGCCTCCGCCTCCTTCTCCATCCGTTTGTGGATGAAGTCAAAATACCCCTCCAAGCCGGCAGCGGCCGTCTTGGCAATCAACAACTGCTGGGCTCCTGACTGCGCTGCCACCTTGACCTCGGTCTCCTTGTAGAACCGGTACGAGACGGCCACAAATACAGCCAGCAGAAAAACCACCAATAACAGCATGCTTTGTCGTTGCCGATTGCGTTCTGCCATAAACTGAATTTGGAAAGTATGCGACCCGGATTCGCGCCGTCCATGTGAGGCGCGAGATCCGTTAGGTCGTTTGGAGGACATCCTCTTTGCCTTCAGACGCGGGCTCCGCCGCTTCAGCCTCACGGCGGATGCGGGCCCATTCGAGGGGATGTTCCTCAATCATTTCTTCTTTGGTGATGGAGCCCGTCAGCCACATCCAGCTCGACGAAAAAGATCCCGGACGCATCAAGACCATGTAAAGGTGCCAGACAATGATGGACAGCGTGGCGAGCCAAGCCTCGTAATAATGGATCAGCTCGAACACATCGAGGCCCCATTTGGGAATGAATTGGAGCACCCAGGTTTTCGCCCACAAGGCGATGCCGGTCAGTATCATGACGATCGTTCCCCAGATCAACGCCCAGTACTCGGCTTTCTCCACATAGCTGAAGCGGTCAAACTGCGGATGTTCTTTGGTGAGACCCAGATTGAAGCTGATCATCTGAGCCATGTCGCGAATATCTTGGAGGTTGGGTCTCCACGCTTTTAACTCGCTGCGTCCCCGGGGGGTGAAGAGTATGAAATAGAGGTGATAGAAGGCCAGACCAATGAAGAGGACCGCCGCGATGCGATGGGTGACGCTGCGGACTGCGGCATTTCCGAGAAAAACAATTTGAACCCAATGGGCATCTGGAAACTTCAATGCGAATCCCGTGATGACCAGCAGGATGAAGCAGGTCAGCATAATGCCGTGCTGAATTCTCGCGTTCAGAGGGATACGCTGGATGACCGGGCGGCCCGGAAAGAGATGTTCGCGCATCCGGAGACGCGCCCGGGCGAAGTAGTCGATGGCGTTGTGGATCAACATTCCACCCACCACCAGAAAAATCAACCACACGTAAAATTGCGTGACCGCCGTGATGATTCGAGCCCCGAGGGTGTCCACTTCGCCTTTCAGCAAATGGATGCGTCCCTTGGCAAAGTTGTCACTCGCACCGGGATGACATTTGCCGCACGTTTTGGCGAGGTTGGCTTTGTTGACGCTGGAACGGGGATCGTTGGAGGGGAGAATGTGGTGCACCCCGTGGCAACTGGCACAATTGGCCGTCTCGACCGAACCCACGCGGCTTTCCAGTCCGTGATAGCTGGCGAAGTAAGAGGACACCCGATTTTCCGGCACCCCGAATTCGTTGGACAGTTTCTCCCCGGCGTGGCACTGCCCGCACGTGGAACGTGAAATGACCTGGGCGGCCACAGTGGAATTCGGATCAATCGGCGATTTGATGGAATGTATTCCATGACAATCGACGCATACCGGAGCTCCAAACACACCCCGCTTGACCGCCTTCCCGTGCACCGAGTCGGCGTATTCGGCATAGATATTTTCATGACACTGCTTGCAGGTCTCCGGCGTGTTGATTTTGAAGATGGAGGACTTGGGATTGGTAGGAGGCAGAATGTCATGCGAACGGTGGCAATCCGAGCAAACCGCAGCCTTTTCGGAACCCGCCGCCACCGATTTCCCGTGGACGCTTTCCTTGTAGGCAAAGAAGGGCATGGAGGTTTCGGCCATGGGGGATTCGATCACAAACTTCAAATTCGAGTGACACTTCCCGCAAAGCGCGGGGACGTTCGTGTGATGCGTCGCCGATTCCGGATCGGTTCGAGGAAGCACTTCGTGGGGCGAATGGCAATCGGCACACGAAAATTCGACTTTTCCATCATTGGGATTGGCCGGGTCGTGAATGATCCTGCCCGCATGAACCGAACTGGTAAATTTCTGCTGCTGCTCGGCGTGACAGGTACTGCAGTTCACCTTGGCGAGCTCCGCAGCGTGCGGCGTCTTCTTAACGTCGGAATGGCAATCGACACAGGTTAAGAAGGAATGGACACTCTTCTCAAACTTCCGTCCGTCCACGAACAGATTTTTTCCATCGGGGGCTTGGAAACCCTCCATGGCATGGCAGCTGAGACAATCGGAGTTCTTAACCGGAGCAGCCCAGCCAGGGCGGGGTCCGATGGAGATTCCCAGGATGGCCCAACCCACAAGACACGCCCAAAATGAAATAGGAATTGAAATATGAGACCGGTTTTTCATGAGTGATCCATTGAACGAGGTGTGGAGCGATAGCGCTCCCGTTCTTCGTTAAGATTGTTTGACCGAAACCACGGGCTCCACATGCACCGAGACATCCGCCTTGGGAACCACCGCGCCGATGGAATGCTCCGTGTGGTCGGCGATACGGTGCGACTCATCGAGCGACAGAGCTCCATCCACAGCAATCGTTACGTCTACGAAAACTTGAGTTCCGGAATCACGGATGCGCAATTTCCGGATCTCCACAACTTCAGGCAGGGCCACCAGCGTTTCACGGATGACGCTCTCCAAACCCGATGGGGCGCGGTCCAACAACACATGGGTCGAGCGCAGGGCCAAGCGGACCGAAGCGACCATGACGAGAATCGAAACCCCCAAAGCCGCGAACGGGTCTGCCATGTGGAAGCCGACCTTGGTGAAGATCAATCCAAAAATCACAACCAGGGAACTGTAGATGTCGCTTTGGAAATGAAGAGCATCGGCTTCCAAGGCCTGACTCCCATATTTTCGAGCCACGCGCATTAAGGCCCGGGAGCGGCTGACGTCAACGAGAATGGCAATTCCCATGACGGCAAAACTCCAAAAATTCACCTCGACCTCGACACGATGTCCCGCCAGCCGGTAGGCCGCTTTGTAAATGATCCATGCGCAGGTAAAGAGCAACAGGACGGTCTCAAACAACGCCGAAAAACTTTCGAACTTCCCGTGGCCGAAGTGATGGCTCTCGTCGGCGGGTTTGGAAGAAACCGATACCGCCAAAAACGTCATCAAGGCCGCGGCAAAATCGAGTCCGGAGTGCGCCGCCTCAGAGAGAATGCCCAAACTTCCGGTGGCCAACCCGATGATGGCCTTGATCAGCGTCAGCCCCACGGCCGCCATCAGTGAGGTCGCTGCTACCAGCTTTTTTTCCTTTACGGGATCCATGGCCGGCCCCTAATTCACAGAAACGCGCGGACCCACAGTGTTACTTCCTCTCCGGCGCTTTGCAGCCTTCTAGCTTGTGGTTCTTGGCATAGCAGTTTCCAACATCATTAAGATCCTTGCTCCCGGCCTTGGTGTGGCAATGCGTGCAGGTCTTTCCTTCGGTCTTTGAATAAGCGGCTTTCGCATAGATCCATGTAACCGAGAGCAATATCATGGCGATAAAAAGAATGAATGTTTTAACGAATTTCATGCTGTGGCCTCCTGGATGAGATGAGTACTTCTTAATGTGGAACAAGGGGACACACTTGCATCAGGCGTAAGCGTGGAGCCCCGGTAACAAATAGCTGATGCCAATGAAGGTGAACAAGACAAACACGAAACCGATGATGGCGAAGTAGGCGGCCCGTCGTCCGGCCCATCCCCTCACAATGCGCATGTGGAGATAGGCGGCGTACACCAGCCAGGTGATCAGGGCACCGACTTCTTTGGGGTCCCAGTTCCAGTAAGAGCCCCAGGTTCGATTGGCCCAAAAGGCCCCGGTCGCGATCATGAGCGTGAGAAGCGGAAACGCGATGGTGACCACCTTGTAGTTGACGTCATCGAGAAGCTTGAGGTCCGGCAAGGCCGAAAGGATCTGTTCGTGACGGGCGTTCAGAATCAGGAACAGCAATGCGGCCATACAAGCCACCAGGATTCCGGCCAGGGTAAAGGGATTTGATTTCAGGCCGGCCGTGGCGACGGAGGCGAGCGAGGAAGCGTCGAATTGCCTCAAAACCGATGCCGGGATGCGGTCCAACAAATCTGAGATCCTCATTGTCTGGGCGGCCGCGAGCAACGTGAGAATGGAAAGGCACTGAATCACAAAGCTCAATTGTGTAAATCTGAGAAGTGTTTTGTATGAAAGTTTGGTGAAATAAAGCGCAAAACTAATGAGGGAAACCAGTAAGGAAAGGCGAAACATCTGGCCGGCCCAGGGCAGGGGCACAACCAAAAAAGTTTTTCCCATGTCGGGGATGACAATGTCGCGGCCCTGGTAAAGAAGGTTGATAAAAAAGTCTCCTCGCAGCAGGATATTGAAATGGCGGTGGAGGTTGTCGGCGTTTCCCAGCCAATCGATGCCGAGCAATGTGGCTGCCGATAAACCTTGCGTGATCATGCCGAAGGTTTGCATTGGGACCCGGTCTTTAACCAGATAGAGAATCGAAGCCACAAAAGCAATGGCGCAAGCCACATAACTGAAGATTGCAAAGGTGACATGAATGTAAAGCCAAATACTTTGTAAAGCCGGCGGCAGGCTGCGCGAGGGATCCGTCGGCAAAATCGTCGACAGGAGAACCGCCAGAGTCGCGATGGGAATTACGAAGGCGCTGAGAATTTTCATCCGATAGATTCGCTGCACCAGGAAATCCATGACCACCAAGGCCCACGCAAAGCTGATCAGCATTTCAAAGATGTTCGAAATGGGCGGATGTTGAGCTGAAACCCAATGCGAGGCGATGGCGCCCGTGTGCAGTACAAATCCCAAAAGGACCAGAATTCTTGCGGTTTCGAACAGCTTTTCGACGCGTCGCAGCAGGTAACTGACGAGCATGGCCGAGGACCCCACATAAAAAATGATGGCCAGACTCAACAAGCTTCCGGCACTCCAGATCTGGGTGTGACTCTTCAGAACACCGGGAATCACAAACAGAGCCAACAAGGCCATCCCCAATAGGCTCGCGGTCAGAGGCCAGAATATTTGCTGCGATGAGTTGAGAGGGGAAGGACTCATCTTGGAAACTTGAACTCGACTCATGGGGTGTCCTCCGTAGAAGATTCTGATGGTTCCCTTGGAGCGGACTGCGCAATCGCTTGCGTCAATTCAGAAAATGTTTTCGCAAATGCGGATCGGTTCTTGCTGGCATCTCCCCCTATCACCAAGCGGGTGCCCTCGTCTTTCGGGATTAACATCGCCCAGACACGCTGGTGGGAAAAGTAAAATGCCATCATCAATCCCAACATCAGCAGAACGCAGCCGGCCCACACAGTGGTAACTCCCGGATCTCGTGACACCTGAAAGGTGGAAGCAAACCGGGGTACGGCGTCGGCTAATACGATTTGCGCACCCCGGGGAAGCCGGCCCGGGGCCGGCCCGGTTCCGCCCGCCGCCGCGAATTGACGGGTGGCGTTGGCATCCAAGACCGGAACCTCTGTGGTCGAAGAATCACCGGGCTTGCTGAGCCTCAGGAGAACGAAGGGGAGATCTTCTTCGGCCATGATACCGGCTCGAATGACGGTTGCGGTTGTCTGGGCTTCCTTGATTTCAAAGGTATCTCCCATGTGGACGGTGTAAATGGTTTCCCCGTCATTGGAACCCGCCGGACCTCCGACACGGAGCTTCATTTCTTTGAATCCGTTTCCATAATCAAATCCGGTTTGAAAAAACCGAAAGCCCCGATAAGAGAGGGGTTGATTCACGGCGATGACGTGGCTTCCCCGGTTGTTGCTGCTCTCAAGAATGGAAACCGTGCAAAACCAATTTTTCACCACTCCCGGGCTTTGGATGTCGCTGCGGCGAAGCAGGCTGGCCTCCTGGGGATTGTTGAATTGAACTTCCGCTCTATCCAATCGAATCTCAAAGGGCATGGCGCGATCGAGTTGGCGCGGTTCATTGGCCGCCTCGACCACACTATGTTGAGTGTCAAACAAAGTGATGTGAGAGGTGGCGTCGCCTTCCTCGAGACGAATCTGCCCGCGATAACCGAATTCCAAGCCGATGAGGCCCCCTGCAAAAATGATCAACAAACTCAAGTGAATGACATAGGCCGCCAATCGCGAGTACACATGCTTCTGGGCAAAAAGCACACGCGCACCATCTTTGGAACTGCTTTCGGCTTTTCCCAGCGATTTCTTTAACTGAGTTCTTACAAGCTCTTCGGCTTCATCCAGCGAAAGGGCCAGTTGGAATTCCGCATTTTGCCATTGAGCACGGATCACGACTTCCGAAAGAATCTTTACAGGATGGCGGACGAACTTCCAGGCACGGCCAAGTCGATCGATTGAAGCGAAGACAATGTTTAAGCCCAGCAAGGTCAACAACACCTTGAACCACCAAGAATGGAACACGTCCAGAATTCCCATCTTGTCGAGTAGCATCAGGTTCTGAGGTGCGAACATGATCTGAAGATTTTCGGGCGAGGTATTTGGCCTTTGGGGGACCACCGTCCCAATAAAGGAAACCACAACCAAGATAATCAGAAGATAAATACCCAACTTGATGGAACTCAAAGATTCAAGAGTTTCATCAAGAAAGCCGGTGTTGGCAGACTTGTTTTGTCCGGGGGCATCGGGCGCTTTAGAGCAGTTCTCTGAATTTGGAGTTTCCAGTTGGGGCGTTGTTTTCGGTTTCCTTACCGCATTTTTTGGCGTTTTCATTGAGCTCTTTTTTGTCGACGAAGAGCGATGAAGAATAACCTTTGTGTCAATTCTTGCTGCTATTTAGGAGATTCCCCATCCCATATCCTTTTCAGCATGCGACCTGCCATTGTTGTGAAATTTTTCATTAATTGATTGGGAAAATAAGTCCTATCATCTCTAGCAAATAAGGACAAATCGTCCCTTCCGATTGCAACATAGAGATGCTTAGAGTCGGTTGCATGCAACAGTCGTGTAACATGTAATCCGTTGCATTCTATTCATAACATTAGGGGATTTTGTGCATTTGGACTTTCTTTTGGCCGTTGCACCAGCGCATTCGATGATATGGAGCCCTGTCCAGGAGCCCAGGGCCAATTTGCTGTACCGCATTCGGAGTCCATAAAAAAAAGCAGGCTGCGCTGTTATTTTTGATCATTTAACACAACGCAGCCTGTCGGGAATTGTCTTGTAGCGCATCAAAAGTAGGTCGTTAATTTCCGACTTGCTTTTGAACCTCTTTCCAGAGATTGAGGTAATCCTCAGCCGTCTTCAGTTGATGCGAGCCTCTCTTTTGCGGATTCATGGGCCACCAATCGGAGTGTTGTTCCTTCAGGTAGGGCAGGAATGCCAGAGTAGCATTGGAACTGAAGGATGGATGGCATGTGAAGCCGGAAAGAGAGCCTTGAACACCGCAGGAATACGGCAGATTGTCGGCCACCTTAAAGTCGTGGAAGCGCTTGTAAACGGCGCTGTTGACGATCTGGCCATACGGCGCCATGTGGCAATCGACGCACTGCACGCCGGCATCGTACATTCGCTTGAAAGCCACGTTGGTCTCGTTATGTCGATTGACGTGACAATTCAAGCAGAGCAGATCTTCCTGGTCAGGCGGGACCAACTTATATGAGGCCACCTTGGTCTTGTCCCCAAACAAGAAGATCCCGAGGCGGGGATTTGCTCCGTGTGGCGGATGGCAGCTCGCACAGGTCACCCCTTCCATTTTTCCGTCAGCAATCAAGTCGGTGTTGGTGAAGAATCCGTTATTGAATGCGGACTGGGCAGTGGCTTCAATCGGAGAATGGCACTTGGCGCAGAAGGTGTTCTGCGTGGAGCCGTAATTCGATTGGGAGTGACGAGATGCGAACCAACCATTCCCTGAAAGGGAGAACACCGTGTTGGTGCTGTCGATCTTGACACCGACTGCCTCCAACATATGATCCCCACCAGCTCCTGAAGTGAAGTGGCAGGCAGTGCAGCTGTTCGCCTCGCTGTAGTTGTAACCGGGCGAATTCAATCCAATGGGAGTAGGATTTGCACCGTAAAGTGCGGTGCAAGAAGCTGTAAAAAGGAAGATGAAACTTATAATTGAGATGAATTTTTTGGGCATCTGTAGATTCCTTTCTGATCTGACGTTGACGTGCTGTGAAACTTTTCACATATTGGACTAAAAAAATCTAATTAGGAGGAATTGTCAAAAGTTGCCATGGCCATGAGCTCATACCTCCTTGGGTGAAGTTCAGCCCCCTGCAGGAAGCTGCTGATTCTGTATTCTTCATGGTCTCGCCTTTCAAACCACTTGGCCTGCGACCCTGGCTGCATCTTCACACTCAGGCCAGGGTGGCAGGCGTACTCTGAAACATCCCTTAAAAAGTGAACCTGACCGAAGTGTACGGCAGGTTGGCGTGATAATTCTGAATGTTCAGAAGCTTTTCATGATAACTGAAATACTGCCAACCTAGATTCCAGTCAACGTGCTCGCGGACTTTGACCGTCAGCCTCGCCTCCGGGGATTGAAAACTCAACGGGTAAGAAGACAGGATCTGATTCGGGGAGGAGGCTACGCGATTTCCTTGTCCCAAATCCTTGCTGATACGGTAGGCCAGGAACAGCGTGGCGCGCTTGTGGAGCTGAATATTGGTATTAAAGAACATGTAATGGTCCCGCATGAAGTATTGACTGTCGCCGTTGGTTTGCACCCCATTTAAAAAGAAGATAATGGAAGCATCGGAAGTAATGGAGTTCAGCGTATAGCCGCCGGTCAAGGAGAATTTGGACGAAGGCAGCCAGTCCAAACTTGTGCTGATGGTTCGTGCCTTGATGTCCGTTCCAAAGAGCTGCCCGGCCACCGTCTCTGTGGGATCATTGTTGTCTTTCGTGACCAGCGAAGCATTGATCGCGAAGTTCTTGGACGGCTTGAGGCGCGAACGGATCCGGAAATTATTGTAGTTATAATTTGAAATCCTCGTGAAGACGTTGTCGGCCGTCCCATGGTCCACATCGAAATAGACGGTCCAGATGGAAACCGGTCGGGCCATGAAACCAGCGAACACCGAGTTGGTGTGATTGTTGACGGTATCCAAGGTCAACGGTGTTCCGGCCGGAGAGAGCCCCAGGCCTTGATCCGAAGATCCCACGATGGTGCGGCGGTCGGAGTAACGATATCCCGCATGGAATGAGAGATTCGGGTTGACCCGGTAATCACCTTCCAGGGTGTTCTGAATCAGACGATAATCGATGAACCGGAACATCAAGCTGCTCACGAACAGAGGAGGCAATACGGTGGTTCCAAACGAGGTTGTTCGAGTGCGGAATTCCGATTCGCTGAGAGGCTCACCGCCGCTGATTTGAAAAGTGCTGACGCGGAAGGTCTCGGAAAGAGTCAATCGGTCGGTCGCGAAAAAAGTCAAACCGATGTCTCCGGCTCCATTATGGCGTTTCGCTTGTCCCGCGGCCAGAAAGTTATCGGAGAGAATGTTGTTTCCCGAGGAATCCACTCCCGTGACATGCTCCGTCATGGTGTAGTTGCTGAGCGCCCCGGTGTAAATGAATCGTCCGGTAAAATCCAGTTTTTTCGCCAGCAGCGTGTGGGCGCTGAATCGCGTGAACGGCTCACGACCGCGCGTGGGCAATTCCCGGTCCAGGAAGTTAATGACGCTGCTATTGGTCGGATTATTTCCCGGATTAAAGGAGGGGATGAGATAGCGGGAGTCATCCTTGAAATACCGGATTCCCTGCAGAAATGAGATATCAAAAACCCAGACTTTGGCGTCGAAGCCCAATCGATAATCATGAGCAATAGAGCGGGTGGGAACTTGAATCAAAAATTCATCCCGGCTGTAGTCATAAGTGGAAGTCGCCAGCCCGGTGCTGCTGTCGTAAGTATACCCGACATAACCTTTGAAGTATCGATTGTCGGGCAGCAGGGTCAGGTTGAAATCTCCGAATTTGCGTCCCAAATCAGCGGTGTGCTGATTCAGGGCCAGGTTGGTGAGGTTGTTGAAATAATCAAACTGGCGGATATTGGAATCGAAGCGGTACCATTTGTTTTTCTCGACTAAAATGCGCAAGAATTCATTGGGATCTCCGCCCCAACCCGAGGCGTTGACTTGAAACTTGTCGAAGAGCTTTCCCTGACCCTCTTTGGACTGGGCCAGGAAATCGAAGTTGAACAACCGGAATCCGCGCCCGTAGTTGAGATCACTGCGGTATTTGTTGAAATCGCCCTCGGTGGCGAGGAACCGTACTCCCAGTTCAGCGTCGGTGTTGACGTTATAATTTCCGAGGGTGATCCCGTCGGAAGGAGCGGGGGATTGAGCCCGGACCAGCAGGGCTCCCAGGGTAATTCCCACCACGATGAGAATGATGAGTCCAAGTCTGTTTTTCATAATCTCCATTTCTCCCAAGATCATTCGCTCTGTCGCCCAAGGCGATTAACGGAAAAAGAAGCGGTCTACATTGGATCCGTGGATCCGCGCATGGCACGTCGTGCAATTCTGGAATCGGGCAGTGGCCTGATTGTGGAAAGAAGGCGTGTTCGGCGCAATGGTGCCCACGTCCGTATGGCACTCCAGACAGAGCTGGCGCACTTCATTCCGCTTCAAGAGTTTGGGATTGTCCGATCCATGGGGATTGTGGCAAATCACGCAACCCTCCACGCGCAGAGGCGCATGCTCGAATACAAAGGGTCCTTGTTTGTCGGCATGGCACTTCATGCAGGGTGTGTCGGCACCTGTCGCCAGGCGCACCTGCTTGAGCTCAAATCCGCCGTGAGGATTGTGACAATCGCTGCACTTCATCGCCCCCTCCGGAACCTTGTGATGGAAGGGCATCGAGAATTGCGATTTCATTTCGTTATGGCAGGAGAAGCACAAAGCCGGTTCTTTATCGGTCAACATCTTGTTGGTGGCCTTGGGCCCGTGGGGGTTATGACAGTTCACACAGCTGATGTCATTCCGCCAATGCTCTCCGCGCTTGTAATTGTTGTGTTCTTCTCTCCCGGCGTGGCAACGCAGGCACACCTCAGAGATTTGCTTCGGAGCCAAGTCCTGGAACGTCCGAATTTTGGTCTTGTCGCCCCCGCCATCCACGTGGGCTTTGCCCGGACCGTGGCAGGATTCACATCCCTTGTCGCTGACTTTCCAGTTGCTGTAGAGCGTCAACTTGAAGTGCTCGGTTTTCTTGAAGTTGTTGTAGATGTCCTCATGACAGGTCTTGCAGGTTTCTGCTCCCACGTATTCGTCAGCCGGTGCTGGAGATGAAGTGGCTTGCGAGGTTTTTGCCTGTTCGGTTTTCTGAGACTTGGAGTAGGCCCGGGAAGTAGCCCCCACGAGGCCGCATATGACCAATCCGCTGAGAAGCACAAACAGTAGCGCTTTCAACGGGCTCTTGCGAAATTTCATAGCTCTCTCCTTCTCCGTGCTCATTGGGTCGGCACGAGACTTCCAGGTCATTTCTTCTAAAGTATTATTTCGGTTTCTTCGGGCCGTCGTCCGTACCAATCACACTCAAAAATGAATCCGGACCAACTTTGGAGCAATCCCACCTGACGAGGAGCAATTGGTTAACCATCTTGTGTTTCTTTTCACAACTAAGAAAATAATGTTGATATAAAGGAATGAACAACTTAGGAGGTTGTTAGGGGATTTTCACTATCTTTTCTTAGGCTTTGGCGTTGCATTGCAACAAGTTGTTTCAATCCGAGGTTGCATAGGAGTGTTTCAGCCTGAGCGAACACCTCCGCGCAATGCGTTTCCACCCACGTAGGCCTCAAGATTCGGGGTGATTTGACAAAGGAAACGTTGTCAATACATGAAGTCGCGAACGTCGTAGACCGAGAGTTTCGCGGGAATGGGTGGGAAGCTGGTTTTCAATTGCTGGCGGATAAGGGACAATTGAGATTTGGTTTGAGCGGGTGTCAACGATCGCACTTTTTCTTCAAGCGCTTTTCGGGTGTATTCCATCTGCGGAGTCTGAACGAATTCCGAGAAATAAATCAAATCGCGTTCTGAAAGCGGCAGGGCCCGCAACAACTGCACGGTTTTTTCGATGTGCTCGGCGTTGAACTTCAAGCCTCCTATGCCCACCATGATGATGAGACCCACCGCAATGTCTGCCTTCTTGACTCTCTGAATGGCAGTTCGGATATCCGCGGTACGTCCCGCTTTGTTGAGAAACGACAGCAGGCTGTCGCTCCCGGTTTCCACCCCGATGTACACGCGTTTCAGATTCTGCGAAGCCAATTGCCTGAAATCCTCGACTGACTTTTGGAGCGATGAAAAGCAATCCATGAACGACACGATGCCATTGAAATGGATGGGGTGGGCAGCCTTCCAGGCGGTGCGTTCTTCCTTTTCCATGCCGGGCGGGGTGATTTCAAATTCTTTGTTGAGGATCTCAAAGAAGTGAAGGAGCGTTTCCTGCGGTGTCACGATGGCATTGGCGTCTCCCAGGAACAGGGTGCGGCGCAAGCGCAGCGATTGGCCGTAATACTCCTTGATGGCGCGGATGTGCTCGCGAAATTCCGCGGGGGTCTTGACATGGAATTTGCGGTCCTTATAGAAATCGCAAAAGGTGCAGCGGTTGTAATGGCATCCCTCGGTGCCTTGGATAACCAGGGAGCGATATTGATCAGGGGGAAGAATGCTGATCGGTTTGTAAATTTTCAAGAACTCCAGCGAGCGTTGCTCGTAGATTTTCCGCGTGCTGGATAGAATCCGCTGAATCCATTCCTGTACGTTCTTGGCTTCGCTGACCGGAATACGCTGCGCGATCAAATCCCGCATCTTTTGTTGCTGCAAAGCATGGAAAACGTCATGAACTGTTGCCCGGGTCTTTTCCAGAAATTCATCGATGTCCTGGGTCTCCAAGGCCCGGCGCATGGTCACAGGGGCACCCAGTTTATCGGTCTTCCACTTCACAAGAAAATGATTCTCTTCGCTGCGCTGGTATGTATATCCATCTTGAAAGACCGTGATTAATCGTCCTTCGCGATCGAAATTCAAACTGTAGTTGAAGTGATTCAAGCAGATCGAGATGGAATCATGCTTCGAATGGATGATGACGTGCTGATTGTGGTGATCGTTTAGTGTGACTTCCAATCGCATAAATGTGCCTATTCCATCGGATGCCAGGCGGTGCAGCCTGTGCTTGACAGCGCCGTCCGAGACCAATCCTTCCTGGCATTCGCACGGGGTCCTCAGGGTCCCAGACTTGAGGACGGGCCTGGCGTTGCCATTCCAGCGTGGTCATTGGCCGGTGGCCGATGTGTCCGTTAGTGAGCCGTTCAATGGTGCGGCTCTTGATCAATTCCTCACTGCTGCCGGGACCCCATCCCGGGAGCAGTGACAGCCTCCTGGACCTTCAACCTCTCATGGGAACAAGCCGCGCAATTTAAAGGCCTCTGCAACGCGTCCGACAGCCAGCACATAGGCGGCTTTTCGCATGTTGATTTTCTTGTCTTTGTAGATCTGATAAACGTCGTTGAAGCTTCGGGTCATGATACGCTTCAAGCGGGAATTCACGTCATCAATTTCCCAATATAATTCCTGAACATTTTGCACCCACTCGAAATAGCTGACCGTGACGCCTCCGGCGTTCGCCAGGATGTCGGGCAATACCAGGATATTCCTTTCGAACAGAATTTCGTCGGCGCCCGGGGTGGTGGGGCCGTTGGCGGCTTCGGCCACAATCCGGGCATTCACCTGCGCGGCATTCTTGAGCGTAATGCAGTTCTCGAGTGCGGCGGGAACAAGGACATCACATTTCAAAGTCAGGATTTCTTCGTTGGTGATGGCCTCGGTTTCGGGAAAACCCACCACCGATGCGCTCTTGTCTTTGAACTCCAGAACTTTGCGCGGATCCAAGCCCCGGGTGTTTCGAATTCCTCCCTTGGAGTCGCTCACGGCGATGATGCGCACTCCCTGGTCGTGGAGCAAGCGGGCGGCGATGGATCCGGCGTTGCCATATCCTTGAATCACCGCGGTGCTGTCTTTCAAGTTCATATTGAGCTTTTTGGCGGCCTCCTCAACCACGTACACACAACCTTGGGCGGTCGCTTCGTTGCGTCCCAGCGAACCTCCCAACGCCAAAGGTTTCCCCGTGACCACACCGGGGACCGCGTATCCTTGATTCATGGAATAGGTGTCCATGATCCAGGCCATGGTTTGTGCGTTGGTGTACACATCGGGCGCCGGGATATCTTTTTCGGGTCCGATGATGCAGGAAATTTCAGAGGCGAAGCGGCGCGTCATGCGCTCCAATTCACCCAGGGACATGGACTTCGGATCGCAGGTGATTCCGCCCTTGGCCCCGCCGTACGGAATTCCCACGGTGGCGCATTTCCACGTCATCCAGCTGGCCAAGGCCTTGACTTCGTCCAGAGTCACATTGGGGTGATACCGAATTCCACCCTTGGCAGGACCTCGGGTTGTATTGTGCTGCACGCGATGGCCGGTAAAAACCTCCAGCCGTCCGTCATCCATTCGAGTCGGAATGGCGACGGTCAAGCAGCGCTCCGGCGTGCGAAGCTTTTTCCGAACGCCTTCATTGAGATTCAAAATGTCGGCGGCATTGGCGAACTGCTGCTGTGCAATCTCGAAAGCGTTCAAGGTTTCCTTCGGAGCTTGAGTCATAGCGGTTGCTGTCATCCCTCCTTTCTCAAAAGGAATGAGTGTTCCCGCAGAGATTTTACTCCCCTTGTGCGGAGATCAAAAGCCTGGTGTGACCCATCAAGGAGTGTTTCAGCCAATTTGAACCTCAATTTTTGGAGCCGCTTTCAGCGTGTGTTCGAGTGGACAGGACTCCGCGGCATGTCGCAGGGCCTCACGATAGCGTTCTGGAATCTCATGGGGGAGGTGAATGCACGCGGTAATTTTTGAGACGCGGGTTGGATTTTCTTCCAGTTCCCAGTCCAAGTGAATGGAGAATTTTTCTCCAGGGAGATTCCGGGCGCGGCAAAAATGTTCGATGTATACCCCGATGCTCAGTCCCAAAGCCGCGACGAATATTTCCGTAGGAGTCATTCCATGGTCGGCGCCGCCTGAGGTGGCCGGCTGGTCGCAATGGATGACGTGATTTCTCGTCTGAGCCTCGAATGTGTACTGCTCCAGATGATTCACGATCAGTGACATAACAATTTGTGCCTCCCTTGGATATCCCGACGCCTCAGCCGCCATGGAGTCAGTTCACCAGGGTATTGCTTCAGCCTTGCATGACGGCTTCCTGAATCTCCGTCTGTGAGCTTCGCTCCGGATCGCTGAGATAAGCATGAATGGAGCGAGCCGCCTTGCGTCCGGCGCCCATGGCCAGAATAACGGTCGCGCCGCCTGAAACGATGTCGCCTCCCGCGAAAACCCCGGGAATGCTGGTCGCGCACGTTTCCGGATCGGCAACAATGTTTCCCCACTTGTTTGTTTTCAAATTGGGCGCCGTGGAGGTGAGCACGGGATTGGCTCCTTGACCTACGGCCATCACCACCGTGTCGACCTCAACTTCAAATTCCGAACCGGGAACGGGCACCGGCCTTCTCCGGCCGGAATCATCGGGCTCGCCCAGTTCCATACGCTGACACCTCATGCCCCGGACGCCTCCTCGCTCATTTCCAAAAATTTCCACCGGGTTGGTGAGGAGATGGAACTGAACACCCTCTTCCTCGGCATGCTCGATTTCTTCGTGGCGCGCCGGCATTTCATTTCGCGAACGCCGGTAGATCAAGTAGGCGTGATCGGCGCCCAGGCGGAGAGCCGTGCGGACGGAATCCATGGCGGTGTTCCCACCCCCCACCACCGCCACGTTTTTGGCGCGGATGAGCGGAGTGTCGTATTCCGGAAAGCGATACGCTTTCATCAAATTCGATCGCGTCAGGTACTCATTAGCGGAATACACGCCGATTAGATTAATACCGGGAATCTTCATAAACGAGGGAAGCCCGGCTCCCGTGCCGATGAAAACAGCGTCGAATCCTTCCTCGCTCAACAGCTCGTCCAAGGTCAGTGATTTTCCGATGACGACGTTGGTTTGAAGCTCGACTCCCATGTGCAGGAGATAGTCAATTTCATTCTGAACGATGCTTTTGGGCAGCCGGAATTCCGGGATCCCGTAGACCAGGACGCCGCCCGCCTTGTGCAGCGCCTCAAAGATGGTGACTTGGTATCCCATTTGAATAAGATCGCCCGCCACCGTCAATCCGGCGGGTCCTGATCCCACGACGGCCACCCTCTTTCCGTTGGGAGGCTGCTTTTGGGGAGTTTCATCCGCGAGGTTTTCGCGGGCCCAGTCGGCCACAAATCGTTCCACCCGTCCCACTCCCACCGGTTCAAACTTCACACCCAACGTGCAGACCTTCTCGCACTGCTCTTCCTGGGGACAGACGCGTCCGCAGATGGCGGGCAGGGAATTCTTGGATTTCAGAATGTGTGCCGCGTCGACAAAACGATTCTCCGCGACGGCCTTGATGAACCCGGGGATATCAATTTCCACGGGACATCCGGCGATGCACGGCCGGTTCTTGCATTCGATACAGCGGTTGGCTTCCGCCACCGCCATTTCCACCGAGTATCCCAATGCCACCTCTGAAAAATTGCGGGCCCGGGGCCGGGCCTCTTGGCAGGGCATGGGAGTCTTCGTCTTGGATCCGATTTTTTTAGCCATGAAATATGCCTTCAGAATTATTGATTTTCGCCGACCGCGCGCCGAGCCGATTCAACGAGGAATCCGTTGCCGTTCCTGTTAAGCGGGAAGGCCGCAATGAACTCCACACAGATTTTCGTACCGTTCCAGCGATTCTTTTTCGAATTGGGTATAACTTTTCAACCGGGCTGTGAGCTCATCAAAATCGACTTCGTGTCCGTCAAATTCCGGCCCATCGACGCACACAAACTGCATCTTGCCGCCCACCATGACGCGGCAGCCCCCGCACATGCCGGTTCCGTCCACCATGATGGGATTCAAACTAACCACAGTCTTGACGCCGGCCTCGCGGGTCACTTTGCAAACGGCCCGCATCATGGGAACGGGCCCGATGGCAATCACTTCATCCACGACTTTTCCATTACTCAGGATTCTTTTCAGGGCGTCAGTAACAAAGCCCGACATTCCATAGCTGCCGTCGTCGGTGGTCACAATGGTTTGCTCCGACAAGGCCCGGATCTCATCTTCGAGGATCAGGAGGCTTTTGGTGCGGGCGCCGATGATTGAGATGACCTGACTGGAGGACTCACGGAAGGCTCTCACGATCGGATAAACGACCGCCGCCCCGATGCCTCCGCCGATGCACACCACCTGGGAGTTGGGCTGAATGTGAGTGGGTTTCCCCAGCGGTCCGAGGATGTCGCGGATGACATCTCCTGCCTGCAGGCGGTTCAATTGCTTGGTGCTCTTGCCGACGCCTTGAATGATCAGCGTAAGCGTCCCGCGGGCCGGGTCGGAATCGGCAATGGTTAAGGGAATTCTTTCCGCCTCCTCGTTGAGGTGGACAATAACGAATTGGCCGGCCCGGCGTTTACGCGCGATAAGCGGGGCTTCCACTTCCAATTGGACCACGTCGGCGGCTAGTTGGTTCTTTCGTACGATGCGGTGCATAAACAGTGAACTCCTTCTGACTCGACCTTTCCCTGAGGGCCCGCGGCGTGACGCGGATCTCAAACCGGACGTCCCCCTATGAGCGTGTGCTCATTCGGCTCCAACAAAATGGAGGAGGGCTTCTCCTTCGGGCTTCTCAGTCTCATGGGTAGGATGAAAGTGCATCTCCGGCTTCACAAGCAGTGTGTGGTAGATCTCACTGGTGTGGGCCGCGCTCATGAACTCATCTTCCCGGCCGGCGGCAGTCACGGCTTCCGGAATATGAATGGACCCGGTGATTTTCTCGATCCGCCTTTCGGTGGGTTCCATTTCCCATTCCATTCCGACCGCCAATCCCTCGGCCGCCAGACTTTGCAATTCGCAGTAATTCAGTGCGCATGACGCGATGCTGGACCCCAAGGCTGCAATGAATATTTCCACCGGCGTTAATCCCCTCCACCGGCCCTCCGGATCTTCCACATGTTGGCAGACAAACACGTTCTTTCCGGACCGGATACGAAATTCCTTCTCCTGCGTCAACTCCACAGATAATTTCACGAAAATCTCCTCCCCCAAACCTTCAGTGGACCGAAGCGGGGTTCCAGAAACTCCGGACCTGTTTTCCGGCTCTGGAATTTCTGAGAATGCCTACAGTTTTGGATTCGTGTCCAACTCCTTCAATCGTTGCCACCGCCGGTCCGTTTCTTCCTGGGTTTCTTGAAGGATGGGCGCAAAATCTTCTTTGGCCATGTGGGAGAAGGCTGTGCCCATGATCTCCAAGGCCTTCTGGACGGGAATCTTTCGGCCGGACTTTTCGGGATCGTAATTTAATTTGGTAATCCCGTGTTCAATTTCATACAGCGGGAAGAGACAGCTCTTGACGGCGCGGTCCACGATTTCGTTGCCTTTGGATTCATCGGAGCCCCAATTCAGAGGGCACACCGAAAAGATTTTTCCAAAAACGAAATTGCCGCTGCGCACGGCCGCCTGGGCCTTGCGGGCCTTGGCAATCATGTCGCGGGCATTGGATTCCGCCGCGGTGAACAGATACGGCGCATGGGTCCCCCGCAAAATTTCGATGATGTCCTTGCTGTGCTGCTTCTTTCCCCGCCCCAGGTTGCCGACAGGCGCGTTGGTAAATCGCTCTCCTTTGAAGCCGGTGTAACACAGTTGGCCGCCGGTGTTCATGTATCCCTTGTTGTCGTACTCCAACATAATAAAAGGATCATTGCGCAGGGCCGCGCCGATCACCTGGTCCATACCGATGTCGTCTCCGCCATCGCCGGATACCACGATGAACGTGATCTCCTCTTTGATTTTTCCCTGGGCGCGGAAGCGTTGATACATCTCCACAATGCCGGTGGCCGTGGAAGCGCCATTGTGAAAGAGATTATGGACATAAGGGGTTTTGAAACTGGTGAAGGGATAACCGGTCGTCACCACCATGCCGCATCCGGTGTTGAACAGAAACACCACTTGTCCGTCAATGCCGCGAAGGAACAGATTCAAATTCGTGAAAATACCGCATCCCGGGCATGCCGAGTGCTTGCCGACACGGGCCGGCATTTGCGACAAATGCTTGAAATCGATCTTGGATCCTTCCTGATTAAACGTGGTTTCTTCGGTAGTCAGGGGTGTGAACACCTGCGGCGGATCGTAGTTGGGATCGCCCGGCCAGGCGCCGTAATATCCGCGAAGTTTTCTTTCGTCTTCATTGACGTTGGGATAATTCAAACCCAGATTCAATAATTCGATGCCGTCTTCTCCACGGAAATTCAATCCGCCCACACCATAGGTGCGGCTGATTAAAAGATTCTTCCTGCCGACGCGCTGCAGGGTGGCGCCGAGTTCATTGGCCAGGTAGTTTCCGGCCCCATATTGGGAAGCGCGTTCTGCAACCACCACCCGGGGAGTGGAGCCTATGGCGCGTCGCATTTCCTCTTCCGGCCAGGGCCGCAGAACGGTCGGAAGAATGACCTTGACCTTTTTTCCCTCGGCTAGAAGCTTGTCGACCGAAACTTTGGCAGCCTCTCCCGCGGAGTTCAGGATAAAGAGAGCCGCCTCGGCTTCAGGATGGCCATAGATCTCCGCAAATTGATACAAACGCCCTGTCAGTTCGTGGAATTCTTCGAAGACGCTCGGTATGAGGTCGTAGGCTTTTTTGAATTTTTCATCCAGTTGCACCTTGGTGTTGATCAAATCGTCGTTCATGTAAGGCCCAAAGGTACGAGGATGATCCACGTCCAACACGGTTACGCGGGAGGGCTTTGAACCGACGAAAGCCTGCACGTCTTCACGGTTTTGCAGCACTAGAATGCGCCGGTTGGCATGACTGGTATGGAAACCGTCATAGGCCACCAGGGCGGGAAGATTGACCGCCTCGGCCACTCGTAGGGCGATCAGATTCAGATCGTAAACCGACTGCACGTTGGGCGCGCAAAAGATCAGCCAGCCCCAGCCCAAAGTGGCCATCAAATCGCTGTGACCGTTTTTGATATTGAGGGGCGCGTTGATGTCGCGGGTGGCCAGGTTCAAGACGACCGGAAGGCCCATCCCGCTGATGGCGGGCATTTGCTCGGCCTTTAACATCAATCCTTGAGAGGAGGTGACGTCCACGGCACGCCCGCCCGCAATGGCCATCCCGGCTACAACCGAAATCGCCGCCAACTCGCTGGTGCCGACGACAAACGACATATCGGCGCTTCCTTCGGCAATGGCTTTGCTGACCACTTCTCCCACTTCGCTGGATGGGGTGATGGGATAGTAGCCTTCTCCATCGTATCCGATATCGACGATAGCCTTGGCCGCCGCATCGTTCCCGTTTCCGATGAATATCACCTGCTTAGCGATCGCGGTTCTTTTGGCGTCGCTTTCTTGATCGATCAGTGCATCCAAAGACATGGGCGCTTCCTTCATGTTTCAAAGATTAAACTGTGAGTTCCTAAACTCTCTTGACCAACACGGCTTCTGCTTCCGATGACGTTGGGGTCGATGTGGCCCCCAGAGGCTCCGTCAGGGCTTTGCCCTTCTTCGTCTCAGGGCAAACCTCGACGCAACGCATGCACCCTTTGCAAAAGACCGGGTCAATGGCGATCATTTTCTTGTCATCCCACACCAGCGAGCCGGGATCCGAGCAAACCAGCAGACACAAGCCGCAGTGCGTGCAGATCTCAACCCGGAATTCCGGGATGGGCGTGATGCTGGCGCTGGGAGTGTTCGAAGACAGGCTGATATGTGTGACGGAATCGATGGCCCCGCCATCATTCATATTCATATACCCCAACTTGCCGCGGGGCTCGATGGGAGGGACCAGTTCAAATTTGCCGTCCGCCTCAAAACGCTTCTGGGTACAGCCTTCCAGGGCCCGGTCGAAGGCCTTCAAGTTGGCCTCGCGCGCCCGGGGCCAGGTTTTGCCCACGGCTTCACGAAGGGTCGCGATCGGAATCTTCAGAATCTTTCCCAACAGCGCCAGAATCGGAACGTTGAGGCGAGAGCCGGTTTCCACCGCGATGGTCGTGGCATCTAGACAGTAAATAGTGCCGCTATTCAGCTCCAACTCGGCGCGAATGTCCTCGGGAGATTTTGAGGTGTTTACGATGACGACAGCATCCTTCTGCAGTCCGCGGTTTAACGCCAGCGGCTGGATCAAGGCCTCTCGAAAAACGCACAAAATATGCGGCCGATTGGTGGGACCGCTTTCATGGACCGGCGTGCCCAGGCGGCACAGACGCAGGGAGACGTCCGTGGGAGTTCCTTTTTTCTCGCTGCCGTATCGGGCGTCGTAAGCGCCGTCCAGGTCCAGTTCTGAGACACACGCTTTGAACAACAATTTGGCCGCCATGTTGGCGCCGTCGCCGCCGATGGCCGACATCAAAACATTGCAGAACCCCAATTCATCATGAAAAGGGAGTTCAATGGAAGAGGGAGTTGGATTCATTTGTTAATCTGTCCTGTAGAGTGATTCAAATCGAGAATCATTTCGCTTTCCGCGTCAAACGTTCCTGTAAATTGGAAACCGGTTTTCAAAAATACGCGGATCGCCTGCAAATTGGAGGATTCCACCGAGATCCAGATTTGGCGATAACCTTCCGCCAAGGCGGCACGTCGGGCGAGTTCCAGGAGTTGGGTGCCGATGCCGCGATTTCGAAAGTCCTGATGCACAAAAATGGCCAGCTCGGCACGTCCGTCCAGAAGATCGCACAGCACCGTGTGACCCACGACATGGCGGCCGACCAGCGCCACGAAATTTTCGCCGTCGTGTGTCAAGCATGCGATCCAGCGTTGAATTTGTTCGTCGGTGCGCGGGGGAAGGCGTTGCGCCAGTTGTTTGGGTTCAAACTGATAATACATTTCCAACACGTTCTTTAAGTCCGAAGGTCGATAGGAACGCACCGTGGCACGCGATCCCTGCTTGTCGACAAAAGTTCGCAGCCAAGTTCGAACTTCGTGCACAGATGTGCTTGAATGCCCGGTCAAGGGAGGTGAGGGAATTAGATGGCGAGCCCCGGTCATCATGGCAACCTTCCTCCTCTAGCTCCTGTGCCGGCTCAGACCCCAGAGCCGGATATTAATTTTGATTAGAATCTTTTGCCGGCGCGCGCAGTACAAACAATATTTCAGCGGCCAACGCGAGTCCCCATCGTTGTGTATTGCATGATCCGTGCCAATGCGCCTTGAATTGCATTTTGTTCCATGAATCAACAAGCTGTTCCTTTTGTTAATCATTGGTGGAGATTCTGGACTAGCGAACGTACGCTAACTTGTTGATAACTGTTGCATGCAACGGATGCGTTGCCGAGAAGACGTTGCCAAAGATTCAGTTTTCACGGTCCCAAACAGGCCGTAAAGGTCAGAATTTGTGGGCACTATTGTGATGGTGGCATGATGAGAACACGCCGAACTCGGGGTGAGCCGTTTCGGAGCCTTCCTACATTAAAGTTGCAGATGGAATGTAACGTGGTGGCAAGCATTCAGCGAAATGTCAAGGTCCAGGTTCCACCCTGCCCTGAGAGGCTGTTTTAGAAGGGAGAGAGTTAAGTACTTGCGCCCGGCGGTAGTGACTCATTTTGAATTCAAGGGCAAAGAGCACTGGGGAATTAGAATCTTCTCTCGACGTGCTTTGCGAATGCCATGCGTCCGTTGCGGGCGAAGAAACTTGGGTTTTCCTTTGAACTTGAGAAGGAGTCCGTCCCGAGTATTCAATTTGGTTGCGATTGAAGAAAGCGATGCGGGCTTGATCATTCCAGAAACTGTGAGAAAAAAGTGGCGGTTGAAAACAAATGAATTTAATATCTGATGAAAAGTTCTCATCGTCAGGCGTGAAGTTGTACCGTCAGAGAAACCAGGAATGAAGGGGAGGTCCATGGTGTTGAAGAAGATATTCAGCAGCGGGATGGTCGTTGCATGTTTCCTGTCTTTTCCTCTGTTTTCGCTTTCCCAGGAGAAATCTCATGGCCGGTGGTATTTTGCGGTCTCCGGTGACTCGCGGGATTGTGGTGACTTGATCATGCCCAAGATCGCCGCCTCCATTCAGAGTAATCAAGCCAAGGCACCGGTTGAGTTTTATGTGCATCTGGGCGATCTGCGGCGCATGTTTGACATAGACTGTGATATGGCGATTCGCCAATCTCCCGGGTTTGATTGTAAGACCCGAAAGCAGCCCCTGGGCCGGAATGCCATGAACGATTATTTGAATCACGCTTGGTCTGATTTTGTCGATCAACAGATAAAGCCCTTCGGTTCACTGCCTTTCTTTGTGGGCATCGGGAATCACGAGCTTTATGCCAATCGCACGCGGCAGGATTTCGAAAGGACCTTTCAACCCTGGTTGACTCAGGAGGTGTTGCATTCCCAACGAATGTCCGATGCCGGAAAGGGAATTCTGACGAACGAGGGGGATACGACCTATCACTTTGTCCACCGCGGGGTGGATTTCATTTATCTGGACAATGCCGACGGCCCGGCTTTCACAGCGTCGCAGGTTTTGTGGTTGTCAAAGATCTTGGCAGTGGATGCGAAGAATGCAGAGATCAAAACGATTGTGGTGGGACTGCATGCCGCTTTGCCTTTCAGCAAAGCCCGGGGGCATGCTATGGATGACAGCTGCCAAGGACGTTGTTCGGGCGAGCAGGTTTATGACATGCTTTATCGGGCGCAAAATCTGGAGGGCCCGGCCGACCAGCAAAAAGAAGTTTATGTGATCGCAAGTCATTCTCATCTGTTTTTGGAGGATGTTTACAACACGCCGGAACATCGTGGTCAGGTATTGCCGGGTTGGATTGTGGGAACTGCCGGGGCCGAGCAATACACCAATTTCATTCGCTACGGCTACTTGCTGGTTGAAGTTCGTCCGGATGGCACGCTTCATCCCGATTTCCGTGAAGTCACAGCCCAATCTCCGCCCTTGGCCGAGGGACCAGGCGCCGAAGCATTGACCAAGTTCTGCTTCGAACAGAACAAGCACCCCGTTGCGGTTGAGCAGCCCGTCAAGATGGAGTGTTCCTGCGGAGCCGCCAAATGAAGGGCAAGGCTTCTTCGGCGCAAAATACCTTGCGCGCCATTATCTTTGATTTTAACGGGGTCATTGTTGACGACGAGCCTCTGCATTTCTTGGGATTTCGTGAAGCCCTGACTCAAGAAGGGATCCGGTTGACTCGGAAGGAGTATTACGAACGGTACCTGGCGCTCGATGATCGCAGTTTGGTGCGCGAAGTTCTGGCCCGCTCGCCAAAAGAAGCGAGCCGCCAGAGAATTGCCCGAATACGGCGTTCCAAAGAAACAATTTACCGGCGATTGTTGCAAAACCGATGTCGCATTTTTCCGGGCGCCCGGAGGTTTGTCGAAACCTGTGCGGGACGATATCCTCTGGCCATCGCGTCGGGCGCTTTGCGATCGGAAATTCAGTGGATTTTGCGAAAGTCGAACATGACTGATTTTTTTTGCGCCATTGTAAGCGCCGACGAGGTTGCAAAAGGAAAGCCGCACCCGGAGACTTTCACCCAGGCGCTCCGAAAGCTGAATCGAGGGTGCCCCGGTGATCAACCGCGAATACGTCCGGAAGAATGTCTGGTCATCGAAGATTCTTTGCATGGAGTGGCTTCGGCCCACCGGGCCGGAATGAGGTGTCTGGCGGTCGCACATTCGTATCCCCTGAGTCGATTCGGCGACGCCGATTGGCGCGCCCGGAAAATCGGAGACTTGAGATTGTCGAAAATCGAATCGGAGTTTTCTCGGCCTCGATCTCAGACATCGAACGCCGGGAATTGAGTTGGCGACATGATGTGACCTGCTCCCACAGGTCGGAGTGTTCAACGAAACCCCAACTGCGGCATCCACTTTCTGGGGATTCGCCGCAGGATTCAATATTCAAGTACTTTCTTTCAGGAGGTTCCAATGTTTTCACGACGACGATTCTTGCGTTCCGTGGCCACCGTCCCGGTTTTCTTGCCGGCCGCTAAGAGAACTCTTCAGCAATTTCATTTCCTTGAAAGCCCCCAATCGATATCTTGGGCCGCGGAACCGGATAAACTCACACCGGGAGAGGCGGCTTATTGGAAGAAAGTTCGCAGCGATTTTTTGATTCCATCGGATGAGGCTTTCTTCAATACCGCGACACTGGGGTCGATGCCGCGATCGGTTGTGGAGGCTTTCACCACCAGCGCCACGGAGTTGGCCGCCACGGTGGCGCACTGGGATTACAAGCCGGAGCATCCGGACTGGTTCACCGGCTACCGGAACTATCCTGTCCTGATGGGAAAACTGGCCAAGCTGATCCATTGTGATCCCGACGAAGTGTGCACAACCCAGAACGCCACCTTCGGTATGAATTTCATTGCACAAGGAATTGACCTGCAAGCCGGTGACGAGATTGTGCAGACGGATCAGGAGCATCCGGGCGGCTCGTGCGGGTGGCTGGAAAGGGCCAAGCGCCACGGTGCGGTCTACAGGAAGGTGGAACTTCCGTCACCGCCCAACGATCCCGACGAAATTGTTCGACGGTTTGCTGCGGTCATCAATTCCAAGACCCGTGTTCTGGCCGTTCCACACATGACCTCCATGCTGGGGATCGTTTTGCCGGTCAAACGGCTGACAGCCTTGGCTCGCGAGAAGGGGGCGCGCCATGTGTTTGTGGCATTGGATGGAGCCCAGGCGATCGGGCACATTCCGCTCGATATGCGCGACCTGGGGTGCGATGCGTACTTTTCTTCACCCCACAAGTGGCTGTTAGCTCCCGCCGGCTCCGGGCTGCTTTACATTAAACGCGATCGCCAGAAGGAAATCTGGACGACCCTGGCCTCCGCGGCGTGGGCGGACATGGACAAGGGCGCGTATCGTTTCATGCAATACGGAACAGGGAATCTCTCGGTTCTGAAAGGCTATGAGGCCGCCATCGATTATCACGAAAATCTGGGGCCGGACCGCGTCACTCGACGCATCAAACAACTGGGCGATTATTTGCGCGGTGAGATTCAGAATATTAAAGGCACCACCATCCTTTCATCCGTGCACCCGGAAATGTGTGCCGGCATCACGACTTGGCGTGTGGAGGGTGTGTCCGGGGAAGCCATGGTTGACACCTTCTGGAACAACCGAAAAATACGCGTCCGCTCCATGGGTGGAAAGAACGGCGTGCGCCAATCCACGCACATCTATAACAACGAGGCCGAAATCGATTCCATGCTCGTGCTGGCGCGCGAACTCGCCGCCCAACAAGGGGAAGTTTCCAAGGGCGAGTGAGAGCTTTTGCTCTTCGGAGTCGGGGATTCATCGCCGAGGCGCGAAGTGCGATGAGATAACGCGGAGAAATCAGAAACAATCCTCAGTTCTGCTTGCTGATGTTCTTAATTCAAATTCAAAGAGGTGCGTGTGGATTCATCCAAGGAATTCAAGGGAAAAGTGGCCTTCGTGACCGGGGCCTCCAGCGGCATTGGACGGGCGGCAGCGGTCCTGTTTGCAAAGGCGGGTGCGCGTGTGTGCATCGTGGCGCGTCGAGAGAAGGAGTTGAGGGAGACGGAAGATCAGATCCTTCGTCTCGGTGGCGAAGCCGAACGGTTGACGGGCGATGTCACCGACGAAGGGTTCGATCGGGAAGCGGTGGCGCAATCGGTGCGACGATTTGGCGGCATTGATGTGCTGGTGAATGCCGCCGGAATCATCGCCTCGGGATCGTTGGCGGATACGTCCACGGAGTTGTTTGACCGCATGATGAACGTCAACGTGCGATCCGTTTTTTTTCTGATGCGGGAAGCCAAGGCCGCCTTGGTGGAACGGAAAGGCAGCATCGTGAATATTTCTTCCGTTGCCGGTACGCGGGCTTTTCCGAATGTTTTTGCCTATGTGACCAGCAAAGCGGCGGTCAACGCCATGACGCAGTGCGCCGCTCTGGATCTGGCACCCTACGGGGTACGTGTCAATGCCCTGAATCCTGGGGTGGTGGTGACTCATTTGCATCGAGCCGGAGGCATGACGGAAGAGGCGTACGAAAAGTTTTTGGAACACAGCAAAACCACCCATCCCTTGGGACGAACGGGAAGCCCCGAAGAAATAGCGGAGGCGATCCTGTTTTTGGCAGGACCGCGCTCCGGATGGATCACGGGGGAGACGATCGCCATTGATGGCGGACGTCACCTCACGTGCGCCCGCTGACAGATTTCCGATCGACGAAAAATAAAGTGGGTCGCACCGGCTCTGACCGAGGGGGCGGGGACGGTGCCGGCTGATACGATGGTCAACTTATCTCCATGACGACTTTTGCGTGGGTGCTGGATTCAGGAGGAGCGGGACGGGGTGCATGGCAGGGCGGGGTCCTTTACGAATTTGCATTGTGGGCGCGGGACCATCATTGTTATCCCCGGGTAGCCATGGGTGCCTCGGCCGGCGGTTACGCCGCCGCTGATGTCGCCACGCTCAGGCCCGAAACTTTTCCCAAAGGTTGGAACAAATGGGGGCTTGAAGAGGTGCCCGATCGCACCCATGAGCCTCCGGAATTCCGTTCGCTGGGCGGGTGGGTCCAATTTCGATCGCATCTATATCATTCCATTCGTTACGTCATGTCCGCGGCTGAATTGGGCGGTGTGTTTGACGCTCCGGCGGAGCGGCGAACCCGCCTGATCGTGTTTACGACACGCAGTCGGCGGCGTGATGGAACCGATTTTTCTCCCGCCGATTCCATGCGCTACTTCCTCAAATCGACCTTGAGAAAAATGCCGCCGCCCTTGAAATATTTGCCCGAGGAGTATGTCGAAGATCCGGTTTTGTTCGTGACTCATTTGGAAAAACATCTCGAGAGTGAATTTGTTCGGCCCATAACGCGAGTCAATTATCACAACGTGATTGAAGCCTCCTGCCTGATTCCATTTGCCATGGGCCAGCCTTTGCAGCAGGAAGAACTGCTGCCGATCTGGAAAGGTCTTGACCCGTTGGGGACCAACACCTGCACCGCGGAGGAGTGGTGGGAACGTCAGATTGCGCGATATCGTTTTTCCGGGGATGATCGGGCCGTCTTTTTGGATGGCGGTTTTGCGTTGAAGATTCCTTTCAGGCGTTTTGCCGAAGACTCTCGATTCCAGGCGTTGGCGGACAATCTGCGATGTGACAAAACCCTCATTTTTTGCTGCGACCCGGGGGGAAAGTTGTGGGAAACGTCCATGCGGCTGCGGGCTTTGAACGATTGGGAGGCGCTCGGTCAGGTTCTCCGGGAAAAGAAAATCTTTATCATTTATCCTGATCACCCACTGAGGGCGGGATTCCTTTCAACCAATCATCATCAAATTCTGAAGACCTACGAAGGCGGCCGCGCTCAAGGGCGGCGCATTCTTTCCAGTCCGGCGTTCCAGGAATTTTTGAATGCCGCGTGAATTCATAGGGAGACCGTAACAATGATCAAAAAGATATCGGTTCTGCTGATGGTGTTGGCTTGTCGGGGAGTTTTCGCGCAATCCCAGTCTCTGCTCCCCGAAAGGCAGATGCAATCCATCATTCAGGAAACGAGCGGGGCCTCGGCCAAGCGGAATCTACAAACGATTACGACTTTCAACCGCATTCGCGGATCCCGCGATTTTCATGCGGCCGCTCAGTTTGTGGAGTCGAAGGTCCGAGAAGCCGGTCTCACCGACGTTCACATTGAACAATTTCCCGCGGACGGAAAGCGTTTTTATGGAACCCTGAAAGCCCGCCAGGCGTGGGATGCGGAGAGCGCGGAACTGTGGGAAGTCCGTCCCAGCGGCAATTTCCTGAAGCGACCGACCTCCGGATCGGATCCCGGGATGATGCGTGTCCGTCGCTTGTGTTCTTGGGAACAAATGCGCGTTTGCCTGGCGGAAGACTCAGAGTCCGCTGAGGTCGTGGCGGAGTTGGTTGACGTGGGCCAGGGCACCAGCGAAAAAGACTACGAAGGGAAAGAGGTCCGAGGAAAGATTGCATTGATAAGCAGCCAGGGCGGCGCTGCTCAACATCTGGCTGTAGATCGCTTTGGTGCCTTGGGCATGGTCAGCTCGGCCCGGAATCAGCCTCAAGGCTGGAGCCAGGATAACGATGCACTTGTGCGCTGGGGTCATCTGGATTCCTATTCCGCGACTAAAACCTTCGCCTTCCAGATTTCGCCAAAGCAGGCGCAAGACCTTCGAGAAAGGCTGGCCCACGGAGACAAGATCTGGCTGTACGCCGAGGCCAAAGCGGGGCGCCATGACGGGTCCTATGAGGTGGTGACGGGAACAATTCCGGGCCGCGACGAAGTCTTGAAAAATGAGGAAATCGTTTTCAGCTGTCATTTGGACCACGAAATGCCGGGTGCGAACGACAACGCCAGCGGATGTGCCGCCATTTTGGAGGTCGCCCGGGTGATGAACAAACTGGTGGCCGATCATCTCCTGCCTCCGCCCAGACGGACCCTCCGTTTTGTATGGCCGCCCGAAATTGAAGGAACGCAGATTTTTCTGAGCGCTCATCCCGACCTGCTTTCCAAGATGAAAGCGGCCATCCATTTGGACATGGTGGGCGGCTCACAAGACAAAACCAAGGCCATCTTTCATGTTACGCGAACGCCGGATTCCATTCCTTCGTTCATTAATGATGTCGCCCAGGATTTTGCGGAATACATCCGCGACCTTAGCGTCCAGTATGCCTCCACCGGTGACGCGCGCTTCGCCGTGTTCTCAAACGAGGGAACAAGAGAAGCTCTGAATCTGGAGGTGTCGGACTTCACCTCCGGGAGCGATCATCAGATCTATGACGAAGGTTCGTACCGCATCCCTTCCATTTATTTGAATGATTGGCCGGATCGGTTCATTCACACCAATCAGGATTCGATCGAACAAATCGATGCCACCAAACTCAAGGGCGCGGTCATCGTGGCGGCCGCCAGCGGTTATTTTTTGGCAAATCTGGACGCCTCCAATTCCGCGGAAGTGACTTCGGAAATCATCGCTCATGCCAAACGACGAATGGCCGATTCCCAAGGTCGATTCTCGGACCAAGCCAAAATGGCGGCCCAGCTGGATTTGAAAAGTTCATTCCAGGAAATGGACAATTTCACGCGATATTTGGTGCGGCGCGAACGGGCCACATTGATTTCGCTGCGCAGTTTTATTGGTGATGAGCAGGTTTCGCGTTTGGATCTTTCATCCTTCACGCACAATCTCTCCATTTGGGCGGGTATTAATGAGGATGAGATCGACAACTTTATGAATCAGCTGGACGGGACAGCCTCCGAAGGGGAAGTGCCGGTTCGATCCGGTCCGCCCGGACCCATGTCGGTCTTTGGATACAGTTTTCTGGCTGATCGTTTTGGGGCGGAAAAAACCAGCGCCTTGAAGCTTTTTTCCCGGTTCAGCGAGCTCCAAAAAGATATCGCACCGTTCCGCCGAGCCGGTGCAGACGATTATGCTTATGAAATGCTGAACGCCGTCAATGGGAAACGGACGGTTCAGGAAATACGCGACTTTGTCTCCGCGGAGTTCGGACCCATCCCGTTGGAGTGGGTCCGGGAATATTTGAAAGCTTTGGGCGACATTGGAGCGGTTCAGTGGAAGAAGCCCTGATCTTTTTGAAGGCGCGTCGGTCAATAAAGGGATTCACTAAATAAAATGAACCCAGTTGGCGGAAACTACGTCCATAGATTATGATGGGGTAGCGAGATTCATACTTGGGGATTCACCTAATCTCCAGTTCACTGCAGGTCTTGAGGGTTGAAAATCAGGTGGAGGCTTTCTTTTATGATAAAGAGTTTTCAGTTTTTCCAGTTGGATTGGAATGAAACTTCCCCGGGAATTACTCAGAAAGGTTTTGAATCGGATGGATCCCGGTTTCGCCTGGTTCAATATGCAGTCGATGCGAAACACGAGGAGTGGTGCGCCCGGGGTCATATTGGGCTGGTTTTGGACGGTGAAATTGAATTTGAGACGCCCGAGGAAAAGCTGCGCATCAAGTCCGGCGAAGCTTTTGAGATTCCCGAGGGCACTCCACATCGGGCCAAGAACGTCGCCAGTGTTCCTTCCCGATTCTTCCTGGCGGATTAGTGTTTGAGGGCCTGCCGATTAGGAATCCGGTGGAGAAGTTTTATTGAGGTGACCCTTCCCGAAGAATAACCTGCGTCGATCTTTGCCGGATTACGTACCACTGGCCCGCAGCCACACTGTTCTGAAAGAAGATAGAAGTTCTTCGATAGAACTCGCCCCCTACGGTTTTTCATTTCACACCCAAAACAATCGCTGCACCAACCGGACAATACAGGTCTAATTTCTTCTTGACAGAAGGAAAAGGGGAGAGTAATTTGCGAAATCATTGTTGGAATTGTGTTATTGACCGCAACGCAAGGCTCTAATTCTTGTGTGATTGAATCCAATTCGATGTTCTATGTGTTTTGGATTTTGTGGGTTGCGAGGGGTTGCGTTCATATAAGGTGGCTGTCCTGAGGATGCCTTTGGAAGGGTTGCGCGAAGGCGTTTCCTTGATCCCGTAATTCAAATTTGTCCGAACCGACTCCTGTCAGGATTATTCCTGAGGGTGGCGAGTCTTACATTCCCAGTGCATGTCCTTCTGCGGATTTATCCCATCTCCTTTTGAAGTTGGATGAACTTGTAAAAATCAGAAACGGCCTAATCGAGATTTTATCGAGGTTAGGAATTGACCCCAAGGCAGGGACTATCTTTTGAATTCATGAGTTCCATAACAATGCGGGAGTTATGGGTGGAGACAAATCCTTGGGGGGAGGAAAATTCATTTTTGTCCAAGGAGGGAATATGAGGACGTTTATGGCACGGGCGTGTCTCACGATGATGGTGCTCGTCGGCATGGGGGCCTTGGCTTTTGCCCAGGCGACGGCGCGAACATCCGTGACGGGAGTGGTGTACGACCAAACCAAGGCGGTCATTCCGGGTGTCCAGATAACAGTGACTGAAAAAGCAACGGGGGCAAGCCGCAGTGCGATCACGGATGGGACCGGGACCTACCGCATTGACCTATTGCCGGCGGGTCTCTATGCCATCAAGGTGACGATGAAAGGATTCGCGACGATCACCTCTGACAATGTGCAGTTATTGGTCGGCCAAACCGCCGACATTGATTTTACGATGTCCCCCGGTGCGGAAAGTCAAACCATCACCGTGACGGAAGAAGCACCGCTGATCGATTCTACGAGCAGCTCGGTCAGTCAGAACATCACGCCACAAGAGGTGCAGAATTTGCCTTTGAATGGGCGTGACTTTGCCAATCTGGCCATTTTGGCGCCTGGCGCCAAGCCAGTGGATTCCTATGATCCCACTAAAAACCGCATCGCGGTTTTCGGAATCAATGGTTCCAGCGGACGCAACGTCAATGTAACGGTGAACGGTATCGATGACAAGGACAACACCGTTGGCGGGCCAGTCATGCAGCTTCCATTGGGCGCTGTGCAGGAATTTATTATCAGCACCCAGCGCTTTTCGGCGGCCAACGGACGCAGTGAGGGGGCGGCGGTCAATGTCATCACCAAGTCTGGAGGCAACCAATTCCATGGATACGGATTTCTGTTTGAAAGGAACGAGCGGCTGAACGCCAACGACTTTTTCTCTATTCAAGCAGGCAATGCCAAGCCGCCGTTCAGCCGGCAACAGTTCGGGGGCAGTATTGGCGGTCCTATCCGGAAGGACAAGGACTTCTTCTTCTTCTCGCTGGAGCGTCAACGTGAAAACACCAACATTCCAGTGACCGCCCAGGCGTTTGCCGAGCTCTCGTTGGTCACGAGCTTGGGAGCCCAGCCCGTCGCCTTGATTCCCACGCCTTATCGCGACTGGCGCTGGAATGCGCGCATCGATCACCACATTAATCAGAACAACACGATCAACCTCGCATTCAGCCAGCAGACCAACCGCGGTCTGAATGATCAATCCACTCAAACGAACGATCTTACGGCCGGGAACTTCACCACCAACGCGCTGCAACTGGCCAGTCTCACCCTCAATTCGGTGATCTCCACGAACCTCGTCAACAACTTTACGGCCGGCTTCCAGTACTGGAACAACGTGATTGATACGGACAAGAAAGTTCCGACAGTGACGTTTCCAGGCGGAATCACTTTTGGCACCAACACCAACGTGCCGCAGCAGTCTTATCAAAGAAAGTGGCAGTTCCGGGATGACTTGTCCATCATTCACGGTAAACACAATTTCAAAACCGGATTTGATTATCTCTGGGAGCCGACCCTGGGTGGATTCTTCGAGTTCAATCCCACGCTGGAAATTGATTTTCTGGACCTCCCCAGCGTGATCACTTCCAACAAGACCTTGTACCCCCAGGGTTTTGCGACCCCTGGCGCGGTGATCGGAATGTCTAACACTTCAGGGAACCCGTACTTCAATCTTCAGGGTGGAGCGAAGATGTTCGGCATGTACTTCCAGGACGACTGGAAGGTGACGAGAAACCTCACGGTCAACCTGGGACTGCGCTGGGACAAAGACTTCAATCTCATCGGAACCAATGCCCAGCCGTTGAACCGGACCTTCCAGGAGTTGAAAGCCATCAACAATCCTTACGCGGCGCGATTGCCAAAAGATGACAACAAGGACTTCAGTCCCCGAGTGGGATTTGCCTGGGACATCACGGGGAATGGGAAGCAAACCCTGCGAGGCGGGTACGGCATCTATTATGGCCAGACATTTCTGAACATTCCACTTTTCATGATCCAACAGATCAATCCGACTGTCTTTGCGGTGACGCTCAGTATTGCCAGTGCAGGTCTGGGCGACCCCAATGCCGACATAGTCCCCGGAACCGGTATCAAACTGTCGAACTGGAGGTTTGGTATAGATCCTCTGCCGATCAATCCGCCTCCGCCGACTTCACTTCCGCCGGGCTCCACAGGTCGGCTGATGGATCCGGATTATCACAACCCTTACTCGCAACAGTGGAACATGGGTTATTCGTTCGAGTTGACGCCGACTTCCGTGGTGGAAGTGGAATATATTCACGAACTCGGGCTGCGCGAATCGAAGACCTTTAACGCCAATCCAAAGATAGCGGCCAACGGCGGGGCTCGGCCGTTGAGTGCCGCGTTTGCTGCAGCGGGGGTTCCGGTGTTGAGCCGTGTTGATGTGGAGCAATCGGTGGGCCGTTCGCGCTACGATGGATTGAATATCTCTTACCGGAAGCGCATGACACACCACTTCACGCTGAACACCAACTACGTCCTATCCCGGGCATTGGCCTACAATGGAAACACAGCAGCCTTCCGGAATCGCCCGACCGACTTTAACCACATCTTTGGCGCCTGGGATCTCGGTCCAACCCCCAATGATGAACGCCATCGCTGGGTCTTGAGCGGCGTGTTGGATCTCCCCTGGGGATTTCAAATCTCGCCGATCATGCAGCTTGCTTCTGCCCGACCGTATACCGCCATTCAGGGTATCGACGTGTTTGGTTGGGGAACCGGTCGCGGCAACGCCCACGCTTTTGTTCCACCCAGCGACCCGACGAATTTCCTGGCCTTCGCCAGTGCCAGCGCTTCGACCTTGCGCGCCTGCCTGGCAGCGGGAACCTGCATGCAGTCGGGGTTCGACAACGTGCGGGGGCAGGCGTTCTTTCAGCTCGATACGCGGGTCAGCAAGTCCATTCGGTTGGGTGAAAGCAAGAGGCTGAACCTGATTTGGCAGATGTTCGACGTGACCAACCGGGCCAACTTTGGAAACAATTTTGACGGCAACATCCGAGATGCCTCATTCCGTCAGCCAATCAATTTCATCACGTCAAGCGGAGTAACCGTTCCACACTCATTCTCCGGCGAGTTGGGCATCGAGTTTATCTTTTAACGCCCGTGATTTGAAAATTGAAGTATGGGCCGATCCCCGGCGGGGGATCGGCCCTTTTTTTGGTCAGAGACATCACCTCCCGACTAACATGTGGGCGCAGTTTTTTAAGGCCAAACTTCGATCCTAGTGTTGCCCGATGAAGAGGGCTTCAGCTGAGTGCCCCCATCTCGGCTTCGCGCGCTGTGATCCCGGCTCCGGATCGCACCACTCTTCGAACGCTTTCCGCCGGTTTGCAATCAAAAATTCAGCCCCCGCTTTCCCGAAAATGGGTTAAAATGCTCGATTTGAATTCCGTGGAATTTCTTCGCTGTCCCTGGGGACAAGGAGAGGAAAAAGCGCGTGAGTTTGGAAGAAGCCAAACAGGCTGTTTATTCCTTCACTTACGGGGTGTATCTCGTCACCACTCAGATGGCGGAAGAGCGCAGCGGCATGACCGCGGTGTGGGTTTCTCAGATTTCCAAGGACCCCATCCACGTGATTCTGGGGCTGACGCCTGATAGCGCCACAACTCAGCTGTTGCTGCGGAGTGGTATATTCGCCATTAACGTCCTGGCGCCCGAGCATAAAGATCTAGCTTATGCCATGGGCCGAGTTACTTCCAAAGAAGCCGACAAGTTTATCGGACTGTCGACTCACAGCCGCGTGACCGGAGCACCGATTCTTTCCGATGCCATTGCTTATCTGGATTGCAAGTTGGTGTCGCATTCCGTGGTGGGCAGCCACTTGGTCATGGTGGGTGAGGTGGTCGACGGGGCGGTGTTGCGAGAGGTGAACCCCGCCGTGTATCGCAACGGAAAGATTTTTTGAACATTCCCCGAGAGAAACTGCACATGAAGACTTTACATCGCGACGAAAAAGCTTCCCGAATGGACTATGCCGTGAGTGTCGATCTGGGTGGCACCAACATGCGGGTGGCTGCCGTGGATTCCCGAGGGCGCATTCTTGAAGAGCGACGCATTCCCACCCGGGTGGAACGGGGACGGGATGACGTGGTCCGGCGCATGTGCGATCTCATTATAAAAATCATCGCCTCCCGCAAGGCCGGACGTTGCGTCGGCGTGGGAGTGGGTGTGCCGGGGCTGGTTTATTACAATCGCGAATTGCACGAATCACCCAATTTTCCGGGCCGAGGAAATTTTCCATTCAAGCGCAAGATGGAAGGACGCCTACCGGTCCCCGTGATTATTGATAATGATGCCAATGTGGCCGCTCTCGGGGAAGTGTGGAAGGGTGCGGCTCGGGATGTTGAGAATGCCTGCCTCTTCACGCTGGGCACCGGCGTGGGTTGCGGCATCGTTTTGCGCGGCAAGATTTGGAGCGGTACGCGTGGAATTGCTTCGGAAGCAGGTCACATGGTGGTCGATCCTGACGGAGAACTGTGCAACTGCGGGACCCGCGGATGTTTAGAAACGATCGCAGCCGCTCCCTGGATGGTGCGGCGGGCACACTGGGCGGGGGAACGAGGCGAGTCGGAGCCGCTGCGGAAGCTGTTCGCTAAAAAGAAAAACGCCAGCGCTTTCGACGTGTGCCGGATTGCGGAGCAAGGCGATCCGGCGGCGCGGCGGGTGTTTCAGCTGGCTGGTCGGGCGCTAGGCTTGGCCGTCGCCAACTTGACAACGATTTTGGATCTCCAGAAATTCATCATTGCCGGTGGAGCTGCAAATGCCTGGAAAATGTTTTCGCCTTCCATGAAGAAAGAAGCCTTTGCTCGATCCTATGTGTATCGAGCCGAGCGCCTCCCCATTGTGCAGTCGCGCCTGATCGACAAGGCCGGGCTGCTGGGGGCCGCACGTTTGGTGTGGCAGGAGCATCAAGACTGAAGATCGACGCGTTTGAGTTTTTGAGGTCGGATTACCGGAATGACCGTTCACCGCCGGGGCGCGGAGTGCGCAGAGAAACCGTCGTTTTATTTCGGAGCGGTTCCTCCCCCTGACACCCGATACCCGGCACCTGTTTTTGAGGCAGCAACCTGGAGAATTTGTTCAAGCATCAAAGCAAGGGCGTCTTTAAAAGCCAATTCAATTCCAAGGGATTGAAACCCATTTCGGAGATTCAACTTCGGACCACCGAGAACGAGCCGAGCAGGGTTTTTACAACGGTTTAACCAGTAAGGAGAAGAAGGATGAAGGTTAGAAAAGGTGTGGTGGCGTTTTTTGTTTTTTGTGTATTGAGTGTGCCGTTACCGGTATTTTCAAAATCCAAGAATCCCAAACCGCCCGTGCAGCCGTCCGGAGAAAGGGTGTTCGTGGATGAGAGCTATCCCGTGACCTCGATCCGGTCTCAGCGCCGGGAGCAAGACATGTCATACCGGCGGTTGGGCCCACATGTATCGTTCAAGAGGGATGCTTTGAACGCCGACATGGGGAATATTGCGGTGATTGAAGATAACGGGCTCATCGTTTTCCCTATCAACAGCTATGACTTTGACCATAGCAATATCTTGTACACGCCCAACGGCTCAACCTATTTGGTCAGTAAAATCGCCCCGAATTTTGATGTGGCAACCGGATCTACAATTGTGCCCGGAAGCTTTCCTGCCGCTCCTTCATTGGGTGATGACGATGCCACCCAGGTTTCCTTTGCTCCCGGATTTACGTTCACATTTTTTGGGCAGACTTACAATAATGTTTGGGTGGGTTCCGACGGCCATTTGACCTTCACAGGACCTGATGCCACCAGTGATGATCGAGATATCGTCCGATTCCTGAACCTGCAACCTCGTATCGCTCCCTTTTTTACCGATCTCCTTCCCCCCTGCGGAGGTTCAGTCAGCACGCTTCAGAAGAGCGATCGCTTCATCGTTTTGTACAGCGATGTGTCTCGATTTCAGGATGTGTGCACCGCTTCCAATCGAGATCACTACACGTTTGAAGTCATCCTTCACGCCAACGGCGCCATTGAGTTTTCATACAATGGCATCTCTTCCCCCGCCGGGGGAGCAGATTCCACGACCGCCGTAGTCGGCATCGCGCCGGGCAATAATCAGGGAATTCCCCCTGCAAACGTGGACTACACCCATTTGACAAGTCCCACCAATGAATCAGGGGCCATCTTTGAGTTTTTTACGCTCAATCAAGTCTTTTCTGATAAAGAGCTGGCTCGGGCTTTTTACCAGACCCACGGTGATGACTACAACTTTATTACCGTGTTCGCCAACTTTCCGGTGAACTTGGGAAACGCCTTCGCATTTGAGATCAATGTCCGAAACAGTGTTCGGGGATTGGGATCTCTGGGCATATTTGATGATTCCAATTTCAGCTTTGGAAGTCCGGCTAAATTGGAAAGTTATCTCAATATGGGTTCATTGGGCAATTTCCCTCTGGATCCCAACACTCCCCATTTTCTCGGGACGAACAGTCCCGTGGAAGTGATGGGTCAGGAGTTTGGGCACCGCTGGATGGCCTTCGATGATATTCCCGAAGCCGTGTGCAATGATCCTTCGTTTTCAAATTCGATTCTGGGCCGGCAGTGCGCGCACTGGAGCTACTTCTTTAATTCCAAGGGTTCTGTGATGGAAGGAAATGCTCTCACCGACAACTTGAATGGAACTTTCACGGTCAACACGAGTCAAAACACCAGCCACTACAGCGATTTCGATCAGTATCTCATGGGTTTGCTGCCTCCGTCCCAAGTCCAGGATAGTTTTGCGGTCTTCAATCCCTCGGGCACCGGCAAGGTGAACAGCTCCGCTCCGGACACAAATTCACCCACGTTCCAAGGCACACGTCATAATGTTTCCATCAATGACATCATCACAGCCAACGGCACGCGAAATCCGTCGTCCGCGAGCTCTCCGCACAGTTTCCGCCAGGCCTGGGTTTTGCTGGTTCAGAAAGGTACGACCCCGTCGGCTGGGGATTTATCCAAAATCGACACCTTTCGCCAAGGGTGGCAAAGTTTTTTTTCCACTGCCACAGGAGGACTGGGTTCAGTCGACACCACTTTGATTCCCGCAGCGCTAACGCAGAGTCTGCCGGCGAGCACGGGATTTTCACGCACTTCGACAGGCGCCGGTACTCTCTCGGTCAGCTATGGTCAGGTGGGCTCGACGACCCTCTCGGACCCCGTAACGTTGGCTATCTTTGCCTTGACACAAAATAACGTGCTTGTCACGGAAGCCGGTATTCCGGCCAGCGGCACTACGACCTCGGCACGAATCTTCGTGGATTATGATCAGGCCAGCGGGAAGAACAGCGGAGTAGCTCTGGTGAACGCAGGAGGGAATCCGATCACTGTTAATGTGTTGTTGACGACAATGGACGGAGCCACCTCCTCGGCTTGCTCCAGTCAACCGATTGCGGGTCACGGACACATCGCGCTCTTCGTCAACCAGCTGGGCTGCGCGGGTCTCACCAGCCCGTTTCTGGGAACCATCACATTTAGCTCCGTCTCCCCGTTCGCGGCCGTCAATTTGCGCACGGCCAACAATACCCATGGAGAGCAGATCTTCAGCGCCCTGCCGGTGGCCGATCTCACGGTGACGCCATCCAGCAGCGGCAGTTTGGTGTTTTCGCAAATCGTCGATGGCGGGGGCACGCCCACACAGATTCTTCTGATGAACACCACGGGGTCTCTGATCAGTGGAACAATCTCATTTGCGGATGACAATGGAAATGCCATTTCGTTGGATTTCGGCAGTCCGTTGGGGGTGCGAAGCTCGCTCACCTATTCCATCCCGGCGAATGGCATGGTGAAGTTCTCTACAACCGGTTTGGGGAGCCTCAAGGTGGCCTATGCGCTGGTGGTTTCGACCAGTGGTGCGCTGCCCTCGGGAGCGGCGGTGTTTGCTTCCAACAACAGTTCCGGCGGGCTGGCATCGCAAGCCGGGGTCTTGAATGCGCCCAAGACGACCTCCGCTCGGGTCTACATTGAGCGCGACTCTTCTCCCCTGGTTCGAGACACCGGAGTGGCTGTTGTGAATGCCAACGGCCCTTCCACACCGGCGACCGTAACGTTCAACGTGGTCAGCTTTGATGGCTCCTATAACCAAACCACAACCGCGAACCTGCCGGCCAATGGACATCTGGCCAAGTTCATCGAACAGATTTTCGCTTCGGCCTCTCCGCCGGTCCCGGCTGATTTTCAAGGGGTATTGAACATCACCAGCAACGTTCCCATCTCACCGGTCACGTTGCGATTGACCGTCAACCAGCGAGGCGACAATCTGTTTTCAACCTTGCCGGTGGCTGACTTGAATAATCCCCCCGTTCCGAATGGGATCATCCCGCAGATTGTGAATGGTGGAGGTTTTACGACACAGATCATTTCGATTAATACAACTTCCAGCTCGGGGACCGTCGCCATTTCATTCTTGAATGACAGCGGCCAGCAAGTGCTGGTTCCCTTCAACTGAGGGGATTGCAAAGCCATTGTTCTGGTGGGCCCGGTGAACGTTTTTTTTCGCCGGGTAATGCAGTAGGGTTCGAAAGAAGTTGATCTAACGCCGGCGTCTCCGGCGGCAAAGACCGCCCGGCGGGCCTACCCAAGCTGAATCGGCTCAATGGACCCATGGATCGGCGCATGAATTCCAACCAGGACAAAACCGAGAGGCCTCAGGCACCGGCCAAGATTGCATGCCGCGTGTGCATGTCGACGGCCGAAATCGCCGAGCAGTTTATTGAAGCAGAGGCGATTGACCTCTCGGGATTAGGCATCGGCGGCACTCTGGTTCATGCCACCTACCATTGTCCGGAAGGGCATGTCACCCACGCCGTGTATGACAGTGCGGAAGGCAGTTTGAAATTCAATGAGCCTGAAGGAACCAATTTGGAACCTCCATCCCACGTATCCAAACCCGATTCCGAAGAAAACTGAAGATTGAGAGCCCGCTGTAAAGTGTTGTGGTCACGCCACCGCGCATGCGCCACCGCAGCGCACTGCCAATTGAGGTGATCAAACGGTCTTTGCGCCCAAATATTTTCCGCGCGTATGCGACACCACCCAGCGACCCAAAACCGGTAGACGCCTTTCAAGAGCCGTGAACAGGGAAGGCGTCCATCCCAAAGTTAAGGACCGCCGGACCAGATTCGAAAAGAAGAACCGATGGTGGAATTCCTTTTGATAAGAGCGAACGTATTCCGCTTGAACTTCTTCGGCCGTTTGACTTCCTGAGAAAAAACGCCGCAGCGCCGACGCGGCCAAACGGGCGGAGCGTATGGCGCCGGCAATGCCGTCCCCACTAAAGGGATCCAGGAATCGTGAGGCATCCCCAACCACCAACATTTCATCCGCCACCGGTTTTCCTTTGCCGAAGAGGACCGGGCTGGTCAGAACAAAATCCGAGCACCGTCGCAGGCATTCCAGGCGGTCTTTTAAATGATGGTTTTCCCGGGCCATGGCACTCAGAAGAGTATTCCAATCGCGGCTGAACGGGGTTGCGAAATCCTCCTCCAATAGGGCGCACAAATTAACTTCGTCGCGCTCGACTCGATTTAATCCGCAATAACCTCCTGCGAAAAAGTGCAATTCCACCGTACGGCGAAAATCAGGGGCTCCTCGAAAATGGGCTTTGATTCCGATAAAACGTCTCTGTGGACTCGCGGCGTGTTGACGGTCGGATTTTTCAGGCAGGTTAGACCATCGGCCCGTGGCTGCGAGGACCGCCCGGGCCTCCATCTTCTCCTCAAAACCCCGCTCGCGTCGAAGATACAGCCGGTAACCCGATCTCAAATTTCCCTCCACGCGCAGCACGGCCGTTCGTGCCATACACTGAACTTGGTTTTCCATGGCGTTTTGAAACAGAGCCGTATCGAGCGCGCGACGACTCAATCCCCAGCCTGAATTCTCAAGATTTATCCTGAGAGATCTTCCTTTCGGAAATGTGATGTGGGACTGCCGGATGATCTCAGGGTGGAGAGTTTCCAAGGTAGAAGCGATACCCAGTTGCTGCAGATCGTCGATTCCCTCGGCCGAAAGAAATTCGCCGCACACCTTGTCGGGGGGAAAAGACTGGCGCTCCAAAAGCGCTACACGAAAACCCAGGCGTGACAGCAGGATCGCCGAAGCGCTTCCGGCCGGACCAGCGCCCACCACGGCGACATCGTATTTCATGGGTGGCTCTCCCGGGCTGTGCCGTTCTTCGAAATCCACAAGGTCCATCGGTAGGGTGCAAATTTCTTCACCCAAAAATTCCCAAATCCCGATGCCCGGGCAAAGGCTTGAAGCTCTTGTGACGTGAAACCTTGCCGCAGCGAGGTGAAGGCATCGAAGCGCGTGATGCGTCCCCGGGCAAAAATCGGTTGCACCAATTTGAGGAAGAGATAGGGAATCCAGTGGCGTTCCAGATCGTTGATGATCACGCCCACTCGGGCGATTGAAAAAAGCGTGTTGAGGAATCCCGAAACCTCTTCATCGCGGAGGTGGTGCAGAAACATGGAAGCGTTCACAAAATCAAATGAGGCCGGGCGAAAGGGAACATGTCGAAAGTCAGCGGTCACCAGCCGGACCTCGGGGAACTGATTCAAATCCGTCCGCGCAAAATCCAGGTGGCGCCGGTTGTAGTCCAATCCCACGATGGTGCTCTGAACTCCGGCGCTGCGGGCCCAACGGGCCGCCGCCAAAGGAAAATCAGCGCTGCCCGTGGCCACATCGAGCAGGGAAAACCGCGGGAGGGAATGCCGGCGAACGTGGATCTGTATCGGGCGGAGACTGCTGCGATACCCGTTCAAATAACGGTTGATACGGCGCAGATCTTTGAGGCTTTGCTCGACTTCTTGGGGCGTTCCCAAGTCGGCATCGAGCATTTCCTCATGACGAATGCGTTTCGGTCGCAGCAGCGACATCATAACCAGTTTCCAATGGAGGGCTCAGGAGGTTCCATTCATGTGTTTCAAAACCAGGGCCGAGTTTTTTGATCCGAAGGCAATGCAATTGCACAACGCCACGCCGATCTCCTTGTGCCGCCCGATATCGGGGACGTAATCGAGATCGCACTCCTCGTCCGGGTCGTCGAGATTAATCGTGGGGGGAAGCACCTCATCCCGCATGGCCAATAACGTGGCGGCGATTCCCGCCGCGCCACAGGCGCCTTGGGGATGGCCGATCAAGGATTTCAAAGCCGAGCCCGGAATGGAGTCGGCCTTTTTACCAAAGCACAATTTGACGGCACGGGTCTCGATGCGATCGTTGAGAAGCGTGGAGGTGCCGTGAAGGTTGATGTAATCCACCTGGTCCTTTGAAAGGGCGGCATCATCCAGGGCCATGGCCATAGCGCGGGCCGGCTCCTCACCGCTTTCATCCATACGGACCCGGTGATAGGCGTCGCAGGTCGATCCGTAACCGGCCAACTCACCATAAATTCTGGCGCCCCGCCGACGGGCATGTTCCAATTCCTCCAGGAAGAACATCCAAGCACCTTCGCCCAAAACAAAGCCGTCGCGATTACGCGTGAAGGGCCTCGAACCGCGCTGCGGATCGTGGTTCCACGAGGAGGTCAAGATGCGCATCAAACAAAAGGCGCCCATGATGAGCGGAGCAATAGGCGCATCCGCACCTCCCACCACGAAAGAATCCACCATGCCCGCTTTGATCATCAGCTCCGCATGGCCCAGGGCATCGGTGGAGGAGGTACACCCGGTGGAGACCACATGGCTCAATCCCCGCAAGCCAAAATGCATGGAAATTTCGCTGGCCAGCGTTCCGATGGTCGAGGAGGGAATGGTGTACACAGAAATACGTTTGGCTTGGCCGGTGTAATATAGGCGATACATCTCTTCAGTGAACTCCACCGACCCTCCGCCGGTTCCCAGCATGACACCGATCCGACGTTTTTCAGCCATGGACAATGCTTCGACGTCCACGCCCGCATCGCGCAGCGCCTCGTCGGATGCCGCCAGTGCCAACGGCACGACCCGGGACACGTGAGGGCGATCTTTGAATTTTAAAAACTCGTCCCCGTCAAAGTTTTTGACTTCTCCGGCAATTTGGGCTGACAAGTGGGAGGGATCAAACAGGGAAATGGATTGAACTCCACTGACGCCCTTTTGAGTGCTCTCCCAGAAAGGCTCTCTCCCGATTCCATTGGGGCTGACGGCTCCAATTCCTGTTATGACCACGTGTTTGTTGTTGTTTTGCATCTTTATCCAGTCGGCGTCGTTCGCCTCTGAAGTTTCATGCGCTGACGAGAAATTTATGATCTCGCAAGCGCCCCATGGTTTGCTTCACGCCACACTAGAGAAGTGAAGCAAAGAGATTACTCCTCTGCTTGCGTGCCGCATGTGTCTTGCTTACGGGGCCGATGTGCTTGTAGGGCCGAATATATTTCACCCGGAAAGTTATCACGAATCGATCCGGCTTGATACGCGATTCTAACTTTCGTCACCGCTCTTGGGGGCAAAACTCATGTTGCTCTTTGCCTACTCCATTGGAAAGTGAAGTTTGAATTCAGGTTACCTTTAAGTCCACAGGAAGATTGTAAAAAGTTGTGTTTTTCCGGGATCAACAGGAACACGGGTGAACGGGGGGATTAACTCTCCTGCAATTCCTCGACAATTTGAGAGGCGGCCTTTTTCGCGCTGTCAAGGTCGCAGGTGGGGAAGGAGATGGCCGCCACTTGAGCGTGCCCACCTCCGCCGTATCGTTCGCAGATTTCTGCAAGGTTATGGCGGCGACGGGCTTGGTTCCAGGGATTGGATCCGACCGAAACCTTGGCCCGCTGCGGTGTGGAAAGGACGCTGACCGTGTACACACATTCGGGATGAAGATAATAGGGAATGAATTTGTTATATCCCTCAATGCCCGTATCACTGAGATCGAAGTAAACCACCCCGTCCCGGAGCTGGGCCCGTTTCCCGATCACCTCGATCGCCAACTGGTGTTTAGCCAGAATTTGGGCATAGTGCTCGCCGGTGCAGTATTGAGCCGCCATATCAACCAGGGGACGTTTCGAGAAATCGCGAATCAATTGGGGAATCAAGTGAGGATCGCGGTTGGATTCGATGAGCAGCGTCAACTTCATGGCCGGCTCCTGCATTTCAACGGCCGTCTTGGCGTCCGGATATTGCGCCCCGTCGATGATGTCGGCCCAATAAACCAGGTCACATAGCCCGTTGGAATTGAAAGCAAAGTGCTCCGCGAGGACGGTGGCAATCAATTTGGTGCAGGACTTGAAATCCGGATTGACGAATTTTTTTCCGGAGCGGTCCCAGCGAAAATGGTCCTCGTCTTCTTTGGTGAGGAAGGCGCTTTTGTGGTGGTCAAACCACCAGGTCAATCGCGGCGAGGGGCAGTATTTGAAATCGACGATGACGTTCTGATCGCCGTCGAACAACGATTCGTTAAATTGTTTTTCCGACTTGTGAGTCAGGCCGGTATAGCAGATTTCGGCGAGCGGATCGATCTTTTCGAGAAAGAATCGCGTAAAAACCGCGGCCGAGCACGCGCCGTCAAAGCAATTGTCATGGTGAAGGATGCGCACTTTCATGGGCTCGTCAACCTCCCGTGTCTCCAGGCTTGGCCGTCTGCAAGCAAAGGATGGCGGGCCTCAGGCGAGACAACAGGTTCTCTCTCGAACGGCACCAAGAAATGAATCCTCCCTTTAAATGTTGTCAAAAAAATCAGGATTGTCTTTCAAGAAGTCTTCGTGTGTCTTTTCAAACTCTTTGCGGAGATCTTCGGCGATGGTCTCCGCTTGTCGGGCGGCGCGTCTCCGGACAGCCGAAGTTGGCGTCTCTCCGGCATTGTCGGGCACAAACTTTGAGAGCGGCTTTGTCACCACCCCGGCGACCAAGGGCTTGCCCTTCTTGAAAAAGTTCTTCAGGAAGTCGCGCCGGTCGGTGGAGAGTTGCTGCTTCTTGTCCTTCTTCTTGCTGGGCATTTTCGGGACCGTAAAAAGAGGCGGATTATAACACGAGCCGAGCTTCGCGGGTAGGCCCGGCGAAGGCATTTCTCGCCGGGTGATGTTGGGTGATTCCGGAATGAATCAAAATTTGACGGAGGTCATTTATGCGGGACCTGCCCGCCGAGAAAGAACGCTCGGCGGGTCTACCCATCATATAGAAACTTGCTGAAAGGATTTGGTGAGCAGAAGTTTCGTCAAATCCACCTTGTAATCATTTTGGGTCAGGGGCTTGGCGTTTCGCAAGGCCGCTTCGGAAGCTTCCCGAATGGTTGCCGCAGACAATTTCTTCCCGCGGACCACCGCTTCGGCTTCTCGAGACCGCCAGGGAATCGGCGCCACTCCGCCTAAAACCACACGCACATCCTCGCACACGCCCCGGGACATTCGGCATTGCACAGCAGCCGAGGCCAGCGCGAAATCATAGGATTGACGTTCACGAGATTTGTTGAAGGCGCCCCGGCAGCCCGGAGCGGGATGGGGAATGAACACCTCCGTGATAATCTCGTCGTCCTCCAGAATGTTTTCCTTGAGGATATTGACTTCAGGACCGACAAAGAACTTTTCAATGGGCACGGTCTTTTCGCCTTTGGAGCCGTGGATTTTCACCGAAGCATTTAACGCCACCAGGGCCGTGGCCGAATCGGACGGATGAACGATGTAGCACAGGTGTCCGCCCAGAATGGCGTGGTACTTGTTTTCACCGTAAACTGCAAAGCATTCCTTGCCGCCCTTTCGTAGGCAATCAAACGGTCCCCGCAGATACCAGCATCGGGGACGCTGACAAATGGAGCCGCCCATCGTGGCTTGGTTTCGAATCTGAGGAGCCGCCGTCACTTGGAGGGCTTGATGAAGCAGGGGGAGCTGCTTCTGCACATAGGCATCCTCTTCAATGGTTGACAAGGTTGTGAGTGCCCCAATCCGGACACCGTCTTTATCGTTGCGGATGTACCGCAGGTCGGGCAATGTGCGGATGCACACCAAACGCTCGGGATTGTCCACGTCGTCCTTCAAGCGGCTGAGAAGGTCGGTTCCGCCGGCACAGATGCGCGCGTTGCCGTTGGCTTCGTCCAGAGATCGAATCGCGTCTGAAATTTGGTGTGCGGGATGAAACTCAAAAGCTCTCATGGCCAACTCCCTCTTGTTACAAATCGTCACACAAATTTTTAAAGATCAAACGGGGTCATCCATTTCATTCAAGCGGTCTGCTTGGCTGTCTTTCCATCCCTCAAAGCCAGCATGATCTTTTCAGGTGTTATGGGATTGGAATAGATCCTCACTCCCACGGCATTAAATACCGCATTGGCGATGGCCGGGGCGGTAGCAATCAGGGGCGGCTCGCCTACTCCCTTGGCCCCGATATTATTGGCTTTGTAAGGAACATCCACGCTGTAGACTTCGATGTCGATGGGTGCATCCAGCGATGTAGGCGGACGATACTCCAGCATGCTGGCGGCCACGGGAATTCCGGTGTTGCCATCAATCAATCGTCGCTCCGAGAGCGCGTATCCTGTTCCCATGGTAATGCCGCCTTTCACTTGGCTGGCGAAGGTATGGGGATTGATCACCCGTCCGGAATCGTGCGCGGCCACAAACTTCAAGACTCGCACTTCTCCGGTTTGGGTGTCGACCTCTACCTCGCAAAATTGTGCCCCGAAGGCATTCAGAGCCTGACCTTTAGGATTCGGCCCGCGATAGCCCCGGCCCACCAAGTCCCGCTCCGGCATTCCCGCCGCGGCGGATTCAAATTTCATTCGTTTGTCGGGTTGGCGGGTGACGAAGATGAAACCATCCTTGGAGCTCAGTTCATCGGGTTTGACACCCAGTGAGCCGGCCGCCAGATCAAAAAGCTGTTTCTTGGCGTCATTGGCGGCGGAGCGCACGGCCGGGCCGCTTGAAGCCAGCGTGATGGATCCGTAGCTCGGCAGGGTATAAGGCGTCGTTTCCGTATCCGCATTGGTCACGTGGATCCGGTTCACGGGAACGCCCAACTCTTCGGCACAAATCTGTGATAGCACCGTTCGAGTTCCCGTGCCGATGTCAGCGGCTCCTGTGAGCAGATTGACGGATCCGTCCTGGTTGATTTTGACGATGGCCGTGGCGGGCGGCCCGCCACCCCCGCCCCAAATTTGAGACGCCACGCCAACGCCATGCTTCTTCGTGCCGGCCGGATCATTGCGGCGACGCCGCTTCTCTTCCCAGGAGAATTTCTCTGCTCCCATCTTGTAGCATTCTGCCAGCCCCTTGCTGGCGTACGGCTCGTTCGTGACCTGATCGACCTTAACGTCATTCCGGTTGCGCACCTCAATGGGATCCAGATTCAGTTTGTATGCGATGAGGTCCATCATTTGCTCCAGCCCCCAGGCGTTCTGCGTATTGCCCGGGCCGCGCATCGCTGAAGGTGTCGGCGCATTGGTGAAGACCGCGTATTCTTCAGTGTGAACATTGGGGCAGGCATACATTTCAGTGGTCATGGCGGCGCAGCTTCCCCAATTGGCCCCGGATTGATAAGCGCCCACGGGATTGATGGTTTTGAGCTGAATGGCCATCAGCCGGCCGTCGTTCTTGACTCCGATCTTGAAATATTGGGTTGAAGCCGGCCGATACACGCCCATGTAATCTTCATGCCGCGACAACATCATTTTGACGGGCCGACGCGTACGCTTCGCCATCATCACCGCTAGAGCCGTTTGCTTGCCGGCGCCGCCTTTACTGCCGAAACCTCCGCCCATGTGGGTGCCGATGACTCGAATCGAGCTCAGCGGAATCTTGAACACCCGAGCGATTTCTTCTTGAACGCCATAAACCCCTTGTGTGGATTCCCAAACGGTCAGTTGATCATCATCCCACTGCGCCAGTGTTCCATGAACTTCCATGCAGGAATGTTGTTGCGGCTGAGTAGTAAAAGTTTCCTCAAACACCTGATCGGAGTCCTTGAAACCCTGTTCAACATCGCCGCGCGAATAGACCGACGGCTTCCCGATGGGATGGCGACCAAACCCGCCACCGATGAAATTGCCTTCGGGAAAAAATTTCACGGGCGACTTATCACTCTTGGAAAGCTCCGCGTCCATCACGAAGGGAAGCTCTTCGTATTCGACCTTGACCAAGCGGGCCGCATCCTCGGCTTGAAGTTCGGTTTCGGCAGCGACCACTGCAATTTCTTCACCGGTGTATTTCGGATTGAGTGTGAGCAGGGGTAAGCCGGCGGTGGTGTAACTTGCAACATCCTGGGGAAGCATTACGCCATGAACACCGGGCGCGGCCAGCGCCTTGTCTGCAGAGATGTTCTTGACCCGGGCGTGGGGATGAGGACTGCGCACAGCCACGGCGTAGAGCATATAGGGAACCTGAATGTCGTACGTGTACTTGGCGCGGCCGGTGATTTTGTCGATACCATCCACGCGGGGGAGCGCTTTGCCCACGATTTCGGTTTCCGTCCAGTCAGGCAAAGGCGGGACTTTTCGCGTACGAACCGTTACGCGACGGCCTTCGATGTTGACGACCGTGTCCTCGTATTCTTGATCGCCGGTGGGCTTTTGGTTTTTTTCGTCGTCGACCATTTTCGTGACCCTCCGTTTACTGAACGATAACCTTCTGCGGCTTGTTCCTGCCTTGCAGCGGGCGCCTCATGAACTTCACACCTTTTTCATCACCGGACGGGCCTGTTCCGCCGCGTCGATGATGTTGGCATAACAACCACAGCGGCAGATGTTGCCCGAAATGGCGTATCGCAATTCCTCGCGGGAAAGATTGGGGTTGCGATCCAGGGCGGCCTTCAGGGCCATGAGCTGACCCGGGATACAAAATCCGCATTGCATGGCGTCGTGATCGAGAAAAGCCTGCTGCAGAGGATGCAATCGACCTCCCACAGCCATCCCCTCAATCGTTTCGATCTTTCCATGCTGAGCATCGACGGCCAAGATGGAGCAGGAATACACGGCCCGGCCGTCCATGATGACGGTGCAGGCGCCGCATTCGCCGCGGGAGCAGCCGATCTTGGTTCCCGTCAGTCCCAGTTCTGTCCGAAGGACGTCGGCCAAGGTGGCGCGATTGTCGATCACCAGGCGGTGTGTGTCTCCGTTGACCCGGAGCGTGATCAGGGAATGGAATTTGTCGACCGGGGGTGTCTCCGCGGCGAAAACGGGCGTTTCGAGAACCCCCAGATCAACCGTAGAAAGAACGGCCGATGTGGCGGCAGCGCCGCCAACCGTCGCGACAAACTCGCGCCGCGACAAAGTGAATTTTTCGGATGTCGATTGAGGGGACTTTTCCTCGGGCATAGAACGCTCCTTTGCGAAGCCATCCCGGTCAAAGCGAAATCAAACCGGGAGGTTTGTCGGTAGATCGGCTGGAACAAACCAGACTTCCAAATCGTAGTTGAGCGAAATTAGATTCTAACGCAAACCGAAATCCGGGGGAATGCAAAAAAATGCAAACAGTCAATCGGGGGATTCTTGAGGGGTCGCTCCGCCTTGAAGCAATCGTGTTCCAAAGGCCAGACCGATGGCCAGAATGACGGCGCAGCTCACGTAGGGAAACTGAAATCCCCAGCGCTGCATCGTTAATCCGCCCCACACCGGGCCGAGGATACGGGCCAAACTTGAAAGAGACTGCGACATCCCGAGAACGCCGCCTTGTTCACCCGAGCCGGCCGAGAGGGAAATGAAACTCGACAGCGAGGGGCTGGTGATTCCGCTCCCTAATGCCAGAGCCAAAAGAATAGAGGCTAGCGTCATACCGCCCGTTGCAAAAGGAATGAACAAGGTCCCGATAACCGTCAACGTCAAGCCGGCCATGATCAGCTTTCTTTCGCCCCATTTCTTGGCCAGCCGGCCAATCAGTCCGCCTTGAATAATCGCCGTCAGAACGCCCACATAGGCGAACCAAAATCCGATCTGCGCCGGGCTGTATAGAAATTTTTGAATGGCCAACAGAGGGAAAGTCGTTTCATAACAGGAGAAGACAAAGGTGAACAGAAAAAAGATGGCGAACAGAACACTGAGATGGGGATGGCTGAAGGCTCGCACAATGGCTTTGGGTCCGGCAGAGCGTTTCACATGGGGTGTCGATCCCGGCTTCAAGGTTTCCGGCAGCACAATGAGGGTGAGGACCATGGCCAAGGCCGAAAGTCCGCATCCAAAATATGCCGGCAGCGAGTAACTCCAATGGCTCAACGCTCCCCCGATGGCGGGACCGAATATGAATCCCAGCCCAAAAGCCGCGCCGATCATGCCCATGCCCTTGGCGCGGTTTTCCGGCGTGGTGGTATCGCTGATCACCGCCTGAGCTGTCGAAATATTGGCTGCCGCCGCTCCGGCTAGAAGCCGCGAAAGAAAGAGTATTCCCAGGGTGGGCGCGATTCCCAAAATCCAGTAGGACACGCTGGCTGCACTCAAGCTCAAAACCAGGATGGGGCGGCGGCCGATGCGATCGGAGAGACCTCCCCAGATCGGCGCAAACAAAAATTGCATGAAAGAAAAACTGGCCATCAACAGGCCGACTTTGAAATCACCGGCGGCAAAGACTTTCTTTGCGTAGGAGGGCAAATAGGGAATGACGATTCCGAAACCCAACAGGTCCGTGAAGACAATCAGAAAAATTGTGAAAAGAGAAAAGTGTTTCTTCATGAACATCGGAACTTCCCGGCGTAATCAGTTTGTCAGTTTCCCGGATAAAACGGCAGTGCGGCCACAACTGCTGAAACGGATGAATCCGCCTCCCCGACATAAAATCTTTCGCCCGGTTGGGATTTTGTGCTGGGAATGTATCCCAAAGCGATGACCTGATGAAGCGTCGGCGAGTATGCCGCGCTCGTGATTTCGCCCACCACCTTCCCGCCGCTGAAAATTTTCTCGCCGCGGGATGGAATTCGGGAACCCTCAAGCGCCAATCCGCACAGGAGTCGATTCACATGCCCCCGATTCATAATTCGAGCGACCACCTCTTGTCCGGTGTAACATCCTTTGTCGGTGGATATGGCCGACATCAAGTTCGCCTCCAGGGGCAGATGCTCTTCCGTCATGTCAATTCCGAAAATCGGAGTACCCGCTTCTATTCTCAGAACATTGAAGGCCTCGTATCCTACCGGTCGAAGTCCCCACGCTGATCCCTCGGCGAAACAACTCTGCCACACGGCACCTGCGTGCGCACTCGGAGTTATCAGATCGAACCCCGCTTCGCCCAAATAATCTTGTCGCGACACTTCCACAGGTCCGCCGGCGATCAATTCGTTAGTGAATTCAAGGTGTCGGAGCGAACTCAGATCGCGCCCGGTAAGTTTGTTCAGCAAGGGCGGCGCCGCGGGACCGTGCAGTGCGAGGTGAGCGATGTCCGGGCTTTTATCCATAATCTCAACTTCGTCGGAGATGGCAAATCGAATGAAATGATCGAGCAGCTTTCCGGACGCAGCCTCCGAAGTGTCCATCAAAAGACAATCCGGGTGGGCATAGATTTTCATATCACCCACGAGCGCGCCTTTGTAATCGAGCGCACAGGCGTAACACCCTCTTCCGGGCGCCAGTTTCTTAACATCGTTGGTGACCTGTCCGTTCAAAAATCGAACACGATCGGGGCCGGTGATTTCGATCTTTCCGCGCTGACACAGATCCATCAATCCCACGGCTTCGCGAACGGCGCGACACTCTTCTTCGAGCGTGGAGAAAGCCGAGGCAATCCTGGCAGCGCCCGATTGGCCTGCCGGACCCGGTAGGGCGACCTCCACAAATTTTGCTCCCGCTGATTTTTCAAGGTCGATTAGAGGACTGGTTGTGGCCATGCGCAGATTAGAGGACATGAATGTTTAAAGCGCATCATTATAACGAATTTGATTTGTTGCGGCCTTGGAAATTTGCCGCGGCTGCTCATTGTTCAGGTTCATCGGGCACGGTGGCCTGAGATCTCCATCGGTCAGCCCGAGGGAATGGATTTTATAAATTCTTGGGTAGCTGATTCGTGAAGACTTGGATGGCGGTTTCGGCCACCTCGCGATCTTGCTCCGCCGTGCCCGAGCTGCATCCCACCGCTCCCACGACGGCGCCGTTTACAACAATGGGAACGCCGCCGCCGACGATAGAAAAGCGGCCTTGATGGCTGGTGTGAAGGCCAAATGCCGGACCTCCGGGTCCAGCCGTCTTCGAGTACTCGTGCGTGGGGCGACGAGTCCCGGCAGCGGTGAAGGCCTTGTCGATGGAAATTTGAATGGAAGTAATCTTGGCTCCGTCCAGGCGCTGAAACAGGAGCAGATGCCCGCCCTCATCGACGATGGCAATATCCATGGGAACGGCTATTTCCCTGGATTTGCGCACGGCAGCATCCATGATGATTCGGGCATCTTCAATCGTGAGTTTCGGGACAGTGATCACGAGCTACCTCCAACAGAGAATCGAATGGGCGAATCAGGAAAAGGCGTTCAACATCCCGGAGCGTGATGGACGCCGGTTTCCTGGAAGATCAGACCCTGCAATTCTTCGGCGAGTTCCAGGGTTTGCCGGGCGGTCATGCGGGCGCTGGTCTGCAATTCGTCGGTGGTGGCATATTTCTCAAGCAGGTTCCGGCCGAGCTCGAAATGAAATCGTTCGTCGGGTTGAATAATTTCGCGATATAAGCGAGCCGTTTCAGGATCGCCTTTGGCTTCGCACAGCGCGATGAATTGCTCGTTCTTGACCACCGCAATGGCCTCTCGCGTGAATTGAGCAGCGGCAATGCGATCCACCGTGCCGTGCAACATGCTGAGAAATTTGAACAGAGCCGTGTAACCTTTCGCCAGCGGATTGAAGTGATCGATGGGCTCTCCCAACTGCCTCAGGCGGTCCTGAATCAGACGGTAGTGCTTGGCCTCATCACCTACCTGTCGCGCCCATGCCATTTTGATGTCGATGGTTTCGGTCGTGGGCATCCACAACGCCGCTAGCTCGGTGGCTTCAATTTCATTCTTCATCGCGATCTTGAGCAAATTCCGTATCGACATTCCGGCCTCCGGGCCCGACGAAAGCTCCTCCGTCGAACGGAGGCGATCAAGAAGTTTCTGGTTGGCGGCGTGGAGTTCTTCGACAAATTCTTTGCTGTTCATAAAGGCATCCTACCAGAGCCTGCGGGATGGCGCATCGGCTCCGTATTAAGGGTCGTCGCGTCAATCGAATTTCAATAAATTCCAAATTTCCAATACCGGACAAAATCCTAATTTCAAAAAGGCGGCGTTGTTGAGATCTTCATTTTACTTCAGGCTGAAGTTTGGGACTTGGGTTTTGAGGAGGATTTTATTTAGAGGAATGGGGTTTTGAATCTTGAACCGGGTAATTCAGCAGGGGACTCTTTATTCCTCAAAATGCGGGTCGGCCCGTTGCTGAGCGGGGAGGTCCGCCGGCCTACCGGAGCAAGGGTTTCAGCAACTCCTCAAACTCTTGCAGGCTGCGCCCGCCCATGACGGTCTTCTTCAATTCCCCGTCGCGGTCAAACAAGAAACTGGAGGGCAGTCCGCCCGTCCAATGAGGCGAAACCGCTTCGTGCAGCCCACCCAGATCTTTGGGGTCGGCAATGAAGGTCTTGAAATCGGCTTTGTTGGTTTTGATGAAATCTTTGACATCGTCGAGATTTTGGACGTCGTCGTTGGCGATGGCGATGACCTCCAGCCCCTTGGTCTTGTAATTGTGATAAAGCTCCACCAGGCCAGGAAACTCCTGTCGGCAGGGGACACACCAGGTCGCCCACATGTTGACCACCACCACCTTGCCTTTCATTCGATTCAGCAATTCATGAAATCTCTTTCCGTCAATGAGCGGAACCGCGGCCACGCGGGAGGCGCTTGTGGTTGCAGCCGAAGCGGATTCAGCGGGTGGACCCGTCGCATCCGGCTCGCTGTCTTGGGCCAGGGCTCGCCCCGCCATGGAGCACAAGAAGGCGATCAGGAGAGCTGCCCGCCAAGCGCTCCTCCAGGTTTGCCGCTGTATGCGGTAGGTTTCGCAATTGTTAATCATCAGAAAGTCCTTTTACAAAAGAATCAAATGAAGCCCTGTCTTCATGTGGAAGGATCCCCGCGGCGACTCTTCGGTCTTCAAAAGTGAAAGCGGATTCTAGCCTGTTTTTCACAGGGGTTCAATTTGGGGGAAACAACTTTTTACAAGTAATTTTTCAACAGACGGCTTCAAATTATTCAGGCATTCGGATAAGATGGAGGTCTCCATGACAAACGATGACGAGGCGATGGCGCGAGCTCTCGAGTTATTTCGCGAAGCTTATGACAAACAAATGTCGGGTTCTCTCGACGAGGCCGAAGATTTGTATCGGGCTTCCATCGAGACGTTTCCGACGGCCGAGGCTCACACGTTTTTGGGATGGACCTACAGTTTTCAAGGCCGGATGGAAGATGCCATTGAAGAGTGCAAACGCGCCATCCAGGTGGATCCGGATTTTGGGAATCCCTACAACGATATCGGCGCTTACTTGATCGAATTGAACCGCCTCGATGAAGCCATGCAATGGCTGCGGAAAGCGTTGGAAGCGAAACGTTATGACGCGTACCACTTTCCCTATTGCAATCTCGGTCGGATTTACCTTGCCAAGGAAATGTACACGCGTGCGCGGGAAAGCTTTGAAAAGGCGCTGCAAATTACGCCCGATTACGAACCGGCCCGGCGGGCTCTGGAAAAAGTGAAACGATTGATCAATTAGGCGGATCTCCGCCTAAACACTCTGTTTTTTGAGAGGACTGACGATGAACGGAATCACACGCGCTGATGTGGAATCATATATGTACAAGGTGCTGCCGCCGCGAGACGCGGTTGTCAAGGAAATGGAAACGCAAGCGAAACGACGGTCCATCCCCATCGTGGGTCCCGCCGTGGCTCGTTTTTTGTTTCAGTTGGCCAAGGCCACTCAGGCCAAGCGCATATTTGAAATGGGTTCCGCCATTGGTTATTCCACGCTGTGGTGGGCGCGGGCGGTGGGTGAAGACGGCGAGGTCTATTATTCTGACGGAGATCCCAAGAACGCTAAAGAAGCAGAGGGATATTTCAAACGGGCCGGCGTTGCGCAGCGTGTCCATATCCTGGTCGGCAACTCGCTGGACTTAATCCAGGACGTGAAAGGGAAATTCGACATCATTTTCAACGACGTCGACAAGCATTATTATCCCGATGTTTTCAAAGTGGCGGTCCCGCGTGTCCGCTCGGGCGGGCTCTTTATCACCGACAATGTGTTGTGGAGTGGGCGAGTGGCGCGGCCCAAACCCGATGCCTGGACGCGCCGCATCCGGCAATTCAACCGCCTCATTTATTCCTCGAAACAACTTTACACCACCATTTTGCCGATTCGAGACGGCGTTGCCGTGTGTTTGAAGAAGTGATTTGTGAATTGGGGTCGACTGCAAATTTTCCTCCAGTTGCCGGCTTCTTGCCGGCACCCGACTAGCCATATTCTTCCAGGCGCTCTCAAGTTAAAAACACATCCATGTCTCCCGGCCGGAGGTATAATTTTGGTCAGGAGCAGTTTGGAGAGGCTCTGTTTCGACAGGAGAATTTCCCATGGATACTAAGAAACTTTCAGGCAAGAGAGTGTTAATGGTGATTGCCCCCGATCAGTTCCGGGACGAAGAGTTGCTGGTGCCGCGTCAGATGTTGGAGCTGGAAGGCGCCCGGGTCGACGTGGCCAGCCGATCCAAGATGGAATGCCAAGGCATGTTGGGTGTGAAAGTGCGGCCGGATCTGCTGATCTCCGAAGCCCGTGCCGTGGATTACGACGCCATTATTGTGGTGGGCGGAATGGGATCGCCCCAGTATCTCTGGGGTGATAGCGTTTTGCATGCTCTCATTCGGGAGTTGTACACGGTCCAGAAACCAACAGCCGCCATTTGTCTTTCAGGCGCCGTTCTGGCACGGGCTGGCGTGTTGAAAGGCCGCCGAGCCACGGTTTACAAGACTCCGGAGTCCATCAAGGAATTCGAAAAAGCCGGGGCGACGTATACCGGCGAGGCTGTGACTCAAGATGGGAATGTGATTACCGGTGAAAATCCGGAAGCGGCTAGAAAGTTCGGCGAAGCCCTCATTGAAAAGCTGGCAGCAATTTCCGCCAGCCGGAAGGCCACGGCATAAAAGAGAGCCGGTTACATTCCCGATGTTCCGGTGCCCCCAGCGGGTTGAATGAGGGGACGAAGCCGGCGGCTCGAAAAATCCTGTCATCCCGCAAGGAATCTTGTTCGCGAAAAAAAGCCCGCCTTCGAAATGCGAGGGCGGGCATCAGAACCACTAGGGGTTTCCTATTCGGAACCCCCATTTTTTCTACCTCACAAAAGCAGTACTCCCACCAGGTTCCCGTTGTCGTCGATGAAGTCCACGTGGATACTCATCGAGGAGGCGGTGGTGTTCAGAAAGATCAGTTGAGTTTGGAATCCCGCGCCGTCAGCGATTTGCGGAAGGAACAAGGGGGCCAGCGACGTTGTGTTGAGGTCCGCCACCGGCAGTGTTGAAAGCAAAAGGTCTCCCACCTGATTGTTCGTTTGCCGCAGCGTAATGACCGCCAGCGGCTGGTCACTGGTCATGGTCAGAACACCCTGGATATTCGCCGGGATACTACTGAGGTCTGAGATCTGCTCGATAAACTGCACGATCTTGCCGTTGGCTGGAACGTGTAGAGTCGTCGAAACGTTGAAGGTTCCATCCAAGCTGACAAATTGAAGGTTGGCCGTCGCCGGTGAACCGTTGTGATTCACCATGGCGATCCCGGTGTCGCGAAGCAAAGGCGATGCAGCTCTTTCGATATAGAGTCGCGCATGGGTGGTGGGAACCGCATTCAGCACACCGGCCTCAAAAGTGCCGGACCCAAAGATGGCGGCGCCTGCGGGCAACTGTCCCACCGTCGGTGTCACCACCGCGTAGGCTACGTTGATGGTCGAACTGAGCCCCGTGGTTGAGAATTTCGCCACGCCATTGGATACGATGTTGTAATTGAGGACCTGGACGGGATTAGGTGGACCAAAATCCAGTGAAACCGGATTCCCGCTGGTGTTAAAGAAGGCAATGGTCCCTGAGATTGCTGTCCCGCTTGTGTTCATCAATAGAATCTGTGTAGCCAAGCCTCCTCCATCTGCAATCTGCGAGAAAATGAGACTTGACCCCGTCGGCACCGCGGTGGGATCGATCACCGGCAGGCCGCTGAAGAGCGGCTGACCGTGCGTGTTAGCCGCAGACCGCAAATTCACGGCGGCAAAGGGAGCGCTTGCTGAAAAATTCAGAGAGCCCAGGAAGGGGCTCGTCAAGGAACAGAATTCGCTGGCAAATCGGGCGGCATGTCCCTGAGCGGGAACTTGAAGGGCGGTACAAGGGACCGAGGTCCCGGTGCTGCTAATGGCGGTTACATTGATAGTAAGCGGCGTGCTGTTGGGGTTGACCACGGCAATGCCGCTGTCCCGACCTTTCGAAGCGTCATAATCCACAAACACACGCGCGTTGTTGCCGGGTGTGGCTCCTGGAACTGCGGCCTCGGTCACAAGCGTTCCACCTTGGGTTAATGAAAAGATCGCCAAGGCCACCGGATCAGAAGACAACGAAGAGTGGGTGCCGCTCTTATTTGTCGCTGTCAAAGCTCCATAGGTAATTGAAAGCGGCGTCAGATTGGCGGTTGAGGTTGAAATCGCCGAGCTCGACGGTACAGTCACGTCGAGTGGCGCAGGAGACCGTTTCAAGTTGAGCGGCATGACACCGCCAGGTGAGGTGCCGAAACTGTTGACCAAAACACGCACTCTCTGCCCCGAATTCAAATGCACCGTTAAATTCGAGGCTGTTGTTCCTTGACATGAGGATCCCGAACCGGCGTCATCGTTGCAAGCCCCGGAAATGGCGGTGTAGGGACCGCAGGCGTTCCCAGTCCACACCGACAGCACCGTGTCCACATTGGTCCCGCAGGTGTTGAAGTTGTAGTTGGCCGTTACCGAGGGAGTGAATTCTAACCACAGTGGATGTCCCGTAACCGACACGCAAGAAGTCGTGGGGTCGCCTGCGTTTCTTGAGGCCACCTCGTTGGAAGTGGTTAGGGAGAAGGGGAACGGGCCGCTACCGGGAATTACCAACGGGGTGGAACAGGATTCAAAGGACTCATGAACGTTGGCCAACAATGAAGAGGATCCGTAGGCGCCATGATTGTCGATGGCGGTCAGCGCTATTCGAGCGACCCCGGCATTACTGAACGTGTGGGATGCATTGGCGGTCCCGACAACCGTCGGTGTGACCTGCCAATTGTCCGTAAAGGTCCAGGATGCAGAAACATTATCTCCTGCATCCGGATCAGAAACCATTCCCGTGAAATTCAATGTGGTTCCCTTGTTAAAATTCTGTGTTCCCAACGGAGAAGAGATCGCCGCGGTGGGAGGATGATTACCCGAGCTGGGAATTTGGAGTTCCCAGGCTCCGCGGCCATGGGTCACGGTCCGGAGCATGGATCCATCGCTGGTGATTCGAAGGTCGTGGGCGGAGGAATTGGGCAATCCATTTCCAAAACTGTGCCACGTTTGCCCGGCATCCATGGATCGGTACACACCCACGTCCGTTCCTGCAAAAAGATCGTTGGAATCGGTGGGATCCACACGGACCACCTGCGTGGGGAAGGACGGCAAGCCGGAATCCCGGGCTGTCCAGGTGGAACCGCCGTTCGTGGATTGCCACAGGCGAGTCCCGGTGGTTCCCGCCATGGCCGCATAGATAATGTTGGAATTTTGCGGATCCAATTCAACGTTATTGATGCAACACGGGAGCCCGTTGGAAATCTTGGCCCAACTGGATCCCCCGTCAGAGGATCGAAAGATCGAAGTGGTTCGGTTGACCACAATCGTCGAGCTGTTTCCTTTTGGCACAACCACCTGATCCACAACGCTGGTGCCCCAACTTGAGCCGTCATTTGAAGTGGTCGGCAAAGGTGTCCAACTGTCACCACCATTGGTGGATTGCCATACTCTGGAGGTTCCAGTGTAAATGGTTGAAGGTTGATTGGGATCTATTGAGAGCACAGAAAAGAAGGGGAGTGGCTCAGTGGTGGGAAAGGCCGGCCTGATGCTTGAAAACGAACCCGATCCGGCACTTTTGGACCGTAAAACAAGATCTCCCTGGATTGTCCCATAGGCAAAATCAGGAACGTTGGGATTCACAGCACACTGAAATCCGTCTCCGCCGATGACGGCCGTCCAAAGCGTTCCGCCGGTGTCGTTGCGTTGTCCCGTTCCATTATCTTGTGCGCCGGCAAACACACGGTTGGGATTGTTTGGATCGAGCGCCATGGAATAATACTGCCGAGTCACCAATCCCGTGTTTCGATCGGTCGAAGTATTTCCATTGTCCGGAGAAGACCAGATTCCTCCATCGTTTGCGAAGTAAAGAACTGATCCTTGATAGCGGAAATCGTGTTGATCCACATGAACACTGGCTCCCGACAAAGGCGGTCGAGACCAGTTGGCGCCGCCATTGAGAGTGCGAATGATCCCCACTCCGCCGGCCAGGACGATATCGGGATTAGTGGGTGATACGACGAGGGTGTTGTCGTACCAATCCTGAAGAGTCATGTATGTCCTGATGGTGACATCGGAGTTATTAGAGACGGAGGTCAGATCAGTCCAGGTTTCACCGCCGTCGTTGGATTTGAAAATATGAGCCGTGCCGCCGGTGGTCGAGACCCCAAGGTTCATGGCCACATAAAGGATGGAGGGATTTGATGGGCTGATAGCCAAGGCCATCCGGCTGACATGCTGGGTGGGTGTAGACACGGGAAGTCCGGCGCTTTTTTCCGTCCACGTCTGGCCGCCATCGGTAGACTTTAGAATTTTGGGTGAGCTCATGGAGCATGTTGCCGAGTGCGCGCACCAATTAAAACGATCCCAAGTGGCGGCGAACAGAGTTTGCGGATCGGCCGAACTTCGAACCATGTCGGTGACGTCGCCATAAGTGGAAGAGGAAATGACATTGGTGAACGTGGTGCCCCCGTCCGAGGAACGGAGCGCTCCTCGATTGGTGCCGATCACAAATTCTTGAGCGTTGCCGGGATTTACCAATATGCGATAGAACATTGGTGCCACCACCGAGCTCGGCAATTGCCAGGTGTTGCCTCCATCCGTGGATTTCAGGAGGCCTATGCCCGTAATGAAGTCCACAGCGTATCCGCCTTCGCCGGAACCCAAATAGATGGTGTTGGGGTCGCTGGGTGCGACCGCCAAAGCCCCGACCGACAGGTCATTAATGAAATCGGTCAGCGGCGTCCAGGTGCTTCCGCCATCTGTGGTTTTCCAAACGCCGCCCCCTGCGGCTCCGACATAAAGTGTCCCGGAAACCGTGGGATGGGGAGCGACCGCGGTCATTCGCCCGGCTCCATTGGATGGGCCAATCGAGACCCAATTGATTCCGCCAATTGTGCCCTGGATATTTCGTTTAGCTTCGTCCGCCAGGCGCTTGACGTATTCTTCACGAACCATCTTGAGGCGACGCTCCGCATCGATTATTCCGTTGTCGCCGTGGCGCTGAAGATACCAACGGACCCGCGCCATGATGGCATCCGGACCATCCAGATCATCGCCGGGCAATGCGTCGTTGCCGTTCACAGACCTTAACGGCCGTTTTTGGCCGTCCTGAGAATTTTGATTTTGAGAGGCCGGTGCGCTCGCCGATCCGGAGTCTTTGGAGGGTGGCGTCTCGAGCGGAGACTTCAAATTCTGGGCCAGCAACGGTGTTGAAGAAATGAAATGACGATTCCAATCTGATTCGGCAATTGAAAATATAAGTGCGCATCCAATCGCAATGAGAAAGCCTGATCTTCGGCTCAAAATTTTGCCTCCTTGTCGGGTCATCGGCAGGGGATCCTAGACCACCACTCATTCAGGCTAAGCCTCCTCAGCCCGAGGGGTAGTTTGTAGACTCCTGGAAGATCAATCGTCAAGCAAAAACCCATGCAAAACTAGTCGTTGCCCTTGAGGACCATGAGCGGGCGGTGTCGAGATACGATGCGCGCCAGCCGTGCCTCGAGAATGGAGTTGATGACGTCCTCGTAATTCTTATAAGCCGCCGGCGACTCGTCGATGGGGTAATGACGAGAGTTGAACAGCACATCATTCCGATCCATCTGCTCATCCACTTCCTTCTGGATCAACACGCGTCGCGCCTGGTTTCGCCCCATGGCTCTCCCCGCGCCGTGGTTTACGGAATGGTGCGTGAGATAAGAATTTTTGTCGGCCACAAACAGGGTGGATCCCGCCGCAGCCGAGCCGGGGACTAATGCCGGGTGTCCGGTGGACTCGAATTTGGTTCCTTGCATCAAGGGGTGACCGGGCGGCAAGGCGCGTGTGGCCCCCTTGCGATGAATGAATTTGGTTTGGCGACCCAAAATTTCCGGTTGCACCAGGTTGTGGGAGATGAGGTAGACCAGATGACACTGAACCTCGGGGAAGAGCGTCCGCAGCGCATCGCGCAGCGCCGTGTTGATGAAGAGGTGATTGACAATTGCGAAATTCGCGCCACACCCCACGGATTTCCAATAGCGCTCGCCGATCTCCGTGTCGCGATAGCAGAACACCAACTCGCGATCGTTACCTGGAAAAGCTTTTCCTTTTGATTTGAACTCGTGTTCGAGCTGCCTGAAAAATTCCGTGGCGATCTGATGGCCGAATCCCCGCGAGCCGCAATGCGAAATAAGGACCACGTGCGGGGTGATGCCGAAATGTCGCGCCAGCTCGGGGTCCACGATTTCGCTGGTTTCCATTTCAATGAAATGGTTGCCGCCGCCCAACGACCCGATTTGGTCGAAACCGCGATCGATGGCACGAGAGCTGATGACCGAAGGGTCGGCTTCCAACCATTTCCGCTCCAGGTTTTGACCCCAGGTGAGATCGACCTCGAACCGCCTCAACAGGTCCGTAGCTTCGGCTCCCCGGGCAATGATCTCGTTGAAATCGTTTCTGGAAACTCTTTTCTGGAGCGGCGCCGGCTTCGATCCGGCGCCCAAAGCGATGCGCTTTTCGATTTCCTGAATCAACGTCCGTCGGACCCGCCGGTCCTGAACCTCCGCCGGCTCCAGGTTGGTTTGCAGAAAGCTCATTGAACAACTGATATCGAATCCCACCGGGCCCGGCATGAGCGTTTTGGAGGTGACCACCACACAGCCGATCGGCGCGCCGTAGCCCTCATGCGCATCAGGATTCAACACCACACTTTCAACGCCCTCGGCATTGGCGGTATTGGAGGCTTGCTCAATGACGCGATCGGTGATGGTTTTCAGAATATTTTCATTGGCGATGGCGGGGATTTCTTTTCCACCTGTGAGCTTGGGGTTGATGATCCAATGCGCCGGGCCTTTTTGAATGAATCTTTCCATGGTGAAAGTTTCTGCGCCCGAATGAAAGCCGGGACGCAAGATCATTTTACCTCGAAATGATTGGGATGATTTCAAGGAACGGGATGGGATTTGATCACTACGGGGAGTTCTCTCGACTTGACGGGGCGGGGGTTAGTGGATCTTGACGGCGGTGTCGGTGCCGCGAATATATTTCACTTTGACTTTGTCGCCCCATTTATAGTGGCGCTTCTGCATTTTGGGCAACAGTTTGGAATCAAATGAAAACGTCCGGACCAAATTCATATTCTTTTCATCCCGTACCGTAATCGCTCGAGCCGTAAAGACGAGGACGTTTCCTTTGAAAGTGTCGTAACGTTTGCCGACACGGGCATGCTTGGCCCGGGGGAGAGATTGGGCCAGTGCCGAGGGCGGAGAATAGATCGCAGCAGAAGCCGTGAGAAGGACGGCCGCGATTGCAAAGATCTGCCAGGATGGGCCGGAGCTTGGTTTCGAAGGTTTCATTCGTTTTTCGTGCCTGAAAGATCCGTCCGTGCACCCTCATCCAGTTTGATGCGAAGCGACCGCAAAAATTGGCGATCGGATGCCGTGAACTTGATTTCCATTTCCTCGGTTTTGCCTCCGGGATGGGACTCCTCAGGCAGCGTTGACGCTTCGCCGGAATTCCGGCTGAGTCCGATGGTCGCTTCCAAGACCAGGGCAACTTCGTATCCCCGTTCACGGATGGATCCGATGGCTTCAGCGATGCCGGGCGATTCCGTCAAAGCCGTGCTGAGGGCTGCGCCTAATCCCTGAATTCGTTCTTTTAGTGTGTCGTCGATTTCCACTCGGGCACCTTCTTGATTTCGTTTTCCATATCCGGAAAAATACTACTGCTCGCCAACCGCTGAAGTCAACGGGCGCCACCCCGTCATTTTCGTACTTGCTACGACGAGCCGACGTTCTCACAGATCGACTAGGGGCTGTTCGCCAGCCCAAACAAATACCATAGAATGGTCAACGCCATTCCGTTCATCATAACCAGGATTCGTGAACCTCCTCTCCCGAAGGCACCAAAGATGATGGTAGCGAGACTAAATGCCAATAAATGAAGGAAAGGATAATCCACATATTTCGTTATCCCGTGCATAATGAGTTGACTGTGCGCGAGAAAAACAAGGACCACGACGAGCGAAATGGTGTTTCCGAACTGACCGCAACGAAATAGTAAGTGTCGCCAATGTCCGAGATTTGCGCCCCTCCCTCGATGAGAGAGCCACCAAACAGCGGGGACCGATACACATAGCCCCGCTAAAGTGGAAACTAACACACCAAGTTCAATTGCTTCCGATTTAGGCATCACTTGCTCCGGAGAGCGCCCTGCACAAGGTATTCAGCCTTCATTTGGGGCGTTGTCAGCAAGATGTATCTCCCGCCGTCTAACTAAGAATTAATCCATATTGGGCTGCTACGAGTCTAAAGCAAACAAGGCAATCTTAGCAGCCTAACCAGATAGTGGTCAAAGTGACTGTCAATTGAAAAGACCTGGATTCAATGTTTGAATTCAAAAACAACGGTGTCCAGCCCGGGACAATCGTGGGGTGGCGCATACCCCGATCTATCGGGGTGTGCGCCACCCCGTGTGAACGCAGATCGCATAATTGACTTCGCCGTGGATTGAACCTAACATACCCGCGATGCTTAGAATTCTTCTGCGATCATTCCGAACGCTTTGGCAATCTCTTCAAATTATTTTTCATCAGTTGGTGGGACTGTTTTTTGCCCTTTTGGGCGTCAGCGCTGCGTTGGCGGCATGGAAGGAGTATCGCCAACTGACGGCCGAGGTCTTGTCCACCCAAATCCGATTTTACGGGACGGCAGCGTTTGCCGTGTTGCTACTGGCTTTTGCCGCCGCGTCGTTTATTCGCGCCGGAATGGTACGGAAGAATCAATCGTTAAAATGAGCGATTCAGTCCTTTAGTTATTGCATAGGCCATATTGGTTTCTATGAGCAAACACGGAAAGAAATTCGAAACCACTTCTCACCTCGAGATCAAACCCTTTTACACACCTGCGGATTTGAAGGTGGCAGGGGGGTCTCCGGAGGCGCCGGGCGAATTTCCATTCACGCGGGGAATTCAACCCACGATGTATCGCGGCCGACTGTGGACGATGCGACAGTATGCCGGATTCGGCACCGCCGCCGAATCCAACCGCCGTTACAAATTCCTGCTGAGTCAGGGACAGAAGGGCTTGTCGGTGGCTTTCGATTTGCCCACTCAGATCGGACTGGATTCCGATCATCCTTTGGCGGAAGGAGAGGTCGGCAAGGTCGGGGTGGCCATTGATTCGCTCCGCGATATGGAGACTCTGTTCGAGGGCATACCCTTGGACCGCGTTTCCACGTCCATGACCATTAATTCCACGGCGGCGATTCTATTGTGCCTCTATGTCGCGGTGGCCAAGAAACAAGGCGTGCCCCTGGAAAAGCTTTCCGGCACCGTGCAGAACGACATCCTGAAAGAATACATCGCTCGCGGGACCTATATTTATCCTCCACGACACTCCCTGCGGCTTGTCACCAACATCTTCGAATTTTGTTCGCGTCAATTGCCCGAGTGGAACAGCATTTCCATCAGCGGATATCACATTCGTGAGGCCGGATCCTCGGCCGTCCAGGAAGTCGCATTCACGCTCATGAATGGAATAACGTATGTAACCGCGGCCTTGGAAGCCGGGCTGGACGTGGACCAGTTTGCCCCGCGCCTGTCGTTCTTCTTCAATGCCCACAATGATTTTTTGGAGGAAATTGCCAAGTTTCGAACGGCCCGGAGGTTGTGGGCCAGGATTATGCGGGATCGATTTAAAGCCAAGAATCCCAAGTCCTGCATGCTCCGCTTTCATGCCCAGACGTCGGGTGCAACTCTAACCGCACAGCAACCGGATAATAATATTGTCCGGGTGTCGTTGCAGGCCTTGGCCGCCGTGTTGGGGGGCGCCCAGTCACTGCATACCAATTCCCGCGACGAAGCCTTGGCCTTGCCGACGGAAGAGGCTGCGCTGCTGGCGCTGCGGACGCAACAGATTATCGCGCAGGAAACCGGGGTGGCGAATACCGTCGACCCGGTGGGCGGATCATTCCTCATCGAGTCGATGACGGCGGAGATTGAACGCCGGGCTCAGGAATATATTGACCGAATCGAGAAAATGGGAGGCATGCTGCAGGCCATCGAGTCGGGATTCGTTCAGAAAGAGATCCAGGAATCGGCGTATGAATACCAGCGGGCCATCGAGACGAAGGAGCACGTCGTCGTCGGGGTCAACGAGTTCATCACCGCCGAGGATACCTCCATTCCCATTTTGAGAATTGATCCGACGATTGAAGAACAACAGAAAAGAAACCTGGCGGCGGTACGCCGGGAACGGGATAACTCGCGGGTTCAATCGTCCTTGAACCGGCTGGAAACGGCAGCCCGCGATCTCCATGAAAATGTGTTGCCCTTCATCCTGAATGCCGTTGAGGCCTATGCCACGCTCGGCGAAATATCAGACGTCTTCCGCCGGGTGTTTGGGGAGTACAAAGAGGCGGTCGTGGTATAGAACGGTCTGTTCAGTCTGTCCGGTCTATTCAGTCTATTCGGTTTGTTCAGTCGCTCCGAAAATAGGTGTCGGGTGCCGGGTGTCAGGTGCCAGGAAAAGTTCTTTGTTACGAAATAGCTGGAGGATTCTCTGCGCAACCTCGGCGACCTCAGCGTCTCCGCGGTAAACGGCCCTCCAAACCCCAAATCATTTTCTTGCTCCTGGGTACACTACGGTCCATGAGCTACTGCTACATGCTCCTTAAATTGTACGATCCTCGAGATAGACAGAATAGACTAAAATGACTGAACAGACCGAATAGACCAGACAGACTGAATAGACCAGAGAGACCGGACAGACCAAATTCCCATGGCCGATGAAGCGGGAGATGGCGTTCATATTCCCATCGAGGACTGGATCGATCTTCACACGTTTTCACCCAAGGAAACCCGGGCGGTCGTCGCAGAATACCTGATCGAAGCGCACAAGAAAGGCTTTCGCGAAGTCCGCATCATTCACGGTCGCGGGACTGGAGTGCAGCGTGAAATAGTGCGGTCGACTTTAGAGAAACATGCCTTGGTCGAAAACTTCAAGGATGCTCGTCCGGAAGCAGGTGGCTGGGGAGCCACCATCGTGAGATTGAAGACAGACGGTTGAAATAACATATTTCGCGATTTGGTGATTGCTCGAGTCAAGAACGCTTGAGATTTGGGAATGCTCGAATTAAAGACATTTCAGATTTTCATATTGCGCGATTGCGTGAATTGAAAAGCAAATTTGCAGAATTTCAAATATCTGTAGCTGGGGAAATGGCAGAATTGCGAACGACTCGAATTGATTCAAATCGCGCATTCTCGCAATCGCGAAATCTCAAATGTTCCTGACTGGATAGACCGAATTGACCGCCCCGCAGAGAGCGCGGACCTCGAGATAGACTGAATAGACAGGACAGACCAGCTTTTATGCGCAATCTCAAACTTACACTCACTTACGAGGGCAGCCGGTTTTACGGATGGCAGATACAGAAGAATGTGCGAACCGTGCAAGGGGCGCTGGCGCTGGCTTTCGCCGATGTCATGAAAGAACATCCGCGGATTGTCGCTGCCGGCCGAACGGACCGGGGAGTTCATGCCGAGGGACAAGTGGTCAACGTGGTGCTGCACGGTGATCCACCGAGTCCCCGACATGTCCAATCGGGCCGCGACATTCCGCTGCTGCGGACCCCGGTCTCAGCAGCCGATGGCGACGAAAATCCCCAGTTATGGTCGGTTGAAAAGATCCGGCGAGAGTTGAATGCGGCCTTGCCGGCCGACGTCACCATTCTTCAGGCGGAATTTGCGCCTTTGAATTTTCATGCCCGCCATAATGCCCGAGCCAGGGTCTACCGCTACCAGCTGGTGCCCGAGTATTCGCCGTTTCTCCGTCGTCATGCCTGGTGTGTGCGCCGGGAATTAAAACTGGCCGTGCTTCAGGAAGCTGCGCGGTGCGTGGTCGGAAAGCACAATTTTCGATCCTTTTGTGATCCCGACGAGGAAGAAGACCGGTCGTTCAAATGCACCATAGACGAATGCGATTGGCGGGAGATTAAAATAACGCGGCCTTGTTTTGCGAAGATGGTTACCTTTCACATTCGCGCCGACCGCTTTCTGTGGAAGATGGTGCGGCGTTTGGTCGGCACGATGGTCGAAATCAATGCCGGCCGCTGTTCCTTGGAGCAGTTCAGATCCTACTTTGATACAGTTTCGCCCCAGCCCGCGGAATGGACGGCGCCGCCCTTTGGGCTGTTCTTGGAGCGGGTGATTTACTGAGAGGATCTTTCAGTCTGTCCAGTCAAAAACATTGGGGATTTTCATATTGCGCGATTTCGCGATTTGAAAACCAAATTTGTAAAATTTCAAATGCCTGTGGCTGGGAGAATGGCCGAATTGTGAACGACTCGAACGTTCTCAAATCGCGAAATCGCGCATTCCCAAATCTCAATTGCTTTTGACTCGCGAAATATCAAATGTTTTGAGGTCGTCAATCCCCCAGAGTTGATGGCTTTGAAGAATTTCTTTCCCCGCGATACCGTTCCACGTATAATCTCTTCCATCTCAGCAAATAAATTCAACTCTGAACCAGTGGAGGGACGCATGTTATCCCCAGGTGAGAAGGCTCCTGATTTCAAGGTCAAGACGCATGAAGGCACTGAGGTTTCCTTGAGCGATTTCGTGGGCAAGAAGGTGGTTCTGTGGTTTTATCCCAAAGCAGATACTCCCGGCTGAACCAATGAAGGCAACGGATTCCGGGACCGAATCCGAGATTTTGAGACTAAGAACACAAAGATTCTTGGGATAAGTTTTGATACCGTCGAAGAAAACGCCGCTTTTGCCAAGAAATTCAAATTCCCCTTTCCACTTCTTTGCGACACCAATCGAGAAATTGGCAAGGTCTATGGCGCCTGTGAATCTGCGAAGGACTCATACGCCAAGCGCATTTCCTACTTGATTGGGGAGGATGGGAAGATTTTGAAAGCGTTTTCTAAAGTCGACGCGGCAAAACACCCGCAAGAAGTGTTGGATATGCTATAGAAGCATTGGAGATTTGGGATTGCGCGAATTAAAAGCATTTGAGATTTGAGAATGCGCGATTGCGCAAATTGAAAATCAAATTTGTAGAATTTCAAATGCCTGTGGCTGGGAGAATGGCCGAATTGTGAACGACTCGAACGTTCTCAAATCGCGAAATCGCGCAATATGAAAATCCCCAATGTTTTTGACTGGATGGACTGACCAGACTGAATAGACTGCCGTTTTACCGCCCGGGCAGTGCGCCTTTGAAGCTCCCCACTTGCCGCTCAATTTTTTCTTGGAGCTTCATGATGCCGTAGATGAGTTGTTCCGGGCGGGGCGGGCATCCGGGGATATAAACGTCGACGGGAACAATCTGATTGACGCCTTGAACGATGGCGTAATTATTGAAGATTCCGCCGGCGGTCGCACACACTCCCATGGAAATGACCCACTTGGGTTCCGGCATCTGATCGTAGAGTTGTCTCACGATGGGCGCCATTTTTTTGGAAACACGTCCCGCGACGATCATCAAATCCGATTGCCGGGGCGATCCTCGAAAGACCTCCGCTCCAAAGCGCGCAATATCGTATCGTGAGGCTCCCATCGCCATCATTTCGATGGCGCAGCAGGCCAGCCCGAACGTCATGGGCCAGATGGAAGATTTACGGGCCCAGTTGACCACCTTATCGAAAGTGGTGGTCACCACTCCGGCGCCAAATTCAGTGCTTGGCTCCACGAACGGATTCGGATTTGTAACCAAACGATTCGGTTGTGCGTTGATGATGGCCATGTGCCGTATCTGTCCCCCAAAAACATTCTAACAAAAAATTCCCTTTCTGTAGAAATATTTGGCCGCGCGAGAAGGTGAGCCCGCTTGAGGGGCGTTTTGCATGCGATCCGGCTTCATAAAATATAGTTGCAGGAAGGATGTTTCGCGATAAGATACCTCCGACCTCGGCCTTTCAATCGCTTGTCGCTTCGCTCGATTTCATGGACTCAAGTCTGCTCCAAGTTTCAGATTTACATTCCGTCTTCCACGTGGCCGGAGGGCGGTTGCGCGCTGTGGACGGGGTGTCGTTTGAAATTCCAAGTCGAGGGACGCTCGGCATCGTCGGGGAATCCGGTTGCGGTAAGACGGTGACGGCGTTGTCCATTCTGCGACTGCTTCAGCCACCTGCCGAAATAGAGTCGGGGTCGGTTCTTTTTCGGGCCAGGAATAACGCGGGTTCGAAGAAGAAGGGACCGGGCGAATCGGAAGATCGTCCCGCCCTTGATCTTCTGAAAATTTCCGAGCGCCGGATGCGCCGTATCCGCGGCGCCGAAATTTCGATGGTGTTTCAAGAGCCGGCGTCGGCCTTGAACCCGGTGTTGAACGCCGGGGACCAGATTGCCGAAGCCGTGCGGGCGCATGAGAAGGTTTCCCGCAAGGAGTCCTGGGATCGCGCCGTGGCCATGATGGAAGCCGTTTCCATTCCGGATGCGGCGCGGCGCGCCAAAGAATATCCCCACCAATTATCGGGGGGATTGCGTCAGCGGGTGATGATTGCGATGGCTCTGGTGTGCCGGCCGCAGCTGCTGATCGCCGACGAACCCACGACGGCGCTGGATGTGACCGTGCAGGCGCAAATCCTGGAATTGCTCCAATCCATGTGCGGCCAGTACGATCTTTCCATGCTGTTCATCTCCCACGACCTCGGCGTCATCGCGGCGGTGGCCGATGAGGTGGCGGTCATGTATTGCGGCAAGATTGTCGAACACGCTCCGGTCGAAGAACTCTTTGCCAATCCCCGGCATCCATATACCCAGGGGCTGTTGCGATCGTTGCCGACAGTGACACTCGGCGAAATGCCGACTCGCAAATTGGAGGCGATTCCCGGTTCCGTACCGAATCTGATGAATTTGTCGGTGGGATGCAAATTTGAACCGCGTTGTGCGGTGCGCCTGGAAGAATGTAAGACTTTTGATCCACCGCTGTATCCACTCGGGAAAAATCACTCAACCCGCTGTGTTTTGTGCCGACCCACATGAGCCGGGTTTGAAGAGATCGAAAGGCGAAGAAAAGGGCATGCCGCAGGCCACGCCGTTGCTTCAGGTAGAAAATCTAATTAAGCATTTTCCTGCGGACTCCACCCGATGGTTCGCGAAGTCCAAGGAATTCGTGCATGCGGTGGATGGCATTTCGTTTTCAATCCCCGCGGGGGAAGTCTTCGGGCTGGTGGGTGAGTCGGGATGCGGGAAATCGACGGCCGCCCGGCTGATCCTGCGTCTCATCGAGCCCACCTCCGGAAAGATTCAGTTTGACGGGATGGATTGGCTGGCCTTGGGCGAAAAAGAGTTGCGCCGACAACGCCGTGTCATGCAGATCATTTTTCAGGATCCTTACTCTTCCCTGAATCCCCGCATGAGAATCGGCGCCGCTTTGGCGGAGCCGTTCGAAGTCCATAAAGTATGTTCCAGCCGGGCCGAGGTTCGTAGTCGAGTCGAGGAATTACTGCAAATGGTCGGTTTGGATCCCCAGGCCTTTGGCCGATACCCTCACGAATTCAGCGGCGGACAACGCCAGCGCATCGCCATTGCTCGAGCCATCGCCTTGAAGCCCAAGTTTGTGGTGGCCGATGAACCGGTGTCTTCGCTGGATGTTTCGGTTCAGGCTCAGATCATTAATTTGCTGGCGGACCTTCGCGAGGAATTTCATCTGACCTATTTGTTCATTTCGCACAGCCTGCCGGTGGTCAGTCATCTTTGTGATCGGATTGCCGTGATGTACTTGGGCAAGATTGTGGAAATGGGCAGCCGCGACGAGATCTTCAGAAACAGCGGACATCCTTACACGCGGGTGCTTTTATCGGCGGTGCTGCCTCCCGACCCGAAACCGAAATCCAGCCGTATCGTATTACGTGGAGAAATCCCGTCGGCGGTCAAGATACCCAGCGGATGCCGCTTTCATCCTCGCTGCCCCATAGCCGACGCGCATTGCGCGGAAGCCGAACCGCCCGTGGAAACGTTATCCGCGACTCATTGGAGTGCGTGTTTCAAGGTAAACGAGGCAGCTCAACTCACTGCGAAATAGTTTGAAAATCTGAATCTATCTCAAGGAGATTATCATGTCACAAAACCTCGAAGAGGCGACATTACCGCCCGTCGAAGGACCTAACAAGAGCATGGTACAACGAATTGTGGGAGTGTTGTTTTCACCCAAGAGCACCTTTGAAGACATTAATCGCAAACCCGATTGGCTGATTCCGTTGATCCTGATCGTCCTCGTGACGCTGGCGGCCACCTATGTGTTCATGTCTCATGCCGACATCATGGAGCTCTTGCGTGCCCAGATTGAGAAGTCAGGGCGCACGCCGCCGCCCGACGAAGCGCTCGCGGGGTCGGCCAAGTATGCGGTCATTTTCAGTTACATCAGCATTATTGTATTCGTCCCGGTGGGAACGCTGGTCGTGGCGGGCGTGCTGTTTATGATTTTCAGTTTCATTATGGGCGCAGAGACGACCTATAAAAAAATGTTCAGTGTGACTGTCTATGCTTCCATTACCGGGGTGGTGCGAAGTTTGATTGCGATTCCCATCCTGTTTACGAAACAACCCACGGAGTTCGGGAATCCCGCGGATGTGGTCCAATCCAATCTCGGGTTTCTTTTTGATCCTGCCCAGAAAGCCCTGCATGCCCTGGGAAAATCGCTGGACATCTTCACCGTGTGGTACATCGTGGTGATGTCGATTGGAATTGCGGCCATCTCGAAAGGCATGGCGCAAACCAAAGCCCTCGTCGCCCTCATCATTCTTTGGATACTGGTGATCTGTGCGGTGGTCGGCTGGGCTGCGTGGCGGGGGTAAACGATCCCGACCGCATTGGAATGAATCCAAGAGGCGCTCCGTTTGAGGCATCACCACGGAGCGCTTTTTTTGGAGTGTGCGAAAATACACGCCGCAAATAACGATGTTGAGTTTCGGTAGAGCAGGTCGATCCCATCCACGAACATGTCAAATTCTTTCTGCTTTGAGGTGCTTCAGACCGACGGGGCGGCGCGGTGCGGGCGTTTGACGACACCGCACGCCGAAATCGATACCCCGGTCTTCATGCCCGTGGGGACCTCCGCCACGGTCAAGGCCCTGACCCAGGAGCAACTGGAGGAGTTGGACGTCCGGATCTTCCTGGCCAATACCTACCATCTGTATCTGCGTCCCGGCGATGATCTGATTCGCGATTTGGGAGGGCTGCATTCCTTCATGTCCTGGCCGCGAGCCCTGCTGACCGACAGCGGTGGCTATCAGGTGTTCTCGATGAGCGAACTCCGGGAGGTGCACGACGAGGGCGTCCGGTTTCGTTCCCATCTGGATGGCTCTTCACATTTCTTCACCCCGGAACGGTCGCTGGAAGTCCAAATGAACCTCGGGGCCGACATCCTCATGTGCTTCGACGAATGCACGCCGTTTCCTTGTTCGCACGAACACGCCAAGCAGTCCATGCTGTTGACGATGCGCTGGGCGGAACGTTGCCGCGATTACTTCCAGGCGCGCCAGGACGAAAGCCAACGCCGCGACCAGATTCTTTTTGGAATTAATCAGGGCAGCGTGTTTGCTGATCTCCGCAAAGAGAGCGTCGATCGCCTGCTGGAACTGGATTTGCCGGGGAACGCCATTGGGGGATTGAGCGTCGGTGAGTCCAAGAGCCAGATGTTCGACGTCATCGACTACACGGCGCCGCTATTGCCGGCGGACCGCCCCCGCTATTTGATGGGGGCGGGGACGCCGGAAGATTTGGTCGAGGGAGTCCGGCGGGGGATCGATATGTTCGATTGCGTCTTGCCGACCCGCAATGCGCGCAACGGCTGGCTGTTTACGCATCAGGGTCACCTGGTCATAAAAAATGAGACCCATAAACGCAGTGAAAAACCCGTCGATGAACAATGTGCCTGCTTCGTCTGTCGGCGTTATTCCCGCGCCTATCTGCGTCATTTGTTTCATCAAAATGAAATCGTGTCGGCGGTCCTGAACACCTACCACAATGTCTACTTTTACCTTGACACCATGAAGCGGATCAGGCAATCTATTGCGTCTTTTCGCTTCGAGGAATTTGCGAGAGAGTTCCTCGACGAGCGAAGACAAGCGGGAGATTCAGATTTTTGACCAAGGCGACAACCCGTTTGAATGGAACCGCTGGCTCTGCTTTCTGTTTTCGCACAGAAGTTTCGACCAACCAAGAGCCCAAGTTATCCTGTTGAAATTCCCGATCCCATCTTCTTGAGGTAGGTCCTTTGAATAGTTCATTTCTGAGTTTGCTGGCGCAAGCGTCGCCTGGCGGAAGCTCCACGTTGATTGGCTTTCTTCCCCTTATCGCCATTGGATTTATTTTCTATTTTCTCTTGATCTTGCCGGCTCAGCGCCGGCAGAAAAAGACGCGCGAGATGCTGGGAGGCCTTAAGACCGGCGATAAAGTGGTAACATCCAGCGGGATTCTCGGAACGATAGCCGGGATGGACGGCAATGTCGTCACCCTTCGAATCGCCGATCAGGTGAAGGTGCGGCTTCTGAAAAGCGCCGTGGTGGGGTTGCAGGCGCCCGAGGACGCAGAGAAGTAAAGGACGAGGTTTGAGGCTGCGACACAAGCCACTCCCGAAAGATATTCAACGGAAGGCATGACAAGAACATGAACAAGAATCAAAAGATCAAGGCTGTCATATACGCCATCATTATAGTAGCCTGCGTATACGGGTTTGCGGGATACCCCAATACCCCGATTTCTTGGACGGCCATCAAAAACAATTTCGCGGAGCGCATCCACCTGGGATTGGATTTGAAGGGCGGCACGTATCTGATCATCCAGGTGGTTACCGACGACGCCATCAACGCCGAAACCGACCAGACCATCGAGACCTTGCACAGCGAATTGTTGGACCGCCAGATCACCTCGGCCGATTTAAGAAAACGCGACATGAACCACATCGAAATCCGGGGCTTGGACGCCACGCACTTGGCGGATTTCAGAGACCTGATCAATGAAAAGTTTTCCGGTTCATGGGATATCGGGTCCCTGGCCGGGGAAGCCAATGGGGCCACCCTGAGCATGAAACCCTCGGTGGAATCGGAACTCCGGTCCGAAGCGGTTCGACAGACCGTGCAGACCCTGCGGAACCGCATTGACGCCTTGGGAGTGACGGAGCCGGTGATCGAAGAGCGATCCACCGGGGACTACGAGGTGCTGGTGCAGTTGCCTAACGTGAATGATCCTGAAAAGGTAGATCGCGTGATCGGCCAACCCGCCATTCTGGAATTGAAGCTGGTTCATGATGGCCCTTACGTCACGCGAGAGGCGGCTTTGGCCACCAAGGGCGGGCAAATTCCGCCGGACCAGGAGTTGTTAAAGTCGGTGGAACGCAGTGCCCCCGGTCAGCCTTCCGGAGAGCAATGGTATTTTGTGGATCGTGTGGCCTCCATCTCGGGGCGCGACCTGAAAAATGCCCGACCTCAACTGGACGAAAACGGGCGTCCGGCGGTCGGCTTTACATTGAATAATGCCGGCGCCATTCGATTTTCTCAGGTTACACAACAGAATATCGGCAAACAGCTGGCCATCGTTCTGGATCATAAAATTCAATCGGCGCCGGTCATTCAAGGTCAAATCAGCGATTCCGGCCAGATTACGGGAAGCTTTACGCAGGCCCAAGCCCAGGAATTGGCTTTGGTTCTGCGGTCCGGCGCCCTGCCTGCCAGCTTGAATTACCTGGATAAGAAGATCGTGGGACCCTCACTGGGCAACGATTCCATCCGGCAGGGAATTGTGGCCAGCGTGGTGGGATTCGTCGTTGTGGTCGTATTCATGATCGTGTATTACAAACTCTCGGGTGTGAACGCCGTAACCGCCTTGTTCTTCAATCTGATTATTCTTCTGGCGGCGATGGCCTATTTTGGGGCCACCCTGACGTTGCCGGGAATCGCCGGGGTGATTCTGACGATCGGCATGGCGGTGGACTCCAATGTCCTGGTTTTTGAGCGCATTCGGGAAGAACTGCGCCTGGGCAAAGCGGTGGTCTCGGCTGTGGACCGCGGATTCTCAAACGCCTTCCGTACCATCATCGATACGCACGTCACGACGGTGGTTTCGGCCCTATTCCTGTTTCTGTTCGGAACCGGCCCGGTCAAAGGATTTGCGGTCACCCTGACCGTGGGGTTGGTGGCCAACGTGTTTACCGCGGTGTATGTCTCGCGGTTGATTTTTGATTATCACCTCAGTGGGAAGCAGCGCAACGCCACACTGAGCATTTAATAACTTTAAGAAACTTTTGGAACTTCCGAATCCGATCGGTGTCTATAGGTAATGGAGAGATCGGAATTCGGAAGGTCCGCCGACGAAGGAGTTTTGAAGTCGATGGAGTTTTTCCATAATCCCAATTTCGATTTTCTCAAGTGGAAGTGGCACTTAATCGGTCTCTCGTTGGTGCTGAGCATTGCGGGAATCACTTCGCTGATCATCAAGAAGGGGCCGCGGTACGGGATTGACTTCCGTGGAGGAACCAACGTCTATGTGAAGTTCAATCAGGCGCCACCGATTGAAAAGATCCGCTCGGAGCTGAAGAGGCGCGTCAAAGGCGAGAACTCGATCCAACAATTCGGTTTGGCTTCGGCGAACGAGGTTATGATCGGATTGGATCTTTCGGGGTCCTCGCAGCAGGAGATCGACAGTGGTCGGCAGAATATTCTGGCGACCCTGAAAACGATATTTCCGAGTTCGGCGGCCGAAAGCAAGACGGATCTCAACAATGTAGGAGCGCAGACTCTGACGGACCAGTTGACGGCGGTGGATCCGTTGAAGATGGCGGCGTCCAAGGGTTCCACGGAAGCAGCCCGGTATTACAAGGAAGCCGCAGACAAGATTGTTCAGTACCGGGATGGGCACGGCGGCCTGGTCAGTTCGATGGATGAGCTGGTCACGGGCGCAGGAATCAGCCGCTCTTTGGTCAATGCCTTGGGCAACGATTTTTATCTGTCCGACTTCGCCATCAAGAACTCCGAGGTGGTCGGACCGAAAGTCGGGCGGGATCTTCGAAAACAAGCGCTTTCGGCTTCGTTATACGCCCTGGCGGGAATGCTGGTGTACATCGCGTTTCGCTTTGAGCTCATTTACGGGGTGGGCGCGGTGGTGGCCACTTTCCACGACGTGATCATTACGATCGGGTTCTTCTCGCTGTTCGACAAAGAGATCACGTTGACGGTGATCGCAGCGCTGCTGACGCTGATTGGTTATTCTATGAACGACACTATTGTGGTGTTCGACCGCATTCGTGAGAATATTAAATTGATGCGGCGGGAACCGTTGGCGCGGATCGTGAATTTGTCGATCAACCAAACCCTGAGCCGAACGGTCCTTACTTCCGGACTGACCTTTGTGACGGTCATGTCGTTGTTCCTGTTCGGCGGCGAAGTGATACACGGTTTTGCGTTTTGTTTGGTGGTGGGGATTCTGATCGGGACGTATTCCTCGATTGCCATTGCGTCGCCCATTGTGCTGGGATGGATTGAGTACCGCAATCGAAAAGCCCGGGGTGGGAAGTTGGCGGCCGGGGCCAAGGCCTAGGGCTTGCGGGCCGTGCGCGGTCTTGAAACCGGTTGCGGATTTTGCTCCGGGAGAAGGTCCCTGAGAACGGAGAAAGGGAGAGGAATCAAGATTGACAAGGCCCTGTGAAAAGCTTTAGGATTTGTTTTTAAGGAGCGGCAGGAACTTTGGAGTACACGATGCCGCTGTGCTTGCCACGTACGATTCCACAAAGTCGGTTCCGAGGCACGAATACAAATCCACACAGGTCGAAAAGAAGTTCTTCGGTTGGGTCAAGCATTTCCTGCGGCAACTCGGCGAAGTTCCGTGGAGCATCGCGTTGGATGTTTCGAGGATTCGCACTCCGATGTCTTGAAGGGAGGAGAAAGGCATGTTTGAAGATCTTGTGGAATCGGGAGGAGCCACCCAGAAGGGAAAGAAACCGCTTACGGTTTTTCTCTCGGTGGCAATTCACACCGTGGTCATTGCGGTCCTGGTTCTGATACCGCTGATTTACACGGAAGCTCTTCCCAAACAACAATTGTTGACCTTTTTGCTGACGGCGCCTCCGCCTCCACCCCCGCCTCCGCCACCTCCGGCGGCGACCATGGTGAAGGTGGAGAAGATTGTGTCCCAGATTGACGAGGGCCAGTTGCGCGCGCCCAAGGAAATTCCAAAGGAAATTGCCAAGATTGTCGAGGATGCTCCTCCTCCACCGAGCGTGGGTGGTGTGGTGGGGGGCGTGGAAGGCGGATCGATTGGCGGTTCCCTGCAAGGGGTATTGGGTGGAATCATTTCGAAGTCCGCGGCTCCTCCACCTCCTCCGCCGAAGATCGAGGCTCCCAAACCGGTGCAGCGTATCCGGGTGGGTGGCCAGGTGCAGGCCGCCAACTTGATCAGCGCGCCCAAACCCTCTTACCCGGCGCTGGCGAAGTCGGCGCGCATTCAAGGAACAGTCGTGTTGGCTGCTATTATTTCGAAGCAGGGGACCGTGGAGAATCTCACCGTGGTGTCGGGACATCCCTTGCTGATCCAGGCCGCGTTGGACGCGGTGCGGCAGTGGCGCTATCGCCCCACAGTACTCAATGGCGAGCCGGTGGAGGTGGATACCACAATCACCGTGAATTTCTCGTTGACGGGTGGTTAGAAACAGGTTTCCGATCGAAGCCGGGCTCGGAAAAACGTAGGGACAGAGCCCGGACTGCAGAAGCGGATACCGCGATTGAGGTTAACCAGCAAGTGTCAGTTCATCTTTCCCAAGGAGGAAGGTAACAATATGCTTTTCGTTGTCTCCAAACTCAATCTCTTAGCGCTGTTGCTCATCCAAGGTGAAGTGGGATTCGACCTGCCGACCATGTGGAGGCAGATGGGTATCCCCGCCAAGGGTGTTGTCGTCATCCTGTTCTTCATGTCGGCCTGGTCCATCGGAGTGATGATTGACCGATGGTTCACCTACTCGTCGGCGCGAAAACAGTCGCGCGAATTCGCGCCCGCCGTGGCCGGCTGCCTGAAGGAAGGGAAGATCGAGGAAGCCATCAGCGTGTGCGAACAAAACAAGAAGAGCCATCTCGCCAAGGTGCTCATCACCGGTTTGCAAGAATTTGAAGCCCATCAAGCCAGCGCGGAGATTCCCGGAGAAGAAATTGAATCTTCCAAGCGGGCTTTGCAACGCTCGGCGGCGATTGTGAACGCGGAATTGAAGCGCGGATTGGCCGGTCTGGCCACCATCGGATCGGTGGCGCCGTTCGTCGGTCTGTTCGGAACGGTCGTGGGCATCATCAACGCATTCAAAGGAATCTCCACCGAGAAGGCGACCGGTCTGTCGGCCGTGGCCGGGGGTATTTCGGAAGCCTTGGTGACCACCGCGTTCGGTTTGCTGGTGGCGATTCCGGCGGTGATGGCGTTCAACTATTTCACGGGGAAGGTGGAAGCCTTTGCCGTCGAAATGGACAACTCCTCTTCGGAATTGGTGGACTTCTTCTTGAAGCGCCGCGGCGGAAAGCGATAAGCCCCTTCGCCCGAAGTTTCAAGACACCTATTTTGGAGTTCCTCGAGGAGAATGACTATGTCCTTCCTGGCAGAAGGCGAGAACAAGCCCAGCAGCGTTAAGAGCGACATCAACGTCACCCCCATGGTGGACATCATGTTGGTGCTGTTGATCATTTTCATGGTGGTCACGCCCATGCTCCAACACGGGGTTTCGGTGGATTTGGCAAAAGCCAAGAATCCGCGGGAGATGAAAGAGGCCGACCGCGACGACGCTATTTTGATCGCCGTCAATCGCGATGGGCGCTTTTTCATGGGCTCCGACGAAATCAAACGGGACCAGATCGCGCAGAAGGTGAAGGACCTGCTGGATCGCAAAACCGGCGACAAAACGGTTTACATTAAGAGCGATCGCCGGGCCAAGTACGGAGATGTTTCTGCAGTCGTCGACGAAGTCCGCACGGCGGGCGTGGATGCGGTGGGCTTGATTACCGAAAAAGAAGAAGAGCGGCGCGGTGGTGCGAGCTCTTCAACGCCGCCCTCCACTCCTTAGCGGGCCGCCGCCGGCGGTCCGAGATTTTGCCGCAGCGGTCGAGATTGCTGGAGCATCGAGAACGCGTCTCCCAGACCCTTTCCGCGGGTTTGAAGGAAACGCAAAAGAAGTGTGTTGCGCCCGGTGCGGGACAGCACGTTTTTATACCCGGCGCAGGGGGCCGGACGGAGGAGAACAATCCGCCCGGTGCAGTGATTTTTACCACGGGAGGTCAGACCCATGGCAATGACAGCGGGTACGGGACATGGCCCGAAATCCGACATCAACATGACGCCGATGATCGACATCTTGTTGGTGCTGATTATTATCTTTCTGGTGATCACGCCGATTATTTCAAAGGGATTGGACACCTTGGTGCCTCAACCCCCCAAAGACCAGAAACAACAAACGGCCCCCGATAATCGAACCGTGGCCGTGACCATTGAAGCGGATGGATCATTGAAAATTAATCAGGAGCCGACCTCTTGGGAAGCGTTGGGGCCCCGACTGGATGACATTTTTAAGACGCGTAGCGAACGGGTGATGTTTGTTCGGGCCGACGACTCCATCCAAATGGATCGGGTCATCCGGGTCATCGATATCGCCAAGGGCGCCGGAGTCGACAAAATCGGCTTTATCACGGAAAAGATACTATTGGGCCAGTAAGCCTGAACCGGAGGTGGGCGGCTCGCGTCTGACAGCCGGCACCTCCCTGGAGGCTGCGGCCATTGCTCGAAATCCAACCGGTTGTCCTCAGTACCATCTCAAGGTCGAATCTATTGGAGGGAGTCGAGGATGAATCTTCGAAAAGGGAAACTGGCAGCAATCATATTGCTTATTCTCGGGTTGTTGTTGACCACCGGCGCCTGTAATCGTCTGCGCGCGCGCGACCGGCTCAACAAGGGTGTGCGGGCTTATCGCGATCAACGATATCAGGCTGCCGTGGATTACTTCAAAGAGGCCGTCAATCTGGATCCTGGTTTGATGAACGCTCGTTTGTACCTGGCCACAGCTTATGCCACGCAGTACGTTCCGGGCGTGGAGTCCGATGAGAACAAGCAGGTCGGGGAACAGGCTATTAAGGCGTTTCAAGATGTGTTGGCCGCCGAACCGAACAACTCCAGCAGTATCGCCGGTATCGCTTCCATCTATTTCAACATGGCCAATTTTGAGGAGGCCAAAAAGTGGTATAGGAAGCGAACTGAAGTGGAGCCCAACAATCCCGAGCCCTATTATTCCATCGGGGTTGTGGACTGGACGTTGGCCTACAAAGCCAATCAGGAGCTGCGCATCAACAAGCTCAATAACCTGGCCGCCAAAGAACCACTGCCGGCCAAGGACCGCGACGGTTTTGCGCAACAGTACCAGCCCATCATCGACGATGGTTTGGAAGCCCTTCAAAAGGCCGTTCAATTGAACCCGGATTACGACGATGCCATGGCTTACCTCAATCTGCTCTACCGCCAGAAAGCCGATTGTGAGACGGATGCTGATGTCCGTCAGAACGATTTGAACGAAGCCGACAAGTGGTTTCAAAAAGCCAAAGACATTAAGTTCAAGAAGGAACAGCAAACTACTCCAGGCCAAGTCACGCCGCAATAGAGTTAGGTTCCTCGTTGAGTATTTCACGCCCCGATTCGCCACGAGCGAGTCGGGGTTTTTGTTTTTTGACACTTCGGGGTTCGGTGTGCGTATCCGGCAGAGAGTCAGTGCCATAGTGGATGCGCTCCAGAATCATCCCTGCCTGGCTGCAAGCCCGATTTATCGGGCTGGAATAATCGTAGCCTGAGGCGCAAGCCTCAGGTATGGGTGCATCACCAATGGAGAAATTAGCCCCCTTGAGGGGGCGACAGACAAGGGATGGGCCAGGCAATATTTCGGGGTCTTCGCCAGCCCGTCCAAGTGAAGATCGGAGCACCCCATGAAATTCAGAGGTCCCTCAACCGCGGAGCAATTCAGTAGAACAGTCAGAGAATTCAAAAATGAATTATCCATAACTCTCTGTCGCCCCCTCAAGGGGGCTTAACCCTTCTCTGCCTCCGCTCGGTCCTGAGGCTTGCGCCTCAGGCTACGGTCATCTCGTCCGCACAAGGCGGACTGGCTTTAAGCGAACGGTTGGATTCGGACTCTTAAATTTTTTGAACGATGCACACTATTTTTGGAAGTCCCCGATTCTCACGCACACTAAACCCGGACGCGCCCGTTTTTCCGGATGTCTTCAATTCGAGGCTGGAGCAGCGGCATTAAACTTCGTATAATGACGAGATGAAACCGGTCGAAAAGATTCTTTCGAGGGTCCGGGAGTATCGACCCGGCGAAGACCTCTCGATGTTGGAGCGGGCCTATGATTTTGCGGCCTCCTGCCATCGAGGACAGAAGCGCTCCTCCGGTGATCCCTTCCTCACGCACCCCATGGCCGTCGCCATGACACTGGCCGAGATGAAATTGGACCCCAAGTGCGTGTGTGTGGGCCTGTTGCACGACGTGGTGGAAGACACCACGGCCTCCTTGAAGACCATTGAAGAGGAATTTGGACCTGAGATCGCTCATCTGGTCGATGGGGTCACCAAGATGAGCCAGATCGAGTTTTCGAGCGCCGAGGCCCGTCAGGCTGAGAACTTCCGAAAAATGATGCTGGCGATGGTCGACGACATCCGGGTCGTGCTGGTGAAGCTGGCCGACCGCCTGCACAACATGCGGACACTGCAGCATCTTCCCGAAGAAAAACAGAAACGCATCGCCCAGGAGACTCTGGAGATTTACGGGCCCATCGCCCATCGCCTGGGCATGGGCAAGATCCGCGGAGAGCTTGAAGACTTGGCGTTTGGATTTTTGGAGCCGTCCATCTATGGCGATCTGAAGGATCAAGTGGAGAAGAAACGCAAGGTCAACGAGGAATTTCTGTCCGAAGTGCAGGCTCAGATCGCGCAAAAGATGAGCGAGAACGACATCCCGGTCACGTTGCAGGGGCGCGTCAAACGCATTTACAGCATTTATCAAAAAATGAAACGCCAGCACGTCACGCTCGACCAGGTGTACGACTTGTTGGCGGTCCGCATTTTGACGGACACCGTTCGGAATTGTTACGGCGCCTTGGGAATCATCCACAACACCTGGCGCCCGGTGCCGGGTCGTATTAAAGATTATATTGCCATGCCGCGGCCCAATCTCTATCAATCGCTGCACACCTCCGTCATCAGCACCACGGGGCAGGCTTTCGAAGTGCAAATTCGTACCCACGAGATGCATCGTATCGCCGAGGAGGGAATCGCCGCGCATTGGAAATACAAAGAGGGGAAGCCCGTCGACGAGACCGAAGACAGCCGGGTCAATTGGTTGCGGCAGCTGGTGGAGTGGCAGAGGGAGATGCGGGATCCCGGCGAATTTCTTTCCACCCTCAAGATTGATCTCTACCCCGAAGAAGTGTATACGTTCACACCCAAAGGTCGGGTGGTGATTATGCCCCGCGAAGCCACCCCCATTGATTTTGCTTATTCCATCCACACCGACGTCGGCAATCAATGTGTGCAAGCGAAGGTGAACGGACGCATCGTTCCTCTGCGGTACAAACTGCGGAACGGCGATATCGTGGAGATTGTCACGCAAGCCGGCCACATGCCGAGCCGGGATTGGCTGTCCTCGGTCAAGACCTCGAAAGCCCGGAACAAGATTCGCCACTGGCTGAATGTGCAGCAACGCGACCGCGCCATGGATCTCGGAAAACGCCTGCTGGAAAAGGAAGCCCGCAATTTTAACGTCAATCTGAAGAAAGTCATCGACGAGATCGATATCGGGCCCATCGCCGCAGAGTATGGCTGCCATTCCTTGGAGGATCTCTACGCCCATATCGGCTACGGCAAGATTGTGACGCGCAGCCTGCTGACCAAGTTGATTCCTGAAAAAACGTTCACGGAGCTGACCGCCCAAAAAGACTCCAAGTTGACCTCCGTGGTCAAGAAAGTTTTCGGAATTGCCAGTTCCGATTCCATCGAGGTCAAAGGGGTCGACGGAATTTTGGTATATCGGGCGCGCTGCTGCAACCCCATCCGCGGCGAAGAAATTGTGGGTTATATCACGCGGGGCAAGGGCATTGCCGTGCACGCCAAGAATTGTTCCAACGTCCAGAATCTCTTGTACGACGCCGACCGAAAAATTGAAGTGGAATGGAAAGGTACGGTGGAAGAGGCTTACACCGTGCATCTCTCCATTCACGGGGCGGACCGACAAGGGTTGCTGGCGGAAATCGCGGCCGTGATCTCCGACAGCAAATCCAATATCCGCAATATTGAGGCCAAAACATTTCCCGATCAGAATGCCACCATCGAAGTGACTCTCGACATCAACGACAAGCGCCATTTGGAAAGACTTATGGGCGCGTTAAAACGCATCGATCAAGTCTTCGAAGTGGAACGGATTACCAAGACCGCAGCGTCAGTTCCCAGCGCCGCTCATTGACCTGGTTTTGTTCGTCTTTTCTATCACCCGCAGAATTTATTGGAGGGATTCATGTCCATGAAAGAAGTTGTTCAAACGACCGGGGCGCCTAAAGCCATCGGTCCTTACTCCCAAGCCATCCGAGCCAACGGCTGGGTTTTCGCTTCCGGTCAAATTGCCCTCGATCCTGAGACACAACAGCCCATCGAAGGCGACATCGCAGCTCAAACCGAACGGGTCTTTAAAAACCTGGAAGCCGTCTTGAAAGCCGCGGGAACGGGACTCGAGAAGGTTGTCAAGACCACAGTTTTTCTTGTAGACATCTCTGAATTTGCCGCCATGAACGAAGTTTATGCCCGATTCTTCAAAGACAATCCTCCGGCGCGTTCTACGGTCGCCGTGGCCCGGTTGCCCCGGGACCGGCGCGTAGAAATCGACGTCATTGCTCTGGCCTAGGAATGGCTTGGAGATAATCTGGAAAGAGACCCTGATGATAGAGTGATCCTCGTGCGGGATCAGGGCGTGGCCTCTTTTGCATCAAGTGGCTGGGGAGTGACTTCGGGCGGGGAATTACGCGGCCTTTACGACACGATTAGACCGGATGCAACGTGTACAGACGCGGATGAACTTATTACCCCCACCCACCACGGCATGAACTCGATGCAAATTCGGCAGCCATCGCCGCTTCGTCAAGTTGTGGGCATGACTGATTTTGTTCCCTGAAACAGGTTTCTTTCCACAGATTTCGCAGGATCGAGGCATACTGACTCCTTCGTTCGGGTTCAAAAGCCCTATATTATAGGGGTGGAGAAGTTTTCTTGACAACCAAAATCTGATGCGATGACCCGGAACCGAGAAACGTGGGGGGCTCGACGCGGGTTCAGAGCGGCAACTCATGCCCCGAGGTGGCACTCAGGAGCATGAAAACAAATGATTCGGTCTCTGGACGACCGTTCACCGCAGAGACCCGCCGCGGCGGGCCGAGACGGCGCAGAGAACCTTCCGGATGTTTTCTGAGCAAAAGACTCTCCCCGGTACCTGACACCCTTTTTCGAGGCAGTTCCTCATGCCCCGATAGATCGGGGCACCCAAGGACATGAAAATGAACTCCAGCACTTGAAGCGACCGTTTTCTGGTCCCTGCAAGGGATATTTTCAATAGCCTAGTCCCCCGCGGGGGACTGGACTGACAATCTTGCGGACGGATAAGACCGCCCAGCCCCGCCAGGGGCGACAGATAATCGCCGGCATAAAGAACTGCCGGCGCTACCAAAGCTATTTTCGAGGCAGTGGAGGGAGATTGACCGGGTTTGCGGCGTATTTGCCTTAAAAGTTTCTTTATGAAGGGCATGGCGCGTGGTAACATCACGCGGCGGTTTTGCGTCTTATCCTGTCAGGGCAGGGCATAGACTGTTTCAAAAGGAGACACGGGTGAAACTTGTAAAGTGCATAGGAGCCTTCGCCGGCATGGCTTTCTTGTTGACCATCATGGGATGCAGCTTGGGTTGCAGCCGCAAGGGAGCGCCCGGGGCGGGCGTCATGGCTGTGGTTAATGGAAAACAAATTACCGAGACGGCAGTGGATCGGGTGATGCAGCGCAATCTCAAGGGTCAGCCGGCACAATATTCCGAGGATCAAAGCAACGTCATGAAGCTGACGATCTTAACGAATCTGATTAACAACGAGATTCTCTTGCAGCGGGCCGCCAAACTCGGGCTGACGGCTACCGATACGGAAGTGGAAAATCGTCTGACGGAAATGAAAAGCCGTATGACCGAGGAAGAATTCCAGAAATCCCTGAAAGATCAGGCCTACACACTGGACGAACTCAAGGGCGAAATCCGCGATAATATTACGCTCGACAAACTGGTCAACAAGGAAATTACCGCCAAGATCAATATCACCGACGCCCAGATCGCGGATTATTATCAAAAGCACAAGAGCGATTTCAATCTCCCGGCCGGGTATCGCGTGGCCCATGTCCTGGTGGCCAATGCTCCCGACGAAAATCAGCTCAAGGCCAGAGCCCAAACGGTGCTGAACCGAATCCGTTCGGGAGAGGATTTTTCCAGCATCGCTCAGCAACAATCCGATGACGCCTCCGCGAACTCTCCCGGCGGACAGATTTCCTTCGTCTCGAACGCCGATCTTCAAAAAGGGGATCCCGCCATTCGCACCGCCATCACGGGTTTGAAGGTCGGAGAGACATCGGATCTCGTCAAAACCAAGGAAGGCTACTGGATCATCAAGTTGTTCGAGATCGAAAAGGGCGGGCAACATGACATGTCTGACCCCCGGGTTCAATCGACCATTCGCAATGATCTGATCGATCAGAAGGACCGGCTGTTGAAACAGGCATTTTCCGAAGATGCGCGCAACGAGGCCAAGATTGTCAATTATTTTGCCCAGCGGATCCTGGAGAGCGCCGGGCAATCGTACACGAGTGGTAAGAAATAATCTCCCAAGGAGTTCTGAAAAATTGAAAGCCCCGACCGGTTCGGGGCTTTTTTGTTGGCTTCACTTTGCGATCGGGTTTGAGGCGAACTTCTTCAATAGAAAAGATATTTTCTCCACTGCTCGTCGGAGTGGCCCATCATCCGCATCAATTGACGGCTGGTATGAAGATTGAAGGACCGCGGTTCCCGGATCAAGCTGAGATTTGATTCTCCCAGGGTCGAATTTCCCTTCGTGTGGTTGCAGCTCTTGCAACAGGCCACCAGGTTTTCCCAAGTGGAAGGGCCTCCGAGGGAACGCGGAACCACGTGATCCAGGGTCAGCTCGCCGGGCGAAAAAATATTTCCACAATACTGACAAGTATTGCGATCGCGCATGAGGATATTCTTCCTGGAAAGAGCCCGTGATTGCCGCGGAATATGCCGAAATTCCAGAAGCCGGATGACGGAAGGAATGGGCAGGGAGGTGCTCGGAGATTTCACCATCCGGGCATGTTCCTCTTCGGTCCGGGCCACGCCTTTCAGTACCAGGATCAAGGCCCGACGGGCGGCGCAAATGTTGATCGGCTCATAGGTGGCGTTCAAAACCAAGACCGGGAGATGGAGAAACGTGGGCCTCGGTTTCTCGCGGGGAACCGGATCGTGATGCGATCTGTCGTGCGCCAATGAGGCCGTCATAAAATATCCTGCTCGAGGGAATGCCTCTCCGAACCAAGGGCTGCCAACGGAGAGACTCGAGCCAGAGTCAAAACCAAAACCTTCTGCGCCCCGCCGCGTTTTAAGACTGTCGAGGCTTCATTTAAGGTTGCCCCGGTTGTCAGGACATCATCGATCAGCAGACACACTTTGCCTTCCAAACGGGCCGGGTGCCGCACCTCGAAGGCGCCGGCGACGTTCAACCGCCGCTGGCGCCGGCTCAACCCCGTCTGAGACGGAGTCGGCAAAGTCCTGATGAAAAGCCGGGGCTCGTAGGGTTTTCCCACTTGGCGGGCGAAACCTTGCGCCAGGATCTCGGATTGATTGAAACCACGCTCCCGTTTGCGGCGACGGTGCAAAGGCATTGGAAGAACCAAATCCGCATCCGCCAACTGCGGCCATCGGTTCCACAAAACCATCAAAAGATCACTGAAGCGCTTCCCCAATCGCGTCCGATGGCCATATTTGAAAAGGTGGATGCTTTCCCGCAAAGTGCCATCATAAATGCCAAAGGAGCGGCAGAAATCGAATAGCGTGTCTGCACGACGACATCGACCGCATTCCCAATCCGCCGGCACCTGCGGCGAGATCAGGGGTTCTCCGCAACGGGCACACACGGTCCCCATCCAGGGTTGAATCTGATTCCAACAGGAATCACAAAGCGTTGAACCGGTGGCACGCCTGATGAGGTGATGACACAGTTCGCAATAAGAAGGGAAGAGAAGAGAGGCCAGAGAATCGGCGACGGCGGAGAACAAACCACTCCTCGAATTCCGGGGGAGTGTTAAAGCGTTGATGGATCTACCTTCCTCGAAGATGACCCTCCACAAACTCGCAGGAGGCGGTGGCCGGGAAGACCTGCCGTCCAAGGATATTTATCAGGTCAACAGTCCCTGTTCCTGCTTTTCTTGACACTCAATGCAATGTCGGGCCCACGGAACGGCTTCCAAACGTTTCTGCTGAACTTCCTCTTCACAAGAAACGCAATGCCCAAACGAACCATTCTTGATCCGGTCCAGGGCTTCCTGAACCAACTGTAACACGAAGCGATCGTTATTGGTTAAACTGAAAAGGAATTCCTTTTCGTAGGAATTCGAGGCTTTATCGGCAATGTCCTGACTGGGTTCTTCATCCACTTCGCGGCCATAATGCTCGACTTTTGACACGTTTTGCGTCAACTCCGCGTACTTCGATTCGAGCTTCTTCTTGTAGTACTCCAAACGCTTTTTGTCCATTCAGTTCGGTTGCCTCCCTAAAAATAGGGAGCTATTCTACATAAAAACCCGAGCGTGTCAAGCTGTGGGGGTCCGCCGGGAAGAAAATACCAGCGATCACGGCACCAGCTTAAGGACGTGACAGATATCGGGATATTTAAACAACAGAGCGATTGAAGACATTTTAGATTGCGTGATTTCGCGATTGCGCGATTTGAAGCGGCGTTATCAATAACCGGGTGGGTTCATTGAATCGCGCATTCGCAACTCTCAAAAGTTTTCAATCGCGCAATCTCGCAATATCCAAATCTCAAATGCTTTTAAATCTCGCAATATCCAAATCTCAAATGTCATTACCTCATTTCAATTGGCTTTCCACGTATCGATCGATGGCCGCCACATTTTCAGGCGACAAGGAATCGAACATGACGGCAAAACCCGGGGGATAGATGGGGACCTGGGGATTCAACATGCTGTTTTCCCAGACCACAAAACCTTCGGCATCCTTTATCTCAAGTCCATGAGGCAATGAAAATTTTATGTGGGTGACGTGAGTCAACTTGGGTAAAGAGCTGCGTGTTGCAATGAACACCCCATCGCGTGAAAGATTGAAGATCTTGGCGGTGTGTGCAGCCTCCTGAGCAAAAAACTGAATATGGAATTGTGCCCCGACACGGGGGCTGATGCGCTGCCGGCGCGCCGGATTCTGTGCAAACGATTGCAACACCTTGTCGACCAAGGCTTCAGCGGCTTCCCATTTGCCGTCGCAGAGTAGTTGCGACAGATGCGATTCGAAGAGGGTATCAAATACCTTTCCTCGATACCTCCGGTCGAGGACGACGGCCTCCACCTTCTTCTCCATTTTTTTGAAGAATTGCACGAGCCGGATGAAATCTTCCGGAAGAAAGCGATGCCAGGAACGCGAAATCTTCTCGGTCGATGGGGGAGCGGCCGCGCTGAACGGAAGGAGCAGTTGCAAGGATTCCAATCCCAGCACTTGAGGCAAGAACACATTTCCTTTTTCCGGAAAATGAGTGAAGGTCCTCCAGCCCTGTTCCTTGCCAGCCGACTTGGCAATGGTTTCGCAACTCGTTTCATCGGAAAGGCACACGATCAACAGATCACAATCCGCCAAGTCCTCCGGCAAAAATCCGCGCGCCAAAACCTCCAGATGGGCCTGGCTAGGGGTGTCTTTCTTCAAGGCCTCGCTGACTTGTGGATGAACGAGTCGAACATGGGCATCGTGCGCAATCAGGAACTGCGCCCATTCTTCGGCCGATGCATCGTCACCCACAACAACACAATGCCGCCCGGTTGGCTTGATCAATACAGAAATGGTCTTCGGTTGCATGACTGTGTATCGCTGCCGGCTCGATCCGACAGCTCGGGGAATTGATTACACCTCAGCGCGCCGGGAATTATAGCGCGATCCGGGTTTCAATTTGCCAAATTTGATTCTGAATCCCATCGACTCCCGTTTGCCGCATTTGTAATTTCGAAGGCCTCTCCATGACCTTTCAATGCGGGTCCTTAAGATCTCCTTTGGCCTCGGCGTAAGTACGTTCGATATTACCCAGAACTGCAGTTTTAAAATTGGGGCCGTAATCCTTTTCATACTTGGCAACAAGCTGTGCCGCTGCGGTCTTCTTGACGTCGTCGAGAGAGGGGGTCTTTCCGCCGTCAAATTGCGCTTGAACGGTCGACACAAGATCTTTGAGGTAGCGAAGTTCAAGCTGCAGCTGATTCTTTCCGTCTTCTACGGGACCATGACCTGGGATCACCTTAGCGAAATCCAACCCACCGATCTGCTCCAGGGTCGGGGCCCATTCGAAGGGATAGGCATCGCGCATGAAGGGCGTGCCGCCAATAAGCAGATCGCCGGAGATGAGAACTTTTTCCTTGGGTAAGTACACCACCACGTCGCCGCGCGTGTGTCCTTTTCCAAAATAGAGGATGCGAATCTCCTTATCTTTCTTGTGCAGGATCAAGCTGCGATCAAAGGTCATGTTCGGGACCGTGATGGTCATGTGCTTCAATTCTTCCAGATAACTCTTTTGGGATTCCAATTGGGTCTGAATCTGAGCGCGTCGATCGCCGCTCAATGCGGCGCCGTCCGGACCTTTTCCGGAGTCCAGAAATCCCTGCAAACGCTGAATGGCATTGGGGACATCCTGTTCCAAAGACTGTTTCACGGAGGGGATGGCCAGGCGGATGATGTCGTCACGGGTATTGTGGGAGGAGATAAATTCCACGTATTTGGGGAATGCCTCCGCGTAGGCCTGGTTGCCCTGGGTGTGATCGTTGTGCCAGTGGGTGTTAATAACGTACCGAACCGGTTGGTCGGTCGTTTTCTTGATTTCGGTGATCAGATCACGCGCCCAGGAAGGTCGAAAATGAGTATCCACGACGACCACCCCGTCGTCCGTCACGATGAACGCTCCATTGGACGCGACACCCGGTTTACCAATGGCGGCATAAACTCCGTCCGCCACTTTTTCGACGTTGAAAAATTGTGAAGCCCACAGGGGCGGGCAGATCATCAAAAGGCCCAGCATGATTACAAGGCCGAGCAATATGCGCCGCTCAGATTTCACCATGTGATCAAACTCCTTCGCCCGGAGGGCCGGGTCGCCGAACGCGTCGTTCCATCTCTTTGCGCCCCGGAACTTCCTTCTGGATTTGTGATTCGTAGTTCTGTACTATTCGCCGCTGAACCAGCATGACGGCCATCTTGGGTTAAAGCACACCGTTCGAAGCGCCACTTGTCCTTCAATCAAACAGCCCGCAATCGTTCTCTGGGGATGTGCAAAGGCCGATACTATAACAAACCTTCGGAAATTCGTCCTGTTTCAAATTTCAAAGGAGATCTTCATGAAGCCCTTCCATGCCGCCATGAAATTCTTTGCCGGAGTGTTAAGCGTTTGTGTTTTCTTGACACCCCTGTTTGCTGCGCCGCGCGTGTTGTACACCGTCCGGATGCCCCAACCCGCGAACCATCTTTTTGAAGTGACCATGAACATTGAAGGCGTCGAGACCCCCACACTGGATGTGGCCATGCCGGCGTGGAGTCCCGGTGCCTACGCCGTCGGCAACTATGAACGAAATGTTCAGGAATTCTCGGCCGCGGATGGAGCGGGTAAGGCGCTGGCGTTCGAAAAGACCGACAAACAAACATGGCGCGTCAATCGGGGCGACGATTCCACCGTGATCGTGAAATACAGGTTTTACGCCGGCCCCGCCGCCCCCGGTCGGGGCATGGGATTTAGCATGACGCAACTCGACCTCACACACGCTACGGTTACCGGAACCAGCTTGTTCATGTATCTGATCGGGCAGAGTCCTTATCCGGCCACCGGTCCCATCGAACTGACCATCGATGCCCCTGCCGGTTGGAACATTTTCAGCCCCATGCGGAAAACATCCCGGCCCAATGTGTTTACCGCCGAAAATTACGATACCTTCGGGGATGCGCCCTTCGAGGTCAGCCCGGAGGCCAAGGAGTATTCCTTTGAAGTGGACCGCGTGCCCTATCACATCGTTATTCACGGGGAAGGCAACCAGGATCCGCAAAAAATCGTCGCCGACGTGAAACGCATCGTCACCACCGAGGTGGGACTGTTCGGCGGCGCGCCCTATCCGGATTACACGTTTTTCTTCCATCTTCGAGCCGGGGCCCGGGGCAGCGGGGGATTGGAGCATTTGAATTCCACTTCCATCAGCGCGGCCAAATATCTGTTTACCAATCCGGCTGAATATCGGCGCTTCCTCTTTGTGTGCGCCCACGAATTTTTCCATCTGTGGAACGTCAAACGCATTCGCCCGCACATCTTGGGTCCCTTCGATTACACGCGAGAGCAAAATACCCGCGACTTGTATGTTTCGGAGGGTATGACCAGCTATTTTGCCGCCCTTTCGCTCAAGCGCTCGGGATTGTGGAGCCGCAAGGATTATTTTGATTATTTGGCGCAGCAGATCTCTACTCTGCAGAATAACCCCGGGCGGAAATTGATGAGCGCCGAGATGTCAAGCTGGGAGACTTGGGCTCGAAACGACAACAGTCCCAATACCACCATCGATTACTACAACAAGGGGGAATTGCTGGGTTGGTTGATTGATCTGGAGCTTCGGTGGCGCACTGAAAACCGCCGCAGCCTGGACGATGTGTTCCGGTATCTCTTCAAGACTTACGGATTACCCCAGCCGGGCTTCGACGACAAAACCGGATTTGAATCGGCTGTGGAATTGATGGCCCGGGAGGGTTCCGCCGCAAACCCCAGTTTCAAAGATTTCTTTGATCGCTATGTTCGCGGGACGGAAGAGATTCCTTGGAACCAGTTTCTCAGCCACGCGGGTCTGGAGTTGCAGGAAAAGAAAGACAAGCCGGCGCCCTATCTCGGTTTCACCACTCGAACCGCTGACAATCAGTTCACGATTG
>JAQUPQ010000010.1 GCA_028716525.1 Terriglobia bacterium | reverse complement strand
TTTGTGAATATCAACTCCCAGGTATATCATTTTCAGGGGCCCTCCTTCGAGTTTTCAGATTTTGTTTTGCGAGAACCAAATCTTAACTCGATTGGAGCCGCCCCCTTCATATAATCAGATCTGGACAAATGGACAATTGAAGATTGCTGGGGAAAGATCGGTATGCATCGTTCCCAAGAGTGATTAAAGGAAGAGCTCCAACTTGTCAGGCTGTCCGCAGAAGCGAATTCGCAATTGTCCGTTTGTCCAGATCTGACCCCAGCAATCAGGTGCCATTGCACTCCCGAAGGCCAGAAGCAAGCATCACAATGTGGTTGCCTACGAAAGTCGAGGTACTTCGCTTGAAAAGAATTGTTTCACTTCGTTCCAAGACAGGGGTATGAGCATGTCGGGCATGGGGTCTTTATCTGCATCTTCGAAATAGGTGAGGGATTTCAGGATATGGACCCGGCTGTAGTTCGCTTGCGCGAATTTCTGCTGGAACCATTCGACCGTCTGGCGTAATCCATACTCCCTAGATACAAGATAGAGATCCACGAAATCACGTTTGGTGCCTCGACCTGCAATCGCGCTGATCTTCATGCCGGCGATGTCTCGTGGATCAGCAACATTCACCCGGAGGAACGATTCCATGGGAAACAAAATTGGATAGACGTACCCGAGGAAGCTCACCTTTACTCCCTGGACCGTGACATGCAGGGTCTCGGCCCCTTTGCTGACCACAGAGAATCCTTCGAGCGTCTGCAATCTCTCGATAAGCGCGTCAGGCTGAACCAGATCGGTACTGAAGAAGTCGAGGTCTTGAGAGCGGCGATGTCCTAGATGCAAGGCCAAGCCTGTTCCTCCAGCTAGGTAGAACTGGGAGAGGAATCCCGTGCCTTGGAGAGCCACCAGGGTTTGCTCGACCTGCGGAGTGATGACCTCCCGGTGCCACACCTGCTCCTTATTGTTCATGGTCAGAACCTCGTTCCTCGAATCGCTGACAGGTCGGAGAAGCTATGGCGTAGGCTGGAGCGCCGCCACTTCGTCAGAGGATATCTTATACACCAGGGCCCAGAAATTGGCGGACTTTCTGGAAAGGCGCCGTTCCGTGCGGATAACCCTTTTGATCTCGGCCTCCGGAAAAGCCTCCCTCATCCAACCGATGGCCCGTTCGTCTCCGAATTCCAACACCCGGGCAATCGAGTAGTCGGGATGGGCGGCGGGGTTGAAGGTGTCAGGGTTTACATCCCAAAACAACGAATGTAAGTGCTGTGGGATCACACACTTATGATACATTTGGAATTGAGAAAAGTCAAAGAAAAAATGCGCCGAATAAGAAAAAGGCGCCCGTCGAAACCGAGCGCCTAGGAGATTTTCTCAAAATATTCGTCCAACTAATCGCGCCACTCCGAATCGAGAAACGCGCGCAATTTCTTGCTGCGGGAGGGATGTCGAAGCTTGCGCAGAGCTTTGGCCTCGATTTGTCGAATGCGTTCGCGCGTCACGGCGAAGGAGTGACCCACTTCTTCGAGCGTGTGCTCGCTGCCGTCTTCCAAACCGAATCGCATCTTGATGACCCGCTCTTCGCGCGCCGAGAGCGTGCCCAACACATTCTCGGTTTGTTCCTTCAGGCTGAGGTTGATGACGGCCTCGGCCGGGGAAACGATGCCGCGATCTTCGATGAAGTCGCCCAGATGGGAATCTTCTTCTTCGCCGATGGGCGTCTCCAACGAAATGGGTTCCTGCGCGATCTTCAAAACCTTGCGCACTTTTTGGACCGGCAAATCCATGCGCTTGGCAATTTCCTCGGAGGTGGGTTCGCGGCCGTACTCCTGCACCAACTGCCGCGAAGTCCGGATCAGCTTGTTGATGGTTTCAATCATGTGCACCGGAATGCGGATGGTCCGGGCCTGATCGGCAATGGCGCGCGTGATGGCCTGGCGGATCCACCAGGTGGCGTACGTTGAAAATTTGTAGCCGCGCTTATATTCAAACTTGTCGACCGCTTTCATCAAACCGATATTGCCTTCCTGAATCAAATCCAGAAACTGCAGGCCGCGATTGGTGTATTTCTTGGCGATGGACACCACCAGGCGAAGGTTAGCCTCGACCAGCTCGCGTTTGGCATCGTCAGCGCGGCGTTCGCTCCGCATGATGGATTGGAACGTCTTCTTCAAATCCGCAAAAGAGGCCAAGGCCTCGTTTTCGATTTGTCCGATCTTGGCTTGATGTTCGCGAATCTCTTTGGAAATTTCGCGTCGCGCCGAAAGGTTGCGGGTAATGCGCAGCTTCTTTTCCAGCCGCTGGATTTCGCGGTCGGCGGGCCGCAGCATGTCGACGGTCTTGCGGAGCTTGTCGATCAACCGCTTCTTCTCCAGATGGCTGAAGTCAATGGCACGAATTCGACAGGAGATATCGATCACGGAGCGGTTGGTGAGCCAGCGATACTTCCGATGCAGTTTGGGTTTGCGCGATTTCGGAATACGCTCCAGTTTTTCGCGCAGCTCAATCGATTCTCTAAATTTCCGGCCGATGCGGTCGATGGCCTTCTGCATATCCTTCTGCTTCTCTTCGACCTTCTCGTCGGTCATTTCATCATCGTTGAAGATGGTGATTTCTTTGATGGACCGAATGCCTTTGCGAAGATCCTCGCCCAAGGCGATGATGGATTTCACAATGAGCGGCGTGCGGGACAGAGATTTCATCACCGCCAGTTGCCCGCGCTCAATGCGTTTTGCAATCTCGACTTCGCCTTCACGCGTCAGCAACGGCACCACGCCCATCTCGCGGAGGTACATGCGCACCGGGTCGTTGGTTTTATCCAACGCTCCCGGGGTCAAGTCGAGCTCCACTTCCTCCGAGGGTTCCTCAAATTTCTTTTCGAAATCGATTTTTTCCGGCGCCGGGGTCTTGGGCTCTCCTTCCAACACTTCGATCCCGGCGTTTCCAAACACGTTGAAAATATCCTCGATCTCGTCGGGAGAAGTAACCTGCTCGGGGAGCATGTCATTGACCTCGTCGTAGAGCAGATATCCCTTCTCTTTTCCGATGTTCAACAGTTTGTTGACTTGATCGTATTTGTCTTCAATGCCCAATGGTTTGGCTCCTTAGAAATAAAACGGCCTATAATATAGAGACGCTGCTGCCGCTAAATGGGGTGCATCTTTTTGCAAATTCTTTTTCAGGCAATTCATCGGCCAATCTTGTTGCGAGAATCAGATTCTCAACGATGCGTTAAAGCGGCCAACTGGCGCACCAACTCTTGCTGCGTTCGCAACAATTCTTGAAGTTGCGAAGCGTCTCGCCGCGTCTCGGCGGCTTTGATTTCATGCTGTAACCGGACGCGTTCTTTTTCCAGGTAAATTCTCTTCAATTCTCCCAAACAGTCGGCGAAAATCTCAGGCGTCAAAGGCTCCGTCTCTTCACACAGGATACGCATGAGCAGTTCTTGATCTGTTTTTTCCGTCAGCTTTGCTATAACCGCTTCTGAATCAAACACTTCCTGGCCCAAGGCCTCCAAAACAGCCTCAAAGACCCGTTCCGAAGACAAACCCCTATGATAAGACGCTTCTTGCCAAAAGGAAAGTAGCTCGTTGGCAAAATCCGGGCGGTCAAAAACCCCTTGAATAACCCGAACCTCGGCCGGCCGCAGACGTTCCAAGCGTTCCACGGTGGCTTTGGAGATGGCGCTGTGACGGTCCCGGGCGGCGCGACCGAGTTCCGAGCGAACCAGAGGGTCATCAATTCCCAAGCGGGTGGAAACAGAGTGCGACACATCCGCCCGCTCGATGGCATTCCCGATTCTCGAAAGATAGGGGAGCAGCCAGTTGAGCGCTTCCACCTTGCTGCGGCTGGAGGCCGGATCAATTTTCTCGGCGGCTTTGGAAATCAAGTAATCGAGATAGGTGGGCGCCATGCGGAGCTGTCGCCGGTATTCTTCAACGCCAAAATTGCGAACGAACAGGTCGGGGTCGTTGCCCCGGGGAAGTGTCAGCACTTTGACTTGAAATTCATTCTCCAAAAGGGTGTTGAGCGATCGCTCGGTGGCCGCCATGCCGGCGGAGTCGGGATCGAAGTTGACAACGATCTTTTGAGTGTACCGCGCCAACAGGCGTACTTGACTGTCGGTCAAACTGGTGCCGCAAGAGGCAATAACATTTCCGATACCGACCTGCAACAAGCCGATGGCATCGAGATAACCTTCCACCAGGATGGCATAGTCCAGTCTTTTTATGGCGTCTTTCGAAAAATTCAATCCATAGAGCGTACGGCTTTTCGAATAGACGTGTGTCTCCGGCGAGTTGAGGTACTTGGGCTGGCCCTCTCCCAGGATTCTTCCGCCAAAGCCGATGGTGGCGCCACTTTCACGAAAGATAGGGAAAATGACCCGCTTGCGAAATCGATCGAAATATCCGGTCCCGTCATCCCGTTTGATCACCAATCCGCTGGCTTCAACCGCGGGAGAAGTTCCAAAGGCGCTTTGTAAGGCCGAGTACAGCAGAGTCCCGTTCGGAGGAGCGTATCCAATGCGAAATCGCTCGATGGCTTCAGGCGTTACCCCGCGGGCCTTCAAATAATCCCGGGCTTCGGAGCCTTCGCCGGTCGCCTTGAGCTGTTTGCAAAAGAAATTCAAAGCAAAGTCGTTGACGCGGTACAACTCCTTGCGCAGTTGAGCCGAAGGGTCGTCTTCATCCGCCTTGTAACGTTGTTCTTCGATCGGGATACCCGCTTTTTGGGCCACGGACTTCACGGCTTCGGGAAAAGACAGGCGGTCGGCCAACATCACAAATTTGAAAACGTCACCGCCCACTCCACAGCCAAAGCAATGAAAAATCTGGCGGCTTGAATGCACGTGGAAGGATGGGGTTTTCTCGTTGTGAAATGGGCAAAGACCTCTGAAGTTCGATCCAGCTTTTTTGAGGGGAACGTAGTCCGACACGATGCGGACGATGTCCACCGCCGATTTCACGCGCTCTGCAAAGTCGGATTTTAGAGCCATGGCTTAAAAGCAGGTGTCGGGTGCCAGGTGTCGGGTGTCAGAATTCAGGTGCCAGGGGCCAGGTGTCGGGTGTCAGGAAAAAGCAATCGTATCGCTGGCAAAGATCCTGTGATCCAAAAAGATTTTTCAAAATCCAATGTCTATCTGATTGACATGCGACTTTCTAAGTCTGGTTTTTCCCTGGCACCTGACCCCCGGCACCCGACACCTGATACCTCATCCCTTACACCTTGATGCATTTAGCGCGATTCATAACTTCAATTCCACGATCGTCACGCCGTTGCCTCCCTGGTCGGGGGGCGCCGGGTAGAACTTCTGAACTTGCGGATGTTTCGAAAACAGGTCGGCCAGGGACCGACGCAATACGCCCATCCCGGAGCCGTGGATGATTCGGACCTTGGGCGCGTTGGCTAAGAATGCCTGATCCAAAAATTTGTCTGCGGTGTGCAAGGCTTCTTCCGCAGTATATCCTACCAGATTGATTTCGGTGCTCTCTGCCGCAGTCGTCTCCACAATCACATGCGGATCCGCCTTGGATCTTTCCGCCCGGCTAGAAGGAGCCGCGGCCGAGGCAGTGGGTTTTAGCGGCCGGCATTCTGCCAAGGGTACTTTGGCCTTGAAGCTTCCAATCAGGACGTCGGCGGTCCCGGCAGGATCGATCTTATGAAGTAAGCCTTCTTTGCGGAAAGATCGAACGAAGACCTTTTCACCGACGCGGAAAACGTGATTGCTGGAATCTTCCTCCACGCTCGCTTCTTCAGCCGGGGGAACAGTTTCAGAAACCAAGGCTTTCAATTGCGTTCGGTGCCGCTCCTTCAATCGCTTGATTTCCTGATCCATTTCGCGGCGCGCCTGAGCACGGCTCTTCTCATCTCCGATCTTCTCCACCACGTTTTTGGCGTGAAGCTCGACTTGGCCCAAAAAGGACTCAAACCGCGACTCCAGCTCACGGGCTTTCTGCTCCCAGCGGCGCGAAAAATCGAGTTGGGCATTCTGTCGATCGGCGCGCGAGCGGTCAATCTCCTCCCGGAGCTGAACCTGCCCTGATTCGTATTGCTTCTTCTCTTCCCGGAGTTGATTCAGAAAATCAATCATTGAGGAGTGCCCCGCGGACAGGCGCCGACGCGCCTCGGCGGTAATTTCATGCGGTAGGCCCAGTCGCGCCGCAATTTCAATCCCGCTGGAAGCGCCCGCCACGCCACCGATCAAACGAAAGGTGGGTTTGAGCGTTTTCTCGTCAAATTCCATGGAGGAATTTACAGCTCCTTCCGTCTGGCTGGCATAGATTTTCAAACCGGAAAAGTGGGTTGTGATCACCGTAAAAGCGCCGGATTTTCGGAAAAAGTCGGCCGTGGACACCGCCAAGGCTTCACCTTCGGCCGGGTCTGTGCCTGTTCCGATTTCGTCGATCAAGACCAAGTCGGAAGAGGAAACCTCTGCGGCCATGGCGCACAGATTGGTGACATGCGATGCGAAGGTGCTTAGGCTTTCTTGAATGGATTGTCGGTCGCCGATATCCGCCAATATGTTGTTGAACAGGGGAAGCGTGGCCCGTTCTGCCGGGATATGCATCCCGGACTGTGCCATCAAAGCCAAAAGGCCGACCGTTTTGAGCGCCACGGTCTTCCCGCCGGTGTTGGGGCCGCTGATGACCAACAGATTTCGGCCGCGATTGAGATCGATGGAGACCGGCACGGTGGTTTTGCCTCGTCGTCGCAAGGTATCTTCCAGCAGCGGATGTCGGGCTTGGTCCAACCCCAAGGTTCCTTCCGTGTTCAACTCCGGCTCGCAGCAATTGAAGTCGCGCGAGAAATCCGCCTTTGCCTGCGTGATATCCAGCTCCACCAAAACGTCGGCGCCCGCCTGCATTTCGGGAAGGACGGCCCGGAGTTGATCCGAAAGGGACGCCAGTATGCGTTGTACTTCTTTCCGTTCGGCCTCCCGCCGGGAGGCAAGATCATTATTCAGTTCGACGACGCTCAGCGGCTCAACGTAAACCGTGGCCCCGCTGGAGCTCGAGCCGTGAAAAACCCCGGGGATATTCTTGCGCTGTTCCACCCGCACCGGAATGACAAATCGATCGTTCCGCAGAGTGACAAATTCGTCCTGGACGGCCGGGGAGCCCGAGCCTTTCTGAACCAATTTGGAAAGGGTGTGCTGAATTTTTTCGTTCACCCTGCGGATCGATTTCCGTATAGAATCGAGCGCCGGACTCGCTTCATTGGCGAGCTCACCGGTGGGAAGAACCTTTCCCTTCAGTTGCTTCTCCAGCATTTGCAATTCGGGGAGTTGCTCCGCCATCCGTCCGATGCCCGGATATTTTTCTTGAACGGCCCGGCCGGAAGCGCGTGTGCGACGAAAAGCCTGAAGCAACTTTTCCATTTCGAGGATTTCGAGCGGTTCCAGAACCGATCCTTGAATGGCGAGGTGGGAAAAAATTTCTGAGATCGAACTCAATTCCGAAAAATTGAAGCGGTGGCCTTCTGAGAGAAGTTGTTTGAGTTCGGTGGTGCAACGGAGTTCACGCCGGAGATCGGCCATCTGAGGTTGAACTTGGAGCAGGGGAGAGCGCTCCCGGGCCAATCCGGAAGTCAAATAACGAGACAATACGGCCAGCAATTCGTGATATTCCAGTGTGTGGAGGCTTGAGGGGTTCATTCCGGCGGACTGCATCGGCGCCTCGGTGCTCCGATCGCGGGCGCATAAAACGACGCATTGTAGCCCTCGCTTTGGAAAAATGTCAAACGTGACCCGCCCCAATTTCCATCCCATCTCTTATCGCGGCCGACATCTTTTTATGGATGGCGTTTCCATTCGAGAGGTGGTGTCCCGCGTGGGAACTCCTTGTTACATTTACAGCGCCGGCGACATCCGGCGCCGCTTCGGGGAGTTTGACGACGCTTTCGCGACCGTGCCTCACCGCGTTTGCTATGCCGTCAAGGCCAATTCCAACCTCGCCATCCTGAAATTGTTTCGCACCCTGGGAAGCGGGTTCGACGTGGTTTCCGGCGGAGAACTGTTCCGTGTTCTGCGCGCGGGAGCCAATCCGCGAGCCGTGGTATTCTCCGGTGTCGGGAAAACCGCCGAGGAAATCGATTTTGCGCTGAGTCGCAGGATTGGGCAATTCAACGTGGAGTCGGCGGCCGAGCTGGAATTGCTCGCGGCCCGTGCTCAGGCGCTTCGAGTGAAAGCGGAAGCAGGACTTCGCGTCAATCCCGACGTCGATCCGCGAACGCATCCCTACATTGCCACCGGTTTGCGTGAACATAAATTCGGCATCGACATTCACTCCGTCGACGAATTGTTCCGAGCGGCGCGGTCCCGGCCTTTTCTGCGCCTTCGAGGACTGGGATTTCACATCGGGTCCCAGATTCTAAGTTTGGAACCTTTCGCCGATGCGGCGGCGATTCTGGCGAACAAGGTTCGGCAATTGCGGGCCGCCGGATTTGAAATCCATACTCTCGATCTGGGGGGAGGGCTGGGCATTTCCTATCGTGGGGAGCGGACGCCGCCTGCCCAGGCTCTGGCCAGGCGAGTGCTTCCGATTCTCAGGCCGCTCGGCTGCACGCTTTTCTTTGAGCCGGGCCGGTGGCTGGTAGGTCGGGCCGGTGTGTTGGTGACCCGCGTGCTTTTCTTGAAACGGAACGGCCGCAAGAATTTTGTCGTGGTCGACGCCGGAATGAACGATTTGATTCGGCCGACCTTGTATCAAGCGTTTCATCAGATTCTTCCGGTCGAAAGATCGACCCGAACCGGATCGTTTCGAGCCGATGTGGTGGGGCCCATCTGTGAAACCGGGGATTTTTTTGCGCGTGATCGGCGGCTCCGGAAGCCGCAGCCGGGCGAGTTGCTGGCCATCGGCGAAACCGGCGCTTACGGATTTTCTCTGGCCTCCAATTACAATGCCCGGCCGCGTTGCCCCGAGATCTTGATTGATGCGTCGCGAGCACGTTTGATCCGGCGCCGCGAATCCCCGGCCGATTTGGTCCGTGGAGAGATTCTTTCGCCGATCCGGCTTTAAGGCTGAATTTCAAGCGCGGTATCGAGTCGCCGGGAGCTTTTTATGAATCCGGGAAGTCAATACTTTGCCGCGTACTTTTTTTACAGAGAATTGCAGATTCCACTTGACAGATTTTGGGAGTTGATTTTAACTCGATAAACACGAAGCGAAATCGTACTTCGTTCCAAAGTCTGAAGGTCCGGGTTCACGTATCTTTTCTAATTCCACAAGGAGGAGAAGTATGGCGAAAGTGATGACGAAATCGCAGACGGTTGCGCACATGGCCGAGAAGTTAAGCATTACTAAGAAACAGGCAGCCTCGGGTTTGGAAGAACTGGCCGCTCTGGCAATCAATGAAACCAAGAAGACCGGACAGTTTGTGATTCCGGGGCTCGGAAAACTGGTCAAGGTGAACCGCAAGGCGCGTATGGGCCGCAACCCCGCGACCGGCGAAGCCATCAAGATTCCGGCGAAAACGGTTGTAAAATTCCGTGTCGCCAAGGCTTGCAAAGACGCCGTCGCCCCCAAGAAGAAGTAAGATTATTCTTCATGGATTTTGAAAAGGATTGCATTGCGGGTAGCTGATTGCGATTCGCTATGCAATCCTTTTCTTTTTTTATTCTTGGGATAGTCGTGTGCCGGGAGCCCCCAGGGCTCAAGGCTAGGCGTGTTTCTCCAGGAGACGTTTTCGCGTGTAGGGGATCAATCCCCCGGCATCGATAATCGCCTGTCGGGTCAGGGGCAGCGGCACCATAGGAAATGTTTTAAGAGAAGTTCGATTGATGACCCGTTGGCCCGAAATTTCCACCTCATCGCCTTCCGAAGCTTCCAGGTCAGGACACACCACGATTCGCAGGCCCAAATTAATGGCATTCTGAAGAAAGATGCGCGCAAAACCCTTGGCGATGATGAGGAGTTCGTGTCCTTTCAAAGCCGATGCCGCCTGTTCACGCGAAGACCCGCATCCGAAATTTTTCCCCGCGACGAGGATGCTGCGCGGCGGAATCTCCTTCTTCTTCAAGCGCGTGTTGAATTCCACTAAATCGCAAAAGGCGTACTGCGGCGTTTCCGCGGGCAGCACCGTGGCCATGAACCGGCCCGGGTAAATGACATCCGTGGAAATGTCGTCGCCCAGCTTCAACACAACTTTACCCACACACGAGGCAGGGGTGTTTGTCATTTTAGTTGGCTCCTTTGCGGGGATCGGTGATCACTCCGGTGATGGCGCTGGCCGCCGCGACAGCCGGAGAGCACAGATAGACTTCTGAATGGGGATTCCCCATCCGTCCCGGAAAATTTCGATTGGTGGTCGAGAGCGCCACTTCTCCGTCGGCGAGGGCGCCCTGATGCACGCCCAGACAGCAACCACATCCCGGGTTCATGACCACGGCTCCGGCGTCGATCAGGTCCGTCAAATAGCCGCGCTCCAGCGATTCTCGATAAATCTTCCAGGAGGCCGGAAAAACAAGCATTCGGACCCCCTTGGCAATATCCTGCCCTTTCAAAATCTTGGCCGCCACGGCGATATCATCCAAGCGGCCGTTGGTGCAGGATCCGATAACGATCTGATCGATCTTCAGGCCTTCCGTGTCGTTGACCGGCTTGACATGATCGACGGTGTGGGGGCAGGCAATCTGAGGTTCGAGCAATGAAACATCGATCGTGATGGTTTTTTCGTAAGCCGCATCGCGATCCGGAATCGTGAGCGGGATCTCCTCGCCTACCTTGGCCTCCTTCTGCAGATAGCGCACGGTTTCGGAATCGCCGGGAACGATCCCCGAAGTGGCGCCCGCCTCGACGGCCATGTTGCAGAGGACGAGACGTCCCGAGGTGTTCATCTTCTTGATGGCTTCACCATGAAATTCCAAAACCTTGAAGTTGGCCCCTTCGGCCGAGATTTGACCGATGAGATGGAGGATGAAATCCTTGGGCGAGACATAATCCGGAAATTTTCCGAGCGCTTCAACTCTAATGGTTGCCGGAACCTCAATGTTGAGCGCCATACCCAGCGACCAAACGCTGGCCATCTCCGTGGCGCCCACGCCGAAGGCAAACGCCCCTAAGGCTCCATGGCTGGTGGTGTGGCTGTCTGTTCCGAGGACCACCATCCCAGGACGGACATATCCGTTTTCAGGGAGAATCTGATGGCAGATGCCGCCCGAGGTGCCGCGAATGTCGTGAAATTTTTGGATGCCTTGTTGCTCAATGAACTCCCGGACTTTTTTCTGATTGGTCGCGGTCTTGGCGCTCTCAGCCGGGACGCGATGGTCGAAGATAATCGCAATCTTGGAGGCGTCCCATACCCGCGGCTCCAGACCTGTTCCCTTGTAGATTTCTTGAAATTGATTGATGACCAGCGCCGCATTTTCATGCGACATGGCCAGGTCCACCGCGGGCTCCACGACCTCACCCACTTGAACGGCCTTTTTACCTGAGGCCCGCGCCAATATCTTTTGAACAACCGTCATACCCATAAACAATCCTCCAGTATCTAGTTTCCAATCTCCTGACACCCGGCACCTGGTCCCTCGTACCTCAGACCTCACACCTGGCGCCTGCTACACAATTCCTTTCGACTTGAATTCCTGAAATTCCGTTTGGCTGTAACCCAATCCCATCAAGATCATTTCGGTGTGTTCCGAAAGTCGCGGCGGCGGGCAGCACACTTCTGCCGGTGTTGTTTCAAAGTGTGCCGAGAGATTGAACAGCGGAAGTTCCCCCAGTTCTTGATCGCGGATGGTTTTTATAGTCCGCCGATGTTCGATCTGGGGTGCATGCAAGGCCTCATCGAGGCTGAGTATCTCTCCCGATGGAACGCCGCGATTATTCAGCCGTTTAACCCAACAGGAAGTCACCTCCTGCTGCAGCTTGGCCTCCAAAAGGGGATTCAGTTCCCGACGATTCTTCTTTCGGGCGTCGCGCTGTTTGAAACGAGGATCGTTTTTCAACTCCGGCACGCCCAGTTCTTCCGTAAGCGCCTCCCATTGATCCTGCTGGTTGGCGGCGATGTTGATGTGACCGTCCTTGGTTTTAAAGGAGCCCGACGGCGCCGCCGTGAAGTTTTCATTTCCCATCAACACGGGTTGTTGGTGTCCGATCAGCAGGTTGGCCGCTACCCAGCCCATCAACGGCATGATGGAATCGAGCAAGGCAATATCGATAAACTGCCCCTCGCCGGTGCGTTCACGATGAAACAGTGCCGCCAGGATGGCAAACGCCGCATTGAGTCCTCCGACCGTGTCGCACACTGGAAATCCGCACCGCAGGGGATTCAGCCGCTCGTCTCCGTTGATGGCCATGATGCCGCTTAATCCCTGGATGATCTGATCGTAGGCCGGTTTGAAGGCATCCGGACCGGTTTGACCGAACCCCGAGATGGCACAGTAGATCAATTTGGGATTCAATTGTTTAAGAGATTTGAACTCCAATCCCAAGCGCTCCATCACTCCCGGACGGAAATTTTCAACCAGGATGTCGGCGCGTTCGACCAGTTGTTTGAAGATGTCCTTGGCTTTCTCTTCTTTCAAATTCAGAGTCAGAGATTTCTTGTTGGCGTTTTGTGCCAGAAAGCTCGTGCCCATCAATTTGGCATTGAGGTTCGGCACATTGCCAAGCTTGCGCGCCAGATCGCCTCCGTCGGGATTCTCGATCTTGATAACCTCCGCTCCCAGCAATGCCAGATGCAGGGTGGCAAAGGGACCCGCCAGAACATTGGTCAGATCCAAAACTCGAATCCCTGATAATAATTTCATGAGTGCGAACTCCTAACTCAGACGAGTCGAAACCCCAAAAGCTTTATTCTTATAAGGAACCCAGGAAGTCTGGAGACTGGCTCTTGAAATCGCTCCCCTTGAGATGTACTTTCTTACACTCATGTTTTTAAACTTCCTGGTCTCCTGGATTCCTCATAGAAATTTCTTCGCATTTCTTGCCTGTCGTGGTGAAATTCCCTCATCGGGTTTCAACCGGTTCTTGCAGTTGAGCCGCAGGAATCGGCCCGCTTCGATGGACAATTCCGGGCAGCGTTCGACCGAAAAATGTGGACGCCGTTCTCGCCAACTCGATGAACGGCTGCAATTGAACTTCTTCGCGCCAGCCGTGCCGATGCAGAAGATGGACAAAATCTTCCGTGCACACATTTCCTCCGGCAACGGCCGTGAACGGGCAGCCGCCCAACCCCCCGAAGGCCGATTCGAAATACTTCACGCCGGCCTGGATGGCCGCAAAACTGTTCACCATTCCAAGACCGTAGGTGTCGTGGAAGTGGCAGGCGCATTCGATACCCGGGTCCAGGTCGAAGATCTTGGAGTAGAGCTGTTCCACTTGCCAGGGATTCGCATGACCCGCTGTGTCGGCAAGGCTGATGGTGCGCAGGTCGGCTTCGAGAAACTGTTTCACCAGGGAGAGAACTCGGTCTTCAGGAACAGGCCCTTCAAATCCGCAACCGAACGCCGATTGCACGGACACCTGTACTAACTTTCCCGCCTCCAAGGCCCGTTTTGCGATGGCCAAAATTCGATGCAGTGCTTCTGGGGTGGACATCCCGGTGTTCTTGCGGCTGTGAGTATCGCTTGCGGAGACGCCCATACAGAATTGATCGACACCGCAGGCCAGCCCGCGATCGAGACCTTTCTCGTTCAGCACCAGCCCGGAAAGGATGGTATGACGTCGGCGTCGGCCGGGCTCGCTGAAATGACGAAAGAGCTCATCGGTGTCTGCCAACTGGGGCATCTTTTCGGGATGCACGAACGAGCCCAGCTGGATGATGTCCACTCCTGATTCCAAAAGCGACTCGATCCAAAGAATTTTTGTTTGTGTCGGGACGATCTGTTTTTCCACTTGCAGACCGTCGCGCATTCCAACTTCATGCAAAATAATTTCATTCATGAGGATTTTCGTGTTTGTTTTGGTAGCCACAGCCCGCAGGGCGGGATCGTGGACTATACAGTGAATTGGGGACGAGCCCACGGTCCGTCAGAGAGCAGACGGACCGTGGCTACCAAGGCCCCACAATTTGTTTTCCGAAAATGGAAACTCGCCCCCAAAATATAAATGTTTCGAAACCAACTTACAGTTTTGCCGCGATGGCCTCTGCCATCTCCAGCGTCTTACTTGAGCCTCCCATATCGTAGGTTCGAACCCGGCCTTCGCGGATCACATCGGCTGTGGCTTTCTCGAGTTGCTGGGCTTTCTGCTTTTCGCCCAGCCAATCGAGCATCATCTTGGCGGCGAGAATGGTGGCGATCGGATTCACTTTGTATTGACCGGCGTATTTTGGCGCCGAACCATGGGTGGGTTCGAACACCGCCAGTTTTTCTCCGATGTTGGCGGAGCAACCGAATCCGAGACCTCCCACCATTTGAGCGCAGAGGTCGGAGATGATATCGCCATAGAGATTCGGAGCCACCAAAACATCATAATTGTGCGGGTTTTTCAGGAGCCACATCGTCATGGCATCGATGTTGGCATCGTCCAAGGCGATTTCGGGAAAATCCCGGGCTACTTCTTTTGCTGTTTCCAAGAACAGGCCGTCGGTGGCACGGACGACATTGGCCTTGTGAACCACCGTGACTTTCTTGCGGTGAAACTTCCGTGCGAACTCGAAGGCGCTGCGAATTATCCGCTCAGAGCCTTTCCGCGTATTGACCTTGCAGGAGATGGCATATTGGTCGCCTGGAATATCCTTGAAATACGAGAAGGGTTTGGAGAGCGTGATGAGCGTGTTGGAGAGTTCAGCCGGAACGGGGTTGAACTCCACACCGGAATACAAATCCTCGGTGTTTTCACGGAACATCACCAGATCGATGCCTTCCTTATAATTGAGGGGATTTCCGGGATAGCTCACGCAGGGCCGCAAACAGATGTAGAGATCGAACAACTGCCTCATGCGAACGATGGGGGAGCGGTACACCAGGCCCGTGCCCCGGAGCTTGGGCGCCAGATCCAAATCGGCGGCCTTGACGGGTTTCGATGTGACCGCCCCGAACATGGCGGCTTGGACGGATTTCAGAAGGTCAATCGTCCTCGGCGGAAAGGCATCACCCTCTTTGCACCAAAATTCCCAACCAATGTCCCCGCGAATGTACTCCGCGTCCAGAGAGAGCTTTTCCAGGACGATCTTGGCTGCTTCGAGAACCTCACCACCGATCCCATCACCCGGCAGCCACGCGATCTTGTACTTCGGCATGAAGACAGCCTCCCTAAATGTTACCGGTCTATTGTAATTCGAATTTGTGCATTCCTTCACGAAGAATTCGAAGTAGAAGAGGAATTTACTCGGAGTTTACGGGAACTGGAGAATACGAAATGGCGCAACTGTTGTTGCCAGGCCGCGCCCTCACTCATCGAGGCGGAGGCAGTTACGTTTGCTTACGTTCACCGCCGAGGGCGCAGAGAGCGCATAGATAACGCAGGGGTTGAACAGGTAACCTAAGATAAGAAAGGTGAGGCGGCAGAATTCCATCTGCCGCCCCCCTCCAATCGCGTCACTAAAAATCAGGGTTTATACACGCCAAAACCGGGAGCCACGAGACTCTTGTACAACAACCCATGATCTCCGGTTCCCTGATCGTTATAAACTTCCTGAATGACGGCAAACTCGCCCCAGATGGAATAACCGATGAGCATGCCATCGCTGGTATACCAGTTACCGGATCTGGAGACAGCATCCATCGGAGCGGCCACGATCTTTACGAAATAGTCCCACTTGTAGGTTTGGCCGCTGGCTTCATATTCGCCCCACTGATGATTCGTCAGCCAGGCCCCCGAACCCTTATAGCTGGCGTATCCGAAGTGGCGATCCAGCTTGCCATCGCCGTCGCAATCTCTGTTGCTCAGCCAGGCATCATTCCACTTCATTTCCAGGGTATCTCCGTCCGTGACGGGAATGTTGGGCCGGCTAAAATTATCGTAGTAACCGTTGAACATATGGGCTTGATAGTTATATCCCCATTGATCATAGCCCGTTGTGATCAAATGCCCCGCGCTGTCCAACAATGTCCCGCTTTGAATGGTGACGCATTGAGAGCGCGGATTGACTGCCAACAACAACGCCGGCAGCAAAAGCAAGCACAACGAGATCATCAATAGCTGAGTCATACCGACATGATTGTGCGTCTTCATAAGCACTCCTTTTCTTGATTTTGAAAGCAAGGTCTTTTCGTTTATATAGCCCTCATTCTTCAACCGGGTGTATGGGTTGAGGAAGGCTGCCAAACGAAACATCACACTCGATAATGAAAAGGTGAGGAATTACCCTCGCCGCAGCGGAAAGGTCATCCGGGTATCAGCATGCGCTGATCACCCACCGGCCAGGGACCCGAAATTGTTCGAGGGACACGAAGCCCCTGGCAGGTTCCTCCTCGGATGATTGGTTCAGAGAACTAGGTCTTGTCGGCGGTTGATTTGTTTTCTTGCTTGTGTGATGCCGTGCAATTTACAACGGGGAAAAATTGATGTGGCGGTTCGCAGCACCCAGCAGGCCCCTAGGAACAACGCCTGCCAAGTTGTTCTCATCAACCCCTGAGGAAACTCCAACGACCCTGTGATGATTATCACAAGAACGCCAGAATTTCAAGCATGGCGAAAACAGTTGGTCCAGATGAAGCAGCGCGAATCCGAATTGTTGCGTATTAGGTTGCTATGGCCACAAGCTATAGAGGTAGAAAGGATTACATACTTCCCCCAGCTTCCGCTGGGGGAAGTTCCTCCTCTTTTCTTCGAAGCTTGGGGTTCGGTGGTATGGCATCCCTCAGCCCGGCTGGAAAGTTTTCGCTTTTCTCATGAGTCATGGAGCATCCGGGACTGCTCTACCGTTGGGCATGTAGCAGTTTCAGAATTTCATCAACACTCAGGCACCGATCGTCCCCGCATTTTCAATTAGGGGCGCACTTGGACTGTTTGGCCAAAATGGGCGTAAAGCTGACGTTGCCTTGGACGGTGTCGCATCCATGAGCCCCTGGCCCTCCTTTGCATCCCCACCAGTTGTTCTCCGCATGGACTACCGCCCCGGTCTGGTTATTCACTCCGACCCCATTGTCATTGAAATCGCCGGAAGAAAGAGTCACATTGCTGACACCACTTCCAGCAAGTGACGTCATTCCTGAATTAGAGTTATTCAGGACTCCGTTGCAAGTGCCGCTCAGGGTCAATGTCGCAGGAGATTGTGACTGGACCACGAAGCCATCCGCATTTTCTTTGATGAGATTCCCTACGAAATTGACAGTCACATTCAGCTGATCCCCGAACAAGTCATCTGTAGTCACGTAAACGCCGGTGCTATTTGTTTTCTTCTCCCCGTGAACCTCGTTGTTTGAGAATGTCGCCACACCAGCTGCCGCTCCTCCCCCAAAGGCGGCCAATCCTACATCCACCTTGCTAATCTTATTTCCGTCTACAGTCACGGGAAAGTATGGCACAAACACGAAGATTCCATAGCCATTCGGTTGGCTATCTCTTACGGTGTTTCCCTGAATAAGGTCCGATGTGCCACTCCCAAAACCTCCTGCATTGTCAGTGTGCACCCCACTTCCCGAGTGCGTAATTTCATTGTTCAGGAATTGCACACCCCCAGACCAGTTGGAACTGAGTGCATCGTTACAATCAGAGGCCTTGTTATGCGCCATGATTCCAGACCCACCGAAGTTGAACATGCAAATGGATTGGACGTCCCCCTGAACATTATCCACTTCGTTGTCGTGGAAGTTGAATGTGCCGCCACTGGAAGCATAGATTCCGCGGAGGTAAACATTCTTCACCGTCACATGATCGACTGTCAGGTTGTTGAATATTCCCGGGCTGGCCAAGAAATTAACGATGATTCCATTCCGGGCGTCCACATCCGCTCCACCGGCTACAACTCCGCTAGTCAAATGGGGATTATCACCATCGAGCGTCATGTGCGAAATCGTCACACTGTCCGCTTGGACCAGGATGATGTTGCTGGCCGTGCCGCCACAAAGGGAGCTTCCTGGGCACGGATTGGGATTCGAGATCGCCGGATAGATTATCGTGTCATGGTCATTCTCCCCTGTGAGCGTGAGGGGGCGATCGACGACAACGTTTTCAAAGTAAGACCCGTTCTTAATCAAAATAGTATCGCCCGAGCTGGCGGTGGAAATTGCTCCCTGAATCGAAGAGGCGCACCCATGTGTGCCTCCTTGATTCACGCAAATATTGGCCGCCGAAATTGTTGTCCCTGAGAACAGAACAAGCAGCGCCGTTAGAGCCAAAAGGATCTCCAGATTCTTTCGTGTTTTCATGGGATTTTCCTCTCTCCAAAATTAATGGAAAAAATTTATTCGCAACACGTTGCACCGGTGCTCAGGACAGTGTCCTGTTCCAGCACCCAAGTGAAAGGGCGGGTGATTTTCCCCACCGCAGCGGAAAGATCATCCTGGCATCAACAAGCTGTTGACGCCTCAACCAAGGGCTCGAACTCCCCTCAGGGGTGAACAGTCCCTTGCTGATTCCTCCTCGGATAATTTGGTTCAGGGAATTGCGGTCATGCCTCGTGTGGATTCATGATTCTCGGACTGACCGGCAAATCGAAATAGGTGAAGAAAAGGTGATTGGAGACTCCGGGCGAATTCACCGCGACCTGACCTGAATTGCCCTAATTCCTCCATCGGCCCTGATTACTTGCGGTGCAACCATGTGATGGGTATCACAAAAAAACTGAAAGATCAAGATAAATGAGGACTTGTAAGTCGGTGTGGCGTAGATGGATTGCGTCCCAACCGTACGGTTTGTGTGGTGCGGGGACCGGACCGCTGAGGGTTGAATTCAAAGAATTCGAGACTCTCGGTGAAAATTCCTTTGGTACGCGCCTTCGACAGGAATTGACCTCCCTGGTGGCTTCCTCCAACCCTGCTTTGGGCCACGGCTTGAATATCTCTCCTTCGCCCAGGGGGACGTTTGATTAACAAACGCGCCAGTCGGCTTGGGAGCAGAGGGCTTCAGCTGGGCTACACCCTATTATTGCCCTCTGCTTCGAATCGCGCAATCTTTGAGCACTCTGTTCGGAGATCTGGAACAAAGCTCACCTTAGCGCCGCGTCCCCGCATTGTTTCAAGAAGATCAGCAAACTATTTAGGAAGTTGGTCGCACTGCTTCTTGTCAGCCTCATTCTGCTTATCAAAGGCCTTCTTGTCAGCCTTCTGCTGATCATCGAAAGCCTTATCGGCGGCTTTCTGCTGTTCGTCGAAGGCCTGCCTGTCTTGCGGACTGGGATGTGTAGCATCGAAGGCCTTCTTGTCAGCCTTCTGCTGATCATCGAAGGCTTTCTTGTCAGCCTTCTGTTGCTGGTCGAAAGCCTTCCCATTATCTTCGGTGGCCTTCTTGCACTCCTTCTTGGTGGGCACGGTACAAACGCTGCCTGGTGGCGGGCCGATCAGCCAGGGTGAGTAAATCACGTTTTCACTCACTGGGTCACCGACACCGGGTCCGACAGGACCAGGACCGCTGGCAGCGCCCCACCAGTTGCACGTGGCATCTACGGTTGCGTCTAGCTGGTTGCGGAGCCCTGTTCCGTTCCCAGAGATATTGTTTTGATGGATGACTGTTCCCGTGATGTCCAAAAGGTCACTCAGCCGTATCCCATACGTTGCCTTGTGGATGGAATTGTTCTCGACAATCGTGCCGCTTATGGTTCCACCACCCTCTCCCCTGAATCGGATGGCCGAATAGTTGGGAGTCGTTATGTTGGAAATTTCATTGTTGGTTATCACTGTGTTCTTGACGGAAACCGAGTCGTCGGTGTAGAGGTACACGCCGTGCCCCTCCACCGCGCTGTCGCGGATGATGTTACCCGTAATGACGTTGTCATTAGCATCGCCATAGCCGGCGGCACTCCATTCGGCGAGAACCCAAACTTGGTATCCGCTGCGCTCCACGATGTTGTCTTCAATCGTGTTGCCGCTGCTGCCGTATATCTGTATGCCGGTCAATCCGCCTGCGCCTACCCCATAGAAATCGCCTCCGAAAGGAACACCGCCAGTCTGGAATTGAGCGTTTTGAATGGTGAAATGCTTGACTTCAACCCCACTGGCTCCAGGGCGGCTTTCTCCCGTGCCGCGAATGAGGATGCCCGCCTTGGCCACAGACCATGCAGGGTCTTGCGTGGCATCAATAATTGTCGTATCGCGGCTCTCGCCCAGGAGCTTGATATTTGGTGTATTGACCACCAAATGCTCGTAATACGTCCCCGCTGCCACGTATATCGTGTCGCCTGACGAAGTCGTCTTGTCGATGGCAGCTTGGATGGTCTTGCATGCGCTGATCCCTGGCGCCATGCAACCGTTTGCATCATTGCCTTGAACAGAATCGACATACCATGGGCCAGCCGCATAAGTTGTATGTCCGCCGAACATCATCAGCCCCAGTGTCAGCGATAGGGCCAGAGCCGATAACATGGCTAGTTGTTTTTGATTCATAAATTCCTCCTTAGACTTTTGGAAAATCGAATTCTGTGCAGGGTTAGGGGCTTATTAAGCCTGAGCCCCTGCGCCCGCGTTATGCGCCAAAGAGCTGACGGATCTCTAGGGACTGTTTTCGAGTAGGATGAAAGCCCACTGGCGTACGCCAGTGGGCTCAGAGAACGAAAACGAGATGTGGTGCTCGATCAATTCACGTGCTGCCAGGCGTTGCGGTAGTGCACGGTGGCGTTGTAGTTATTCCCGTTTGGACTAGAAAGTTGCACACTGGTCCTGTTTGTGCTTCCCAGTGTTTCCACCTCCTGTGATCGCGGTATTGTTCTGGCATTGCAGGTTGTTCTTGATGGTATTGAAGCCGACCTCGACAGGTGCGAAGTTATTCATGATTTGCAGGTTACCACCGATCTGATTACCCAAGCAGGAGCCCGCGGGGAAACCACCGATGCGCACTGCCGTTTCGTTGTTATGAAATTGTAGGTTGCCGTCCACGGTGGTATTGCAGATCTGGTTTAAGCCCGGGCCAAATGGCATATTGTGAATCTCCACATTTCCTTCGATGCTGGATGATTCAATGGAGAGTTCATTGCCGCCATCGACTTGCACATTGCCGCCGACATTGGCACCATTCAGGATCAGGGTTCCGCCATCGTGTAACTTGATGTTCCCCGTTACCGACCCGCCGCTGAAGGCGCAGAATTGGCCGTCCGAGACCTCGATGTTGCCCCGGAAATTGCCGCTGTAGGTGCCATTGCACATCCGGCTTGAGGGTGGGGCGGAGGCCGCTGTGACGACGGAGGCGTCATGGCTGAAGAAGTAGACTCCCGGCAGAAGTGTGACCGGATTTTGAAGTTTAAGAGTAAGCCGCCAGATGGGATCGTGAGAGTTATCGGGGCGGATACGGTCGACACCAGTTGGAGAAACAGAGAAGCTGCCCAATGCACAATCTGATGCAAAAACGTCACCGCTAAACGAGCCTGTGTTTGCAGGCATGTAGGAATTACCCACGGGTGCCAGGCTGGACCAGATGTTCACACGGTATCGAATGTACGGCGAGTAGGGATCAAAACCCCCGTAATAACCGTCGCCATCAAAGTATCCGATGATCGTGTCAAAAGTCGTGGGGGTTGTCAGCTTAAAGTAGCTGGCATAGATCCAATCCCAGTTGTTCGACATGGAGAAGCCACGATACAGACCATAGAGGGTGGGCATGGTTGCGGGGCCGTTGTAGTAGTCGCCATAGCTTCCATCCTCAATTCCATTATTGTCATACAACGTAACCGTTTTGGATTTGAGTGTGAGTGCAAAACCGGCATTCTGAGTAAACCAATCGTCTTTCTGCCACAGGTCTATTGGATATTCCCAACCCGGATCGTCGGTCAAAAAGCGAATCGTTCCGCCGGAGGCATTGTCTCCATTAGGTACATTCCCAGTCGGAAACTTGCCGCCCGTGATGATGTAGTAGTAGTCGAGGTCATCCCTCATGTTGTCGGGACCGCCATTGAAGGGGAGCTTGTTACAGGTTTGTGCTTGGCTTGTCGATAAGCTTGCCAGCACAATGATTGCCAAAACTGCGAGAATTAAGACCGATTTTATTGATTTACACATTGGAGCCTCCATTCGTCTGAATTGTGGATTCTAATTTTTTCGCATCCGGAATTTGTTCTTCGAGCGTTCTTTTCGGGACCGCGACGATAAATCTTGCTTACTCTTCGCGATGGGGACGCCCGCTGGGACGCGGATGGCGATCAAGACCATCAGTACACGTGATGTAATCAATCTGGTTTGGTATTCATGTTTTCGATCTCTTTATCTTGGTTAGCTTTGTTCTTCTGCTGTTGGAATACCCGTTTTCCTGATCTGGTGTTCATTCGCAGAGATAGCGGGCGCTAGTTGAAACATACTTCCAGTGAACCGTTTTGCTTCTCCGGAATAAGCTGACCTCCTCATCAGAACTCACATTGTGATTCGTTCAGAAAATGGAGCCGGATTCGATCAGATGAAGTAGTGTCTATGCGTGAGAGGTCGGTTGGACGCCAGCGGCGTTAACTTCACCAACGTGTTCACGCATGAGATTTGGAACGATAGTGGGGGATTGACCCCACCGCAGTGGAAAGATTATCCCGGCATCAACAGGTCATTGATGCCTCAACCAACCAAGGGCTCGAAGTCCCGGTAGGGACACCTAGTCCTTTGCTGGTTCCTCCTCAGATAATTTGGTTCAGGGAATTGCGGTCTTGTCTCTACTGAAGTGTTTTTGGTTATCGGACTGACGCGCAATTTGGAACGGGGAAAATTTGATGAGGAGATTCAAAGCCTCCGGCAAACTCAAAGCAACCTCGTCTGCCGTAAAATGCCTCCATCAACCCCTAAAGGATAGTCAACCATGTGATGGTTATCACAAAAAAATTGTAAGGTCAACATAATTGAGGAGTTGGAAATCTGCCTGATCAAGGTAGATAAGGCCTTAATACGATGGATTGCACAATGAGAGAACGCTGCCACAAGATGTTGAATTTGAACGAATCCTAGAATCGTGCGAATTGAGATTTGCTGGTAGCCATGCCGAGTCCGCGTTAGCGGACGAAGGCAGGGGCATTTGCGTGCGATCGCGAAGAATTCTTTCCGAGGCGCAATTTTTCCATTTTGCTCGCACAAGCCCCGCCCCCGCCGCGGCGGGCTCGGGCGAGCTACCAGCACAGGGCTCGCACACCGCAAAGACGCAGAAGGCGCGGAGATTGCGCTGAGAAACCCGTGGAATTCTTATTTCAGGATAGGGGCCCGCGTTGATTGCCTGCGGGCCCCAAAGGCTGGGTCTACTTGTTGTCTTTGACCACGTTGTTTACGCCCAGATTTTTCACTGAAGTGTCACCCTTAGCGGAGAGAGCCTTCAGGTGGTTGTCGGTGACTATGTTGTAGAAGGTCCCGTTATTCAGCACAACCGCAAATGGACCGGTGGCGTCAACATGGTTCTGGTTAATCTGATTTGAAGCAGACCCTGCCTCCAGCCCCAGCCCCAGCGCCGCCTTTATGTGGTTGTCCGAGATAGTCATGCCGGCAGCGGATTGATTGTTCCAGGTGCGCAAGCTGATCCCTGTATCAACACCGTTGATTTCATTGTGATTGATCTGCACGCTCGCAAAGTATCCAACGGTGTCGATCCCGAACTGTCCTCCGTCACCAGAAACTTTGTTGTGCTCGATGACAGCCGGGATGTTATTTCTGTAGGCAGGATAAGGAAGATTGTTCCAAAGGCCAGCCCCCCGCCGATAGGGCTGCAAATTATCGAAGTCGTTGTGATCGATTTGGACGTCAGTAAATCCTCCGGGTGTTCCCGTGAAGCCGGCAACAAAGGACACCCCCGTGGCTCTGTGAGCACTATCGAAAGGACCTCCGGTTCCCATATCGATCTTGTTGTGGCTCACTTTTTGCGGGCTGGTGATGTCCGTACCGCCATAGTTCATGTTGAAATAAGCATCGGCTCCATAGGCTCCGGCGTCAAAAGTATTGTGGCTGAAATCCGTGGGGCCGGAGTGCAATTCAAGCAGGATCGCGTTTGCTCCTGTTTTGGAAATTTCATTGTGAGTGAATGTAAGGGTCTCTTTGCCGCTATTCGAATAGAACCCGTAATCTTGATCGTCATTGGGATCATTCGAACCGATCAAGACAGCGTGATGGATGTTGTACGTCGCCGTTGAAGACGCGGACTGGGCATAGATAGCAACCCGGGTTGCGGGATAGGCGCCAGGTCTCCCCGCATTAACAATTGTGAAACCCGAGAATTCGACATCTCCCGCCGCGGTGATTCGAACTTGTCCCACACTGGTAAGATTGGTTTTATTTTGGCCGTCAATAATGGTTTTATCAGCTCCCGAGCCCTCCACGGTTATCGATTTGTTGATGAGAACTTGTCCAAGGTAGGTACCCTTCTCAACCTTCACTTTGTCGCCGGGTTGGGCTGCCCCGATGGCAAGCTGAATGGTGGCGTAATCCTTCGGCACCTTGAGTTCTTTGGCCGCGGCGATTCCATTCACCACGGTCAGAACCACAGCGATCGCTAACATCAAAACAAGCAGATTCTTCATGTTTTTCATGGTCCTCTCCCTTTTAATGAATCATTCTTTGTTTAAATAATCTCATTTCCGAGACGGAGCCCACGTGTTTTTGAAACGGGGCAACCGTATATTCGAAAGCTGAAAACACTCGCGAGAATCGAAGCGTGAAATCTTTCTATTGCGACGAAGGGATTACTCCCGCGCCAAAGGAGCTGATACCTTGAGCCAGCAAAGACACCAAGTCCCGACTGGGGAGAGTGGTTCCTCGCTGGTTTCCTCCTCGGATAATTGGTTCAGGAAATTACTGTTTTGTCGCAGGTTGAATTGTTTTTTGCTTTTGTACTGCCTGCAGTTTAAAACGGGGAAAATATTGATGCAGCGGTTGAAGCATTCGATGACGCGTCAAAATGGGATGCGCTTAAATGCTTCCATCAATCCCTGAGGATGGCGAATACACCTGTGATGCTTATCACAAAGTCGATCAAAGATCAATACACCTGCGGACATTAATTGAGAAGGCAATCGGGACTGATTGTCTCCAAATCGGAGGAATGGTGCTGTCAGAGTTCTCAGGTACAAGGTATGGATTTGGCCATTTTGTGAATTTTCATTGCAGTTGGATGTAATGCGGTGTGAAGCCCTGAGGACTGAGAATGGGAAGGTGCGAAAAAATGGGGACAGACACCTAAAGATCAGAGATTTCGCAAAGCCTAAGATTGTGAGGTGTCTGTCCCCATTTTTCCAGAAACCCATGAAAAAACAGTTGAATATTTGCTGATGCTGATAGAGAATGAGGCCTCGCGTTGCCCGCATGGAGGCTCTGGCCAGGCTTTTTGGGTGTCGGGTATTTCCTTCCTTATCGGATTTTTCCCATGCGCTGACAACGTTGCAGGGGACCATGTCTTTAGTCTTTTCGCAATCAATCCATATCCAGTGTTGGGGTGTCGCGAGTCTGTTCGCGCGAGGTGCGGGATTTCATCCGGATTGAAGACCCATTCTCGGGTTCCAATCAGTTGGGGCGTCAATTAAATATTCTGAAGCGGGCTTTCTAGGATTTTCTACTAAGGCGATTCATTTCCATTGGGAGGGTGTGCTATGCAAAGGCGAATGATTGTGCTCCTTGCCGGCTTGGTGGTTTTACTTTGGGCCGCAACGAGCTTTGGACAGGAGATTACAGGATCCATTATTGGCACCGTGAAAGATCCCTCAGGAGCAGTGATTCCGGGGGCCACGATCACAGTGACCAATACGGACAAGAATGCAGTGATCCGGACGACGACCAGCGGCAGCGAAGGAGAATTTGTGCTGACGACGTTGCCGATCGGAAATTATTCCATCACCGTGGAGGCGACGGGATTTAAGAAATCCACTCAGACGGGCATTCAACTCCACGTCAACGACAAACTCACGATCAACATTGCTTTGGAAGTCGGCAACGTCGCGCAGCAGGTGACGGTCGAGGCCAGTCCGGTGCAAGTGGAGCTTCAATCGGCCACGGCTGCGGGCTTGATTTCCGGAACGCAGGTGCGTGAGCTGTCGTTGAACAACCGCAATTATGAGCAACTGGTGACCTTGATGCCGGGCGTGGCCTCCAATGCCGACGATCAGATTTACATCGGCACAACCAACCCCTCCGGACAAACCAACGTCGTCAGTTACTCCATCAACGGCAGCCGCAACAGCGCCAACAACTGGACGGTCGATGGCGCCGATAACGTGGACCGCGGCTCCAATTTGACACTGTTGAATTATCCCAGCATCGATGCCATTGCTGAGTTCAAGGTCTTGCGCGGTCTTTATGCTGCCGACTCGGGACGCGCCGGAGCCGGGCAAATCAACGTCGTCACGAAATCGGGCGGCGCCCAATTTCACGGCGACTTCTATGAGTTTTTCAGAAACAACGTCCTGGCCGCCAACAATTTTTTGAACAATGCTAACCGGGTGAATTTGGGTGCGGATGGAAGGGCTAGAGTTCCGCCGCTGCGCTATAACGATTTTGGATACACCATCGGCGGGCCGGTCTACATTCCGGGGCATTACAACCTCAATAAAGACAAAACCTTCTTCTTCTTTTCAGAAGAGTTTCGGCGCGTGATCACATATGGCACGGGTACGGCCACGGTCCCGACTTCGGCTGAAAAGAGCGGGGTCTTTACTTCGCCGGTGTGCATCGCGTTCTCCGGAACAACCTGCACGCAGACGGGAACCACCATCACAAACATCAATCCTATAGCCGCTCAGTATATCAAGGACATCTTCTCCAAGATTCCGGATCCTCAAGACCCTGTGAGTCATGTGCTGACGTCGGCCTTAAGAAATCAATTCAATGCTCGACAAGAATTGATTCGAATCGATCAGGTGTTTGGCCCTAAACTGACCGTCTTTGGTCGATATCTTCAAGATTCGATTCCGACCTTGGAACCCGGCGGACTCTTTACGGGCATCTTCTTGCCCGGAGTAGCCACCACCAGCACGAATTCCCCGGGACGAAGCGTGGTAATTCACGCTGCTTCGGCGCTTTCCCCGACACTTTTGAATGAAGCCGGATTCGCCTATTCCTATGGAGCGATTCTCAGCACCCCGATTGGGGTGGACGGATCGGCCAATTCACCGGATATCAAGCCCACCCTTCCTTTTGCAGTTACTCTGGGGCGGGTTCCGAGCATTGTACTCTCGGGTATTCAAACCGTGGTGGGAGGTTTTGGTCCCTACAAGGATTACAATCGCAACTACAATATCTATGACAACGTGTCAAAGACTTGGGGACGACACACGTTGAAATTCGGTATCGCATACAACCACTACCAGAAGACTGAAAATGCCGGGGGAAATAACGTCGGTTCGTTTACTTTTGCCAATACGGGTCGACCCACAGGTTCCACGACATTCCAACAGGATTGGGCGAATTTTCTTATCGGCAACGTTTCCAGCTTTACTCAAGCCTCGTTGGACTTGACACCGGATATCCGTCAGCACCAATGGGAGTTCTTTGTTCAGGATGACTTGCGATTCCGGCCGAACCTGACATTTAGCTTGGGCCTTCGCTATTCAATGTTTCGGCAGCCCATTGATGCCAATGGGATGTTGACCAATTTCAATCCGGCAACCTACAGCTTGGCCAACGCCCCTCAGATTGATCCCACGACCGGAAATATCCTCAACCCATCCAGTACTCCGCCCACGAATGGAATCATCATCGGCGGTAAGGGTTCGCCATTCGGCGATAAGATCTCGAACGAGAACAACCGGAACTTCGCGCCGCGTGTGGGTATGGCCTGGGATCCGTTTGGAGACGGCAAGACTTCCATTCGGACCGGTTATGGTATTTTCTTTGATTCGGGATTGGTCGGCATTTTGGAGCAGAATATTTTCGCCAATCCGCCGTTCGTTCAAAACATCAGCATTCCAAACACTCAATTCGGCAACCCGGCGGCCGGCATTCCTTCCATCTCCGCATCGCCGCTCACTCTTCATGGAACCCCACTGCCTAGTCACACGCCCTACGTTCAACAGTGGAGCCTTGACGTACAGCGGGAGATCATGAAGAATTTGATTTTGGATGTGGGCTACTATGGCAGTCAGGGTATCCATTTGCTCGGCATCGTGGACATCAATACCGCGCCGGTCGGAGCAGGTTATGCAGCCGGGCTGTTAGCGGATAAACCTCCAGGAACCATTTTTACGAGCGCTACAGATGCCCGGTTGAATGCCGTTCGACCGTTTCGTGGATATGCTGCCATCAACAATCTGGAGGATGGACTCTACTCGAACTACCACTCCATGCAAGTAGCCGTGCAGAAGCGATTCAGTGGTAATTCAATGATTAACTTTAATTACACCTGGTCGCATGCCATGACCGACGCCCAGACGGACCGGAGTTCGGCGCCGCAGAATGCTAATAATATTCGCGGTGGTGAATACGGCCCGTCGCAATTGGATCGCCGGCATGTTTTCACGGCCAACTACGTGTATGAAATTCCTTTCTATAAGGATCAACAGGGAGCCGTGGGACACTTGCTGGGAGGCTGGCAGGTATCTGGAATCACTACCTTCTACACGGGGTTGCCCTTGACCGTCACAACTTCCGGGACTGATCCCGGCGGTTTGGGAATCTTGGGGAGCAGCGCCGCCAGCTCTCGACCCGATATGGTGGGCGATCCCAACAGCGGGGGACTACGGAATCGCACTAATTGGTTTAACACGGCCGCCTTTGCCAACGTTCCGAACGGTGTTTTCAGGCCAGGGAATGCGGGCCGCGGTGTGGTTCGCGGACCGGGAGTGCAGCGTTGGGATTTCTCGGTCTTCAAGAACATCAAGATCCGGGAGAATTTCAGAGCTCAGTTCCGGACCGAAATGTTCAACGTGTTTAACCATGCCAATCCCAATGGTGTTAATACCAGCTTCACTAGCGGTACTGCGTTCGGAACTATCACCAGCTATCGCGATCCCCGAATCATTCAGTTCGCCATCAAGTTTATGTTCTGATGACGGATTGAAGACGGCCATTTTCGAGGTCTGGAGCCTGAGCTATCAGGGCTCCAGACCTCTTCTTTTTGGTTGTCTCTGAAACTCGAAAAGACGGTCCATTTCAACATAAGTCCGTTTTGGACGACCGTTCACCGCGGAGACCCGCCGCGGCGGGCGAAGATTGCGCAGAGAATTCTCGGGCACTTTTTCGGAGCACGGAACGTTTCCTGGCACCTGACACCCGGCACCCGATACCTATTTTCCGAGCACCTATGGGTTCGAGGAGTGATGGCGCACTTAACGCCTTGATTCTGATGTCCACAAAGTGCAGAATAGCGCTTTTCCTCGCGGGTCCAGTCCTCAGGTAGAAAAGGAGTTCTGATGAAGAAAGATGAAATCATTTTGGCTCAGAAAGAATTCATTTTTCCGGCGGTATTTCACTACTACAAAGAACCGCTGGTGATCGATCATGCCAAGAATCAATTTGTGTGCGACATTGACGGAAAGCAGTACCTGGATTTCTTCGGGGGAATCGTCACGGTCAGTGTCGGCCATTGCAATGAAGAAGTGAACGCCAAAGTTCGCCGGCAGATGGACAAGTTGCAACACGTCTCCACCTGCTTTGCGAACGAACCCCAAGTAGCGCTGGCCAAGAAGTTAGCCTCCATCACACCCCAGAAGAAACTGACAAAATCATTCTTTACGAACAGCGGCACCGAAGCCAATGAGACCGCGATTCTCACCGCCCGCTGTTTTACGGGCAACTCCGAAGTCATCGCCCTGCGCCATTCCTACCACGGACGGTCGGCCCTGGCCATGTCGCTGACGGCCCACTCCAGTTGGAAACTCGGTGGCGTGACTAACCCCGGGATCGTTCATGCCGTCAATGCGTATTGCTATCGCTGTCCCTTTGGTTTGACTTACCCGAGCTGCGATGTGAAATGCGCCCAGGATATGGAAGAAACCATACGAACCACTACGTCCGGAAAGATCGCCGCGTTTATCGCGGAGCCGATTCAGGGTGTGGGCGGGTTTATTACACCTCCCAAGGAATACTTCAAAATCACCACCGACATCGTCCGAAAGTACGGCGGCTTGTTTATCAGCGATGAAGTTCAAACGGCCTGGGGCCGCACCGGCGGCAAATGGTTCGGCATTGAACATTGGGGCGTGGAGCCGGACATGATCACCAGCGCCAAGGGGCTGGGCAACGGCGCTCCCGTCGGATTAACCATTGCCAGACCGGAAGTGGCGGATTCTCTGAAAGGCTTGACCATCTCGACTTTCGGCGGCAATCCCGTCACCATGACACAGGCCAAGGCGGTATTGGATTTCATTGATGAGAACGATTTGAAGACCAACAGCGCCGTGGTGGGAGAGTACATGCGTGACAAGTTCCTGGAATTGCAGAAAAAATATCCGCTCATCGGCGAAGTCCGTGGAATGGGCTTGCTCCAAGCCTTGGAGCTGGTTCGCGATCCCAAGACCAAAGAACCCGCCACCAAGGAAATCGCTGCCCTCATGGAACGCACACGCGAGAACGGCATTCTGGTGGGCAAGGGCGGGCTCTATGGAAACGTCCTGCGCATCTCACCGCCGATGAATATTTCGAAGTCGGATGTGGATGAATTTATTCAGCGATTGGATAAGAGTCTATCGGAAATTTAATCGGTGGTCCGCCCCGATAGATCGGGGCGGCTGCCAGGGCGGCAATTCAAATGGCCAAGGCCTCCGTTTCACTTACCACCTACAAGAATTTTATCGCCGGCGAATGGGTTGAATCGAAATCCGCGCGGCGCGTGGCCAACGTCAATCCGGCCAACACCGAGGAAATTCTTGGCGAGATCGTTTTATCGACTCGTGAAGAGACGCGGGCGGCTGTCGAGGCAGCCGAGAAAGCTCTGCCGGCATGGAGTGAGACTCCTGCACCCGTGCGTGGCAAGATCATCACCAAGGCCGCGCAACTCATGGAGGCGCGAAAAGAAGAACTGTCTCGAGCCTTAACCTTGGAGGAGGGGAAGACCCTGGCGGAATCGCGTGGTGAACTGGCTCGGGGAATCAATTGCGTGGATTTTGCGGCCTCGGAAGGGCGTCGCCTGAAAGGTGAGACCATTCCCTCGGAGCTTCCCAGTAATTTCTGCTACACCCTGCGTCAACCCATCGGGGTGGTGGCCTGCATTACGCCGTGGAATTTTCCGATCTGTATTCCCGCCTGGAAGATCGCACCGGCATTGGTGTGCGGAAATACGGTTGTTTTTAAACCCGCCACCTTGACGCCTTGGACGGCGACGCTGCTGACGGAGATCTTTGTTGAGGCTGGAGTTCCTGCAGGCGTGTTGAATCTGGTCTTGGGTGGAGGCGGGGAGGTCGGTGACGAGTTGGTGACCAACGAAAAAATTCGCGCCATCTCGTTCACCGGATCGAATGAGATTGGAACCAAGCTCTATCAACAAGGCGCCCAGCGCGGCATCAAATGCCAATGTGAGATGGGAGGAAAGAACCCCATCCTGGTTCTGGCGGATGCCGATCTCGCTTTGGCCGCGGAATCCACAGTAACGGGGGCGTTTGGATCGACCGGACAACGGTGCACCGCTACTTCCCGGGCAATTGTGGTGGAATCCATTGCGGATGAATTCCTCAATTTGTTGCTTGAGAGAGCTAAGAAAATTGTGGTGGGCAATGGACTTGAGACGGGAACGGTGATGGGACCTGCCGTCGATAAGAATCAATACGAGACGGTGTTGAAATACATCGAAATTGGCCGGAAGGAAGGCGCTGAACTGAAGCTGGGCGGGCATCCGGTCAAAGGAGAGAAACATTCGAACGGATATTTTGTCGAACCCACCATCTTTGATCAGGTTCGCCCCACCATGCGCATTGCCCAAGAGGAAATTTTCGGACCCGTGTTGAGCCTCATCCGAGTCAAAGACTTTGAAGAGGGACTGGCTGTAGCCAACGGAGTGAAATTCGGATTGTCGTCGGCGATTTACACCAACGATGCTTCAAAGATATTTAGATTCATCGACAGGATTGAAACCGGCATTACCCATGTGAATTCGGGAACTCCGGGAGGCGAAGCTCAGCTGCCGTTTGGAGGCATCAAAGCCACGGGGGTAGGCGCCCGCGAAATGGGCTCCAGCGCCATTGAGTTTTGGAGCGAGCTCAAGACCGTCTACATCGATTTCACCGGCAGAAGACGTGAAGGCAACCTGTACTGAGTTCATCCGACCGCTATGACACTTCTGAAATACCTGCTGACCCTGTTGGCGGTGGGGTTTGTTTTTGTCGGATTGATCTATCTGGTGACCTTCGTGGTCCTGGGTGTTTTTCAGGCGATCATCGGATACAGCGCCAAGAAGAGTTCGGAGGAACGCAAGCAGCGTCTGATTCGCCGCAGTGAGCCGGCTCTTTTGGTGGTCAACAGCTATTTGTATTCGACCTGCGTGGCGGAGTTGACGCGAGCCACCATCGCGCTGCGATCGGCCGCTCCCCGGTGGTTGTATTTTGCGATGTCGTTCGTATTTCTGTTCCTGGTCACGGTTTTGCCCACCGAGGGCCAGCGCACCGATTCCACAAGCCGCATGCGCTATTTCCTGCTGAGCTTTTTGGCGGCCAGTTACCTTTTCCCGGATTTTATTGCACCGTTTTGGAAAAGTTTGTGGGCCTGGTGGCTTGCGGGATAGAGATTCAAGTTGGTGGGACGTTGGGCGGGTAACCGCGCGTTATAATGATTCGCTCGCAGCGGCCCGCTGGAGTAATCATGGAAAGCCCCTGAAGACGGGTCTTCAGGAAATCTGAAGGAGAGGCAACGAGGGGTTCGTTGCAAAGGTATCCTATGGCGAGCAAGCCGAATTTTGTTCAAATTTCGGAAGCACAGTTTCGGACTAATTTTTCTGATCTTCACCCGCCCTTGGGCGATAACGCGGCGGTTGTGGAAGCCTCGCGTTGCCTTTTTTGTTTCGATGCTCCCTGCACCATTGCCTGCCCCACGCACATCGATGTTCCAAAATTTATCAAGAAGATCGCCACGCGCAACGTCCACGGCAGCGCGCGAACAATTCTGGAGGCGAATATCCTGGGTGCAAGTTGCGCCAAGGTGTGTCCTGTGGATGTGCTGTGTGAAGGCGCTTGCGTGATGAACCATCACAACGAGAAGCCCATTCAAATCGGACTTTTGCAGCGTTACGCCATGGACTGGGCCGATCAGCGCGACTATCAACCCTTTGCCGCAGGGAATCCCAACGGCAAGAAAGTAGCCTGCATTGGCGGTGGACCGGCTTCATTGGCGTGTGCGGCGGAGCTGGCGCAAATGGGATACGACGTCACGATTTATGAGCGAAAACCACTGGCGGGAGGGCTCAACACTTACGGCATCGCGGAGTATAAACTCACTCCCAAAGATGCCGTGCGAGAAACCGAACGGGTCCGCCATCTCGGCGTGAAGTTTGAGTGCGGCGTCGAAGTGACCGATCACATCGGGGAGGCGACCGGAAAGGCCAAAGCACCGGCCACGCAGCGTTCGATCTCTTTTCGGGAATTGGAGGATCAGTACAACGCCGTTTTTATCGGGATTGGATTGGGTGAGACTCTGGATCTGAAGATTCCGGGTGAAGACCTCGGCGGCGTTGTGGACGCTTTGAGTTTCATCGAGGAATACAAGACCCGACGCACAAAATGCCGGGTGGGGAAACGCGTGGCTGTGATCGGAGCGGGTAATACCGCGGTCGACGCCGCGACGGCGGCGGCTCGTTTGGGGGCTGCAGAAGTCCGGATGGTTTATCGCCGCAGCGAAAAGGAAATGCCGGCGTTTGCTTATGAATACGAACTGGCAAAACGAGATGGAATCAATTTCAACTGGTTGACTCAGCCGGTGAGGATTCATGGGAAGAAACATGTCGAGAAGTTGGAATGCGTCCGCATGGAATTGGGGAAACCTGACAAAACCGGGCGACGTCGACCCGAACCCGTGCCCCGATCGAAATTCTTCATTGAATGCGACATGGTCATCAAATCCTTGGGCCAGACAAAATTCGAAGGTTTTCTCCAAGGAATTCTTCACCTGAATCGCGCCAAAGACGGACGGGTGATGGTGGATGAAATGACCTACCAGACCAGCAACCCGAAGTACTTCGCGGGCGGCGATTGTATCAACGGCGGTCAGGAAGTGGTCGACGCGGTAGCCGACGGCAAGAAGGCAGCCCATGGAATCCATGGTTGGATTCAGGGATTAGGGTAGCGCCGGCCGTTCTTGAGGCCGGCGGCCTTTCATGCCCTTGCCTTCCCCCGCCTTAAGGAACAGGCAGGACTACCCAAGCGATCTCATTTTCGGTTACCTCGGCCGGCGCTCCGTCAACCGAATAGGCTGGTAAATACATGGATAAAATCCAAGCTCCAAAATCCAAATTTCAAATGAGTTCCAATCATCAAATTCCAAAATCCCAATCTGTGAGGGGGGACGATTGCTTGTGAGAACAGCTTTTGTTTGGAATCTTGGATTTGGAGCTTATTTGGAATCTGGTTCTTGGACTTTGGATTTTGAATCGAGGTTATATGGCTGATCTATCAATCACTTTTGCCAAAAAGATCAAATCTCCCAACCCTTTCTGGCTGGCTTCAGCGCCTCCCACGAATTCGGGCTTTCAAGTGATGCGGGCTTTTGAAGCCGGCTGGGGCGGAGCGGTTTGGAAAACCATCGGCGAACCCATCGTCAACACGACCTCGCGGTATTCGTCGATTGATTACAACGGCGTGCGGATGATGGGATTCAACAACATTGAGCTGATCTCGGATCGGCCCATCGAAGATAATCTTCGAGAAATCTATGAAGTCAAAAAGCGGTTTCCTCATCATGCCGTGATCGCTTCATTGATGGTGGAATCGAAGCGCGAGGTCTGGCACGACATCGTGAAGCGCACCGAAGATTCGGGCACCGACGGTCTGGAACTTAATTTCGGCTGTCCACACGGGATGAGCGAGCGCGGGATGGGGAGCGCCGTGGGACAGGTTCCTGAATACTGCGAAATGATTACCGCTTGGGTTAAGGAAGTGGCCCAAACGCCGGTGCTCATCAAATTGACGCCCAACGTCACCAACATAGCGGCCATCGGACGGGCTGCCAAGCGCGGTGGCGCCGATGGGCTGTCGGCCATCAACACCATCAACTCCATCACCTCGATCGATCTCCAGGACCTGACTCCGCGGCCCAAGGTTCGGGGCAAGAGCGCCCATGGAGGATACTGCGGGCCGGCCGTCAAGCCCATTGCGTTGAATATGGTGTCGCAGTTGACTTGCGATCCTGAAATTCAGATTCCGGTAAGCGGCATTGGAGGAATATCCACGTGGCAGGACGCTGCGGAGTTCATGCTGCTGGGTTGTACCTCGATTCAGGTGTGCACCGCGGTCATGCACTACGGTTTCCGGCTGGTGGAAGATATGATCGACGGATTGTCCAATTGGATGGATGAGAAAGGCTTCAAGACAATTGAGGACTTTCGGGGCCTCTCGCTGGCTCGCATGACCGACTGGGGAAATTTGGACATGAACTACAAAATTGTCGCATCCATTGACCCCGACAAATGCATCGGTTGCGACCTCTGCCACATCGCCTGCTGGGATACCGCACATCAGTGCATTCACATCGAAGGCGAAGGACGGGAGGCGCCCACGCGCAACGAACGCGAAGCGGCCATGAATTTTTTGCAGCCACCGGTGCATCATCCCCTGACCGTTCACGAACCTATTCTGCACTCTCGCGGAATCACGAATCAGAATATCGGCATCAGCGGCAATGGAGGCGCCCGTCGTGCGGCCCCGCCCATTACCCCCTTGCATGCTTCCACGCAGGATGCCCCTCCAGCCCTTCGATCCAACCGGGTTCCCTACGTGGACGAAGAAGAGTGCGTCGGCTGCAATCTCTGCTGGTTGGTGTGCCCGGTAGAAGGCTGCATCACGATGAAAGAGGTGGATACCGGCCTTCCGGAAGAAAGTTGGAATAAACGCCTCAAGCGTTTGAGCCAAACAGCTGAGTGAACATTCCCCCGGCGCCCGATACCCGAAACCTGTTTTCCGGGCAGTTGAGGTTGAATTGTGACCGAGTCTTTTTCAATCGTCCGTGCAACGAACGCCGACGTGGAAACGTTGTTGTCGTTGATCGATGCCTTGGCCGATTTCGAGAAACTTCAAAAGCCGACCGGTGAGGCTCGTCGACGTCTCATCGAACACGGGTTTGGGGAGAAACCCAAGTTCGAAACCTGGCTGGCCAAGGTCAACGGCCGGGCGGTGGCTTACGCTCTGACCTTCGAAACATATTCTTCATTTCTGGCCTTGCCGACCCTCTACCTCGAAGACCTTTTTGTTTTGCCTGATTTCCGCAAACAAAAAGTAGGGTATCGCCTTTTCATGCACCTGGTCTCGGAAGCCGAGCGCCGCGGGTGCGGTCGCATGGAATGGGCCGTGCTGGATTGGAACGTGAATGCCATCAATTTTTATGAGCGCCTGGGCGCCCACTGGCTTCATGATTGGAAGGTCTATCGTTTGTTGCGTGCGGAATTTTACGATGTTCTGAAAACTGATTTGCAAAATTAGAACCCCGTACCTTTGTTCAACTTACCTCATTCCCGAATTAAACTTTTGAACCGGGGAAAGTGTATCAATAAGAGAAGAAACCAATCCCGGAAGACGGCGCAACATTTTTTCATGGGAGGTTGTAGTGAAATCAAAATGGATTCTGAATTCGGCATTCATTCTAATTCTGATAGGCGGAGGATGGGCGGGCTGGCCGTTCTTTGGCACCACAAGGGCTCAGGAACCGGGGCCTCCCGGGACCATTCGCGTGCAAGTCACCCTGGTTCCGGTGAACGTGCGTGTCACGGATCAAAACGGCAAACCGGTTTTGGATTTGGGGAAGAGCGATTTCACGATTTTTGAAAATCGTGTGCCTCAAGAAATCCGTCATTTTTCCGTTGAACGATTCACCACACAAACACCGACTCCGAATCAGAAAGTGATGCTCCGTCGGATTTCGCCGTTTGAATTGGCGCCCCAAAGCAGCCGAACGTTTCTGATTCTTCTGGGAAGCGGACGCATCCAGCGGCCCTTCAAGAGCGTTGATTCAATTATTCAGTTCGTGAAGGACAGCTTGCTTCCGCAGGATCAAGTCGCGGTGTTTGCTTATAACCGGGCGACGGACTTTACAACGGATCGCGCCAAGGTCGTTGAGGTTTTGGAGCGTTACAAGAAGTACTCCGAAAAGATTGAAGCCGGGTTGGAATTGCGCTTCAGCGGCCTGGCGGCTATTTATGGCAGCCACGACCTTCCGAAATCCTCTCAAAGCGATATTGACAAGATCTTTCTGGCTCCCGGAGCTTTAGCCTCGCGGCAAGTCCCGCGGGGGCGTATTACGGACTCCGGGCAAATTCAGCAAGACACCCAGCAAGTCACCAACGCGCTCATTAATCCCAGCACCACATCGCCGTTTGATCAGGTAGCGGCCAACGGCATCACCGATTTGCCGTTTGAAGAGTACGTTTCGACGGCGGCCATGACACACCTGGATTTGCAGAACATCTACACCGCCATTGAGTACCTCCGCTACGTGGAGGGTGAGAAGCATCTGCTCTTTTTCAGTGAAAATGGACTGTTCCTGCCGCGCCTGGAAAACGATAAAAGTATTGCTGCCATGGCCAATGATGCGCGCGTGGTGATCGATACATTTCAGACCGGCGGGGTGTACTCCGCCTCCGGCATACAAAGCACTGCACCACCTTTTTCAGCGGAAAATTCCGGCCGGGCTCTCGGCGGTCCGCGCATGAACATGCCTCCCGTTCAACGCCCTCAGAACTTCAATCAAGGCAGTTTCAGTCGCACCTTCGCTCTAACCAGCCTCCGAAATGTGGCCTTCATGACAGGCGGAATGGCGTCCATCCATAGCGACATTTCGAACGCCTTGAATCAAGTCAACGAGACCAGCATGGGTGAATATCTGCTGGGCTATTATCCCAAGAATACGAATTTCAACGGGGCGTATCGTCAGATTTTCGTGCGCGTGAATCGGCCGGGTTTGAAGGTGTCGTTCCGTCGAGGATACTACGCCCGGGATCAATTGGTGCCTTTTGATCGGGAAGCGTTTCTGACCTACAGCCGCATTGCCGCGGCCGGAGCTTATCGCGGAGAGGTCAATGATATTCGGTTTAAAGCGACCGCTCACCAGAATACGTCTTCGCCCGAGAAGCCCGAGATTCAAATCGATTTGAATATCAATCCCAATGCCGTTCCGTTCCAGACATCGAACGACTTGCATCATGGAAAGTTGTCGATCACGACGTTTTACGGTGATTCGAAGGGACGCTACTTGGGCGATTCCTGGGAAACATTGGAAATGAATCTCAAAGAAGACACCTACGCCCGTGTCATGAAAGAGGGGATTCCATTCACGTTCCGAATTCCCATGCAGGCGCCGGACGAATCCATCAAAGTGGTCCTCTATAATTATGAAATTGATAAAGTGGGGAGTGTGATGATCAAGGCCAAATGAGACGCGGGGAGTTGTCCGTTGTCATCGTTTGGACTTGGCGCGTTTTCGGGTTGAGTTTCTAGCTTGAGGTTTCTTTGCCGATTTCTTTTTCGGAGAGTTTTCCGAAGAGCCGGACGTTTTCATTTTTCTTAGTGCTTCGACATCTTTCTTGAGCTTCGGCAGTCCCCGCCATAAGGCGTTCAGAACCTTGTATTCATCCAGCGGGATGGCCGGAATTCCCCATACGACTTGTCCTTCACGAATAATCTTTCCTGGAAGAATACCGCCCTTGCTGCCCACCACGGCCCCTCGTTTGACTCGGGCATGATCTCCCATTCCTACCTGCCCGCCGATGACGCAACGATCTTCGATCACGGTTCCGCCCGAGATGCCGGTTTGTGCGGCGATCACCACATCCTCGCCGATCTCCACGTTGTGCGCAATCTGGACCAGATTGTCAATCTTGGTACCGCGACCGATGAGCGTGGCATCGACGGCGCCTCGATCGATTGTGGTATTGGCGCCGATTTCCACGTCGTCGCCGATCCGCACCGTGCCCACTTGCGGGAACTTGTGATAACGGCCTTGGTCGGGGACGAATCCGAACCCGTCGCTGCCAATAACCGCACCGGAGTGAATCACGCATCGGGCCCCGAGGGCGACGTCGTGATAGAGCGTGACTCGAGGATAGATTCGCCCGCCCTCTCCGATTTGAACTCCTGCTCCGATGAACGAGTGCGCCCCGATTTGGCATCGGGCGCCGATTCGCGCTCCCGACTCGATGATGGCGTACGGTCCGACGGCGACGTCCTCGCCCAGTTCGGCGTCCGGAGCAATCTGCGCCGTGGAATCAATTCCGACAGCAATCCTTCCTTCGGGCTGAAAAAGGGAAACGGCTCGTGCAAAAGCCAGGCGGGGATTTTTCACAGAAATGAAAGTTTTCTTTGAAGGCTTTTCAGCCGAGCGGGGAGCCAAACCTCCAGAGGTGATGATGACGGAGGCGGGGCCGTCCAGGGCCCGTCGCAGATTCTTTTCTGAATCCGCCCATACGAGCGTGTTCGCCCGGGCCTTTTCCAACGATGAAATGCCTTCAACAGTTCGGGAAGAATCGCCGATCACGATTCCATGGATAAGCTGAGCGATTTCCTTTGCGCTTTTAGTCACGCCAGTGTGCTCCAGGAGAAAATGTCGGGTATCAGGTGTGAGGTGTCAGGAAATTGTTCCTGATTCGAAGAGTGGAGAAGATTCTCTGCGGCATCTCTGTGACCTCTGCGTCTCAGCGGAGAAAAGTTATCAACCGGTGGTGGATTTTCATGCTTCTCGGCGCCCCTGATTTTCCGTATGTGTTTGAAGATCTCAAAAGTGTGCAAATCATATCTCAAAGTGGTTAGGCTTCAAAAGGATTTGATGAAGGATTCAAGCGGGTTCCCGGAACGGAAAAAGTCCAGCGATGCGTCTTTGCGGAATGTGTCACTTCAGGCGAATGGGCTGGAGCGGCTCGCCACTCCTGGAATTTCATTTCATCGTGCTTTAAGAAATCTCATCAATGCCGCCGCATTGTTGAGTTTCTCTTCTTTGGAGCCGAACACAAGCGTCAGGATCGTCTTTTGGCGTGCCAATTGTTTGAGGCGTGTCAGACATTCGGCCGCTGCCGGAGTCTTTAACTCTCGGGCATAGCGCTTTTGGAATTCGGTCCATTTATTCGGATCGTGCTGATACCACTGGCGCAGAGTGTTGGAGGGCGCAATATTGCGCAACCACTCATCGATATGGGCCTTTTCGCGCGTGAGTCCGCGGGGCCAGAGGCGATCCACCAAGACTCGATAGCCATCGTCGCGGGAAGGGGATTCGTAAACGCGTTTCATCTTGACCATAGATTCATCCGATAGCTGAAGGTCCGGAGGGCATGAACGGGCGCTCCGCCTGCAGGTTTAATGTGGCGCAGCTATCATATCGTATTACGATATAAAAGGGGAGTCCCCGAAAGGTGGGTTACTTGCCCGGCGCCCCGGGATCGAAGCAGCGGCGGCAGCGGGCCTCGTACATGCCCTTGGCGCCCACCACGACACGCTCATCGCTGTCGATCAGCCGCTGGGTGTGCATGGCCGGGTTGCCGCAGCGCATGCAGATGGCCAGTGTTTTGGTGACTTCTTCGGCGATGGCCATCATCACGGGCATGGGCTCGAAGGGCTTTCCCAGGTAATCGGTGTCCAGACCGGCGACGATGACGCGTTTGCCCATGTTCGCGAGGATGTCGGCAACGCGCGGCAGGTGGTCACCGAGGAACTGTCCTTCATCGATTCCCACGACTTCCGTGCGGGCATCGGTTATCCGCTGGATTTCGTCGGCGTCAGCGACCAATTCGGCTTTGATCTTCAGCTCGCTGTGGGAATAAATGTGATCCTCGCCGTAACGGTTATCGAGCTTGGGTTTGAAAATCTGGACGCGCTGTTGTGCGATTTCAGCGCGACGCAGCCGGCGGATCAGTTCCTCGCTCTTTCCTGAAAACATGCAGCCGCAGATCACTTCGATCCAGCCGGTACTTCCTTTTGTAATGTTCATGGATAAGAGGCCTCAGTGGAATAAGCGCGCGGATTATAGAACGGGGCGAAGGCATTGAGCAACGCAATTTTAAAAGCGTCTTTCCGGGAAATCAGATCGCATGAAAGAAGACCCCAGGTCCCTTCTTGGCTGCGCACGTCCCGTCGTTGAGCGAATTCGTCGATTACGTCGGCCAGCTCCCGGCCGCCGTCCAGCACCTGGCGGGCAATCCCTTCAGGCACCGGGATGGCGCCACTGGCGCCAAATGCGCCCCGCTCGGCATCACACACGTACGCCCAATTTTGGAGAAAGCAGCACCGTTGACCCTCGTTGGACACGACAACAAAGCCCCCTTCCATCCCCACAAGAAAATCCGGATGAACACCTTCGGCTGTCAATGAACTCTTCAAAGATCGAGTGCGGTTCTTCGCGCCCTGCATCATTTCATCCAGGGTCGTCGGCATGGCAGGGACGCCGCTTGCAGCCTCACGTATCAGAAGCTTCACCTGCCCGCTGGAGGAAAAAAACCGGGCCTGCAGCAGGGTCCCCACTTCCCGTGCTGCTTCCACCTTGGGTCCGCGGATCGAACCCACAGCAATGATCATAAACGTGATATCTCCTCTGCGATTGAAGCCATTCCTCTCAAATCTGGAAGCTCTCGTTCCGATTTACAACGACAGATTGGGCAGGCCGTATTTTCTTTCGAGAAAGACGCGCAATTCAGAAAAATTAGGAAGGAGGAGATCGGCGCATCCTAAAATCCAACCGCTGATGGTTTCAAGCGGCAGATGGGTCACCAAATAGACGGGGATTCCGCGGTGATAGGCGACAGTCAGTTCCCCGTGGGTTCCGCCTCCGAGGATGGTCGATTCATCCCAATTGCAGATGACGTAGCTGGCCCTTCGGGTCAGGATGTCCAAATCGTGCGCGATGATGCTTCGCACCACCGCTCGAAAGCGATCAGGCTCCGCCTTTTTCCATCCGCGGAAAGATTCGTAGACTTCAGAACCCAGAAAAGCAGGAATGGCCTCTGAAGGGTCATAAACTTCATGGCGCAAGGTGTCTTGCAGGAACGGTTTGAGGGCGGCCCGCCAGGCGCGGCCGCCGTCGGGAGAGTTTTCAATCGATCCGGATAGATAAGCCAGCATAAGTGTCGAATGTTGGTGAGAATAAATTTGAGATGTTGCTTCAAGCCGAAGCGGTAGAATACTGAAGCGCGGCGTTTCTGTAAATCGGAAGTTGGTGACGTACGGGAATTCAGTGCACCGCGAAAGCGCTGAGATCTGGCAGCTCCGGTCGATATTCGGACCGAGGACTTATTGGTCCATTTAGAGACAATTTTGCGGTACTGCGTGTGCTGGAATCACTGGCATTGATTTTGCCGCCTGGAAATGTGATTTGATATTCTAGAAAGCCCTTTCAGGGCTCATTTTCTGAAACGTGCTAACCCAGGGTTGCTGAGAGCGCAACCCCGGGCTATTGAAGGTGTCCCTTTCAGGGGCCATGCACTTAATTTGACAATATCCTGCGATTACCAGCCCGCGTCTTACGAAGTGCGACCGAGGCCTGTGATCAATCGCCTCCGGTACGATTGAGACTAGAAAATGCTTCTTGGACCCCGAAAAGCACAAATCGTGAAGGTTGCGCCCTCTGACATCCATGGACAGCGTTTCCATGATCTGTACTATTTTTTTCTGGAAGATCCCGATAAGACGATACAAGCTTCACGAGTCCCTGTGGAATCGGTCTACAGCGATCCTCAGCCGGGCGACCTCGTCAGCATTGATTTCATGATGAATGTTCCCACCAAGGTGGAACGTTTGGTCCACTGACCAGTTGGTCAAAGGGACGGCGTCTTCGACGCGGCAGAACCCCCATAGAAGACAATTCAATAGTTGTGATTTACAGCTTGAGCTGGCATTTGAACCGATCCGACCTTCCGATCAAGTTAATTGGATTTCCGAACCCGGGCAATCATGAAAGCGCCGATAATACTCAGGATCCCGCTGTAAAGAAATCCTGCCCCGGTGGAGACATGTGCCCACAGCAAGCCGACGACGACGCTGGATACGAAGTCGCCGACGCCGTTGATGGTGGCCAGGACACCGTAACCCGAAGCGCGTACCTCCGCAGGCAGCAACTCAGCGGCGATGGCACGCTCCAAGGCATCTTCAATGGCGATGAACAGCCCGGCCAGCGCGAATAGAATTCCTAGATAGTAGTAGTGTGAGATCGGGAAGAGGAATCCGGCACACATCAAACCGCTGATGAAATAGCCGGCGGCGAGAAAGCGCCGTTTGCCAAAGCGGTCGGCCAGGTATCCGACCGGGTAGGACGCCGCGGCATAAATGATGTTGTGAATGAGATAGAGACTAATCGCCAGCTTGGCAGCGGTCGCAGGGCCATGCGCCGGTGTGAGCATCTGTGAAGCCCTGAGAATGAGCAAGGTGTGCGCAAAATCTCCGGCGCCGAAGATTCCCACACCCACCAGGAAAAAGCGAAAGTCGGGCGGCAAATTTCTTAGGCTTTGCCGAAACGAAAGAGTGGGATTAGGCGGGAGCTTCTTGGCCTTGACTAGGAACCCAACGGTCAACACGGCCAGCAGGCCGGGAATGAAGGTCAGGAAGAAGATATTTCGATAGCTGGTCCATGCGACCAGCGCCAATGCCGTCGAAGGGCCGAGTATAGCGCCGAGCGTGTCGAGGGTTCGATCGAAGCCAAACACCTTGCCATAATGCTGAGGTTCCGTGGATTCCGAGGCGATGGCATCCCGCACCGGGCCTCGAATGCCGCGCCCGAACCAGCCGGCTGTTCGTCCCGCCAAGACATGCGTCCAGTGAGTGGCAAATCCAAAGGACGCTTGGCCGAGTGCAGTGAATAGGTATCCGATCACCGCGATGGGCTTGCGGATGCCGAGGCGGTCGCTCCAGTAACCCGCGCCCATTTTAGCGAAACTGGAGATGGCGTCGGCAACCCCTTCAATGATCCCCAACGCCGACGGGGCGGCGCCGATGGAGGCCAGGAACACCGGAAGAATGGCCGTGGCGGTTTCGTGGGAGAGGTCGGAGAAAAAACTGGTGGTTGCAATAGCCGCGATGTTGCGGTTCAGCCAGTGAGTTGAGGTTGGAGGTGCTTCACCCATGGAAGACTATTTGTTTGGGTAGCACCGGCGAGAGCTTTCCTCGCCGGGGAAAACCCGGCGTCGGAGAAGAGGTTGTTCCACCCGCCGAGAAAAGCGCTCGGCGGGTCTACCAGAGCATCAGGCGCCGATCTGTTCGAGGTAAGTCAACGGGAACGCTGCGAAGAACTTGGCGCCGTCGACAAGGTCTTTCACCGGTACTTGATCGTTCACGGTGTGGGCGTAAATCTCATTCGCCGGACCGAATCCGATGGAGGGAATTCCGAACATGCCCATGGTGGCCACGCCGTTTGTCGAAAACACCCATTTGTCGACCTTGGTGGGACGTCCTACGCCGCGTTCAAAAGCCTTGACTCCGGCCTGCACCAAAGGGTGATTCTCTTCCATGAGCCACGTCGGGTAATACTTCTCAGTCGGATAGGTCAATCCCCGCCAACTCGGACGCGCGTACTGCAGCACTTCCACTTCCCCGTCTCCGAAAGAAGGAAGATTTCGAATCTCGTCGACGGCTGATTGCTTGGTTTCGCCCAAAGTGAGCCTGCGATCCAAATGGATGGAGCAACCATTCGGAACGGCGCACAGCGAAGGTGATTGGGAACGGATTTCGGTTACGGTGACGGATCCCTTTCCCAAAAAGGGATGAGGCTTTAAGCGGCGATTGAGCTCGTCGATCTCGATAATCAATTGGTTCATCTTGTAAATGGCGTTCACGCCGCGCTCCGGGGCCGACCCGTGGCAGGAGACCCCCTTCATGTGAACCTCAATTTCCATGCGGCCGCGATGTCCCCGGTGGATGTTCATGTTGGTGGGTTCGGTGAGAACAACGCACTCCGGCACCAGCTTGTCTTCATTGACGATGTACTGCCAACACAGTCCGTCGCAATCTTCTTCCTGGACGCTGCCGACGATGTAGTAAGTAAAGTCGCCGGAAAGATCGAGGTCTTTGAGGATGGCAACGCCGTACACCATGGCGACCAGCCCCGATTCCTGGTCCGTGGCGCCGCGGCCATAGATGATGCCGTTCTCAAATTTTCCTTTGAACGGGTCCCACTGCCATTCGCCGGGATTACCGACGCCGACGGTGTCCACATGAGCGTCGCCGGCCAGGATGTGCTTACCGGTGCCAATGCGCCCCAAAATATTTCCCATGGGGTCGATGGTCACTTCATCGAAACCCACCTTGTGCATCTCTTCCTTGATGCGCATGACCACGCCTTCCTCCTGCGAGCTTTCGCTGGGAATGGCGATGAGGTCGCGCATAAACTTGATGATGTCCTTCTCATACTCTTGGGCCCGTTTGGCAATGGCCTCTTGATTTAAAGCCGTCATTCCGGTCTCCTTTTGTTCTTTCGAATCTCTCCTGGCAACATTCTGGAATCCAAATATTTGTGATTCCACGTGATCGCGGTCTGTGTGGAATACCTCCAAGGATACTCTCGCCGTGATTCCGGGTTCGAGACTATAACAAATTTCCAGTTGGAAACCAAAGCGTGAAACGAGGAAAGAAGTTCGCAATCGTCACAAAGCGGGGAGAGACGAACTCACGCCGAAACGCAAAAAACGCCGAGGGACGGAAAGACGTTCTCTCTGAGCCTCGGCGTCCTCCGCGTTTCTGCGGTGAAGAACGTTCTATCGATTTCCCGATCGAATGTAATCATCCGTTCCGTTCACCCAATCCCAACGGACGGAGCTGAAAATGTCGAGGTCGAGCGTGTCTTCCAGTGCGCGGGCGGCATGCGGGACGTTGGCGGGAATGATCATCGACTCGCCCTTGCGTAGGACGATCGTGCGGTTATCGATGGTAAATTCCAGCGCGCCATCGATGATGGAAGTCACCTGTTCCGGTTCGTGGTGGTGTTCGGGGACAACGCAACCTTTCTTCAATCGAACCAGGGCGATGGTCTGTTTGTCGGTGGAAACCATCTGGCGGGTCAGCAGAGGCGTAAGTTGTTCTTCTTTTATATCCATCCATTTGTGAATCTTGATGTCCATAAAATTGGGTGTCATCTCCTTTGAGGATTTATAAACCTGTAATTCCAAGCCGGGCACCTATTTCGAATGAAAGTGATTGAAGACTTTTTGGGCAGCCGCAGGCCCCAGAACGGTGGAAAGTTCTTCGAGGGATGCTTTTTGAACCTTGGCCACACTGCCGAAACGATTGAGCAATTGCCGCGCGGTCTTCGGGCCGATGCCGGATATGGTTTCAAGTTCTGTGGTGAGAGTCCGCTGGCGGCGTCGGTGGCGATGGAATGTGACCGCAAAGCGGTGTGATTCATCGCGTATTTGCTGAATGAGATGGAGGACGGGATGGCTTTTCTCCAGCATCACCGGTTCGTTTTCGCGGCCACGCAGGTACAAAATTTCCTCCCGCTTGGCGATGGCGGCGAGGGGATGGGCCACCAGATCGAGCGAATCCAGCGCTTCGGCCGCCGCATGAAGTTGGCCGAGGCCCCCATCCACCAGCGTCAAATCGGGCAGGCGCCGCTTTTCATCCCGCAGACGCCGGTAACGCCTTGTCACCACTTCCTTCATGGAGGCAAAGTCGTCGGCGCCTTCCACTGTCTTAATGATGAACTTTCGATAATCGGACTTCTTCATCTTTCCGTCTTCCCACACGACACAGGAGGCCACGCTGTCGGTCCCTTGAATATTTGAAATGTCGAAGCACTCGATGCGCCGCGGGGCGGCCTCGAGGTCCAAAGCGTCCTGCAGGGCTGTGCTGATGGTTTTGGACGACGGCATCAGAGTGCGAAATCGTTGGTCAAACGACAATTTGGCATTGCGCTCAACCAACTCCACGAACTCCCGTTTGGCGCCACGCTGGGGTGTTGCAATTTCTACTTTTCGCCCGCGTTTTTCAGTGAGGATTTCTTCCAGCAGGTTGCGGTCTTCAAAATCAACGGGGACGAAAATTTGCGCCGGGGTGAAGGATTCGCCCAAGTAGAATTGTTTCAGGAAGGCTTCAAGGAATTGAGGAGGGTTGAATTCCTCCAAGTCCTCCCAAAAATATTCTCGCCGTTCCACCACCCGTCCTGCTCGCATATGAAAAAGGTTTACGGCTGCACGCGGAGGCTCGCCATGGATCCCGATGATGTCGATGTCATCGGCTCGAGCTGTAGCGAGTTTCTGCCGCTCTCCCAATTCCTGAATGGTGTGCGCCAGATCCCGAAACTTCGCTGCCGCTTCGAAGCGCTCTTCTTGGGCGGCGGCCAGCATGCGGGCCTCCAGTTGCTCCGCCAAATGTGAAGCTCGACCTTCCAGCAACAAGCGGGCATCGCGAACGGCCTCATCGTAACGATCTTTGGAGCACAGCGTCTCGACGCAGGGGCCCAAGCACCGTTTAATGTGATATTGAAGGCAGGGACGGGGAAGTCCGTGGTCGATATCGATGGAACAGGACCGAATTCCAAGGTATTGATGTGCGATCTTTTTGGCGCGGATGCCAATGCCGGCCGGAAAGTAAGGGCCGAAGTATATGGCCCCATCTTTTCGAACACGGCGCGTGTAAATGAGCCGGGGAAATTTTTCTTGACTCGTCAACTTGAGGTAAGGATAAGTCTTGTCGTCCCGTAGAAGGATATTGAACCGGGGCCGATTCTGTTTGATGAGATTGTTTTCAAGAGCCAACGCTTCGTGTTCATTATCAACGACAATGGTCCGGACGTCGACCAGCTCTTCTACCAGGCGACCGGTCTTGTCGTCGCGGCCCCGCGAGGCTTGGAAGTAACTCCTTACGCGATTCCGAAGCGATCTGGCCTTACCCACATAGATGATGTCTTGGTCCGTATTCAGGAACAGGTAGACGCCCGGGCCGGTGGGAATTGCATTCAGTTTTTCTTCCGGGAGGATCATATCCAGGCCTTCACCTGTGTTCAAAAAACCACACATTTGAATCTACCATAAAGCCACTCTCCACGGGGGCGTTATCGCGAGGTTATGCTCATGGTCTGATTCAATCCGCAGCCCCTTGGCGTCAAGCGGGTGAATGATTTTCCCGGAGACGGCCCAGAAATCCCTTAATTGTTGCGATTTTCACAAGGGCGATGGTATCCTTTGGCGGCACTTGGGGATAAGAGGTTCGGTTCAATGCCCAAGCCAAAGGAGATGTTATGTTCCGGAAGAACATTCGCAAGGCCATTCTGGCGATGCTCGTAGTGAGTTCCTTTTCATTCCTTGTCATAGGTTGTGCCAGCAAGAAATATGTCAAACAACAAATTGATCCGCTGACCGGAAAGGTAACCGAGGTGGAGTCGATTACAAAGAAGAATACCGAGGAAATTCGTGCGGTAGACTCCCGATCCCAGCAGGGCATACAAGCGGCTTCACAGAGGGCCGACGCTGCTGATACCCACGCCGCCACAGCGGAGCAGAAGGCCAATGCGGCCCAAGCTTCAGCAGACCAAGTGGCCACCAGCGTCAAGGCGGTGGATTCGCGATTTGCCAATATTGACAGTTATAAACTGGCGGATTCCATTGCGGTGACGTTCAAGAGCGGTCGACACAATCTGGACGATGAGGCCAAGGCCAAATTGGACGCTTTGGCTGCCAAAACCAAGGACCAGAAGGGATATGTCATCGAAATTCAAGGTTTCACGGACAGCCGGGGGGCCGAGGCCTTCAACTTGGATCTTAGCCAAAAGCGCGCCGAGGAAGTGAAACGCTATCTGGCCACGTCGCAAAACATTCCGTTGTTCCGAATGTCGATCATCGGCGTCGGAAAGGCCCAACCGGTGGATGACAACAAGACCAAGCAAGGCCGTGCCAACAACCGCCGGGTCGAAGTTCGTTTGCTCCGAACCAGCGTATAACCACAGCCCGCAGTTCGGTTCGGTAAATATTTTTTGAGTGGTCGAAATCAGGTCCTCTGACCTTGATTTCAAGCCGCCCGTTGCGGGTGGTATGCCTTTTTGGCAAAGAAATGAAAAGGCGCTCCGATCTTAGGGAGCGCCTTTCTTTTGTTTGTCCTTCAAAACGGGCGGGTGGCCGCCTTATCACGCGTAAATGCCGCGCAGCCGGGTTGTGGAGGCGACACGATCAACTGCCAACATGTAGGAGGCGATGCGCATGTTGACATGATGCAGATCGGCGTACGACACGACCGCCTCGAAACTCTCAATCATGATGCGTTCCAGCTCCGAATTCACCGTGTTTTCCGTCCAAAAGTAGCCCTGTCGATCCTGGACCCACTCAAAATAAGAAACCGTCACCCCACCGGCATTGGCCAGGATATCCGGAATGATGAAGATCTTTTTGGCTTCCACAATGTCGTCAGCCGCCGCGGTCGTCGGCCCGTTCGCTCCCTCACACAAAATCTTGCACTTCAAACGACCGGCATTGTGGCTGGTGATTTGGTTCTCAGTTGCTGCGGGTACAAGAATGTCACAATCGGTTTCCAGGAGTTCCGCGTTGGAACAGGATCGTGTTCCAGGCAGGCCGGCGAGGGTGCGTTTCTCCTTGTAATAGGCGATAGCCTCACTCACACGAATGCCATCGGGACTCAGGATTCCGCCATTGATGTCGGAAAGGCCCACGATCCTGTAGCCGCCCTCCTGCATTAAGCGAGCGGCCGTGGATCCGACATTTCCGAAACCCTGGACGGCCACGCGTGTCTGCTCTCGAGTCAGGCCCAGCCGCTTGATGGCTTGGTTACAGCAAATCATGATGCCCCGACCGGTGGCGTCGTGTCGTCCCCGGGAACCGCCCAATTCAATCGGTTTTCCCGTCACCACTCCGGTCACGGTGTGCCGTTGATGCATGGAGTAGGTATCCATCACCCAGGCCATGACCTGCTCGTTGGTGTTCATATCGGGCGCCGGGACGTCGCGCTCCGGTCCCAACACATCCATCAACATGGCGGTGTAACGCCGCGTAATCTTTTCGATTTCCGAATTGCTCAGCTTTGAGGGATCGCAGATGACTCCGCCTTTGGCCCCCCCGAACGGAATATTGACAATGGCACATTTCCAAGTCATCCACGCGGCCAGAGCCCGTACCTCATCCAGCGTCACCGTAGGGGCAAAGCGGATTCCCCCTTTGCACGGGCCCCGGGCCAAATTGTGTTGCACCCGATACCCGATAAAAACCTGCAAGCGTCCACTGTCCATCATCACCGGAATGGACACGGTGATCTCCCGGTCCGGTACCCGGAGTATTTGATACAACCCGGGATCGAGCTTTAACCTTTCCGCCGCGGCATCAAACCTCGACATCATGGATTCGAAAGGATTTGTCTCTTTATCCTGCAGTATTGCCGGCATAGTCACTCCTGATGCCATTTTCTGTTTATCGGCAGATACTTGAAGTATAGGAGAACTGAATATTCGATAGCAAGGAAAATGGGGAACCGGCGGGATCAGAGGGTCTGAAATAAATCTAGAAGAGGGGATGCCGTAAGTTCTGAAGGCCAGCGAGGTTTAAACAGCGGATGGCGCCGGGGCTGTAAGTCCCTCGGCTTGCCAGTCAGCATTCGGTTGGGTCTTGGAAACAGGTTTCTCAAGTTCGACCAACTCCCAATGAGAATGTTCTTTCAAGATCTTGGAAACCAGGGCGGTATGCAGCGCATGTCCGGCTCTCTGGGCATTGATGCGTCCCAGAATGGGAAAGCCCACCAAGGCCAAGTCCCCAATCAGATCGAGAACCTTGTGGCGGACAAACTCATCCTGAAACTGCAAAGTAGCCTTATTCAGCATCCCATCACGGGTCAAGACGATGGCGTTCTCGAGTGAACCTCCGCGGATCAGCCCATTGTGACGCAGCATCTCTACGTCGTCGAGAAATCCGAAGGTGCGGGCTATTCCGATCTCACGGCGATAACTCTCGGGCGTCACGACCCATTCAAAATGCTGCCGGCCGATAAGCGGATGAGAAAAATCAATGTCGTAGCACAATGAAAAATCATCCGCGGGTGATATGGTGATCGATTTCCACCCATCCTGCACATGCAATTCCTTCTTGATTTTAAGAAACTTCTGGGGCTTCTTTTGAACTATGATTCCAGCTCGATCGATGGCTTCAATAAACAGGCGCGCGCTACCGTCCAGAATGGGAGTCTCCAAATTATCAATGGCGACGATGGCATTGCTGACCCCGCATCCTCGCAACGCCGAAAGAACGTGCTCCACAGTGTAAATCAGTACGCCTTTCTTCATGATGGTGGTGGCGTAGCTGACTTTAGCAACACTGGATACGGAGGCTTCGATTTCAAAGTCGTCGAGGTCGGTTCGCTGGAAAACCAGTCCCCGATCAACGGGGGCCGGAAGGAGCTTTAAAGTAACTGTCTGGCCCGTGTGCAAGCCAATTCCGGAAACGACGATGGGAGACTTGAGGGTCGTTTGGCGATAATACAAGGATAACTCCGAATAGCGATAGATAAGGCTGTTTCAACCCTGGCTCTGTCTGAAGCCGTCTAAAGACTTGCAACTTCAAAGCCAAATCCTCGCTTAGTATACAAGATACTTATTTTCAATAGCATGGATGTTGTTTGATACTCGTCTGGATGGACTTAGGTGTGTTGTTTTGTACACACTTTTGTTTGGGGATGTGGCGATATTGAGAGTTCGCGGTGCCTTCACAACATATACAAACTGACCACCTCCAGCCCGTTTTGTGATATCTTTGACGGCCCCGCTTAACTGTGGCTCCTGTGGGCAGGGAACGAATGTAGCAACAATCCACCCCCGGATCAAAATAAGGGACTACTGAAAGAGTAGATCAGAGGATATGAGCAGACAAGACTGGGAAAAGCAATACGTTATTGACCAATTCGCCCCGAAGGAATCGTGGCGATTATTTCGGATCATGGCGGAGTTTGTAGAGGGGTTTGAGACTTTGGCCCGGGTTGAAAAGGCCGTCACCATATTTGGGTCGGCGCGTGCCAAGCCCGGCTCCCAGGAGTACGAAGCGGGTCGAAAAATAGCCGGCCTGCTGGTTCAAAACGGCTACGCAGTCATTACCGGTGGGGGCCCGGGCGTCATGGAAGGGTCCAATCGAGGGGCCTTTGAAGCGAGAGGGGAATCCATCGGACTCAACATTGAACTGCCCTTCGAGCAAAAATCAAATCTCTTCATTAGCACGCTTCTTAATTTCCGATATTTCTTCGTCCGCAAAGTGATGTTCGTGAAGTATTCCCAGGCGTTTGTCATTTTGCCCGGCGGTTTTGGAACCATGGATGAGTTGTTCGAATCTCTAACCTTGATCCAAACCCGCAAGATCAAGCCGTTTCCCGTCATTCTGGTCGACCGAAAATATTGGAAGGGCCTGACCGACTGGATTCGATCCACCATGTTGGCGGAGGCCAAGATTTCGCCGGACGACACCGAGCTGTTCAAGGTGGTCGATACGCCGGAAGAAGTCATCAGCGCGATCGAAGAAAAAGCCATCCCGGAATCCTACCGCGTGACCTTCAACGGCGAAAACGGTGTGAAGTAATGCCGCTCAGGCTTTGTCCTGAACTCTCCGGGCTTTGATTTCCTGCAACAGATTTTCAATTTCGTGATCCCGTTCCAGCCGGGCCAGTTGGTCGTCGAGGTTATCGGCGAGCAATTCGGCTTTGGCTTGACTGATGGCCTCACCCATCGCGACTTTGTCCTTCATGCGATCGAACGTTGCCAATTTGGATTTGTCTCCAATAGCGGCATGAGCATCGCTGGCCTTGGAGGCGGCGCGGGCCCGCCGATGGCGCGCCAACAATACGTCTTTCTTCGATTCCGCTTCCGCCAGTTTCTGCTCCAGCCGATGGAACATGTCTTTAAGATTCTCGACTTGCTCCCTCTGGTGTTCCACTTGTTGTTTGAAACTCTCACCCAGCCCTTCAAAACTTTTGTAGCGTTCCAAAGCGGCCCGAGCCAAATCGTCGTTCTTCTTGTCGACCGCCAGCTCCGCTTTCTTCATCCAGTCCCGGGTCTTTTCTTCGTTTTCCTTCTGTTTTTTCTCCAATAGATGAAAATCGGCAATCGATACGGCCACTTGCGTTTTGACCTGGATGAGCTGATTTTGCATGTCCAAGATGACCTGCTTGATCATCTTTTCCGGGTCTTCCGCCTTGTCGATCAAGTCGTTGAGATTTGCGCGGATAAGGGTTGTGACTCGCTCCAATAATGCCATGTTATTTCTCCTTTCTGTACTTCGATGTTCCTTTCAAGCGGTCCGAGAGAAGGGAAGCGGCCCGCGTTGAAGTGCCCGAAGCTGCCTCTCTCTGGGATTCCTCGCCATGCGGATCTGGGCCCGGCTCATTTGTTCTCCGGCTTGGGGGTCTTGTCTCCAATGGCTCGAACCTTGGACAAGAGATCGTTCAACTTCATGCCGGACAGGGTTTCAAAGAGCGCTGGAACTTGAGCCGCCATTTTCGTTATATCGCCGGTAATTTTGTTCAAGCCGGCAGTGTCGCCGTCTCCGGTGGAAACTACAGTGATCCGGTCGACGTTTGCGAGCGGTGCCGACAGAGCCCGGACGACTTCCGGCAGGCTGGTGAGCAGCTTGTCGACCACCGCCGCCTGGTTGTACTCCTGGAAGGCTTCCGCTTTGACATTCATCGCACGCGCCTCGGCGTCACCTTTCTTAAAGATGATGTCCGCTTCCGCCTCGCCCTGCACCCGGATGGCATTGGCGTGGCCTTCGGCCTCGGCGATCAGCCTTTGTTTTTCGGCGGCGGCCAACGTCTCAATCTTCTGACGTTCCACCTCCGCTTGTTTGAGGATCGTGGCGATGAGTTCCTTTTCGCGGCGCAGGATTTCCGCCTCCTGCACCTTCACCTGTTGTTCCTTTTCCACCTGTTGGATCTTTACGGATTCTGCCGTGACCTGCTGTTGCATGACATTGGTTTGAATCTCGTAGGCTTTGTCCGCCTGTGCTTGGGCGTGTTTGGTGACCTCAAGGAATTGGGCGCGTTTGATATCGAGATCGCGCTGCGCTTCGGCCTGTTTGGCTTGCGACAGCGTCTCCGCAAGAACACGTTCCTGATCGGCCTGGGCGCGGGCGATGGCCCCTTCCTTTTGGGCCAGGGCGCGGCGGATGGTGGTGTCACGGTCTGCTTCGGCCGCGGCGACGTCGGCGTCACGCTTGATGCGCGCCACGTCCGGTTTGCCCATGTTGGCGATGTATTCATTCTTGTCGCGAACTTCCTTGATGGTGAAGGAAATGACTTCCAAACCCATCTTGTTCATGTCGTCCGCGCAGGTGGAACGCATCCGGTCCGCCACCATCTCCGGTTGCTTCACGATCTCTTCCACCGTGAGTTGGCCGATGATGCCGCGCAGGTGGCCTTCCATCACCAGGCGGATGAGCGCCTCGCGCTCTGACGGAGTCTTGGTCAGAAATTGTTCGGCCGCCGTGCGGATGGACTCCGGATCCGACTTCACCTTGATTTGCGCCACCGCTTCGACCGTGACCGCTACGCCCTGCCGGGTGTAGAGATCCTGCTGCGGGGCCACATCAAACGACATTAACTCCAACGACAGATCCCGGCAGCTTTCCACCATCGGAAAGATGATGGTGCCACCGCCCTGAACAATGCGTGTGCCTCGAAATCCGTACACCACCAACGCTTGGTTGGGGCCGACCTTGCGAAACATGGACGCCGCGATACCGATCAGAATGACCAGCGCCATGATTAACATTCCAATAAGAACCCACATGCCTATTGTTCCTTCCATTGCCTGCCTCCTTGAAACATGTTTGAATTTGGCCCAAGAATTAAGAGTTCAACTCGGTGGTTGCTCCGGCCCGTCCGCCGCCCTCGTCTGCAAATTCTTCCCAAGGCTGAACGTAGGCCAAGCCATGATCGAATCTAGTGATGACAACTTCTGTTCCTTTAAGAAGCGCCTTGGCATCCGCACTTCGCGCGCCCAGCGAATGCCGCGTTCCGGCCTGTGAAAACACAATTTCTCCTGTCCCGCCTTCGCGAATCCCAATGGAGATGGTGGCGAGCTGTCCCACTAATTCATAATCTTCCGGATCCAGCTGGGCCTGATGGGGCGCCAGGACCTTGACCATGAACCAGAACATGAAAGCGCCGCCGGCGAGCCCGGCCGCCATCGCGACTCCCAGAGAAAACATCAGCCAGAAATGGTAGTAATGAAGTAACAGATAACCCATGCCGCCGAACCACGTCAAAAAAGCCATCAGCGTCGAAAAGTTGATCGGGGAAATGTCGTTGGAGGCGCTCACGCCGTGAGGGGGAGCGGCAGACACACCAGTCATAGGAACGCTGTGCGTTCCACCCTGGGGGGCATGAAAGTGAAAGTGGAAGTGGAGATGTCCTGCCAGAAAAGAGAGAACGGTCAATGCGAAACCGATGACAAAACAGATCAGAAAAAACGTCGACATGTTTTCACCTCATCACCCGTTCCAAAGTAGGGATGTCTCTTCCAAGCTCATTCGATTCTCGCCAGGTGGGCCGTCCACGCTTCACGGCAGGGAGTGAAACAAGGCATCGCTGCTCATGAAACGGTTTGAATCAGGCCAGCAGCCCGATGAGTTTTGCGAGTAAAAATAAAATCATGATGACCATAATCCAGAATCGATGCAGCATAATTCCTCTGCCTCCAAACTCAGCTCGATTTACTGAGCCGCTCCCTTCTGCGGTTTCAAAACCTCCAGCAAGCGATCCGCTAGAGGAGGCGTCTCCACAATCTCCTGAAGCAAAATCAGCAGGCTGCGTGAATCTTCCTGCCGGGCAATGGTCAGCAGCGCCTGACAGAGCCCGGGGTCGCCTCGAAACTGCTCGGCTCCGTTGATCAGCCAGAAATCCAAGGCATTCTCTTCAATACGCAGTGGGGAAGTAAGCTCGGTATGAAACCCCTCGGGATCATCCACCAGATAACCCGGATGCACTTTGAAAAAATCCGCCAGCATCAGGCGCGTGCTGTTGGTGAGATGCGGGCGGGCGCCGTTTTCGATTTGCGACAGATAGGCCTGGCTCAGCTTCTTGCGCAACTCCTTGCGAATGGCGTGCACCACCTCAATCTGGGTCATCTCCCGGCCTATACCACGCAAGGTGCCCTCCACCGACCGCAGATAACGAATTTTTTGTCCGAGCGTCATTTGATTTTCCAATTGCAAAATGCAAAGTTAATATTGCATATTGCAATGTCACTGTCAAGATAAAAATTGAAAAAATCGGGGCCCGCGGCCAAGGGCGGACGTTGGGGTGATCCGGCATTTGGTAACAGGCTTGAATTAAATGGCTTGCAGTGATTTCCGGTGAGAGGTGATGGTCCTTATGGGGTTTCCAAAATCGAGTGGATGGCCTGAATTGTCTTTTCGATGTCGTCACGATGAACGTCGTAATGCGTCACCATGCGCATGTGGGTGGGGTTGATGCCGTTGGCCAGGACGCGGTGTTTTCGAAGGGCCTGGGAAAAAGAACTGGTGTCCTGGCCTGTTCCGGAAATATCGAATACCAGGATGTTGGTTTGGACTTTTGATGGGTCCATCTGGATGCCCGGCATTTCAGCCAGAGCCTTCGCCAGGTGTTTGGCGTTGGCATGATCCTCATGCAATTTGGCGGGATGTTTCTCCAAAGCCACCAATCCGGCCGCAGCCAGGACGCCGACTTGTCGCATGCCGCCACCCATGGCTTTGCGATAAACCCGGGCCCGCTCAATCAGTTCGCGCGATCCCAGAAGCAGAGAGCCCACCGGCGCCCCCAGCCCTTTCGAGAGGCAGAACATGACGCTGTCAAATTTTTGCGTCAACTCCACCACGCTTTTTCCCGTGGCGATGGATGCGTTGAAAATTCGCGCTCCGTCCAGATGGACGGGGATACCGGATTCATGAGCGCGGTCGCAGACTTCGTCGGCAACAGCCTGCGGAAAGACGCTCCCCCCCGCCATGTTGTGAGTGTTTTCGAGCGCCACCAGACCGGTGTGAGAGAGGTAATAAATTTTGGGCCGTATGCGGGTCTTGATCTCATTCCAAGTAATGACACCGTCGTGGCCGGCAATAGGGCGAGGCATGACGCCGGAAAAAGCGGACATGGTTGCCAGTTCGTAATTGAATATGTGTCCGGCCTCCTCCAGGATCACTTCTTGCCCGTGATGGGTGTGGGATTTAACGGCGATCTGGTTGCCCATGGTCCCGGAGGGAACAAACAAAGCCGCTTCACGGCCGAAAATTTCGGCGGCTCGCTCTTGCAGGTGATTGACGGTCGGATCTTCCATGTAGACATCATCGCCCACCTCGGCTTTCATCATGGCCTCGCGCATTTCCGGCGTGGGCCGCGTTACGGTGTCACTACGAAGATCAATCCATTCAGTCATTGATTTTCACCTTGGAAAGGATGGGGACAGACACCTTTCCTTGTTGTAATTATTGAGAAATGCACTGTGCGGTGTCTGTCCCCACTCCTCAACCGTTGGGCATTCTGACAAAAAGAAAACGCCAATTCAAGTTTTTCGAGTCCGGGATTTCTTTTGTTGCCGGCTGTCCAATCCTCGGTCAACCTCCGCGCCCTTTGCCTCCCCGCGGGGAGTCGGCGTTCGAATTGGAGAATAGAAAATCCGTTCCAACCCCAGACTCACGGAACAAATCGTCTTTCGAGAGGTGATTTACCGCGGAGGAGCTGGGATCTCAAAGTTTCGCGGAGGGTTACACAATAGCTTTAAAAAGAAACGTGTTTATCAATCCGATTCATTGGCCCCGAGAAATTGTTGGAAAATTTCATTGGAAACGAGGAGAGCTTGAGGCGCCAATCGCAAAGTGTTTTGGGATTCCAGTAGCCAGCCCTCTTGAATCAGGGGATCGATGATCCGACGAAACAGCTGCCGCGCGTCATTCCCCAGCATTTCCGACAACGTGTCATATCGAATTCCGGCGATTTGACGAAGTCCGAAAATGAACGCATCTTCCGTAAGCCGGGCCGCAGAAATCGTTTCGGCCTCCCGGCGGACGCTTTCCCCGCCTTCGATTCCACGGATGTAAGATTCCGCAGAATTCTCGTTATGCCAACGGGATGGATAAATAAACGAGTGCGCGGCGCAGCCAAAACCGAGATAGGGTTGCAGATTCCAATACTTTAGATTGTGGCGCGAGATGAAGCTCGCCGCCGGGCCAGGTTCTGCTTTTTGCAATGCTGCAAAATTGGATATTTCGTAGTGGAGGTATCCCTGGCGCCGCAATTCCGAAACCGCCTCATTATAAATTTCGACGGTCTCTTCTTCCGAGGGGAGCACGATCGGTCTCTTGTCCGATGGAATTGTATTTTCTCCGCGGGCGAGCACCGTAGAGGTTCGATCGTGAGACGCAAGCACACGCCGGCCCAAGGCGCTTTCGTCGTCGAGGTCGAAAAGATAGAGAGATATATGCTCGGGTCGGATTTCTTCGATGAATTTCCAGTTGTTCTTCCAGGATTGCAGCGATTGCTGCGGGAGCGCGGCCATCAAGTCGATGGAAATATCGTTGAAGCCCGATGATCGTAACATTTGGAGGGTTTCATGAACATCTCCGGACGAATGGGTCCGACCGAGCCGCTTCAGCTCGTCGTCGTGAAAGGATTGCGCGCCCACGCTGACGCGGTTGATTCCTATCGCTCGATACAGCGACGCCTTCTCGTGATCCAGTGAATCCGGGTTGACCTCAATGGTTATTTCAGCTGCAGGATGCACCTCGAAACGGTTGTGGATCTCTGAAAGAATTTCTTTAATCCCTTTTGCCTCGATCCACGAAGGCGTGCCTCCGCCGATGTAAATCGAATCCACCGTTCGCGAAAACGAAGGCTCGTGCAGTTCCGGACTTCGGCGGATCTCACGGACAACGGCATCGACATAGCGCTCCTGGATGGCGCCTCGGCCCAAGTCGATTGTAAAGTGGCAGTAAAAGCATCGGGCAGCGCAGAAGGGAATATGAATATAAATTCCTAGCGGCTGGTTCATTCCAGTCAAATTAACACATTGGCCCGCCTGTGAACAGGGCGCCAATCACACCGCTGAAACCAAAAGTCCGGGACACTCCTGAAACGCGCGGCCGAATGAGACAACCAAGCCTTTTCGCTTCTTTGGACAGCCTTCTGTCGTTATAATTTCCTTGAAGCTGCAATTGTTGGGAGGGCTTTTTATGAAACGGATTGGCGTAGTGACGGGTGGAGGCGACGCTGCAGGATTAAACGCGGCCATCAAGTGGGTGGTTTACGGGGCCATATCGCGCTTCGTCAAAGAACGATTCGGAAATGAATTGGACGTCTATGGCCTCAAAGAAGGTTGGGAAAGTTTGATGTATCTGGATTCCCACAAAGGCCTGGAAGACGACCGTTATGTTGTTCCTTTGACGGCGCCCATAGTCCGGAAGATTGACCGTGATGGCGGCACCTTTATTGGAACTTCCCGCACTAATCCATTTTCCATGAAAGATGAAAAGGGAGAAAAGGTCGACCGGTCCGATATTGCAGTTCGAAATTTCCAGGCGCTGGGTTTGGATGCCTTGATCGCCATGGGCGGAGAAGACACCCTGGGCGTGGCCCATCGACTCTGGCAGAAGGGTGTCCCGTGCGTCGGGATACCGAAAACCATCGATCTGGATCTGCCGGGGACGGACTATTCACTGGGTTTCGACAGCGCTGTCAACAACATCAAGCTGCTGATTGATCACGCCCGCTCGGTGGCCGGTTCGCATCGCAAAGTGGCCGTCATCGAAGTCATGGGCCGACACGCCGGCTTTCTGGCGATAAGCGGCGGCATTGTTTCGAGCGCCCATTTTATACTTATCCCGGAATACGAATTTGATCTGGATTTATTGTGCGATTTGATCAACCGGAGGAAAAATCTGAAATCCCGTTACACCCTGGTGGTTGTGGCGGAAGGGGCCAAAGAGTGTGGCGGCCAGATTGTCGCCCATCGGCAGGAGATTGATAATTTCGGACACGTGCATCTCGGTGGAATCGGAGAGCACCTGGCAGACGAAATCAAACGGCGCAGCGGCCTGGATACCTTCAGTGAGAAGCTCGGCTACTTGCAGCGTGGCGGAGCGCCTTCGGCCTTCGACGTCAAGATGGGATTCATGTTCGGCGTGACGGCCGTCAACCTGGTGGTCAACCAAAAGTTCGGCCAAATGGTGGCGGTTGAAAATGGCCACATTACCGAAAAAGCGCTGACAGCGCTGAACGGCCCGGTTCGTTCGGTCGATGTCGATCTCATGTACGATAAAGAACGCCTCAATGCCCGCCGCGATACGGCGCTGGGGTGGAGGGTGTTGTGATAGCTGTCAGAAGTCAGCTATCAGTTGTCAGCAGTCAGACTTCAGCCACAAGCACTAAGCCATAAGCCCAAAGCTTAATCTTCAAAGCTGTTGGCTGATCGCTGATTTCTGACCGCTACTCGTCCGATGCTTCCCGCAACTTCTCTAAAACCGAGAAATCTTCGAGGGTCGTGGTGTCTCCAGCGACGCGGCCGCTGGTAGCCAGTTCCCGCAGCAGGCGCCGCATAATCTTGCCGCTTCGCGTCTTGGGCAAGGCTTCGGTAAAGCGGATGTCGTCGGGTTTGGCGAGAGCGCCGATTTCTTTGGCCACGTGTCCGCGGAGTTCTTCCCGAAGTCGCGGCGAAGGCTCGATGCCGGATTTCAAGGTCACGAAGGCACAGATGGCTTGACCCTTCACTTCATCGGGGCGGGCGACCACGCTAGCCTCAGCCACCTTGGGATGTGAAACCAAGGCACTCTCGATTTCCATCGTTCCGAGCCGATGTCCGGATACATTGATGACATCATCCACACGCCCCATCAACCACAAATAACCGTCGGCGTCGCGCCGGGCTGCATCGGCGGTGAAGTAGCTGCCCGGAACCTCGCTCCAGTATTGGCGGATATAGCGTTCATCATCCCGGTAAATCGTCCGCAACATGGAAGGCCACGGTTTTCGAATAACCAGAAAGCCGCCCTGGTTCTTGTCGACGGGTTTGCCGTCGCGTGTGACGATATCTGCAACGATCCCCGGAAGAGGAAACGTCGCTGAGCCGGGCTTCGTCGGCACGGCCCCGGGCGTCGGAGAAATCAAAATGGAGCCGGTTTCTGTTTGCCACCAGGTGTCCACGATGGGGCAGCGTTGTTTTCCGATGACCTTGTAATACCACATCCAGGCCTCGGGATTGATGGGTTCACCGACGGTTCCGAGCAGCCGCAGGGAAGACAGATCGTGTTTCATCGGCCATTGTTCTCCCCATCGCATGAATGCCCGGATGGCCGTGGGCGCGGTGTAAAGAATGCTCACATTATATTTTTCGATGAGCCGCCAGAATCGATCCGGCTCGGGAAAATTGGGGGCGCCTTCGTACATCACCGAAGTTGCGCCGTTGGCCAGCGGGCCGTAAACGATATAGCTGTGGCCCGTGACCCAACCAATGTCCGCCGTGCACCAGTAAGTGTCTTCTTCCTTGAGATCGAACACAATCTTGGTGGTGTAGGCCACCTGCGTCAAATATCCGCCAGTGGTGTGAACGACACCCTTGGGTTTTCCCGTGGTGCCGCTGGTATACAAGATGAACAAGGGATGTTCCGCGTCCAACTGTTCTGCGGGGCAGGGAAGGTCGGGCGCCACTTTCATCAATTCGTGCCACCAATGATCGCGTCCCGGCTCCATATGAATTTCTGAACCGGTGCGCTTGAACACCACTACATGCTCGATGGTGGGGCAATCTTTCATGGCGGCATCAACGTTTTTCTTAAGCATCACTTCCATGCCGCGGCGGTACCCGCCATCGGCGGTCACCAGAATTTTTGCTTGAGCGTCGTTGGCGCGGTCTTTAATGGCCTCCGAAGAAAATCCGCCGAAAATAACCGTGTGCGGGGCGCCGATGCGGGCGCAAGCCAGCATGGCGATAGCCAGCTCCGGAATCATGGGCATGTAAAGAACAACCCGGTCGCCTTTCTTCACGTCCAACGATTTCAAAACATTGGCGAATTTAGAAACTTCTCGATGCAATTGCTGGTACGTCAGGATGCGTTGCTCGCCGGGCTCTCCTTCCCAAATGATGGCGGCCTTGTTTTTCCGTGCGGTGGTGAGATGGCGGTCCAGGCAGTTGGTGCTGACGTTGATCTTTCCGCCGACGAACCATTGAGCGAACGGCTCTTTCCACACCAGCACCTTCTTCCATTTTTTGAACCAAAATAAATCTCCGGCTACCTTGGCCCAGAACTTTTCGGGCGATTTGGCGGCCTGTTGACATAGTCGGCGGTAGGCTTCGGGATTTCCCAGATGCGCCTTTTCAGAAAATCGTTTGGGAGGTTTGAAGAGGCGTTTTTCGTTGAGCACCGAGTCGATTTGGGTCGAAGACATAGAGGTTGAATCTCCTGACGATTGAGAAGAAAGATGCCGATCTTCTACTTTTGAAAGCTGTGTGCACGAATCCGTAAATAGTGTATCGGAAAAGGACCCGCGGTGTCATGGGTCGATTGGAGTTTTTTGCGGGATGGAGGACCTTTGCCTTGAAAAAGTGGAAAGGCCCCTCAAGCATGCCGTAAGGAGTTTGTAAAACCGGTGCCTGTTTCTGGTTTCATTCCTCCCGATAGGTGTTGAATGTCATGGCAGACCCAAATTGGCCCAATTGTATTTAACGGCGATGATTGTTCTTGATCCTAGCGAGTTGCTTCTGTCGTCCCGAGCTGTGCATGTGCGTCAGCCTAAGATCGAAGGCACAAGTAGCCCACCAATCCCTCCGGCGGGAGCCGGAGGTTGGTTCAAGGAAAAACCGCAATTTCGTGGAGAGATAGGGGCGGGCGGCTTAAGGCATGATTCATTTACCGGGCATTGTCTCGTGTTCGCGTGGGCCCTGGTTCTTCAGGCCACTGAGATCTCGGTCGCGAGATATACGTCCTGAATGGAATTCAGAATTTGGATACCGTCTTTCATGGGTTTTTGAAACGCTTTTCGCCCTGAAATCAGGCCCATTCCGCCGGCTCGCTTATTGATGACGGCAGTCTTGACGGCTTCGGTGAGATCGCTTTCGCCGGCGCTGGCGCCGCCCGAATTGATCAGACCTGCGCGCCCGAGGTAGCAATTGATCACTTGATAACGGGTCAAGTCGATGGGATGGTCGGTGGTCAATTTTTCGTACACGCGCTTGTCGGTCTTACCGAATTTCAAGGCGTTGAACCCGCCATTATTCTCCGGCAATTTCTGTTTGATAATGTCGGCTTCGATCGTAACGCCGAGGTGATTGGCCTGACCGGTGAGATCGGCCGACAAATCATAATCCGGGCCGCCCTCCTTGGTTTTGTTAAAAGCCGGGTTGCGCAGGTAGCACCACAGGACGGTCACCATTCCCAGTTCATGCGCGGCATGAAATGCGGCCGTAATTTCCTGAAGTTGGCGTTTTGATTCCTCCGAACCGAAGTAAATGGTCGCCCCGACGGCCACGGCGCCCATGTTAAAAGCCTGGCGGATATTCGCGAAGAGAATCTGATCGTAGGTGTTGGGGTAGGAAATAAACTCATTATGATTGATTTTCATGATAAACGGGATTTTGTGGGCATAGCGGCGGCAGACAGATCCCAGAACGCCCAGCGTCGAGGCCACGGCATTGCATCCGCCTTCGATGGCCAGTTTGACCAGGTTTTCGCCGTCGAAATAGATGGGATTGGGAGCAAATGAAGCGCCGGCCGAATGCTCAATGCCCTGGTCCACGGGGAGGATCGACAGATAACCTGTTCCCGCCAAGCGTCCGTGATTGAAGAGTGTTTGAAGGTTCCGCAATACCGGGGCAGGCCGGTCGCTCGTCAACAACACACGCTCAACAAAATCGGGCCCGGGCAAATGCAGCTGATCCTTGGGGAGCGTCTGGCAACGGTGTTCCAGCAAATAGGCGGCTTTATCGCCCAACAGTTTTTCAATGCGTGCCAGGCGATCGGAGGTGGCTCGTTCTTGAGTGACGGACATGATGAACTCCTAAAATTTGATGGCTGCTCGAAGGCGGGATGAGCCGCACGCGGCGGACGTCCCGCAAAGTAAAGGTACTCGATCAATCGAGCCAGGTCATTATATCGGTGCTCAAGGGGAGATTCAAGAAAGGCAACAACGGCAGCGGGCGATCGCTGTCCCGCTGCCGTGAGATCAACCACTTCAAAGTTCAACCGAGACTACTCCACGAGCCGGAACGGACCCTCAAAAAATCAGCCCGCCTGCTTCATGGCGATGTCGCCGATGACCGGCAGCTTGAACATTTCGTTGTTGTAGGCCTTGTACATTAGGAAGAGCCACAACAGGAATCCACCCAGCCAAATGATCAGGTGCAGTAAACTTCCGACAAACCACAGCCCAAAGGGCAGCGCCATAATGAAGAAGCTGCAGATCATCGAGAAGACAATCCAAACCACGCTGAAAAAGATCGATTGGAACGCATGGAATCGAACAAAGCGATTCTTGTTATGCGGCTCAATCACCAGGAAGATAATTCCCGTGATGAAGCCGGCAAGATAGCACAGCATTCCCGCCACATTGGCCTCAAGTCCCGCCCCCGCGGGCGCGCCGGGATTCTGAGGTGCCGACTGGTACTGGGGAGACGGGGGAGCGGCTTGTGGACCTTGCGCCCCTCCAACCGCTGCGCCACACTTGGTGCAAAAGCGAATCGCGTCGTCGAGTTGGGTTCCACAACCGGTGCAAAATTTTGCCATGCGTGTCCTCCTTTGATTTCAATCCAAGTTAACGCCCGCGTGTCGAAAGGTCAGATTCTCGTCGATAATGACATTCGATCTTGAGGGGGTCAAAAAATAAGCTGATACTGCCGGTTTGACACACGCTCCATACCCTCCTCGGACGGACAAACGAGTTTCGTATTGGGCCAAATCTAATCGAAGCCTCTCCAATTGTCAAAGTGAAGTTGGCTGAAACCGACCACAGAGGACACCCGCGTCAGGAGAGCCGGCTATTTTCACAAGGCGCGTCCTCCGTTGAAGAACGCTGCTTAATGAGATTTTACAGCAACCGACTTTCCCGGATGGTATTCCTGGAGGCTACAAACAGAAATTTTCTGCTGTTGCAGCGCCCGAATTCCTTCCACGCAGGCCGCCGCGGCGGAAAGGGTGGTGATGCACGGCACGGCATGGTACAAGGCCGCGCTACGGATGGCTTTTTCGTCGTAGCGTGATTCCTTGCCTAACGGCGTGTTGATCACCAGTTGGACTTCACCGTTCTTGATGAGGTCGGAGATATTGGGGCGTCGCCCTTCATTGACCTTGTTAACGGCTCTGGTCTTGACTCCAGACGTATTCAGGGCCTTGGCAGTTCCTCGGGTGGCCGTTATTCGAAATCCCAGGGCCTGCAAATCCTGCGCAATTTTGATGACCGATGGCTTGTCGGAATCATTGACGCTGATGAACGCCGTGCCTGAGACGGGCAGCTTCACGCCGGCGCTGAGTTGGGCCTTGGCAAAAGCCAGTCCGAAGTGATCGGATGAGCCCATGACCTCTCCCGTCGATTTCATTTCCGGCCCCAGCAGCGTATCCACACCGGGAAATTTGTTGAAGGGGAACACCGGAGACTTGACGAAGTAATTCTCAACCTTCAATTCGTCGGGAAGATGGAATTCTCTCAGCTTTTTTCCCACCATGATCTGCGCGGCGATCTTCGCGAGCGGAACACCGGTGGCTTTGCTGACATAGGGCACCGTTCGGCTGGCCCGGGGATTGACTTCCAGCACGTACACAATGTCGTCTTTCATGGCGAACTGGACATTCATCAATCCAATCACATGGAGTGCTTTAGCCAGACGGCGTGTGTGATGTCGGATGGTTTCCAAATGATGCGGTTTGATCAAATACGCCGGCAACACACAGGAAGAATCGCCCGAATGAATACCCGCCTCTTCGATGTGCTCCATAATTCCGGCAATGACCACATCGCCGCTATTGTCGGCGAGGGCGTCTACGTCGAATTCGAAAGCATCTTCCAAAAAGGAATCGATCAGGATGGGCTTCTGCGATGAAACGTCCACGGCTTCGCGCATGTATCGATCCAGAGAAGCTTCGTCGTAGGCGATGACCATGGCTCGTCCGCCCAGCACGTAGGAGGGTCGAACCAGCACAGGATATCCGATGCGTTGAGCCTCCGTTCGGGCTTCGACGATGGAGGTAGCCGTGCCATTTTCCGGTTGGGGGATTTTCAGTTCGCTCAACAGCGCACCAAACCGCTTACGATCTTCGGCCAGGTCAATGTTTTCAGGATCGGTGCCGACAATCGGAACTCCCGCTTCCTTGAGCGGCAGGGCAAGATTCAGTGGCGTTTGTCCGCCGAATTGCACGATGAGACCGTCGGGTTTCTCCCGATCCACCACACTCAGAACATCTTCCAGCGTGAGCGGTTCAAAATAGAGGCGATCGCTGGTGTCATAGTCGGTGGATACGGTTTCGGGATTGCAGTTCACCATGATGGTTTCATACCCGAGGTCCTTCAGGGCAAACGCGGCATGACAGCAACAGTAATCAAATTCAATCCCCTGGCCGATGCGGTTGGGCCCGCTGCCGAGAATGACAATCTTTTTTCGTGTGGTGGGATCGGATTCATCCTCGGATTCGTAGGTGGAATAAAGATAAGGCGTGTGCGATTCAAATTCCGCGGCGCAAGTGTCGACGCGTTTGAATACCGGGATAATTCCAACCTCCTGACGACGTCTTCTAACCTGATTTTCATCGATTCTGAAGGTATGAGCGATACGGCGGTCGGAGATTCCCATACGCTTGGCGTCGAGAAGCATTTCCGGCGAGACATCATCAAAGGATTCCATGGCGCTCATGCGATTTTGCATCATGGCAAAGTCGCGAATCTGATAGAGAAACCAGGGATCGATATGTGTCAAAAGCCTCAGATCTTCAATGGTCCAACCGATCTGAAGCGCATGAATGATGTAACGCAGGCGGTGTTGAGAGGGAACCGTCAACAAACGGCGGAGCTCGTCGTCGGCGAGATAAGTGATGCGCAGCGGCTTCACGGCTTCCAACGAACGGAGGCCTTTGAACAGCGCTTCCTTGAAGGTGCGTCCGATGGCCATGACTTCGCCGACGGATTTCATCTGGGTTCCCAGCGTGGGATCGCTGCCGGGAAATTTTTCGAAGGCCCACTTGGGAATCTTGGCCACCACGTAATCGATCGACGGCTCGAAGGACGCCGGCGTCTTTTTCGTGATGTCGTTGGGAATTTCGTCCAGCGTATACCCCACGGCCAGTTTGGCGGCGATTTTGGCGATGGGGAAGCCGGTGGCTTTTGACGCCAGAGCCGATGAGCGCGACACGCGGGGATTCATTTCAATCACCACCATGCGTCCGTCGGCGGGATTAATCGCAAATTGAATGTTCGATCCACCGGTGTCGACGCCAATTTTCCTGATGACGGCTATGGCGGCGTCGCGCATGCGCTGATATTCCTTGTCGGTCAGCGTCTGCGCCGGCGCCACGGTGATGGAATCGCCGGTGTGCACGCCCATAGGATCGAAGTTTTCGATGGAGCAGATAATAACCACGTTGTCCGCCAGATCGCGCATGACCTCCAGCTCGTATTCCTTCCATCCGATCACGCTTTCTTCAAGGAGAACACTGTGAACCGGGCTGAGCATGAGACCCTTGGCAACGGACTCTTCAAACTCCTCGGCGTTGTAAGCGATGCCGCCGCCCGTGCCGCCCAGGGTAAACGACGGTCGCAGGATCAGCGGATAGCCGATCTGATCGGCGATGTGGCGCGCTTCCTCGGTGTTGGTGGCGATCCCGCTCTGCGGCACCTCCAATCCAATTTCGCGCATGGCTTCCTTGAAGAGAAGCCGGTCCTCGGCGATTTTGATGGCCTGCGGCGACGCACCAATCATGCGGACGTTGTGCTTTTTGAGGATGCCGCTTTCATGGAGCTCCATGGCCAGGTTGAGCGCCGTCTGGCCGCCGACCGTGGGAAGCACTGCATCGGGATGTTCTTTTTCGATAATCGCTTCAACGTACTCCCGCGTCAGCGGTTCGATGTAAGTCCGCTCCGCCATTTCGGGGTCCGTCATGATGGTGGCGGGGTTGGAATTGATTAATACAACCTCGAATCCTTCGCTGCGCAAAGCCTTGCAAGCCTGTGTGCCGGAGTAATCGAACTCGCACGCCTGCCCGATTACAATCGGTCCGCTGCCGATGATCAAAATTTTGTGGATATCATTTCGTCGTGGCATTTGTTCTGGTAGTTCCGATCCCGCGGTTTGAGACCAGGGGCTTTTTCACCCATCCGGCCAAATTTCGCTTTTTGAGATTTCTCCGGATCACATCGCCTATTCTGTCAATAGTCGCTGGGGAGTATAAGAGCGGACTTCAGTTTCGTAAACTGAAAAGGGAGGATTGGCAGCTCCGCTTGTGCCGGATAGGGTGGGGGTAGTTCAATGCGGACACCAGTACCCCGCGCATGTCTGGCAGATGAGTGCGATTATGCTTTAACTGCTATTCTTGTCTGAGCAGTCAGACCGGTAGGAGTTGTCCGAACTGTGGGACAACCTTGCCCTGCTTCTCTCCCGGTAGAGCCGCTCAGTGAACCCGCCATGCTTAAGGAAGTTCTTCTCCAAAGTTTCCAATTGCCGGCCAACAGAAAGCTCGCTTGGTTAATCAGGCAGATCAGCGTGTTTGCGGTTATTTCCGGCGAGGCTGACCTGAAAGAATAGAGGTCGGACAGGTCCGACCGGTTAGACTCGTCTGACATGTACTTTCTTCTGACTGCCAGCGCCTGGGGCGAGTTTTTGTCCCACTGTCGCAGACCATGCTGCCGGAGAAAATCTTGGTAATCGAGCAGCAGTTCCTCAAGGCTGGCGCGGGCCACGCCGGTCAGTTTCAACTCGGTCTTCTTGGAGGTGGCAGAGGCCATACTGCCCTCGGCGATGTTTTGCACGCCGCTGCGCGCGGCCTGCACCATTTGATCGTGCGTACGGGAGCGTTTGTCCACAAAACGTTCACAGAAGATGGCGGTGCCGTCGTACACCAGTTGGGCTGCTTGAAAACTTCGCAGCTTGCGATAGCCGCCATGCTTTGGAATGAGTTTGCATTTGGACTGATCCGACACCTCCGACGAGTCGGACCAGTCCGACTTTCCGCTGTTTCTGAAGTTCATTTTCCATCCTTTCCTGGGGTCTTCGACCTCGAGAGAAGAGCAGTTCGACTCTGTTAGTTTTTAAGGGGGGTAGTCGTGCGGAACTTTGCTCACAAACAAGTTCGAAAGAAGCGTACGCCGGGGAAAGCAGCGAGTCAAGAGAGGTTGGTTAATTGCCTATGCGTCGAGACATGGACGAATGCTATGCGAATCACGAGAATCTCTTGTTTCACCAGCAATCTCTCGAAATGTGATGGAGGCTTCGGTCAAAGTCGCGCATAAATTAAAGAAGCGCTGCGGTTTCTTGGACGCAGCGCTTCGTCATACCTTTTAAGAGGCTTTGGTGTCTCTTCATGAAGTCAAGACCCCAATCTCATCTCAAAGCCATTTGCAGAGAGGCAAAACGCCGCTTTATTTCCGGTCCTCTTTGCGCGGATTCTCCTTGTTCTTATCGTTCTTGTTCTGCTCGTCGGATCCCTTTCTCGCCTCGGGGCGCTCTTTGGGTGCAGCGGGATGAGGAGGAGTGATTCCCGGTCGAGCCGGTTGCATGGCCGGAGGGGCTCCGCCTTCGGCAGGGCGTGGCGGAACCGCGGGTCTGACGTTGGCCGGCCGCTGGTTTGGCTGCGGCTGCTGCGGCTGCTGCGGCTGCTGTGGAGTGATCGGTCGCCGATTCTCCTCGAACCGGGGATTGGCCGGGCGCCCCTGGTTTTCTTGATTCTGCGGAGGAGTGGGACTGGGCCGTGGCTGGGGCTGAACTGTTTTTGGTGTTTCTTCTGGCCGCGGATTCACGGGTTGGCCTTGACTTGGAAAAGTCGGAGAGACGCGATTCGGGCTTTGCGGCGGCGCAGCTGCCTTGGGAGCTTCCTCGCCCCGCCGATTCACCGGAGGTTGCTGATTTCCTTGATTGGCCGGCTGTCGCGCCTCAAACGGTGCAGGGTGCTGAGGCGGAGGCATGTGCGCCACCACGGGACGTTGCACCACGGTGCTGGGAGGACGAGGAACTTCCTTGCTCCCGGACTCGGGCCGGCCCAACACATTTTCGACTCGAGGCGTCACGGGGGCCGTCGTTCCGGTTACCGGAGCGGAAATAACCTCACGACTGTTCACCGCAATGCGGGCTTTTGCCGCCGACTCCGTACGGCCAAAAGCTTGTTGTGGAACCACGGTTACTGCGTTGGGAACGGTTCGGTTAACGTAATTAATTCGCGTGACGTTGATATTTTGAACATTGATGTTCGTGACGTTCACGTTGGTGACATTCACATTTCGAATGTAGGTCGTGCTCACGGCGTAGGAAGGCACATAAAGTTCATGCGGCCCCAATGGAAACCATCCGACGCCAACGCCCCCGCCAACGCCGATGGAGATGTTCCAGTTCCTTCCTCCGATGAAAGCCACCAAGGCGGGAGCATAGACCGGGCGAGCAACGTAGGTTCCCGGGATCCAACCCCAGGTATCGTCGATGAACACCCAACGCCCATAATGGAAGGGCGCGAATCCCCAAGGAGCGTCATCGACCCAAGTCCATCCCCAAGGTTCTACCCACACCCAGTGTCCAAAACGATAGGGTGCCCACCCCTGGGCCACGGACGTTGGAAACCACACCGAGCCATATTCAGGCGTCGCGTGCCACGTGCCGTAGGTATCGAGATCCTCATAGCCGACCATGTCCGCTGAAACGTATCGAAGTGAGGAGATATGATCTTCGCGGCGATCGCGATTAAGACACCATTGATCCCAGCCGTCCGGCGGACCTACAGGACGGATATCGTAAGTCGGCTGGTCGATTCCCGTAATGATGGCGACCTGGCGAGGATAGACCGAAAAGGCGGAAGCATTGGCGGTCACTTCGGCCTCGCCTTGAACGACACTCACGTTGGTATCGCCGTCCGGATCCACATCGATGCGGTAACTCCCCGGACGCAACAAGGAAACCGCCACATTTGGTGTATCTACTTCGTAAGCGTCATCCGCGTCAAAATGACGAACACGGAGGTTCAGGGATCCCTGGGAAAGGCGGATTTGTATGGCCTCGTCGCTCAGGTTCAAGAATCCAATTTCGGTTTGATCGGCCATGCGAATGGCCGTCGAACCGATGTGAATTTCTGTGCGGGAGCCTTGATCGGTCCACAGATGGTCCCCCGTTGTTAAAGGGTAATTGGGAGTGGCCGGCCCCCAGTCATCCACGGTGGCGGGTCGAAATGAAACAGGGCCTTGAATAAAATTAATTCGACCGACACGTCCGGGAGGATCGGCCCGGAGAATAAGTGAGCCACAGCAGATCACGGTCACAGCCAAAGCAACTTTGCGTACGATGCGCGCGATATTCATATGGTCCTCCACGCTTCATGTTCTTTACGAACCAGGCACTGTGCATGGTTCGGACTCCGATTCGTTGGCACAGGTTGGTTAGACGCTAATTTTCGCGGAAGGGTTAACCGTTGTCAAATCAGGATCCATGGAGGAGGACGTCCCGAGGATCGACAATCTTCCCGACATGTAGTGATTTGGCTGGATTGTTGCGGGGCAAGCAGATGGAGGTGGGCAGGGTCCGGGATGCCATCAGCCGGCCGCGGTGCCCGTGGCGCGTGCAAATTTTTCACGTAGGGCGAGCGGCACACGCGCGGGCTTGCCGCTGTCGAGGCGAATGACGGCGCCGCTTTGCTCTTCTACCGTCGCGATTTCGCCGTTCACGGCGAATTCGCCACCAATTGTCCGGGTGATACGCGTAAGATTTTTCATCCAGGACTTTCCCATGACAGGTTCGATGATGTGACGATCCATCGAACATCAATTTATCACATTGACTTTCCTCAATTCTCTCTGTAGAATTGTCGCCATATAAACTTATATTTCTTATGACTTGTGGGACGTGAAATCTGCATTTAGGTTGTTGAAGCAAGAAGAGCTTGGGACCAAATTTCCTACCCTTCACTTCATCCTAGCTTAGTTCAGCAGTTCAAGCCGACGGAATTTTCGAATTAGATTATGCGGGTAATTTGCGTTTCAGGTTCGCCATAACGCGTTGCACGATCTTGCGACTTTTCAGGGAGTTTAAAAACAAGAAACAACAGGAGAAACCACGATGAAAAACACGTACGGGTTTTGGAAAGTATTCTTTATTGCAGTAGGATTGTTCATCGCTCCAGCAATCCATCAGGCTTTGGGCGGCCCGACTGTGCGGGTGTGGGCTGACGCTGAAGGGGGGTGCTCTAAAAGGGCCAACTCAAATATTTCGTCACCTTGTGGCATAGGTAATACTCACGCCACTGGGCTTGGTGCCGGCAATTTGTTTCTTGTGCAGGGCGGCGCAATTTTCGGGTCAACTGGACCCAGCGGGTCCACCCCAGGCACCTTCCAATTTCTTCCCGTGGGTGGGTCGCCCGGGGGAAGTTGCAATACAAATGAGGGAATCACCTTCACTTCCCTGAGCAACGGAACCAATCTGCTGTTCTTTGCGAATGAATGTGAATCAGAAGTCTACGGAATTCCGGTTACCGGAAGCGGATCCGGGGTTTCCTTGGGAACTGCCAGTGGCATTTCCGGTGGTTCTGGTGATTGCCCTGCAGGGAGTTCAGCCGTTCTCAACAATGTGGAAGGAGTGGTGGTGATGAATGGGGGCCCGAGGTTCAGAAACGGGGTGCCTTTCTTCTCCACGACCCCGACAGGCAGTCCGCTTACTATTGGGGGGAATACTTTCCCGTTTGTCCGAAGCAACTGGTCGGGGAAGACACTTTTAGTTACTCAGGAAGATGACACAGGGCTCGTCGCCCTTCCCATTGCCAATGACGGGTCAGTGAATGTCACAGATGCCGTCTCCTTGGGAGATTGTAACGACGTGTTTGACTTTGACCTGGACGCCATCTCTCTCAGTCAAGATAATCGATTTGCCTTTATCAATAGTGACGGTGACAGTGATTTCTTTAGTGTCGATCTACAAAACGTGGATACCGCAGGTGGGAGCCACCATATCACCCCGTTCAACTTTTCATCACAACGGTGGAGCCATGGCGGAATGGTAGTTTTGGGCAACAATCTTTACGCGGCGGCAAATGGTGGAGGTTCTTTTAAAAGGGAAAATCCTGATTTTCGTGGATCAACCGTGCAGCTTTTCCGCATGCCCATTGACCCTTCAACCGGGAATCTCGGTTCCCCGCAGCTGTATACGAATATCGATGATCAACAAGGCAATGTTGCAACGTCGAATAATGTTCGCTTGGCGGCGGATTCCGAGTCGGTCTATGCCTCGGATCCCAATTCCGCCCTGGTTTTCCAGATAGGCGTATTTAATTCCTGCATCCTGTCGGGAAACAATCTTATCAGGGTCAATTCCGTGACCGGTGAATATCAATTGCAGAGTTGCGGTGGAACAAGTCTGACGGGGACCGGGACAATAGTTCCGTTCGGACCCTGTAATTTCGTGTTGTTCAATTTTGGAGGAGGGCAGTTCATCAAAGCCGCCTTCAATACCTGCACTCAGACCGGAGGTGGAGGTGCGGGACCCGGAATAGGATTTTTCTCTGGCCCCCAGGTTCCCGCTCCAAGTTGCAAGTGCCCCGGTCAGTAGGGCAAAGAGACGCGATTGGATTTAGATTGACCTAATAGATTTTTGGCCGGCCGCGGTTTGGGGCCGGCCATTTTTTATTGGGGCTGGCCGATCAAGGCAGCGATATGACCCCAAGGACACAGCCTGAAATTCGAAGGAACGAGTTTTCTTCGAGGAGTACGACCGCAGACTACTTCTGCGCCCACCCTTGCTCTGACATAAGACCTCCCAGCATCCAAGCAACGTGTGGGTCACCTGCGAGCGGGGACGTCAACGGGTAGATGGGTGAATTACACCCTGTGGGTCAGAAAATGCGTTCAGCTTCACCCGGGGATCATGAGTTTGACATCAGCCGAATGAAGTCATTGAAGAGATATCCGGCGTCGTGCGGGCCGGGAGAAGCCTCGGGATGATATTGAACTGAAAACACCGGTAGGGAACGATGGCGCAATCCTTCGCACGTCTGGTCGTTGAGATTAACGTGGGTGATCTCGACGTCATTCGCATTCAATGAGTCCGGGTCGACTGCGAATCCATGATTTTGGGCTGTGATCTCAACCCGGCCCGTGAGCAGATTCTTGACGGGCTGATTTCCGCCATGATGCCCGAATTTCAATTTGTAGGTTTTCCCGCCCAGGGCCAACCCGATCAGCTGGTGACCTAAACAAATGCCGAAGATGGGTTTTTTCCCCAGAAGATTTTTAATGGCATGGACGGCGTAAGAAACCGGCTCGGGATCGCCGGGTCCGTTGGAAAGAAAGATGCCATCCGGCTTCAACGTCAGCACATCGTCGGCCGAAGTTTTCGCCGGAACAACTGTAACATCACATCCCGCATCCACCAGCCGCCGCAAAATATTGTGCTTGATGCCAAAATCATAAGCAACGACTCGAAACAAGCCTTTAGACTCTCTGAGGGTCTTTCCTGTGGGAGGCAGAGGGCTCTTCGAGTGGCTCCCGTTTTTCGGTTCTGACAAGTTGACGCTCGCCTTCTTCCAGTCATAGGGTTGACTGCAAGTGACGACTTGAGCCAAATCCAGGCCCACCATGGAAGGGGAATGGCGCGCTTTTTCGATCAAACTGCGGGTATCGGGATCCCGGGAGGAAATGACAGCACGCATGGCTCCACACTCGCGCAGATGCCGCACTAGGGCGCGCGTATCGATCTCAGAAACAGCGGGCACATTGTGCTTTTTCAAATAATCGTCGATGCGGATCTCCGAACGCCAATTGGACGCTATCGGCGAGTATTCGCGAACCACCAGCCCTTCGATAAAGGGCTTCCTGGATTCCTGATCGAGTTCGTTAAGTCCGTAATTGCCGATCTCGGGATTGGTGAGGACAACAATCTGACCGCAATAGGAGGGATCGGTGAAAATCTCTTGGTACCCGGAGAGGGACGTGTTGAAAATTATTTCACCGGTCCGTTCGAGGGGAGCCCCGAACGCCCGGCCTTTGAAGAGCCGGCCGTCTTCAAGTGCGAGTATGGCGGTGTGAGAATTCATCGATTGGAGTTATTGAATCCATCCAAACTTGTCGAGCGGCCAATAGCTCAGGGTCGCCTTGCCGTAAATATCTTCCTGTGGCACCAAGCCCCAGGTGCGGCTGTCGTTTGAGGAATTGCGGTGGTCCCCCAGTACGTAATAATGACCCGGGGCCACCATCAAAGGCGGCTCGTTGTCACTGCATTGGAAAATCTTCGAAACATAACGTTCGGGCAGAGGCCTGTCGTTTACGTACACAATTCCTTGACGGATTTCTACCCTCTCACCCGGCAGACCAATGACCCGCTTGATGAAGGATCGATGGGGATCGAGCGGATACCAAAAGACAATGACGTCACCGCGTTCGATGTGGCGCAGACGGTACACAAACTTGTTGATAAAAAGGCGTTCCTGGTCGTGAATGCGAGGCAGCATGGACACGCCCTCGACTCGAACCGGCTGATAGAGAAATACCACCACCACGGCGGCGAGTCCGATGGCGATGACCAGATCGCGCAGCCAGGGCCGTGCCCTTTGCAAAATGTGCACAGGTTTCATTCTTCCAAAGTTTGAGTGAGCTGAGGACTGCGGATCATTCGAAGAGGTTTTGGGCCAGCCCCAATTTAGCTGGCGTTTCTTTCAGATTCGGGAGCCGAAGCCTGCCCAAACGAAGCCGCAAAATTAGGTTCATATAGGCACCCGGAATTGTCAAGAGAATTGAAGAGGTGGTAGTGACTCATTTTGAATGGGGTGGCGCACACATGCGCTCCAGGCATGTGTGCGGAGTCCCCCTGTTGATGTACGCACACATCGTCCGCCACGGCGGCCGATGTGTGCGCCACCCAGTGGTGAAAAAAAATTCAAAGTGAGCCACTACCGAAAAGGTTCCTGCGGCGCCCGAAATGACACGGGAACAGACACTTCCTCCCTTCGTTTTCGCCGAGCAGAAGAGAAAAGTGTATTGTCCCCATCTTCGACGTGGAAGCAAAGTTCGTTGCTCTGGGCCAGCGGGCCGCCGGAGCCTTTGGACCTTATCCCGGGATTTACTTCTTGGTGGAATGCAGAGTTTCCGGTTTGGGGATAAGTTCGTAGTATTTGCAACCGCCGCAGCGCTCGAGTTTCCAATCCACTTTCATGACGGGATGGACGCAATGATGACGCGTGTTGTGAAAGGGCTCATCGCGCCGCGTCGGCTGAGCAGCGGTTGAATAACGGCAGGACTTCAATTTTTTAATGAGCGTGTTCATGATTTCGCTTCTCGAAGAATATACCCGTTAGATTATAAAGCATTTTACAAAGATATTTCGAATTTCGGCGAGGGTTGGTAGAATCGACGCACTTTAACTATGGTCAAACCCTCTCCAGTTTGCGGTTTTGTTTTGGCGGGCGGACAGAGTTCCCGCATGCGGGAGGACAAGGCCCTTCTGACCTGTGACGATCAATCCTTCGCCGCCCGGTCATTGAATTTATTGAAAGGGTTGTGTGAATCCGTCTCATTAATCGGGCCTCGAGAACGTTACGACCGGGCGGGTTTGAATGTCGAGATTTTCGAGGATGGGGTGCCGTCCTGCGGGCCCTTGGGGGGAATTCTGACCGCCCTTCATCATGCTCAACAGGAATACGCATTGATTCTGGCCTGTGACCTGCCGTTCATGACGGAACCGTTTTTGTACTACATGATTGGGGCGGCTCTGACAGAGCGGCCCAACATGGTCGTGCCGGTCGATGGAACAGGCGAGTATCAGCCTCTGTGCGCGCTGTATTCGCGGGCCTGTCTGCCGGCTATCGAGACAGCCATAACCGCCCAACAATTCAAGGTCAGCGACTTTTATGAAAAGGCCGGACGCCTGCGTGTGATCGGAACCGGTGAGATCCGCCGGTTTTCCCCGGATTTTAGAATTTTTACCAACGTCAACACGCCGGAGCAATGGGCGGAGGCTAAACAGATGTTGGGGCAAAACAAAATCTGAGTTGATGGAAGAGGGATATGCAAACGTCGGATTCCAGAACTCTCCCGGGTGATCCCCGGGCGGCCTTTGTTCAGTTCGAACACGTCTACAAATCCTTCGGCGAAAAGAAAGTGTTGTTTGATGTTTCCTTTGATTTGCGTCCCGGAGAGACGCTGGCGATTTTAGGTCGAAGCGGCGTCGGCAAAAGCGTCACGTTGATGCACTTGGTGGGATTTTTGAGGCCCGACAAGGGCCGGATTTTCGTGAAGGGCCAGGATGTCGCGACCATGTCGGAGGAGCAACTTACCCATCTTCGCCAGCGCATTTCATTGGTTTTTCAGTCGGGAGCTCTGTTCGATTCGCTGTCGGTGGCAGAGAATGTAACTTACGCCATTAGTGAAAAGCACTCCCTGGGTGATGAAGAAGCGCGGGAAGAAGCGATCAAGTATCTTCAGATGGTGGACTTGGAGGAATTGGTGGATCTCTACCCGCAGGATCTTTCCACGGGGCACAAGCGCGGCGTCGCCATTGCGCGGGCACTGGCCGCCCAGCCGGAAGCGATCCTCTACGACGAGCCCACCACCATGGTTGATCCCATCCAGTCTCAACTGGTGGCCAAATTGATCCGCCGGTTGCATGATCAATACCAATTGACCTCGGTTGTTGTGACCCATGATTTGAAATTGACTCAGCGGGTTGCCGAGCGCGTCGTGCTGCTGGAAGAAGGTCGAGTCCACTTTTTCGGGACGCGGGACGATTTTTTCAACTCTTCAGATACGTTAATCCGGGAGTTTGTCAAAAGCGACCAGGTCAGAGCCCTTCAACAAGCGGCCCACTGATTTCGTTACATTTTCCCCCTCAGCAAATCAAGAATGATTTTTCTGGAGTTTTCTCCGGGCGGCCGCGGGCAGGGTTGTGAACTCTTCTTACATGTGGATCAATATTCACCGCAGAAGCACAGAGCCCGCGGTGTTCACGCCGAGAAATCCTCGGTTATTATCCGGAACAGAAGACCTTCCCTGGGCCCTGACACCCGGCACCCGACACCTAATTTTCGGAGTAGGGAATGACAAATGATCGGATTGAAAGGCGAGGATTTCAGTCCTTCAATCGCGCGACGTCAGCTCCCAAACCTGCCAGTTTCACTTCAATTTGTTCATAGCCTCGATCGAGATGATAGATTCGATCGATAGTCGTCTCACCTTGGGCCGCCAGTGCCGCCAAAACCAAGGACGCGGAGGCACGCAGGTCGGAGGCGATGACTGTGGCGCCAGTCAGGGCTGTTTTGCCGCGTACAATTGCCCTCCGTCCATCGATGGAAATGTCAGCGCCCATGCGGTTCAGTTCCAACGCATGCAAGAAGCGATTCTCGAAAATGGTCTCGGTGATAATGGAGGTTCCTTCGGCCTGCGTCATCAATGACATGAATTGAGCCTGGAGATCCGTGGCAAAGCCGGGATATTCCGAGGTTGTCAAATCCACCGAATGGAGTGTCTTGTGATCGGTATAGTGCACGGAGCAAGCGTCGGGCACTGCCACCAACAACCCGGCCTCGACCAACTTGCCCACCACCGCCGTGAGGTGCGCGGGACAACAGTTCTGAATCGTGACCTGGCCGCCGGTGATGGCCGCAGCCATCAAGAAAGTCCCGGCTTCGATGCGATCGGAAATAATGCGATGAGTGGCGCCATGGAGCGATTCAACGCCTTCGATGGTCAAGGTGTCAGTTCCGATGCCGCTGATCTTCGCTCCCATTTTGTTGAGGAGATCCGCCAAATCCCCGATCTCCGGTTCCCGGGCCACGTTGCGCAAGACCGTGTGTCCGTCGGCCAGCGCCGCGGCCATCATCAAATTCTCCGTGCCGGTCACTGTGATGCGGTCAAATTGAATGTCTGCACCATGAAGGTGTTCGGCCTTGGCATCAACATATCCGTGCGTCGTGGTGATCTTGGCGCCCAGTTTTCGAAGTGCCTTGATATGAAGATCGATGGGCCGGGCGCCAATGGCGCAACCGCCGGGAAGTGAGACTCGGGCATGCCCGAATCGGGCCAGCACCGGTCCCAACACCAGGACGGATGCCCGCATGGTTTTTACGAGATCGTAAGGCGCTTCCAGGGAAGTCAAGTTTTCAGCACGGATGTGACAGCGATGAGACGCCAGCTCTTCGCGCGAGGAAATGGCGCCCCCCATTTCCTCGATGAGGCGTCGCATTGTGCGGATATCCCAGACATGGGGCAGATTTTCAAGATGGACCTCATCGGCGGTCAACAGAGCCGCTGCCATCGAAGGCAGCGCCGCGTTCTTGGCGCCGCTGATCGTGACCTCACCGCGCAGGGACCTGCCGCCTTGAATTCGCAATCGATCCATCACTTGCTCCGTCGCAACTTTGAATCGGGCGGGATGTTAGCATATTTTGAAAAATTCCAAATCCCAAAATCCCGACACCAAATAAATTCCAAATTGCGAGCTCGAAATTCCAAACAAATTCCAATCCCCCGCGGGGGATCAGATTTCAAAATCTTAACAGGGAAACTTGGGGATTGTTTGACACTGTACCGCTTGTTTGGAATTTGATTTTTGGATCTTGTTTGGATTTTGGTACTTGGAATGTGGAGCTTCCGGTGACTTTAATATTCGGCTCGACGGGAGGATAATGAACTGGTATGGGCGTCTCTCCCGGCAACCGGGACAAAGAGTAAGGAGGCAGACATGCGATTGCGCGACAAAGTGGCCCTCATCACAGGTGCGGCCCGAGGCATCGGATTGGTGACGGCGCAGCGATTCGCGGAAGAAGGCGCCCGACTCATGTTGGGAGACATCGATTCGGACGCAGGTCAAGCTGCTGCCCTCCGGGTCTCCGACAGCGCGCTAAAGGCAGGATCTCCCGCTCCAACGCCGACGGTCTTGTTTGAGCGCCTCGATGTTACAGATCGCGCCAGTGTGGAAGCCTTCGTCGCTACCGCACAAGGCCATTTCGGGAAAATTGATATCCTCATCAACAATGCCGGGATCACCGCTGATGCCCAGCTTCTGAAGATGACCGAAGACCAATGGCAGCGGGTGTTGGATGTGAATTTGAAAGGTGTGTTTCTGTGCACCCAGGCGGTCGCCCCGGTGATGATTGCGCAGGGGAAAGGTAAAATCGTGAACGCCTCATCGGTGGTGGCGTTGTATGGGAATTTTGGGCAATCGAATTACGTTGCCACGAAAGCCGGTTTGATTGGAATGACGAAAGTGTGGGCGAGAGAGCTGGGGCGCAAAGGAATTTGTGTGAATGCGGTGGCGCCCGGATTTATTGAAACAGAAATGGTGGGTACGATTCCGGAGAAGATTATTAATCGATTATTGGAGCACACGCCGCTGGGGCGAATGGGAAAGCCTCAAGAAGTAGCCCATGCCTACGTTTTCCTGGCCAGCGACGAATCCGATTTTATCAACGGGACGGTTCTGTCGGTCGATGGGGGATTGGTGATTTGACATTGGGGGAGTGGGTCTCCTTCAATGAGAGTCTTGCAGATTATTGCGCCTGCCCTGTTTTTCGCCGCTCTTCCGAAACCAGCGCGATCAGCCTTCGATAAGCTTCCGGCCTATAGTTTTCCAGTCTCTTGATGGGGGCCTTGTTGAAGATGTGAGGATCGGAAGGCCAGAATCCTTCCCGAATGACTTGTTCCAAATCTTTAACTCCATCGTCAAAGTTATCCAAAGCAATATTCGTGAGTGCATAGTTGTATCGATACAGAAGCACGCCGGGGTTTTGATTCATCAAGTCGCCGTATACTCTTTGGGCTTCTCTGGGATTCGTCGCCAGAAGGACAATTCCCATGTTATTTCGAAGATCCATGTCATTCGGGGCTCTTTCGATGAGAAATTGATAAAGGGAAACAGAATCTTGAAGACGACCCCTCTGCCCTGCAATGAAGGCGATATTGCGGATCAGAGTAAAATTGGTGTCCTCTTTGGGCGCTTCAATCAAATATTTCATGGTGAACTTAGTCAACAGTTGCGCGTTGGCTTCGGAAAAAAGTCCGGCCATCTTCTCGATGTTCTCGCTGTTGCACAGCAGGTCGAGGAAAATATTGGACAAGATGGCATAGGATTTCAGAGTTCTTTGCTTGTCCCCCAGCTCAAAATGACTCCCGGCAACACTGACACTGCTCAGAGAGCCAAGAAGGGCCTTTAGTTCTGTGCGAAAAAGGCTGATGGAAATTAAGAAGATCGCTAACCAGAAGACATTACTGGCAATCCCAAGCATCACGACATCATTGATGGTGCCTAGTCCGAGAATGGCGTTCATCTTGATTTCTCCTTTTATTTAGAAGGCCTGGGACCTGACGAACTTCGTTTCGGTATCATAGAAGTTAAATCTAGCCCAGGTTCCCGGAGCGATTCTTCCGTAATGCGAGTCCACTCCCACCAGACGGGCTGTATTCAGTGACGCCGTTTGCACTGCTTCCGAAAAAGTGCAGCAGCCCCAGTCGGCCATGTTCTTGACGGCACGGTCCTGCGTCAGCGTCGAACCCGCCAGCATTCCTCCCGGTCCCCAACACACCCCATTCCGAACCTCGATGTCAAATCCCGCCAGTTGATACTTGCCATCCGGCATGGTGGCCGCACTCGTGGCGTCGGTGATTCCAAGAATTCCTTTGGCCGACTTCTGTTGAAAAGCGATGCGCACGTTCAGCGGGTGGACGTGAACGCCATCGGCGATAATTTCACACAAGAGACGCGGATCGCCCAACGCCGCGCCCACAATTCCGGGCTCGCGCTGATGCCAGGGGCGCATGGCGTTGAAAAGATGCGTGGCATGCGTGGCGCCGGCTTGAATGGCACGCTCCGCCTCCTCGAACGTGGCATTGCTGTGGCCGATTCCTACCTTCAAATCCAAGGTTCGAGCGTATCGAATGAATTCAATGGCGCCTTCCACCTCCGGCGCGACTGTGAGAATTTCAATGCGTTCATCCGAGGCGTCCAAAAGGTCGTTGAGGAATTCCTTGGACGGGGGAATGATCTGATCGGCGGGGTGAGTGCCACGCTTCTCTTTGCTGATAAACGGGCCTTCCAGGTGGATGCCCAAAGGAATGGCCAGCGGCTCCTTGGAAGCGGAGGTCATTTCGCCGTTTTCGAAACGCTTGATGGCTTCGCCCAGATGTTTGGCTGCTTGCAGCGTCGATTCCCGGTCGGCGGAAACAGTGGTGGGATAAAACGCCACAGTTCCGCGTCGAAACAAAGAAGCCGCAACGGTCAGCAAGGCTTCATCATCATGCTCCATGACATCACGTCCAGCACCTCCATGAACATGAGTGTCTACAAAGCCGGGGACGACCGTCTTCTCACTTTCATTCACCGGGCGAGCCTCGCCGGGAATTTCCAGCGCGTTCCTCGTCCCGACCTGTTTCACAACTCCGTCTTCGATGACGATCAAACCGTCCTCGATCGTTTCTGTCGGAGTAATGACGGATTTAACTTGAAGAGCAGTCAACATAGTCAGGAAAGTATACTGCAGGGTTTATCGAGATTTCGAGCGATCCGAAGAAAGCGTCGTGCGCATCTGGAGAGCGGCTCGAAGATTTTCTTTTGATCGATGCAATAGGATTCGGGCTCGCTCGACATCGCATTTCTTAGCCAACATAACCGCCGCCACTTTCAAATCGTAGTGGGATTGGGCCAGCGCCTTGTTTGCCGCGCTTTCGGTTGCGCCCGTGATGCCCATGAGGATTTTAATTCCGCGTGCAATGAGCTTTTCGTTCTTGAGATGCACATGGATCATCCAGTTGGAATAGACTGCCCCCAATCGGACCATCGATGCGGTCGAGAGAATATTGCAGACCAATTTCTGCGCGGTGCCGGCCTTCAGTCGGGTTGAGCCGGTGAGAACCTCCGGACCGGTCAGGACTTCTATGGTGATGCCGGCAAGGCGTTTCATGGGGGATTTCGGGGAATTCACCAAGGCGACAGTTGTGGCCCCGACGGATTTTGCGTATTTCAAAGCCCCGCAGGTGTAGGGAGTTCGTCCGCTGGCGGCGATACCGACGACGACATCACGGGCGGTGAGTTTGAGTTTCCGGAGATCCCCGCGTCCCCCGCCGGCATCATCTTCTGAAGCTTCCACAGCTTGATAGCAAGCTCGTGGCCCGCCGGCAATAATGCCTTGGATCTGTCCCGGCTTTGTATTGAAGGTGGGGACGCACTCGACCGCATCCAAGATCCCGATCCGTCCGCTGGTTCCTGATCCGATGTAGATCAATCGCCCGCCCCGCGACATCTGCTTGACGATGGCATCAACGGCCCGCCCCATTTGAGGTATGGCCCCGCGCAGGGCGCGGTTGACCTGATCCACCTCGCGAACCATGAGTTCGGCAATTTGCTTGGCCGTCAACAGATCAAGCCGGAGGGAGCGGGGGTTGCGCTCCTCGGTGGCGAGACTTGAAAGTTTCACTCGGTTGGCCGGCATTTATGAATTTCCTGCGGCGGTGATGCGTCCCTGACCCCTTTGTTGGTCCAGGAAGCCGCGAATTTCTTCGAGTACCACGCGGCGCGATTGGACAGCAGTCACCTCGGGAATAAACCACACGGAATCGCTCGAAAGTTGGTCCGAGGGCAAGATGTTCATCCGGATGATTCCAATCAAACGAATAACAGAGGTACTTCCAAGCTCCTCGAATGAAATGACCCGCGCTTCGCCGTGAGCCGATTCGATTTTAAAGCTCTTCTCAAAAATTTCCACCTGCTTTAACCGGCTCCCCAAGGGTGAAACAAGCGCCACCAATGCCAATAAACCGGCCAGCGTCAGGCTCTTCCACCAAGGATTGGGGATCAGGTCCTTAAATAGAATCAAGCTTCCCAGCAGGATCAAAAAAATCGGAACCGCCAACGACACCGTATGAAGAAGATCGGTCAGTCCCGTGGATGATCGGAACAGTACTTTTCCGGCCATAGTTTCCGCTCTACAACCAACGAATAGCGATGTGTCTCTTCGGATCGAACGAAGCCCGGTCATTCCATCACGGTCTTCCATCCGCGCCGATTCAGATCCCAATAAATGACCGTCGCGCTGAGAGCGGCGACAACCAGGAAGACTACACCGATCAGTGTGCTGCCGAAAATGATCTTCCCGACGCCGAAGAGTGTCATGTAAACGAGCACGCAGCCGGAAAACCAGTCCAGCAGATTGAACGCGGCGTCATGGGTCGGGATAACGTCTTTCGCCTGGCGCGCGATCGGGGCCCACAGAGCCGCGCTGGGCCGCACGCGCCGGTAGAAGCTCAACAAGGTGGCATCATTTTCAGGCGCCGTGAGAAACGTCACGGTGAGCCACACCACGGTGGACGCGGCCACCGTGATCAGCACCAGCCAGGCAAATTCCCGCGGTTGGGCGCTGTCTATGTGATAGAACGACTGAAGGAAAATCGACACCACGAACGAGGTGGCCATGGCCGCCACTTCACTCCAGGCATTGATGCGCCACCAGAACCACCGCAGAATAAACACACTTCCGGTGCCGGCGCCAATGGCAATCAAAAACCTCCAGGCGTTCGAAATGGAATCCTGATAGTACGTGACAATACAAGACGCCACCATGATCAGGACGGTGGTTATTTGCGAAATTCGGACGTAGTGTTTTTCGGATCTCGTTTTGATGAGGAAACGTTTGTAGAAATCGTTCACCAGATAAGAAGCGCCCCAGTTCAGTTGTGTCCCGATGGTCGACATGTAGGCGGCCGCAAAGGCGGCGATCATGACGCCGCGCAACGCGATGGGAAACACCGCGGGATCGACGATCGTTTTGATGAATCCCGATTCTTTGTCGGCCAACGTGGGATAAAGAACCAAAGAGCATAGCGCTGTGAGAATCCAGGGCCAGGGGCGGACGGCGTAGTGGGCAATGTTGAACCACAAAGTCGCCAACAATGAATTCTTTTCGTCCTTGGCGCAAAAAATTCTCTGGGCGATGTATCCACCTCCGCCCGGCTCTGCTCCCGGATACCAGGTAGCCCACCAGTTGACGGCGATGTATACGAAGAAGGTGATCATGGGCATCCAAGGAGAACCGAGGTCGGGAACGAAGGAAAGAATGGATCCATGTTCACCCGTGGCGGCGGTCTTGGCGGCGTCCAATGTCAACAATTTCATTTTGAGGGCGCCCATTCCTCCGACCGCCTTGACCGCGAAGACGGCCAGGACAATCACCATCCCCATTTTCAAAACGAACTGAAACAAATCGGTCACCAGCACGCCCCACAGTCCCGAGAGGGTAGAGATCATGGCCGTGATCAACATGATGCCAAAAACGACAATCAATGCCTGAGTCTTCGTGATTCCGAAGATCATGATCAGGATTTTGACCATGGCCAGGTTGACCCAGCCCATGATGATGCAGTTGATGGGCAGTCCCAGATAGAGCGATCGGAAACCTCGAAGAAAAGCGGCGGGTTTTCCACTATAGCGAATTTCGGCAAATTCGACATCGGTGAGCACGCCGGCGCGGCGCCACAGGCGCGCGTAGAAAAACACGGTCAGCATTCCGCTCATCAACAGGCTCCACCAGATCCAATTGCCGGCAATGCCGTTGGCGGCCACAAATCCGGTGACGGCGAGCGGCGTGTCGGCGGCAAAGGTGGTGGCGACCATGGAGGTGCCGGCGAGCCACCAGGAGACGTTTCGTCCGCTGACAAAAAAATCTTCCGTGGATCCGGTGGCGCGCTTGCGGTAGTAAAGGCCGATCAAAATGTTGAATAGAAAATAGGCCGCAATGGCCATCCAATCGATCAATTTAAGCTGCAAGCAAAACCTCCACATTCCTCAGGAGTGGCGATTCGTAATTCGAACATCGGGTGGCTAGAAAAATGATTTTCCTTGAAGGGTCAAACGCGCCAGCATGATTGCCCCTTCCACCGCGGACTTCTTGGGAAAACACACATTGGCGTGCGGCGCGTAGCGATGAACATACCAGGCGAAAGAGTCGCGCACCTGGTGGCTGGATTGGAAAACGCCGCCGGCGGTGGCACAAATGAACGTTTGATTGTGCAGATCCAGCTTGCGCACAACCGCCTCCGCAATGGAAGAAAGGTTGTGTCCGGCGCGCTCCAGAATCTTGTTGGCAATGATGTCGCCGCCGTCCGCGACCTCCTGCACTTTGGGAAACAGCGAAGCGACTTTGGAGGCGCTGGTGTAGTCCCGATGAATGGCGATCAACAAGTTGTCGACCGTATCCACCTCCAGGACATCGAGAAACGCCTGCCGCAAACGGGTGGGGGGTTCCAATCCGTCGTGAGCGCGAAAAACCTCGTTGAAGGCGTTGCGCACGATGTCGTAGCCGCTGCCGAAATCATCGACGATGTGCCCCCAACCACCGGCCCGGGCACGAAGATGCTGGGTGTTCATCCCGTAAGCAATCGATCCGGTTCCTGAAATGACAACCATCCCGGGTTCACCGTCGGTGGCGCCCACCAAGGCCGTTGTGGCATCGCCCACCACGGAGATTTCTTGAATGGGAACGATGCGGGATAAAACTTCAATGGTTTGTTGTTGAATGGTGGGTCGATCGACGCCGGCCAGACCGGCGCACAGAGCGGCAACATTTTTCTTGTCCGCGCCCGCTTTCTTCAAGCACCCTTCAATAACGCTTTCCAGGGCGGCCGCGGAGGCCGCGGCATCCACTTTGAAGACATTGGACGGGCCGGCCTCAAAGGTTCCCAGTATCCGCCCGTCCTCCGTAGCGGCGGCGGCTTCCGTCTTGGTTCCGCCTCCGTCGATGCCAATAAGAATTTTCATAGAACAATTTCCGTGTTCCTGCTCAAGAGGTTTTGAAACTTCAGAACAACGAAACAGTTTTCAGGCCGATCTCAGAGGCGGTCCTCTTTTGTCCTCAGACGGTGCGCGTAATTTTGCTGAGCGAACGCGGCCGATCGGGGCTCAGTCCTTTGGCTTCCGCCAGCAGGGCGGAAAACATCTGGCCCGGAACAATGTAGGGAATCGGCGAATACAAATCCGGAATTCGATCGGGAATCCGCAAGGCTCGTGTGGCTTTCTCCAAGATGGAAGTTTCGCTGGAAATCACTACGGTCTCGGCTTTCAGACGCCCTAATTTATAAATCAAGTTCCGAATATCCGGGAACACCTGGCCCGGCGGCGCAAATACAAAAACAGGGAATCCCCCTTCCACCATCGCGATGGGCCCGTGTAAAAAGTCGGCCGATGAAAATCGTTCGGCCCCGACATAACAGGTTTCCATCAACTTGATGCCCAACTCCAAAGCATTAGCGTAATTCAAACCGCGTCCCACGACGGCGCATTGGCGCATGAAGCGATATCGTTCCACCATCTCGAGTAATGTTGGTTGGAGCTTCAAGGCGCGGGCAGTCCACTCCGGAATCCGGGCCAGGGCTTTAAAACCCTCTCCGCTGGAATTCCTGAGCGCCGAGGCCAGAAGATAGAGCACCATCAGCTGGGTGGTGTAAGTCTTGGTGGCTGCGACACTCCGCTCCCGCCCGGCGCGCGTCACGAAGACTTCATCGACGATTTTGGCCAATGGGGAGGATGAATCGTTGGTGATTCCGATGGTCATGGCGCCGGAACGCTTGGCGTTCTCGAGGGTGATGTTGATATCCGTGGATTCTCCGGACTGCGAAATCCCGATGACAATCGCACTGGAAAGACGCAAGCGCGCCCGGTACAAAGTATGCACGGAAGGGGCCGCCAACGAAACCGGAATCCCGGTTGAAATTTCCAGCAAGTAACGACCGAATTGCGCGGCGTTGTCGGAGGTTCCGCGTGCCACCAGCACAATCAGCGAAGCCCGTCGTTCATGCATCCGCCGGCTCAATCGTTCGGCGTGTCTCCGTTCGGAGGAAAGCGTGCGTTCCAAGGCGTGAGGTTGTTCGAAAATCTCTTGAAGCATCAGGGACATGGTATCGCGGGCTCCCGGCTTGGCACGCTGAAACAAAGGATGGTCGTTCGCGGAGCGAGGCGGAATGCCTCTCAAATTCCAAATGCTCGCGCCATTCTAGCACACTCACAACGCGCGGAGGCATGCCGGTACTCAAAAGTATTGGGGCCGGAAAAATCGGCGTCGTGATTATTTTCGAGGCGAAAAGGCATCGTTGAGTTCCTCGCCCACCAGGTTGAAGGCCAAAACCACAAGAAAAATAGCGGCGCCGGGAGAAAGGATCCAGGGGTGCTGTGTGAGTGAATTGACGTTCATTGCCGACGCCAGCATGTTTCCCCAACTGGGTGTGGGTTCTTGGATTCCCAGCCCCAGGAATGACAGGGCGATCTCTCCGAGAATGTAGTAGGGAATGCTGAGCAGGGCCTGCGCGGTCAGAAAGGGAGCGGTGTTAGGAAGGATGTGTCGCACCAAAACCCGGAGGTGGGTGCATCCCGAAGCGCGAGCGGCTTCCACAAAGTCACTCTGGCGGAGGGAAAGCACCATGCCGCGAATGACGCGGGCAATGGATCCCCAATTTACTAGCGACAAAATGGCGATAATCAGGAAGAAACTGGCAGTCGAAGAGAGTTCTCGAGGAAAAACCGAGCGCAGGGTGAGAAGCAAATACAATCCGGGAAGCGCCAGGAAGAGTTCGGAGCTTCGCATTATGATCTGGTCGACCCATCCGGAGAAATATCCGGAAAGGCCCCCCAGCAAGACTCCGACTCCGAACGATATGACCACGCCCACCAGGCCCACGAGAAGGGAAATGCGCGCCCCGAAAAGCAGCCGCGAGAAAAGGTCGCGCCCGAATTCATCGGCGCCCAGAAGAAACAGATGCGCCGAGTTGGAAGATCCCAATAAATGCCGGCGGCAGGGCACCAGTCCGAGCCAACGATACGGTTCGCCCACAGCAAAGAATGTGAGGCGAGGCGATCCCTGAATGGAGGGATTGTTGTCATGCCAAGGCGCCGAGATATACGATTCTCTAAATTGGGTGGAAGGGGAATACGGAGCGATGAAGTCCGCACCCAGCGCCAATAGGGTGATAAAGGCCAGCAGTCCGATGCCGCATCGGAACCGCGGTTGCCTCAATACGCTGGTTTTGCCGTTTCCATCCATAGAAATCTGCAGAAAGACCGCGATGGAATCTGAGTCGTTCTGCGGTTGGGGGCCTTTCTAAACTGAGGCCCGGCGTATTCTCGGATCGTTCCAGGCCATGAGAAGATCGGCCAGTAAATTTCCTCCCATCAACATCACCGATGCCAGGGTCAGGGATCCCATGACGAGATACAAATCCCGGGCCAGAAGGGCGTCAAACGTCAATCGCCCCAAGCCCGGCCAGGACATGATAATCTCGACCAAAAAGGCGCCGTTCAGAAGATTGGCGAACGAGAAACCGAACAGGGAGATGATGGGGTTGAGAGCGTTTCGAAGCGCGTGCGCCCAGAGAATACGGGCGGGGTGGAGGCCTTTGGCCTGGGCGCTGGTCATGAAGGGATCGCTTAATACGGAAGCCACATTGCTGCGCACCTGGCGTATATAAAGGATGGTCGGATTGATGGAGAGGACCAGTGCGGGCAGGGCCAAGTGGTGTAACAGGTCCAGAAGATTTTCACCCCAACTCATTTCTGAAATAAGGACCTGCTGACGCCCCCCAATGGGGAACCACTGCGTTCGGGACGCCACGAGGAGCGCCAAGAGCGCCACCAGAATCGTGGGAACCGACATTCCGGCGGTTGAAATGAATTGAATGATGCGATCGATCCAGGAATTTCTCTTTAGGGCGCTGAAAATTCCCACCGGAAATGCAATCAGAAGGGCGATTCCCAAGGACGTGACTGAAAGCAGAATCGTGTTTTCGGCGAAGGATCCGATCATGCTGCCGACCGGCTCCTGGAAAGCGAACGAATACCCCAAATTGCCGTGCAGGATTTGTACCATCCATTTTTCATACTGAACGTACCAGGGGCGATCCAGCCCGAACTGCGAGCGCGCGGTTTGGATGGTTCGCTGGTCGATCTGGGGATTGAGCTGCATGGACGACAGGAAATCGCCCTGGGCCGTATGCATCAGCAGAAACGAAAAGAACGTGATGCCGAGTATCAAGGGGATGGATATGAGGAGCCGCTGGATCAGACGGCGCAGCATGCCGGGATTATAGCGGGGGCTGGATATTTATGAAAGTCGATCGCAAAAAAAAGGCCTGCGCGGAGGAGGATTCGCGCAGGCTTCAAGTGTTGCGTCGGAAGAGAGAACTTGTTCGGCGTTACTGAATCGGGAAGTGATTCTCCTTGTCCATGGAGGCCAGGGAGAAATCAATTTCCTGCCGCCGTTTCTTTTGTTCAAACTTGTTGTCGTACATTCGGACGTCCGCCACCGATAGAAGCGTGTCGGCATCTTTGCCGTCGCGCGGGAACGTGGCCGCACCGATGCTGACGGAGGTTCGAATGGATCGTCCGAAGCGTTTCTCCGACTGCAGGTTTTCGACCTCGGACTGAATCTGCTGCATCTTCTTCTGGACATCCTCGTCGGAAAGACCGGGAAGCACCGCCATAAACTCGTCGCCGCCCAGGCGGGCGACAAAGTCATAGTCTCGAAGCGTGCTGCGCAATTGTTTGGCAATTTGACGGAGCACTTTGTCGCCGACGGTGTGGCCGAACGAGTCGTTGATCTCTTTGAAGAAATCCAGATCCATCGCCAGGATGGCGAGCGTGGTTCCATTCCGCCGGGCCCGGGCGATTTCTTCGTCGAGCTTCAGGAACATATGCCGGGAGTTGGGCAAGCCCGTGAGCGCGTCGGTCAAAGAATTCTCGTAGGTGCGCTCGAAGGTCATGGCATTCTTAATCGCCAAGGCGGCCTTGGCGGAAATGAGTTCCAGAACCCGAAGATTGTCGCCGACGAACTTATTGGGCAACTCGTCATAGAGCGTAATGACACCGAGAACTTCTTCCTTCACCAGGAGGGGAATGGAGAGGCCGGAACGCATCAAGGTAAAACGCGCGGCGTTGCCCAAATATCCAAATTCCACCGCCGGGTTGGCGTTGATCAGAGGCCGCTTGTTTTCGGCGACCCACCCGGAAATTCCCTCGCCCAAGGGGATGGAAAGACCCGAAAAGGTCTCTTTCTCTTTTCCGTCGATGTATTGGGGCACCAACCGGTTCTCTTGCCGCAGGTAGGTCACGCATGAATCGCAGGGGATGACCTTTCGAATCTTGGCGGCGATAAGGCTCAAGGTTTCAACCAGGCTGAGGCTGGTTCCCACACTTTGAACAAGCTCGTACAATGAATAAACCTCTTGATTGGCGGCCGCGATGTTCTTCAGATGATTGATTTTTACCGGCTCGCTGAAACCGGCCGCGGGTTTTGCCTGGGCTTCCGCCACAGGATTAAAGTGGAACGAGAGCGTGGGCTGGTTGGAGGAAATGCGTTGGGCCTCCTGAGCCGCGGCCCAAGCTTCTGCTTCCAGCTGGGGATAAAGTTCTTGAAACAGTTCGACGATCGCCGGATCAAAGGCCTTGCTTTTTTGATCCCCGATGTATTGCATGGCATCTTCCGGCTTCAAGGCTTTGCGATAGGGCCGGTCGGAAGCCAGTGCGTCAAAGCAATCCACCACCGAGAGAATTCTGGCCGTGATGGGAATCTCTTCGCCCTTCAACCCGTTGGGATAACCGGTACCGTCATATTTCTCGTGGTGGCACAAGACCACCGGCACCACCGGATATGGAAAGTTGACCGCCGACAGGATCTCGGCACCCACAATGGGATGAATCTTCATGCGATTGAATTCTTGCGGGGTCAATTTGCCCGGCTTATTGAGAATATATTCGGGGACCGCCAACTTGCCGACATCGTGGAGTAAAGCGCCGGCCCGGATGGCTTGGACTTCAGGTTCGGGAAGACTCAAGGCTTTGGCAATTCCGCTGGCAAAAATCCGCACACGCTGCAAATGCAGATGCGTGGTTTCATCCTTGGCGTCAATGGCCAGGGCCAAGGCTTCAATGGTGCGCAAATGCAAGTCCGCAAGGTGCTTGAGGTGGTCATTGTTCTCCCGCAAGCGACCCATGTACATCTTGTGCGTGTAATAGGTGAGATACAGCGGAGGAATCGCAAGCAGGACAACCGCGATTCCAAACTGTTGGTAAAAGACCGTCAATGCCCACGCAATGGAAGCTCCGACGTAAAAGCTGGGCGCCGTCCAAAAGAATGTTTGTTTCCAGGTTTCTTTGACGTTCTTGGATTCTTTAAGGGAAATGGCCAGCCCGATCGAGAAGGTGCTTACGAGGAAGTAGACCGAAGTGGCCGTCAATAGGGGCAGGGCCTGCCAACCCCTCCAGAACCATTTCACATTGGTAAAGAGGCTGAGCAGATTGCAGGCGGCGACAGCGCTCAAAATAAGATTGCCGATATTGAAGGTCAATACACTGAATCGAAATTGTTTGGTCGGACTTCGGAGGTATCCTGAAAGAGCCGACACGAAAGCGACCAGCACGGTCCCGCTCGGCGGCAAAAGGAGAATGCTGGTGAAGACAATGGCATAGGAAACAGAAATGGATGCCTTTGAGAAAGGAAGAGCAACTTGAAGGAAGGCCGTTGCCCCACTGAGCACCACGAGGGTCAGCAGATCTTTCCAGTGGGCCGTATAGTCCACGGTCACGGCCGCGTGAATGAGGAAATACGCCCCCAGGGCAGAAATCGCGAAGATGTAGATGTCCAGAAGGTGAATTTTTTTCAGATACTTCTGCACCACTGAGCTCCTCCTCAAGTTACAGAAAGCTTTCAGGCCCCTGATGGCTTGAGACCGACCGAAATAACTGGCTGCCGTCCTCTATTAATTTTCTCCGTTGATGAGGATCGACGAACTCCAGACAGCGTTTCCATCGGTCCAAATGGTATTGCCGCTGCTGAAGACCGTGTTTCCAGTGTTCCAAACAGCATTGCCGTTGTTCCACACGACGTTACTCGCGGCCCAAATGGTATTGGCCGTCCATATCGGGCTGGAATATTGCACCACATTGAGGAGCGAGACGACGCTTGTACCGGTATAGTTCCCTCCCCAAATGATGTTTCCACCCCAGATCACGTTGTTGCTCCAAGTCGCATTACCCTTATTCCAGACATTTCCGCCGTTCCAGAGCAGGGTCCCGTTGTTCCACGCGAGGGTTCCACTGCCCCAATCCACTTGCGAACTCCAAAGAGGAAGATTGTTTTCGATGGTTCCGCCCCAAATAATGTTTCCGCCCCAGATGATGTTTCCGCCCCAGATGATGTTGTCGCCCTGGATTTGGTTTTGCGTGGACAAACTGGATCCTTTGTCCAGGAGTTGGGATGAAGAAGCGAGACCGCCCGGCTGCAGGATGTCCTGCGCCAGCATTACAGCACCATAAGTATTCAAATACCCTGCGCCTTGTACAATGAACGGTTGATGGAGATCTTGAGCCGTCACCATCAGGATGGCCTTCGCCAGATTGGGGGTCAGATTCGGGTTCGCCTGAAGCATCAAAGCCAATGTTCCCGAGACCACCGGAGTGGCCATCGAGGTGCCGCTGAGGATGAAGTACTGATCATCGTCGGGGTTCTTGGGTTTTTCTCCGTAATAGGTCGGGTCCACCCGGTTTTGAGGGTACAGGTCGAAGAGATCTTTCTTGTTTGAACTGTGGTCGGCGATGGATTTGATCCGATTGCCCGGGGCCACGAGATCGGGTTTAGAAATCAGATCGATGGCCGTAGGGCCACGTGAACTGTAGTTGGCGATCAAATCATCAGAACGATTGGAAGTTCCCTCCGTCTTTATGGCCCCCACCGTGATGACCAGGGGATCGTTCCCCGGGCTGGTGATTCCGCCATAGACAATGTTGCCGGACTGATCCTGACCATAGTTTCCTGCAGCCACAACAACGAAGAGGCCGGCATGGACCGCCGCTTCGCAGGCTTGAGTGAGCGGGTCGGTTTTGTAGGATTCAGCGATCGGATGGCCGAGTGAAAGATTGATGATGCGGATATTGTAGTTATCCTTGTTTTGGATGACCCACTGGATTCCTTCGATGACATCGCTGACGTAGCCCGAGCCGTCATTACCCAGGACTTTTACGTTGATGATATTGGCCCCCGGAGCGATACCCGCCAGAATGCCCTTGGATTGATCTCCGTTCCCCGCGGCAATGCCTGCGACATGGGTTCCGTGGCCGTAAAAATCGTTCGGGGCGCCATGGCTCTCCGAAGTGTTGGTTTCAGCAATAACACGACTTCCTTTTCCGTGATCGTTGTCCAAATCCCTGCCCTTGGTATCCGGAGACACTCCCGTGTCCAAAATTGCGATGCCGATCCCCCGACCATCGACACTGTAAATTTGTTGTGCGATATCCGCACCCACTGATTTCACGGTGGTGTCGTTATAGGGTCGCACCACGTAATCTTCGGAGATTCCCTCAATCTCACCGTCTTGGGCGAGCCCCTCCAGGTCCCGAACATCCACATCGGCGCTCACCCCACCGATAGCATATAGATTCTTCTTGGGCCGGGCCCATCGCCCGATCATCTCGCTGGGATTGATGTCATCCGGCGAAAGTTTGGTGCGAAGAATGACACGCACCATTCCGTGATCTCCGCGATTCACGCGGGCTCTCAAACCTCGATCGAGTTTGTCAATTCTTTGGGCCGCGGCTGCGCTCGGAAGCATCAGGGCCGTCGCCAGGATCAAAAGAATCAATCGGATTCGTCGCATCACCGCATTACCATCCTTTGTGGTTTGCATCTATGGGGAGAACCAAGATGGCATCAGAGGGCACAAAAGCAGGCTGAAATTCCCAAATGGTCTGGCGATTCCAGAGATGTCGTGCGCCGCGGAATGCGGACGTCACATCAGAGGCTTCCATGGGGTGAGCCGGAGTTTTTTCAGAGGTGTGAGCAAATTCACTCTTTTGTTTTTGTCTCTTTTTGAATGTCGGGCTCATTTTTTCTCCCTGCGCGTCTCTATTTGATTTTCTTGGAAAACCGGCCCGACGAGGTACGTCTCGCTTCAGGCCCGCCCTTGTTGAGCAATGAATTCTCCAAAGAAATCGGGCTTTGTTTTGTGTGGGTTAGGAGATGAAGAGTCCAAGGGGATGGCAGAATTCGGTCCAATTGACCGGTTAAATCAAGTCAGTTTGACCGAAATCTAAGCATGGAACTGCCGAGGAAAATTGACTGCAAATCATTCAGGAGAGGATCTACGGAAGAGGAGGGAAGGCGGGATTGGGTCGGATCCAACAGAGGAACATCCGGATCCGCGCTTCCGCTTATTTCAGCAATCAGTCCCAGCCGGAATCAAAACCAGGACCAGAATTCGGTGCGTACAAAGCGCACCATGCGGCGCGTCACCAAATCCCCAAGGGTTCGTTTTCCGCAGTAAATTTTGGCGTAACCGGTCATTTCCGGTTTTAGCAGCAAATCGGGGTTGTTGATTTCGCTGCGAACATACAAAACCTTGAAATTGTTGTCGGGTTGATCCGCGATGTTTGAAATTTGAGTGACCCGGCCTTCAAAATCCTTGCGGGGATAGGCATTGGCTTTCAATCGCACCGGAAAGCCGATCTTCACATCGCCGACTTCCTTTTCTGGAACGGGAATTTCAGTGATGATCTTGGCGGTATTGGCGACGCTGCAAATGATGTCACCCTGCTGCAGGAACGCTTTCTCTTTCTGCTTGAGAAAATGCGTGGTGATCACCCCGTCGATGGGGCTCCGAATGGCCGTGTAGGCACTTTCCGTTTCAAGCAGCTGTTTTTGGGAAGTGAGCCCGTCAATTTCAGCCCGTTTAGCAGCCACTTCCTCCGGCCGGGGCCCGGCCGACACTCGAGCCAGGCTGCGCTGGGACTCTTGATACTGTTGCTTTTTCTCTTCCACATCGCGAGTCACTTCATCGAGTTCCCGGCTGCGAATATTCAGGTCGCGGTTGGCTTCATCGAAGCTCACCGAGGCCAGCAGCTTTTCATCAAACATTTTCTTGGAGCGTTCGTAATTTCGTTTAGCGAAGTCCACTTGCTCTTTGGCAATGGGGATTTGCGATTCGGCTTTGAGAACAGATACCTCGGCCCGCTTCACTTGCGCCTGGGCCAGGGCAATGTCTTCCTTGGAAGCGCCCGCCAGCATTAACTGCAGTTGAGCCTGGGCCTCGCTGATGGCGGCCTCGGTTTTTGCCTTTTCGGTGCCGTATTTGTAATCGGCCAGGCGCGCAATGATATCTCCCGAGTGGACGTACTGCCCCTCATCAAAGTAGATGCGGTCGATGACTCCGGAAACTTCAGCGCGGACGTCGGCGCGTTCGTAGGGAAGCAAGCTGCATTCGCTGGAGACTTTCAGCTCCCAACGGCCGAACGTCAATAAGGCTGCGCCACAAAGACAAAGAACACTGGATACATAGATATTCTTATGCCGTGCCATGGGAATACCCTTCGCTTTCGCCTTCTTGGGGAATGCCTTTCGAAGCGATGCGGCCAGAGGCTGGATCGCAACCCAAAGTACGGCACCCCAGAAGAAAATGAACCCTGCTCCTTGATATTCGTCGATCAGATATCGTTCGAATTTCAGGAGGTAGTATCCGAGAAAACTGAATGAATAGAAGATGGCTACAAGTCCGTAAACCCAATATAGACGCTTCTCTCGGAGGCTGGCCGCTGGATATGACGGGGACGCGCCCAGGGCCAGTTTCTTCAAACCTGATCCCAGATAGCGAAACGACCGGGAGCGCAGATTCGGAATTCCAAAAAGCTCGCTTAAAATATAGTAGCCGTCCAGCTTCAGCAGGGGATTGAACTGAAAGATGGTGATGATTCCGCTCACGGCAATGGAAATAAAGAGTAGGCGGCTGACCGGGCTCTCCGGTGTGATGACTCGCCATAGCAGCGTGAAGATCGCCCACAAGAAGGCCTGAGCGTAGATTCCCGCCCCCATCACCCAGATACGATGAGATCTTTTCGGGAACAGATAACTGTCGCTGACATTGCAGAAACACGCCGGCTGAAAATAGAGGAGCAGGATTCCCATTTGGCGCACTTCTCCGCCAAAGTACTTGCAGGTCAGCCCGTGCGCCAGCTCGTGAAAAACAACGATAGGCATCATCACGAGGAAAGCCCACAGAATGGATCGAGTCGAAAACAATTTCAGCGTTTCTGCTCCGATCACATCCCAATTGGCGATCGTGATACATACCGAAAAGAATATGAGGATGCTGGAAATAACGAGAAATGACCGGGTGAAACAAAAACGAGACAACGTCAGCAATTTGTTCAGGAAAGCATCGGGATCAAAATGAGCAATCTTCCAATACAGAAAGCGGCCCAGTCCGGACCTTGGGGCGGGCATGTGACCCATCGGGTGTTGGAGGGCCGCGTCCTTCCCGAAGGGGTTTTCGGCGGAAAGCGATGACAACTGATCGGGCGGGACAGCGTCGGGCGATGGGATGTGTTCTGAAACCTCGACAAGTAAGCCGTTTTGAGCCAGTTTCTCAACAAAGCGGTGCAAGACTTCCGGCGCTACACCGAGGTGGTGAACCTCTTGAAGCACATCCGGAAGTGCGCTCAACGAATGCGTCCCGTCCAACAACCGTGCAATGAGATATTCGGGGCGCTTCAGCCGGAAGAATCGTTGCGTGTCGGGATTTTTGAGAATGAATATACTTTGACCGTTTTCCTGCTGCTCTGAGGTCAGCAGGTCGGGGCGAAGCTGAGGATGGAATTCGGTGTGCATGATGAAACCGGCCAAACGCGAGCGGTCCTTATTGAAGCTCGCCGCACCCCGTGGTCACGTAAAGCTCAAATACGAAGATGCCGGCGGGACTCGTTGGACTTCAGATCAAACGTGAAATCCCGAGAGAAAATGATGCCGAGGAAGCTGAGCGTAGCCACAAACAAGAGCAGCGTTATAAATCCCGGACCTGAACTGCATAAAATGATGAGGTCCGCCAACCAACAAATAAGTCCTATGATCGCCAGTCCGGAAATTTTGTTTTTCTTCAAGGTGTTCATCGTTTACGTCCTGCTCAAGCTGGGATGATCACGAAACTGCGCGGCCGAGCGACGCTAAAAGTGAAAATGGAGCGATCCCTCTCGAAACCGCTCCATCTGCACCCCAGGAACTTCTTTCAGTTTCCTGTCCAAATAACGTTCGGAGCCGTTTTGTCTTCCAACTCTTCGACTTCGAGAACCAGAATCTCTTCCATGTTCGTTTCCTCCTCTATTTCTTTGAAAGTTTTCAGGTTGTGATGTTGAACCGTCAAGCACCTCTGTTCGTTCTTTTGGGGAAAACTACAAGAGATGTTGTGGTCAGGGACACAGTGGTGCTCGGGCGAGTTGGCTGTGTCCCTGTTGCCACATTCCCCTCGTCGTCGCGCGAGGAACTCGTCACCCGAAATTCAATTTGACTTGCAAAATCCATTGTGCCTTCTTCTCCAACTGATCGAACGCCATTTAGTCATACAATCAAATGTCCAAAGTTAAATATTATCTTAAGATATCTATAAGTGATTGATTATAAGTATAATGTTTTACTATTAAGGAAATTAGTGAGGCTGTAAAATACATAAATAACAATTAAATAATCATCTTTATTGATGATTATTTAATTATTTATTAAGCGCGTGTGTTTTGTGGGAGCGTTTCTAGGAAACGGTCAATGCTTTTTGGCGGTAGGGCTTGTAGTCGACCTGGCAATCGTATTTGCGCAGAAAATTCATAAACACCGTATATTCTGAAGAATCCAAGTGGAAATCCCGCAGCAAATCTCGATACCTTCCGTGGCTATCCACGAGGCCCAGCTTGATGACTTCTCGAACTACGCCCTTAGGCAATTCTCTCTTCATGAAGGGTTCTTTGACGGCCTTCCAAAAAGGAACGCCTTCGTGTTTCATGATGCGGTACAACTCCTTGGCGCGTTTCAATAATTCATGAGGAGGAAGTTCGTGCTCGGGCGTTCCGCTCGAAGTTTTCTCGGCTGCGGTTGGCGGGGCGGAAGGTTCTGGGTCTCTTGACTCCGAAGTGGGGGAGGCAGCTTTGCGTGCCAAGTCCGGCGGAAAGTCTTTGATTTGAATTTCTTCGTGAGCCGACATGTAAAAAGCGCTCTCCACCAAGTTCTCCAGCTCTCGAACATTTCCCGGAAAGGAGTAGGCCTTCAACAAGCGCAGGGGCTCGCGTGAAATAGACCGCACCGTGCCGGGATTTTGCGCCAGAAGCTGCTTGAGCACATGGTTGACGAGCACGGGAATATCTTCTTGCCGCTCCCGAAGCGGTGGGATGGTCAGATTCAGTACATTCAATCTGAAGTACAGGTCCTCGCGGAACTCACCCGCCCGAACCATGGCTCTGAGATCGCGGTTGGTCGCGGCAATGATGCGCACGTCCACTTTTCTGTCCACGGAGTCTCCCACGCGGCGGATCTCGCGCTCCTGGATGGCCCGCAGCAGCTTGGCTTGAAGTGTGCGGCTGGTATTGGTGACCTCATCGAGAAACACCGTTCCGCCATCCGCTTCTTCAAAGAGTCCCTTGCGGTCCGTCAGGGCCCCGGTGAAAGCTCCCCGGCGGTAGCCGAACAGTTCGCTTTCAATCAAATTTTCCGGAATAGCCCCGCAGTCGATGGCGATAAAACGCTTTTCCTTGCGGCTGCCGTTGTAGTGGATGGCCCGGGCGATGAGTTCCTTCCCGGTGCCGCTTTCCCCGAAGATCAAAACGTTGGCGGAGCTGTTGACGACATTATCGAGCCTTCGAAACAGCTCCATCATCTGGGGGCTGCGGCCGATAATATTTTCATACTTGTATTTTCCGCGGACTTCCTGGCGCAGATAAATATTCTCCTGATGGAGCTTGTCATAAAGCCGGGCATTTTCGATGGCGATGCTGAAGAGATTGGTGAACGACATCAGGAAATTCACATCATCTTCGGTGAAGGGGAGCGTCGCGATGGGGTTATCGATGTACACCGCCCCAATGATTTTCTGTTTGACGGTCAGGGGGATGCACAACACCATCCCGATCCCGAAGTCGACAATGGACTGCCTTTCCCGCAGGCGCTGATCGTCTTTGGCGTTGACTGAGATCAAGGGTTTTCCACCCTCGACCACATCTTCCAGAACGGATTTGCTGATGGCTGTGGCGTCTTCAATGGTTTCCTTGCTGATATTCCGCGCGGCCTTCACCTCCAAATCTCCGGAGTCCTCGTTGACCAGCAGAATGAGTCCGCGCTGAACACGGATGGCTTCGAGCACCAGATCCATCACGCGTTCCAGCAATTCATTCAAATTCAGCATGGAATTCACGAGCTTGGAGATCTGGAACAATGTGATGGCGTAGTTTTGAGTGTGGAGTGATGACGGGCCGGCACTCGGAGCGTTCATGATGGCTTCGTGCTGCTCCTCTTGAAGGGAATCCGCAGCTTTCAATATAGTGTTCCGCTCCGCCTTTTCCAAATACTTTTTTTGAAGATCCTGGGGCAATCGTTCGGCCACCCCGCGCAGGACGGCCGCGCCCAGAAGAAAATGTTTGCGGGTGTCGGGCCAATCCGCCTGGGCCTGGTACCATTGACCCAATCGATAATGGGCTTCTGCAATCAAATCGCCGTCTTGAATGGCATCGGTCAATCGCAAAGCCTGATGAAGATCTTCAGCGCCGGTTTGCATGTAGGCGTCCCTCTTGGCCCCGGCCGCCTGGCCCCGCAGGAGGAAATACTGGATGCGCAGGAACGGGTCCTGGCTGTGGTGCACGATTTCGCGGATGTCCGACAACAGCGTGCGGCAGCGCTCCACATTTTCCCGGAGGTATTCCGCCTTGGCCTCGTAGAGTTTTGCCATGGCCTGAAGATCCAGGTGGTGCAGGCGTTCCGCGATTTCATAAGCGTTCTGCAACCAGGGTTCCAAGGCCTTCCAATCCTTTTGCGCAATTTCGATGCGCGCCAATGAAAGTGAAGCGACCAACTCCTCCAGTTTGCTGTCCGTGTGATGGGCCGAGTTTTTGGCTTGAATGGCCATTTCCCGAGCGGTGCCCAACTCCCCCAGCCGCTCGTGCCATTCGGCGAAACGGTTCAATGTGGAGATTTTGAGCTGCTGAAACTGGGACTCTTCAGCCATGCGCAGTGCCGAGTCCAGCGCCTTCTGAGCGCCCACAAAATCTCCCAGCCGGATGCAGTTCTCACCGCGGTTGTGCTGAATTTGAATTTCGATATGTTTTTCAGGTATGAGTTCGTTCAGTTTTTGAGCCCGCTCGAGGTAATCCAGCGCCGTGGAATAGGCCCCCATGCGGCAGTACAAGCTTGCCAGGTTGAGGTAGGACTGTTTGATGCCTCTTCGGTCAAAAATCTTCTCGCGCAAACGGAGGGCGCGCCGCTGGTAATCGAACGCCTTGGCGTAATCGTACAGGTAGTCATCGTAAACCGCCCCCAAGTTGGCCGTCACTCCGGCGACTCCTTTGGCCCATCCGAATCGGGTAAACACGGCGATGGCGTGATGTCCCGCCTCCAAGGCCTTTTGAAATTCCCCGAGATAGAAATGGATGACAAACAAACTGTTGTGAATGTCGGCCAGCCCAAAGTAATTTTCAGTGTCTTCGACCAGATTGAGTGCTTGGGTCACGTATTCCCGGGCGATCCGGAACTCCGACATGCGTTGGTATTCGAATCCAATGCGCGCCAGCAGATCGGCTTTGGTCTTGGGCTCGGGCAGGTGTTCGATCAGGCTCAATCCTCGCCGGTTGATCTCAATCGCCTGCGGGTAATTGCCGCGATATTCGGTAATCATTCCCAGACGCAGATGAAATTTGGCAATGCGCCCGGGCGGTAGTTTGGACTCGCCCCGTTCAACCAGAGATTGGTACATCTGCTCGGAGGCCTCCAGCTCACCCTCCTGGAACAGGCAGAAGGCGATCTTTTCCTTGATTTCGAAAGCCCGGATGTCGTCCGGATCCACATAACCCTCGGCGATGCGGTAAACCTGGGCGGCTTCCCGATAGGAAAAGAGTTTGCGAAGCTTGTCGCCGGCGCGGATCGCATATCGACGGGCTTTCTTGATTTCTCGGGCGGCCGCAAAGTGGTACGCCAGAATTTCCGAAAAGTCCGAAGGCGATGAGGAGGCCTCGGCTTCCAGGTACTCGCCAATGGCGCGATGCAGTGCTTGCGAGAATTCCGGTTTGGCCCCCGATTCAATGGCCGGTTTCATGATGGCGTGATGGAGAGAATAGCTGGATCCCTCCGAAGAATCTTCACGTCGCAAGATGGCGTTTTCGACCAAGGCTTCCAAGTCGTTTTCAATCCCCGGGACGGGTTTTCCCAGAACAACGGAGAGTGTTTTCGCCGAAACCGGGCGGTCGAATAAGGTCACCGTTTCCAGGACGTCTCGTTGGCCGGCGGGCAGGTGATCCAAACGACGGCGAAAAGCTTCTTGCATGGATTGGGGAATGGGCAAAGACTCCAGGCGGTCTGATCTTTCCTCCCATTCCATGACCCGCGGAGCTGTGATGCCTTCTTCCATCCACGACCACAGCAGTTCTTGAATAAAGAAGGGATTGCCGCCGGTTTGCTGGAGGATCCGTTCGGAAAGCCGGACCGGGGTGTGGCCGTGCCCCAGCGCCGAGGAAACCAGTTCTTCGACTTCGGATCGAATCAGCGGCTGCAGTGAAATGACTTGCGTGCCCGGCAGACCGGAAAGTGCCGGCAGCACCGTTTCGAGTTCGCTTCCTTCCACTTCGTCTTCGCGGAAGTTCACGGCCAACACAATTCCCGCGGAGTAAAGGTCGCGGGCCAATCGCAAGAGTAATTCCAGTGAAAGACCGTCTGCCCAATGAATGTCCTGAATCACAAGCAGTGTGGGCTGGGCCTCCAAGGCCTCCTTCATGAACAAGACCAGAGACTCCATCAACAACTCGCGTTCGCTGGCGGATGCCGAGATGGGGCTCGCGACCGGTCCCGTAACTTCAATCAACTCGGGAAGGACTTGAGCGAGGGCATTCGCATATCGCTCCAGCAGATGGGCGGGGTCGGCCGAGGATTGTTGGAGCCCTAAAATCAAAGGTCGAAGAACTCCCAAAAAGCATTGGAACGGTTGTCTTATTTTTTCGTAAGCGGCAACGGTAAAAGTTCGAAACCCGTCCAACTGGGCCTGAATTTTAGCTTCCTCCAAGAGTCGGGTCTTGCCGACGCCGCTCAGTCCTTGCACCAGGACGAGAGAGCCGGCGTGCTCGGAGCGCGCCTTGTTCAACGATTGGACGACTTGGCCGAGCTCGGTCCGCCGGCCCACGAATCGACCGCTTCGGATGTAGTCAAAGGCCGTGGCGCGCGTATCGATTTCAAACTGCGTTCCCAAAAGTTGATTGATCGAACGGATAACCCCTTCCGCAGATTCAAATCGATCATCCGGATTTTTTCGAAGGAGTTTTAAAACCACGTTATCGAGCGCCGACGGCAGGGTGTTGTCCCGCTCGGAAGGTCGAGTCGGAGAAACACTCAATTGCATATTGACCAGCAGTTGCGGATCGGTTTCTTCGAACGGCAGCTGGCGCGTGAAGAGCTGATAAAAGACTACCCCGAGGGCGTACAAGTCACTTCGCAGATTCATGGACTGGCCCTGCAAAGTCTCCGGAGCCAAGTACGCGAGTGTGCCACCCAATTTCTGGCGGGAGGCTTCGTCAAAGGTCCGCGCCAATCCAAAGTCCAGAATTTTTAGGGAGGGGGATTCGCCTTTTCCATCGGAGGAAACGACAATGTTCTCGGGTTTGAGATCTCCATGGACATATCCGCGCGCGTGGATATAGGACAAGGCGCGGCAGATTTCGATGGCCAACTCCAAACGGTTGTTGAACCCCAGATCCTCGGTCCCCTGGATCAAATGGGTGCCCTCGCAGAATTCGGATGTGAAGTACGCGTCTCCCTGATCGGTGTAGCCAAAGTCAAACACCGGGCACAAATTGGGATGGCGCAGCTGCTTCAAGGCTGTGAATTCGCGAACCAAGCCTTCCCTCGTGCGATCCGACAGAGCCTCTTGACGGAGCCGTTTGAGGGCGACCTTGCGGCCGCTTTCCCAGCGGTCCTCGACCAGAAACACTTCGCCCGCCCCCCCCGCTCCAACCGGCCGGATGATTTGATAGCGTTGCGTAATGAAGTTCTTGGGCATAGACGTTCTAGTGTAGCGCGTCATAAATAGCTTTACATATTACCCAGGAGGCGGTATGCTCTGGAACTATGAGCAGAACAGCGACCGCCATCGAACTATCCCCATGGGAAACCCAGCAGTTAACCCGTTGGTCC
>JAQUPQ010000009.1 GCA_028716525.1 Terriglobia bacterium | reverse complement strand
GTGTTTGTTTATGCGGAAGATCTTTGGGTGACCTCGACCAACGGCGGTTTGGCCCGTCGATTAACTTCCCACCCCGGGGCGGAGCTCTTTCCGAAGTTTTCTCCCGACGGCAAATGGATTGCCTTCACGGGCGAATACGACGGCAATTCCGATGTCTATGTGGTACCCGCGGCAGGAGGAGAACCGAGGCGTCTGACTTACCATCCCAATGACGACATGGTTCTGGGCTGGTCGCGCGACGGGCGTATTCTATTTCGATCCAACCGGGCGAGTGATTTGCCGGATTACAGCCGCTTGTTTTTGATCTCGCCGGAAGGCGGCGTCCCGGAAATGCTCAGCGTCCCACGCGCCTCGTTGGTCAGTTTCTCGCCGGACGGCAAGCGCATTGCCTATAACTTCACGTCACAGGAGTTCCGCACCTGGAAACGCTATCGGGGAGGCTGGAAGAGCCCCATCGCCATCTTCGATCTGGATAAACACTCCTTTGATCCGCTCCCGACCACGGAGGGCATGGATATGTTCCCCATGTGGTATGGCAATGCGGTCTATTTCATCTCCGATCGCGACGGAGTGATGAATCTCTTTCGCTACGATCTTTCCTCGAAAAAGACCTCCCAGCTTACGCGCTACACCGATTTTGACATCAAGTGGCCGAGCTTGGGCCCCGATTCAATCGTCTTCGAAAACGGCGGCCTTCTCTACGCCTACGACCTGACGAGTAGTCAAGTGCGGCACGTCTCCATCCATGTCGAAGGTGATGATGTGGCTGCGCGCTCGGATTTCAAGCCGGTGGGGAGCCGGATTGGATGGTTTGACATTTCTCCCTCCGGGGTCCGGGCTTTATTTGATGCCCGCGGTGAGATCTTCACTGTTCCGGCCGAACATGGCAGCCCACGAAATTTGACCAACAGCCCGGGCGTTCATGAGTTCCATCCCGTGTGGTCTCCCGACGGAAAATGGATCGCCTATTTTTCGGACCGCCCCGGGGAGTACGAGATCTACTTGCAACCCCAAAAGAGCGGAGATGAAATCCGTCTCACTCATACAGGCGCCGATACCCGTTATCTCTACAATCTTGCATGGTCGCCGGATTCGAAAAAGCTCGCCTATTGCGATAAACGACTGAGACTTTGGTATGTCGACATCGAGAAAAAAGAGCCGGTTCTGGTGGACACGGCCGAGTACAACAGTCAGATGCGTCCCTCCTGGTCTTCCGACAGCCGCTGGATGGCATACTCCAAGCCCATCTATGCCTCAGGAAAAGACTTCCTCTTTCTGTACTCGCTCGAACAGAAGAAAGTCCATCAAGTCAGCCAAGGATTCTACGACGACAGTAATCCCGTGTTTGACCCCCAGGGCAAATACCTCTACTTCCTTTCCGATCGATTCTTCTTCCCCACGAACGGCGCCACCGACCTGCGATTCAACTATTACAACATTCGGGGCATCTTCGCTTTAACGTTGAAAGCCGACGAAGCCGCTCCTTTTGGGCCGCAGAATGACGAAGAAAAAGATGCCGATGAAAAGAAGGCGGAAGAAAAGAAAGCCGAAGGCGACAAAAAACCCAATGGCGATAAAAAGTCTGAAGAAACATCTGCCCAAGTAAACGACAAGAAGGCCGAGGCCAAATCTCAGGAGGAGGGCGAAAAAAAGGCTGACGAAAAGAAGGCGGAAGAGAAGAAACCGGACGTCAAACCCATCCAGATCGATTTGGAAGGCTTATCGAAGCGCATCTCGCAGGTGCCTTTGCCCGCGGCCATGTATGCGCGTCTTGCGGTGCGCAAGGACAAACTCTTTTACATGACGGCTCCCATCGAAGCCACGCAGATGGGCCTTCCGGGTCAGTCTCAGCCTTCCGGAACACTTCACATGTACGATGTCAAGAAACGCGAAGACAAAGTTCTGCTTTCGGGCGTTGGCGGTTATGAACTCGATAAAGAAGGCGACAAACTCATTTATGCCGCCAGTGGATCCATCGGGATCATTGAACCTGCGCCTGGAAAGAAAGTGGGCGACGGCAAGGTCGATACCTCAAGCATGCAGGTGTTTTCTGATCCCAAAGAAGAGTGGAAAGAAATTTTGCATGAAGCCTGGCGTATAGAGCGGGATTTCTACTGGGATCCCAACATGGGCGGACTCGACTGGACGGCGATTGGCAAACGCTATGAATCGTTGCTTCCCTGGGTGGCCCATCGCAACGATCTGAATTACATCATCGGCGAAATGATCGCCGAACTCGACACCTCGCACACCTATGTCGGGGGCGGAGACTTGCCGGCGCGCCGACGTATCGGCGTGGGCATGCTGGGAGCCGATCTGGTGCCCGAAGGAGGCTTCTTCAAAATCACGAAAATCTATCCCGGTGAAAACTGGAATGACGACACGCGCTCGCCTCTCACGGAACCGGGCTTGAAAGTGAAGGAAGGTAATTATCTGATCGCGGTCGAAGGACAGTTGACCCGGGCAGATCGCGAACCGTACGCCTGCTTCCAGAACATGGCCAACCGGATAGTGACCCTGAAAATCAACGACAGACCCGGCAGCGAAGGGGCTTGGAACATCACGATCAAAACCATCGGCAATGAAGCCCCTCTGCGGTATTTCAACTGGGTGGAGAACAATCGGCGCAAGGTTGAGGAAGCGACCGGCGGGCGCATCGGCTACATGCATGTCCCCGATACCTCCGTCTCCGGCGTCATCATGTTTGACAAGTACTTCACCGGACAGCAGGGAAAAGAAGGTCTCATCGTGGACGAGCGCTTTAACCACGGCGGCTGGTCACCGGACTTCTACACCGAAAAGCTGGGTCGACACCTGCTCCTGGCTCTCTCCGGTCGTGAAGGCAAGGAGTTCATTCCGCAGTCGGCCATCTTCGGCCCGAAAGTGATGATCGTGAACGAGCAGGCCGGTTCGGGGGGCGATCTTTTCCCGTTCTATTTCAAGAAGGAGAAGCTTGGTCCGCTGGTGGGAACGCGCACCTGGGGCGGCTTGATCGGAATTGGAGGTTTTCCGCCGATGCTGGATGGCGGCTTTGTGAGCGCTCCCGGCTGGGCGTGGTGGGAGCCGAATGCCAAGGGAGGCGGTGAATGGGTCGTGGAGAATCACGGTGTCGATCCTGATTACGTCGTGGACCAGCGCCCCGATCTCGTCTTGCAAGGTCACGACCCGCAACTCGAGAAAGCCATTGAGCTGGCCAAAGAGGGATTGAAGACTGCGGCCGCGCCCCTGAAGAAACCGCCTTACCCGACCAAAGCGCTGCATCCGGTCAAAGCCCAACGAGCAACGCCGGCTACAGAAAAGGTCGCGGCGCAGGAAGAAAGGAAGTAGTTCGTCCGTCTGCTCGAATCGGTGGATGACTTTGGTAGTGACTCATATTGAATTCTTTTTCACCTCTGGGTGGCGCATACATCGGCCGCCGTGGCGGACGATGTGTGCGTACATCAACAGAGGGACTCCGCACACATGCCTGGAGCGCATGTGTGCGCCACCCCATTCAAAATGAGTCACTACCATGACTTTTGATCGGCGTATTGGGACTCGAAAATGCCTGGCAGCGGTTCTTGCGATGGCACGCAAAGGCCGCTGCCTTTTTCATAAAAGCCAAAGTCGTCAACGCCATCAAAGTATTAAATGAAATTACGATGGGGAAATTTCCAGCGCCACGATAGACACGTCGTCGTCGGGTTTGCCGCCATCACTCCAACTTTCTACTTTCCTAATCAGACCGTCAACACTCTCCTGAAGCGGCAACGCGCCGAGTTCAGCCAGCGTAGCTGCCAAGCGCTCCTTTTCGAATCGCTCCGCCTCCGCGTTGGCCGCGTCCACAATGCCATCCGAGTACAGATACAATCGATCGCCGGGATTGAGTTTGACGCGGGCCTCTCCATAATTTGCCGTAGCAAACCATCCCACCGGAAACCCATTCTCAGCCGCGACAGGCTGATGCGCTGCGCCGCTTAAGTGAATCGGTTCCGGATGGCCGGCGGAAGTAAAAACAAATTCCCGCGATTCGAGATCCAAGACACCGTAGAGCAAAGTGAAGTACTGGTGCGTCTCAGGGTTCATGGGAAATCGTTTGTTCAAATGCCCGACAACCTCTGGGGGAGACGTGGGGACTCGACCGCGAGTTCCGTTCCGGGAAGGCTGCACCACAATCGACCCTTCGGCGGTATGAGATAGAAGGCGGTGGAGTGAAACCGCCAGCAAGGCGGAGGGAACTCCATGTCCGCTCACGTCCAGGAGGTAAATCGCGATGTGCCGGGCATCCAGCGGCTCGATGCCCAGAATATCCCCCGCCAACTCATCGCAGGGCCGATAACTCCAGGCAAATCGCACCCCGCCCCCATCGGGAGGATTCGTAGGCATCAGGGAGTGCTGAATCCTGGACGCGGCTTCGAGATCTTTCTTCATCCGAGCGTGTGCGGCTTCCAGCTGTTCGGTGGCGCGTTTGAGCGATAGTTGAGTCTGAATGCGGGCCAGGACAACCGGAAAGTCGATTGGTTTAGTGACGTAGTCATTGGCCCCCAACTCCAAAGCGCGAACCACATCCTCGCTTCGATCCTTGGCCGTAGCCATGATGATGGGCAGGTCTTTGACGGAGCGGGATTCGCGAACCTGTTGCAGAACCTGCAGCCCATCCACTCCCGGCATCATGACGTCGAGCAGAACCAAATCGAAGGAACCGTCGCGGATCAGTTCCATGGCTTGATGACCGTCCTCCGCGAGAGACACCTTGAAGCCACGGCGTTCCAGGCGGCGCGCCAGCATGTCGCGGTTCATCTCATTGTCATCGACCACCAGTAACGAGGCTGGAACCGAATTCATGCCTGGGCCTTTCCATTAATAAGGATGTCGATCTTTTCGAGAAGGCGCGGAAATTCGATGGGTTTGGTGTCGTAGTCATTGCAGCCCGCCTGCATTGCTTTTTCGCGATCGCCCGCCATGGCGTGCGCGGTAAGCGCGATCACCGGAATACTGCGGATGCGCTCATCGGAGCGGAGTTGCCGCGTGGTCTCCCACCCATCCATTTCCGGCAGGCTCATGTCCATCAAAATCAGATCGGGAGATTCCTGTCGAGCCATCTCCAAACCTTGGCGTCCGTCTACCGCCATGACAATCTCGAAGCCCCGTTTAATCAGGCGGCGGGAAAGCATGTCGCGGTTCATTTCGTTGTCTTCCACCAAAAGAATCTTAGGCATGAGGTTGACCTGACTTGTCCGGACGAGGAGGCGCATAGGATTGGACCAAATCCTTGACTTCGCGCAGCAACTCCTCTTGACTGTAAGCGCGTTTATCAAAAATCATGTGCACCGAGCTGTTCAAACGGCGGCGATCTTCCTCCGTCACAATCTTGGCGGTAATCACAATCACAGGAATGGAGTGCCACTCGGGTTTTTTGCGGAGATTTTCAACGAACTCGAATCCGTCCATGCACGGCATCATGAGGTCCAAGAGGATCAGCGCCGGCTTCCTTGCTGTCACGCGTAGCAATCCCACCTCACCATTCTCGGCGTGCTCGACTTCCCATCCGTTCTTCGCCAGCATGCGCCCCAGCAGGTCGCGCGTGGCCGCATCGTCCTCGACCACCAGGACCGGCCCCGTAGACTGACTGTTCCTGTAATGTTCCAAAACCGAAAGGAACCGCTCTCGATCGATCGGCTTGGTCAGATATTCCACAGCTCCCAAGGCATAGCCCAGAGGCTTCTCATCAAGAACAGTCGTCATGATGATGGGGATGGACGACAATTTGGAGTCGGCTTTCAACGCCGTGATCACGGCCCAGCCGTCCATGCCCGGCATAATGACGTCCAGCGCGATAGCCAAAGGGTTCAGCTCCTGTGCCAATTGAATTCCACTTTCGCCGCTTTCGGCCGTGGCTACGCGAAACCCTTCTTTGGTGAGAAAACGCGTGAGAAGTTCTCGCATCGCAGGATCGTCATCGATGACCAGGACCAGAGGTCCGTCCGGGTGATCGGATGCGGGCAGTTCCGTCCCCGCGCCGCTCGCGGACCTTTGTTCTGCCTCCAGCACGCCCAACTCTCTGACCCGGGATGGAAGCGAAACAACAAAGGTTGAGCCCACGTTGGGCGTTGCCTGGGCGCGGATCGAACCGCCCATCATGTTGCAGAATCGCCGGGTGATCGCCAAACCTAACCCCGTTCCGCCGTATTTCCGGGTGACTGAGGCATCGGCTTGCGCAAAGGCCTCGAAGACCTTTCCAAGTTGCTCCGAGGTCATTCCCACTCCCGTGTCGGAGACCCGAAACTCCACATGCTCGGAAGAATTGTTCCGACATCTCTGAACGGCCAAGGTGATGTTACCGTGGGAAGTAAACTTGCAGGCATTGGAGAGCAGGTTGAACAACACCTGACGCACCTTCGTCAAGTCGGCATGTATACTGCCGATGTCCGGCGGACATTCCATCTTCAAGGCGTTGGCGTTCTTCTCCACGAGCGGGCTTACGGTTGTGGACACGTCTTCGAGCATTTCGAGAATCGAAAAATCTTCAAGGTACAACTCCATCTTGCCGGCCTCAATTTTCGAGAGATCCAGGATGTCATTGATCAAAGCCAGCAGGTGTTTACCGGCGGCGCGAATCTTCTGCAGGTCCGGAATGAAGTCTTTCTGGTCGAGATCTTCGGCTTCCTCCTGAAGCATTTCACTGTATCCGATGATGGCATTCAAAGGCGTGCGCAGTTCATGGCTCATATTGGCCAGAAACTGGCTCTTGGCGCGGTTGGCGGCCTCGGCTTCTTCCCGAGCCCGCAGCAACTCGGTCACGTCGTGATACAGGGCCATGACGCCCACGTGTTTGCCGTCGACAATCACCGGCACTCCGGCGAGTTCCACGTCGATGAGGGAGCCGTCTTTGCGGCGCCGCTGTCCAATCCCGTGCGCCGTGTGGTCCAGCGCTTGTACGGTGTAGGAAACCGCTTCCTTCAAGGTTTCTTCAGTATTGATGAGCTCGTCGAGATTTTTTCCGATGACTTCGGCTTGAGAATATCCAAACAGTCTTTCAAAAGCGGGGTTAATGGAGGCAATGTTTTGGTCCAAATCCAGCGTCACGATGGCGACCGGACTGTTGAGGACCACCGCCTCGAAGTATTGTTTCTGTTGTTTTGAGGAGGTGAATAATCGGGCGTTTTCAATGGCCAGTGCGGCGTGGGGGCCGAATAAATTCAAAAGCTCCAAATCGGCGGCGCCGAATTGTCGGTGGGGATCCTTATCGACGATGGCGATCGCGCCCACCAGCCGGCCCCCGATCAAAAGAGGCGCCACCATGACGGCATGAACGGACACATCTTCATATTGCGGAGATCGGCCCAACCATTCGCGATATTCGGGGATGATGAGCGGCTCGTGGGTCTGCGCCACTTGTCCCATGGCCCCTTCTCCGAGCTGGAGCCGTGTTCCGGTGGTGTCCTTCCCTTCCACATTTTGGCACACGACGATTTCCAGGCACTCCTCGGCTTCATCGTAAATGGCAAGTTCCCCGCCCGTCACCCCGAGCAACGAGACCGCGCGGTTCAGCACGGCCTGCAAGAGTTTGGAAAGTTCCAACTCCGCCAAAAGATCGGCCATGGTATCGAGCAAGGCCTTATGAACGTTGGCTCGTTGACGTTCAGCGGCCAGAAGCCGCGCCCTACCGATGGCGATTCCCGCCTGAATCGCCGCAGCATTCAAAATTTCAAAATCATCCGGACCAAAAGCCTTCCGGCGCGTGCTTTCAATGACCAGAACGCCCATGGTCTTTTCATTGATTTGAATGGGAACGTCGACTTCCGAACCACTTTTGATGGTGGGTGCATAGAGCGGCTCGCGCTGAACTTCGGGGGAGTAATGAAGTTTTCCGTCCAGCAGCGCCCGCTCACTTAATCCTTTTCCCGGCGGAATGCGCCAACCTATGGCTGCAGAGGACCAACCGGCGCTGGCACTCAAGACGCGATCACCGCTCTTCTCATCCAGCAGAAACAGGCCGATAAAGTCGTAACCCAAGGCCACGTCGTGCAAGCCGTTCACGACCCGCCGACACACCTCGGCTTCATCGATGGCGGCGGCGATTTCTGTACTGAGACGAAGCAGGGCGGCCTGGCGCCTGGCCAAACTGCCGCGCCGCACGGCGGAAATCTTTGTTGCAGCAGACTGTCGCGTCACGCCGCTCCTTTCAGAAGCAAACACGTGCCCATGAAATTCATACAACCGACCACGGGGTCAGTATGAACAGGTCCTGCCGACCTGAATATCGCTCGGTATGAATGAAGACGCTTTCATCTTAAAAGCGAGGGCTTATCAAGTCAATGGGATTTGATCGAAAGATAAGGTTTGAGGTGTGAGGTATGAGAGGTGAGGTTTGAGGCGCAGGATTTCGGAAATCACACTCGACCGGCTGGATTAGAAGGCGGGAATGGTCGTCGCAACCGGGGTGATATGCCGTTTGTAATCCTCCGGGGTATCAATATCAATAAGAATGCCGGGGTCGTCCACCTCGACCTCGCAGGTGTGCTCCAGATGGGAAAGGCGGACGGTGTTGGCGCCTTGATCATTGGAGGTGCCGAGAAGTGCGGAAAAAATCTCCCGGGAGTACAAAACCGGATGACCGCGCTTGCCTTGGTGAGTCGGCATGATGATCCTCTTCTTACTCGAATAAAATTCCTCCACCAGTCGGGACGCCACCATCGGAGTCACCAGCGGATGATCCACCAGCCATACCAGAATCCCATCGCAGTTTTCGTACTGGATCTTCGCGATGGCGGTCTTCAACGAAGAAAGCTGGCCCTGGCGATAGTCCGGGTTGTAGATGCACAAAATATTTTTATCCATGGAGGCCGCGATCTTCCTGCTGTGGTCGCCCAACACCGCGTACACCATATCGACGGCCGACGCCCGAAGAGACTGGGCGATGTGATCCAGAAATGTGTGGTCACCGATCTTCAAAAGCGCTTTCGGCTCGCCCATGCGCCTCGATTCACCGGCGGCCAGGATGACTCCGACGATCATGGGGAGATTGTAACATGACGCGTGGGGTGCGAGGTGTGAGGTTTGAGGTGTCAGGGGTCAGGGGTCAGGGGTCAGGTGCCAGGGGTCAGGGACAGTCACTCATCCCGCAGGGCGCATATGCGTCAACCTATGGGGTCAACAGACGGATGAATAGAGTCCAATTCCCAAATTCCAAAATCTAAATTTTGAAATGAAGGCCTTCTTTTCCTATGGAAGAAGAATTACCCGTTACCAAAATCCCACTGAAGCGGGATGAGACACTACTGTCAACGAGAAGTTCGTTTGAATTTTGAGATTTGGGTTTTGTTTGGAATTTGGATTTTGGAATTTGGAACTTCGTTTTCGCAGGATCTGCAGAAGAACTAGACGATGGCTGTCGACGACGTGGAGGGATGGAGAATGTAATGTTCGAAAAGTTCGACCAGAACGGGATCAAACTGCACCTTGACGAATTTTTTCAGTTCCCCAACGGCGCGTTCCGGCGTGAGCGCTTTTCGATAGGGGCGGTCATGAGTCATGGCGTCATAGCAATCCAGGATGGTAATGATGCGCGCTCCCAGCGGAATCGTCTCCCCTTTCAATCCGGCGGGGTAGCCATTGCCGTTGTAAAACTCGTGGTGATGAAGGATGTACAAGCTGATGCGTTCCATTCCGATAATTTCTCTGGTAATGGCCCATCCGAATTCGGGATGGCGGTCCATGATCTTCCATTCTTCAGGAGTCAGGGGGCCTTCCTTCTTCAAGATGGCATCGGGAATTCCGATCTTTCCGATATCATGCAAGGTCGAAGCGATCTGAATATCCTCAATTTCAATGGACGAAAGATCCAGCATTTTGGTCATGCCCAATGCCCAATTACTCATGTGGGCGCCGTGCGTGCCTGTCACCTGATCCTTCAGATCGAGCAGACCCACCAAGGAGTTCACCGCCGACCACAAGAATCGACGGGGATCGACCGGGGCGGATGAAAATCCGCTCTGTTCAATGCCCGTCTCCTCAAACGTGAGACGCCTTGAGGACCCGCCCCATGCGGGAAGGCCGACCAGCGGTGTTGAGGAACTCATAAACGTTTCTTCCTTACTTCATGATCTGATTCAGAGTTCCGGGTTCGTCGACCCGGCCTTTTCCCAAATCATTCTTGTACCCGGGATTCAATTTATCAATATTCACAGCGGCCTGGCCCATAGCTCCCTTGATGTGGTCTGGATTAGAAGCTCGCGCTGAGTCGGCTAACGCCACTAGACCGGAAACCAGCGCTGAGGAGAATGATGTTCCGCTCACCAAAGCGTAGTGACCTCCGGGAGCGATCGTGCACAGGTTAACGCCCGGGGCAGTAAAATCGACCTTATGTCCGTAATTCGAGAAGGGCGCCAAGGTATCATTGTTGTCCGTGGCGGCAACCGCAGTCACGTTGGGATTGTCAGCCGGAAAACTGTTGTCATTCGCGCTAACGCCATCGTTGCCGATCGAGGCCACGAGAGCCACGTGGTTGTGATTGGCGTAATTGGTGGCCTGTTTCAAAGTTTGCGACCCGTCGGCGAATGAGAACGACATGTTGATGACGTCCGCGCCATTATCCACGGCGTAGTAGATGGCGCTCACCACCGCAAACAAATCCCCCGCCCCGTTTTCGTCGAAGGCTTTGATCGGCATAATCTTGGCGTTGGGAGCCACCGCTCGAATCAGGCCCGCCACCATGGTCCCATGTCCGAATGCTGGAGGCAGATTATTCAATAATGACACGGTCGACTGATTCAGCAACGATACCGTCGATTGATTGAGCAGGGCCACGGTCGACTGGTTCAATAACGCCACGGTCGATTGGTTCAAAAGCGACACGGTCGACTGGTTCAAAAGCGACACGGTCGACTGATTCAGGAGAGAGACTGTGGATTGGTTCAAAAGCGATACCGTCGATTGATTGATCAACGAAACGGTGGATTGGTCCAATCCCAGGGAGCCATTGTGGTTGAGCAAAGCCACGGTGGATTGACCCAGCGCGCTCCACTCGCTCACATCCGAATTGTTATCCACAAAGTTATAACCCGGGAGCAAAGCCACCTGCAGGAAGGGGCTGTCGACATCGACTCCATTATCGATATCGGCCACCACGATCCCTGTTCCGGTGGACAGGCCATGCGCCTGGTCGTTGCGGATCAAATTTAAGGCCGGTTGATGAACGAAGGTCGAGCGGACGATCGCTCCAAAATAGTTCTCTTCTAGACCCCCGGCAGTGCAGAATCCCGAGGACGAATCATTCAAGAGTGCCACCGTCGACTGGTTCAGCAAGGCCACGGTGGATTGTGCCAGTTGTCCGCTTTGAGTGGAGGCGGTTTCCGGTATGGCCAAGGGCGTGTCGGCTTCGGCGTATACGACATCTTTGTCTTTGTTGCACTGTTTGATGAACTGATCCAGAGCGGTCCCATCGGCCGATTGAATCAAGAAGGTCTGACCGTCGCTCAATGCCTGCACCAAATAGGCGTTGTTCCGCGCCACCACGGAGTTAATATCCGCATGGTCGCCGAGATGAACAATAGCCATGGTGGCGTAGGCATCCCACTTGTTCTTCGATGCAGCCGGCGTGGTTCCTGCAACTAAAACGCAGGCAATAATCAAAGCCATTATCAAGAGAATGTGCTTCTTCGATTTCATGACCGACCTCCGTGACTGACCCTCAAAACACCCGCTACCCGGTTGCTCCATCTCGTATCTCGAACATGAATTTCCTCAGGCATTACCGCGAGCCCCGGATTCATTCGCCGTGGGGATGCCCGTCAAAAGGATTTTCTTGGATTCCGCCAGCAGAATTTCCAGATCGTAAGACTGTTTGGGAACGACGTGGAAAACGAACTCGCCCAAGGCATTGCTATAAGCGGATTGAACAACGCGTTCTCCCTCTCTCAAAACGGCCTTGAACGATGGACTCTGTTCTGATGCTTTCTCTTTCGGAATCAGCTGTCCGATGATCAAACTCTCGTTTTCTTCGTTCGTTTTTTCTATTTTCAGATCCAACTGCATTTCGTCGGCTTGGTAAAGGACTTGACGGTCCGTGACCACGGACTGTCGAACTCCCGCCGGCAGTGGCTGTAAGAAACTATCGAACACCACCTGCGCCATCACGCTGACGAGGTTGACCTTCTCCGGCTTTCTCAACCTGAAGGCATTCAGAGCGCTTTTCAGTGAACTTTCCGGAGGCTCATATCCCAAGTCATTTTGAAGGATCTCGGAAAGGCGTCGATACCGTCGCACCGAAATCTCGCACACCCGGCAACCGCCCTGAATATGGTCTTGAATTTCCTTCAAATCGACCTCCGGCAAGCACTCCGCAACGTACCTGGCATACATTTCCTCTTTGAAGTGTGTGCTATCCATCATTCCCCCCCACGAATCTGATGCTCTGCGATTGTCGTTGAAGTCATCATGAATTAACCCCGAAACCGCCGTACCTTGCTACTCTCCGAGGAGGATCTTCTTCCCTGGCTTGCACAAAAGCTGCAAAGAAAGCCACTCTCCTCCTGCATCTACCGTTCCAAATCTTATTGTTCTGCTAATCCAACGGGTTACGTTTTGAAAGTCTAAATCGCCCAGCAAATCGGGCGTTGTGACCCGCTAAAACTCGGTCAAAATGACTGGAATCACAACCTCTATTCTTCTCTATCGGCGCAGTCCGCAAAAACTTTAGGATTATTTATTAGAAAATCTGGAATGAATTGCATGGGAGGTAGGGACCCCAATTAATGGCTTCACGGGCGTCACTGACCCCCAGGAATCGCTCTAAAGGGTTGTCTTCCCCATCAGCACAAATGGCGCCCAATAATAAGGGTGGGGATAGCGCTGCTTGACTTCCAACATGGCCGTCCTCAAGCTGGCGGCCAGATCGTTGTGGCTTTGAACAGATTTATAAAATGCCCCCATGAGGTCCGCCGTGGCACGGTCATATGCATTCCACAGACTGGCCACCATGGATCGAGTTCCGGCATACAAAAATCCGCGGACCAAGCCCACCAATTCATCCCCATCCACAATGCGACTGATCCCCGTGCCGCACCCGCTCAGGGTTATCAAATCGGCGTCCAATTCCAGACTGTAGATATCAAACAGGCTCAACCAGGAAGATCCCAGTTGGATGGTCGAAAACATGGGATTGTCACTGCGGTATTGAGCATGGGAAGCAATATGAAGCAAGCGGGCATGTTTTCCCTCTTGACGCAACAGGTCCTCCGTCACTTCGCCGGCGGTGAAAGACCGGGCCTGAGGGAAAATCGACTGGACGCTTTGCACTTCATCAAGGACAAATGGAATTTGGGGATCCGGGACCCCCAGCACTAAAACTTCCTTTTGTGTGGAGGCCTGCTTGGAGGTGCAAATCTTGAACACGCTGGCGCTGGGAGAATAGGAAATCGTAAACCGGTCGACTAGATATTCCTGACCCGTCTTCAAGGCGTGGAATGGAACATAATGCAGGAAATCATGGGGAACGATAACCAGATCGCGATCCGCCAATTGAGGAGCCAGCGGTCGAATCAGCAGTTCATACAGTTCCGAAAGATGCGTGTCCACCGACTTCTTCAAGAAATCCAGGTGGGCCGTCACATACTCGGGACCGAAATTGAATTTGCTGAACTGATACTTCAGCAGATCCAGGATGTGTTTCACGCGGTTGACGTCGGCCAGGTCGCGGAACAAATGAAGCCCCTCGCGCGTCACCAGGAAGGCCATCACCTTCCCCGACGCCATGTAAAACTCCAACAGCGCTTGTCGCTCGCTGAGCGATTTTTGAATCAGCTCCGTGGGAACGGAAACAACGCTGTGCAAGGAGGCGTACTCTTCGTCTTCGGCGGGAAGTTGACGCAGAATTTTAACCAATTGATCCTCACGCTGCCGGATCAGTTCCCGCATTTTGGCAAGGCTGAATTCGTTGCCGGCCTTCCCCTGGCTTTCCTCCAAATTGACTTTGCTGTAAAACCAGTTCAACTCCTCTCTCAAATGTTGAAGATGATCCACGATTTCGCCGCTGGAAGCCTTGGCGCGTCGCATTTGACCCACGCTGGACGACAGCAGATCGACCAGTGCGCGGGACTTGGCGCGTTCGACGTAGGTGTAGGCTTCCTGAACCCCTTTCCCGTCTTCCGCATCCAGGCACAGAGCAATCAATCGTTCAAACACGTTGAGCTTGTCCCGAAGGAACGTGATCTTTAATTCGTCGGCCACCAAGTTGGCGCGCATGGTCTCGAGCACGTCGATGGCGTGAACCAGGCTGGCTTTGGCGCCCGCCCTATCGCCCAAAGCGCCTTGCGACAACCCCAAAACGTAATGGCACTGGTAATCCGACCACGGGGCATTGACCTGTTTTAATTTCAAGGAAGCCGAGCGGGCCGCTTGCTCTGCAGAATTCGCTTCTCCCAACGCCAGGTAGATTTTGGTCAGCAGAACTTCAGCATGAATTGCCTTGCTCCAAAGTCGCTGCGACTCGAAGTGCCGGAGGGCCTTTTGAACCAGCTCGATGGCCTCGAAATGCCGTCCGCTGGAATAAAAAATGGTGGCTTTGTAGAGATCCACCATGGCCACCCAGACCTCATTTCCCTCGGTGACAAACAAGGCGCGCGCCTCTTCAAAAATCTCCAGGGCCTTGAACAAATTGTTGAGCCGGGCCTGGGCGATGGCGGAATTGGTGATGGCCTTGGCCCGTTCATAACGCATCCCCAACTGCTGAAAAGCCGCCGCTGCCCGCTCACTCAGCTCCGTGGCATCGCGAAGAAGGTTCAGTTCGAGATAGATTTCCGATTGATCCAGGTCGCACAGCGCCAGGTGCTGAAGGTTGTTCAACTCTCTGAACTTCACGGCGGCGGCCGAAAGCATTTCCAGAGAGCGGGAATAGTGACCCTTCAAGTAATACAGGTAAGCAATGTTGTAATCCGCTTGGGCCACCAGCAGGGGCATGTCGTGGGCTTGGCAGAAGGATCGAGCGGACTCGTAGGAGAGCAAGGCGTCTTCGTAACGATTCAAGACAATCAGGCAGGTGGCGCGATTGCTCTTGATTCCGGCGATGCCTTCATGGTCTCCCGTCTGCTCCAGGGTGGGAAGGGCTCGGTCGTAACATTCAATGGCCTCTTCAAAACGGTCCAGGCGATGGTACAGGTTGCCGAGATTGACCTCCAAGCGGGCCAAGCGCACCTCATCCTGCTGTTTTTGGAAGATCTTCCGGGCCCGGGCGGCAAATTCCAAACCCTTCTCATATTCGCTGAGATAAGCCAACACCCCGATGGCCGAGGAAAGGGTTCGAGCCAATTCCTCTTCATCGCCGATCTCTTCAAACTGGTGGATGGCACGATCGTAGGATTCACCGGAGTTCTTGTAATTTCCGCGAATTTGATGGGCGTTGGCCATGGCCCGTTCCGCCAGAGCCATAGCCCTGCGGTCCGGCAGCAACCAGGCGGCGCTCATGGCCGCGCAGGCCAGGTTCCATGTGGCCTCTACATCCTTTCGGCTATAGCGCACCACCTCTTCCGCCAAGGCTTCCACCAGAGGCAAATCCACCTTGTCGCGCCGGCCCTGAACAAAAGCCTGCACTTCTTCAGTCGATTTCATGGCAATGACCTGATTCGTCCAGTCGACGCTCATAGGCCCCAATGAACTCCCGTGTCTAACCCGGCTGATTCTACCATCGAGCGGTCAACTCCGAAAATGCATCCCTGCAGACACTATGAAGACCGCTTGAACAACCGGAGTTCTGAGCCGGACCCGACTTCCAAATATTCAACATGCCAAGCCATAGATCCCAAAAAACTTCCGGTTCCATATTCCACACCGATAATTCGTCTCGGGAGTCATGACCATTCGTCTTTTCACTTAGATTTCGAGAATTGACAATTGGAGCTTATTTGGAATTCGGGATTTGGAATTTCTAGAAGTGTTCGCGAGCCGTACTGATGCCGGTGTTCCCGTGAGTACACCCCAACCTTCAGCGGGCAATGTCCAGATCATCCAAAACGGCGCGAAGCCGTCGCAACGTCTGCTCCAATAAGGACCCCGTTGAACTCTCGGAGATTCCGATCTTTTCGGCCATTCGCCAATAGGGCAAGTGGTGCTCTTCAAAAAACAAATGATTAATGAGAGCGGCGCAATGTGGGGGCAGAACGTCCATGGCTTCACGAACTGCCTGCTCTATTTCCAGCTGGCCGTACAAGCACAACAAGTCAGAGTTCATTTCGGACTTTTCTGAGATCTCCGTGGAGAGCCCTTTGCCGGGTTTTCCAATGTTCAGGGAGCCCTTCCGGCTGCACTTTTCGATGGTCAAGACAATCAGCCATTTCTTGAGCCGTGTAACGTCTTGAAGCCGCGCCAGATCTTCCAACACCTCAGCCCACACTTGCTGAAATATATCGACCGCCTCGCTCAGGGGTAGGCCGGCTTTAAGCGGAATAGAAAACACCAAGCGCTTGTATTTCGTAACCAACCCACGCCAAGCCCGCTCATCGCCATCGAGACATCGAGCAATGAGTTGGGCGTCGTCGGCCGTGCCAGACGCAGCGGCTTGGGTCAGGGTTTCAAATAAATTTGTTCGGAGTTCCATAACGCATAGGGGGCCATCACGGCCGGTTGAAGATTCTGAACCCGCACTTTGGCCGCGATCAAGATGTCGCGGCTCACCAAAGGGATGATCGGAAGCTCATCCGAAACGATCTTTTGGACTTCATCGAAGGCGCGCTTACGGTCGGCCGCAGAGGTGGTGGACATCTGTAGTTTCATCAGATCATCCACGCGCGCTTCCCAAGGTGCGGCGGGCCGAGCTTCTCCCAGATGCCACAAATGCAAGGGACCGCTCGAAAGCCACACATTCATTTCCCCGCCCGGATCGGAATCGCCTCCGCCGAGACCCATGAGCGCCGCTTCATAATCGCGTGTTTGCAGAAGCTCTCCCACCAAGGCGTTGAACTCGACCAATCGGACATCGACTGAAATCCCGAGCTTGGCCAAATCGGCTTGCAGAAGCGTGCAAATCCTGGTCCGCTCGCGATTGTCCGCGTTGGTGGTCAACGTAAAAGCGACACGGGTCCCCGAGGGTGAAATCAAAGCTCCATCCGTCAGCCGGACGCGGAAGCCTGCTTGCAACAAAAGATCCTGGGCGCGCTTTAGATTTAAATCATATCTCGATACCTGTGGATTAAACCAGAATTTGTTGCCGGGACTGGACTGCGCATAGATCTCGTGGGCCGCTCCATGATACACGAGACTTACAATGGCCGCCCGATCCATGGCCGAGGAGACCGCGCGCCGAAAATTCACCTGGCTGAACCAGCGCAATTTTTCCGGACCAATCCAGGGCTTGTGCGTGGAAGGATTGCTCTCGCTGTTTTGATTCAACACCAGAAACAAATACTCCAAGCTGGCTCCGGCATCCACAATGGTAAATCGTCCCCCGGATGAGGACTTCTTCAGAAATTCGAAATCGTCGGGACTGATTTTGTCCAGCAGATCCACGGGGCCGCTGACCAACTGCAGGTCCGCCGCATTCTGATCGGGAAAAATCTCGAAATCGAGTTCGTCGAGATAGGGGAGAACATTCCGGTCCCTGTCGACCTTCCAATAGTAAGGATTGGCTTCCAGGACGACGCGCTGACCCGGCACCACCTGCTTCAAACGAAAGGGACCCAAGCCCACGATGTTCTTGATATCCTCAGCCATCGTCCACACTTGAGAGAAACGGCCTTCGTGATAAGCGCTTTCCAGAAGATGACGCGGGAGAATCCCGATGACGTCAAAAGCCCGCAGGGCCGGTCCGTGAGCTCGGGGAAAAGTGAAGCGCACCGTGTAGGCATCCAATTTCTCCACGGCCGGCTCTTTTCCATCGATGATCAAAAGGCTGCGCTGCGTCGAATTGACTTTCGGATCGAGAAACACCTGATAGGTGAATACCACATCATCGGCACTGAAAGGCCGGCCGTCTGAGAACTTCACATCCTGCCTGAGATGAAAGGTGTAGCTTCGGCCATCGGCCGAGACTTCCCAGCTTTTGGCCAGCGCCGGTTCCACTTCCTGGGTGCCGCGATTCACATGAACCAGATCGGCCATCAATTGATACGTCACCTGGCGTGAAGCGCTGTCATTCGCAGTGACCCAATTGAAGGATTTGGGTTCGGCCGTAATCCCGACGACGAGTCGTCCACCGCGCACACCCGCGACGTTCACAACCTCGGCATCGCGGGAAACCGGCACACTCATACGACTTCTGGCCTGCTTAGGTGTCCGATGGCAGGAGGTAATCGCCAAGAGGGCAATAACCGCGGCCAAAAACATCACTCCAAATCGAAAACGGACGCGTGGAATGGATGGGGATTTGCTTGGGATTGAACAGATCACGGCCCCGAGAACTCCTTTAAGGAGGGGGCGCCTGAAACTATCGAAGGCTTTCAGGGCCGCCTCATGCCTGCCTTTGAAAACCAGCCTTTCCGCCGGTTCTCCGGTTTCGTAAATGGTGGGACTTCCTTATTCTCAGTGATGCCATCAAAATTCACTCGCGCACTCAACAGTCACTGAAAAACGTCGGTCAACGCGGAAAGAGAAGAGCCAAGATCAAACCCGCCGGCTCGTCGGTGAAGTCTCCCCACTTTATAATGCACGCCCGGGAGTTCACTGAAACATCGATGGCCCGGTTAGCCGCTTCGTCACTTCCTCCTGCACGGGCCGGCCGAAGCGGTCAGTGGTGGTCTGAAGAAATACGATATGGTCATCATAAATATGCCGAACCTGCCCGTCATAAACCTGATCATTGTCATGTAGAAAAATAGCCACAGGATTGTTGGAGGTCTGGACCACGGCCAGATAGCCTCCGGTGGTCTTGACGATGCCGCGCACCTCAATCCGCGAAACGATCAGGCCGCGCTTACCCGGAGGCAGATTCTCGGGAATTTGATCGACCGGTCTCGTGATCAAAGGGCGAAACGGATCCCGATGCGGACGTATGACCGTTGATGTGGAGCCCTCCGGCGGGGAAGCGACCGCTGCACGAGCCCTCATGTTCCGCGCCTGGCTTAGAACTTTTGGCGGCGAACTTAATCTTTTCCTGTTCGCAGCGGCGTTCCCCGCCATCACGCGGTTCCGGCTTGAACCCGGGGCCGCACGTTGAGGGAGTGATTCAGCGTTCCTGGTTTTCGCCGGCGGAGAAGGCTTCTTGGCATGGGGTAAAACTTGTCCGGCTGCAGACACCGATTTGGAGTTTGCTTTGGCGCTCACGCTTTGGGGTGGTGCGGTTGGGGTCGCTCCGCGGGCAGGTTTTGGTGCAATGGACCCCGCCGGAGTTCTCCCTCTATTTTGCGAGGGAACTCCTCCTTTGGCAGGAGCCGCCATTGCTTTTTTCTTCTTTGTGGCCCCCTGCAGTTCTTCCTTCAATTTCGTCGTCAGTGGGCTGGAGGCATATTCGCGCTGCATCGCCGCCAGAACGTTCTCGGCTTCGGTAAACCGATGCAACGCAATCAACGTGCGGCCGTACCACAACAAAGCAATGTCACGTAGCTGGGCGTGAGGATTTTGTTTGAGGTAGCCCGACAAAAGGGCTTCCGCTCGGGTGTAGTTTCTCCCGTTGTACGCTTGCACGCCTTTGGCAAATACATCGTTGTCCGGGGTTTGGCAAACCGTTTTCACTGAAGCGGTCAGGACGCACGCCAGCAAGAACAACCCCGCTCCCCGGGCTAATCGCTTCAAGCTGGAGAATGGAAGACGTTTCGTCAAGGTTCTCAGACTCCGGAAAGAAAATCGGGCAAGTTCGTTTCGTCCCATACTAGAAACCGAGTCACGGAATGTCAATAGAGAATGACCGGGTCAGAGAGGAAGAAGAACGGCGAGAGGCTTTGAAGAATCAATCTTGACGGCGGCCGGCAGATTCGACTAATTCCCGGGGTGCTTTCTGCTGGCCCGCGGAGAGGTTGGACTCGTCGTTGGATGGAGAACGGCGCTCGCCCACAACCATCAGCAAGGCCACAATGGCGACGATTCCCAATCCTTGCAGCACCACGAAAATGGAACGCGTGGTCGTGGCGTAACGCAGAAAAATTCCATTGGCGGCTAGAGCGAATGTAATCAGAAAAATGAAGGCGACAGCCTGGGTTGAGCTCATCCCCAAAGCCACCAGGCGATGAGACAGGTGGTTGGTGTCCCCGATGAACAACGGCTTGCCTCGTCGCCATCGAATGACAATGACGGAAAAGGTGTCAAAAATGGGAAGGCCAAGGATCATAATCGGCATGAGGACCGGAAACAGTGTGTACTGCCCGGAATTGAGGTATCCAATCAAGAGCGAAAGCGAGGCCAGCGTATAACCGATAAACAAGCTTCCCGCGTCGCCCAGAAAAATTTTTCCCCGCAGAAAGTTGAAACGGAAAAATCCCAGCAACACCCCCACCATCGCGCCCATAATCAGGGCCACAAAGAACTCCTGCTCCCGGACCGCGACCAGCATCAGCATAGTCAGGCAGATAATGGCCACACCACTGGACAAACCGTTCATGTTATCCAGCAGATTGAAGGCATTGGTAATTCCGACCACCCAGAGGATAACAATCAAGTCGCCGAGGAATGGAACCCGGCCGAATAAGCTAATGGTCATGCCGGAAGCCACCAAGATGATGGCCACGATGATTTGCACCGCAAACTTGATCCGGTAGGAGAAATCGGTTCCCCGGACGTCGTCGATCAAACCCAAAATCATGATAACCATTCCGCCCAGAAACAAAGCGCGGAGTCTCCCCGAAACCAACGTAACCGTTTGAAGACGATAAAGAACATCCGGGAAAAACCGGTGAATCCATGGATGTTGGATTAAGAACCGCAGGAGAAAAAGGTTTCCAAAAACGACCAGATAAAAAGCCCCAAAAACTGCGACACCGCCCAGCAACGGGACCGCGTTGAGGTGGACTTTCCGGTCTCCCGGGGCATCGACGATATGGAAACGCAGCGCCAGCCGTCGGACGAGCGGTACCAACAGCGTCGATGCCACCATGCCGCACAGCATCACATAAACGTACGCTAATACAATTTCGCGTTTCATGCGGTCTTTTCGGCGGGAAATCCCTCGCCCTTCGAGAGCAAGTTGGTATAGAGAGAATCCAAATCGCGCACCAGGCGCTGCTTCGAAAATCTCTGCCGCACCCGTTCCCGGCCGGCCCGGCCCATCTCCCGGGCACGACGTTGGTCTCCCAAAATGTTGATCATGGCTGCCGCCAGCGCTTCCGCGTCACCGGAGGGACACAAGTATCCCGTCACGTCCTGAACGACCACGTTGGCGGTTCCTCCCACGTTGGTTGCCACGGTGGGAAGTCCGGCCGCCATGGCTTCAATTAAAGCCACCGGGGTTCCTTCATTCAAAGAGGTATTTAAAGCCAAATCACAATCCGAATAGATATTTTCGAGATCCCGGCGCCACCCCAACAGGGTAATATGGCGTTCCAACCCGCGCTGGGCAATCAGACGAACCAAATTTTCCTTTTCGTCTCCGTCACCCACCATCGCGAAATGTGTGGCCGGCAATCTCTGAATCACCCGCTCGGCCGCTTTGACAGCGATCTCCAGATTCTTCACCTTCACGACCCGCCCCACAATCCCCACCAATTTGTCGTTGGGACCGAGGCCCAGTTCTTTTCGAAAGGTTCCCCTGTGGTGTTCTACGCTGAGCAAGGAATCCAGATCAAGTCCCAGCGGAACCACCACAATTTTTTCGGGCGGAGCAATATGATACAGCATCAGGTCCTGCTTCACATTATCGCTGATGGCGATGATACGAGTGCTCATGCGCGACAGTACGCGCTCAATCCATCGGAAGAAAGCACTGCGGGCATTCCCAAAATAACTGTGAAACACATGTCCGTGAAAGGTATGAACGATGACCGGGACATCCAACATCCAGGCAGCCACCCTTCCCAAAACGCCCGCCTTGGCGGTATGTGTGTGAACCACATCGGGACGAAATTCTCGAATGAGCTGATAGATTTTCTTGAACGCCAGGGCGTCCGACCAGGGATGGATGGCGCGGCCGAGCTCTTGGATCTGCACGGGGGTAACCCCATATCGCTCTGCCAAATAAATCATATTGCCTTCGGAGCGACTTTCACGCCCGACCACCAGTCGGGTGTCGTAACCACACGCTTGCATCTCCGCCGTGAGGAGCACCACGTGGATGGAGGGCCCACCGATGTTTAGTCTGGAAAAAACCCTTAAAATTTTGACCACAGGCTTGTCCCGCACTGATTTCCTATTGCAAAAGCAATGAGTTACTCATCATTTCAGAAGGGTATTCCGAAATTGTGTCCAAAAGTTTTCAACCCGATCGGATGTCGGACAGGCCGCAAAACAAGACCACTCCTTTGCTTTTCGCGCGCTATGCCACAGGGCTCGTAATATCACGGTGTTCCAAGGCGCTCCGGTAATGCTGGGATCGGAAGAATCGATCCAGCTGATGCGCAATGACTACGGAGCGATGACGGCCTCCGGTGCAACCCACCGCCACAGTCAAGTAACTCTTCCCCTCGGCCACATACAAGGGCAGCAGAAATTGGAGCAACTCTCTCAAACGGGAAAGAAACTCGCGGGTCTGGCGAAACGATAACACGTAGCGTCGGACGCGCCGGTCATTCCCGGTGCGGAATTTATAGGAGGGAATGAAGTTGGGATTGGGGAGAAAACGCACATCAAAAACCAGGTCGCTGTTGGAAGGAACCCCGTGGCGGTATCCGAAGCTGATGGTATTGATTTGAAGAGATTGGCGGGGCTTTCTTCGCTGGAACCGCTCCGTGATGGTCCGCCGGAGATCGTGCACGGTGAACGACGAGGTATCGATCACCCAGTCGGCCAGCCGCCGGATGGGTTGCAGTTTCCTTCGCTCCAGCTGAATGGAGGCCGACACGGCGCGGCGGGTGGTGAGCGGATGGGGACGCCGGGTCTCGCTGAATCGCCGGACCAAAGCGGCCGAGGAGGTTTCCAAAAACAACAATTGCACTCCCACTCCACGCTCTTGGATCTGCCGAAAAATCTTGGGAAATCGCGCCAGCGCTCCGCCTTCGCGAACATCCACCACCATGGCGGTGCGCGAATACTCCTCCCCCGAGCTCATCAAAAGTTCGGCGAAGGAGGGAATCAAATCGATGGGGAGATTATCAATGCAATAGAAACCCAGGTCTTCGAAGGCTTTCAGCGCCGACCCTTTGCCGGATCCGCTGAGGCCGGTGATGATGATGAACTGAGTTTGGCGGGAGGGGCGCCGCGCCGAAGCCGGGCGCGGTTTGTTGTTCGACAGTAGGCTCAACGAAGCTCCTGTCTTACCGGGTCGTCTCAACGCCTGCGCGCTTGCCCGCGTCCGTGAGGGGACACTTTTCGGTGCTGTCGAACCCCTTTAATGTTCCGGTTCAATGAGTCCGAGGTGCCCGTCGTCTCTGCGGTAAATCACATTCACGGAATCGGATTGCGCATTTCGAAAAACCAAAAACTCGTCCCGCGTCGCGGCCACTTCCTGAGCGGCTTCTTCGATGGACATGGGTTTCACCGCGAAGCGTCGCGTCTTAATCACGCGCATACCGTCTCCGGTGTCTTTGGCCGCCTCCCGTTCCAGGACGTTGACCGTGATGTGCGTCAGTCCGGGAGCCCGGCGCTTTCGCTGCTTGAGTTTGGCCTTGAGTTTCTTGGCCTGTTTTTCAATTTTCTCAAGCGCTCCCAGGATGGAAGAATACATATCGGTGGTTTCGTGGACTCCCACCATGGCGTACCAGCGCGCTTTCACCGTGATCTCGGCGATGTGACGATGCCGTTCCACCGTTAAAATCACGTGGGCTTTGATCTGTTCTCCTAAAATACGTTTGAGTTTGGCAAGGTGTTCTTCCGTGTGCTCCTTAATGGCGGGGGTAATTTCCATCTGGCGGCCGGTGTAGTCGATTTGCATAGTAGACGCCTCCGGTTTCCCGTTGATTGCGGTATAAGAACGAAACATAGAGTTCTTTCATTCCTCAATTCAATTTAGCCACTCCAACAGGGTTCAGTTCTTGACACGCCGCTGGTGGGTCGAGGGAATTTTCATGTCCTCGCGGTACTTGGCGACGGTCCGACGCGTCACTTGGATGCCCTCGGCATTCAGCTGCCGGGTGATTTCCTCGTCCGTCAGAGGATTTTGAGGATTCTCATCCTCGATCATCTTCTTGACACGCCGTTTCAAAATAATAAGAGACGTTTCACTTCCCATGGGGCCGCTGACGGCCTCCGAGAAGAAAAAGCGCAGTTCAAAGACCCCTTGCGGCGTGTGCGCATACTTGTGGGCCACGGCGCGGCTCACCGTGGAGGGATGAACGCCCAATTCCTCGGCCACTTCCTTGATCATCATGGGCTTCAAAAAATCGATTCCTCCATCCAAAAATTCGCGCTGCCGATACACCAGCGATTCGCACACCCGCAAAATCGTCAACTTGCGTTGTTCAATGTTTTTCAGAAGCTGCAAGGCGGATCCGAAACGTTCCCGGACGTATTCCCGCACTTCCTTGGGGGCGCCGTTCTTCTCCACCATCTTGCGATACGTTTGGCTTAAGCGAAGCTGCGGAATATCGTCCTCATTCAGCACAATGTTGTACTTGTCTCCCACCTTGACGAAAAACACATCGGGATGAATCAGACGGGCTTCGGTTTTGTTGTAACGTTGGCCGGGACGGGGATCGAGCGATTTGATCAGTTCCACGGCGTTGGTCACGGCGGTCACCGGCCGATTGACGGCCCGCGAAATTTCCCGATACTGCTTGTTTTGCAGCTGGCGAAGATGATTTTCAACGATGGCGATGGCCAGGGAACTGGGTTCTCCCATGCTGTGAAGCTGAATCAACAAGCATTCCCTCAAATCGCGTGCGCCCACTCCAGCCGGGTCCAATTCCTGCACCAATTTCAGGCCCTTTTCAATCTGCTCCAGGGGATATCCGCTGGAAACCGCAATCTCCTCCAGGGTGGCTTTGAGGAAGCCGTCCTCATCCAGATTGCCCACGATCTCCTCGGCCGCGTCAAGAACGGCCTCATCGGCGGCCGCCACGCCCACCTGCCACATCAGATGATCGGAGAGGGTCATCGGCTTGGAGAGAAAATTTTCAAAGGAGGGGCGTTCGATTACCTCGCCGGCCGACGCGGTGGAAGAAGGCTCAAAGTAAGCATCAAAATATTGGCTGAACTCAAAATCGCCGTTGGCGCCGGCATTTTCATCGGGAAAGGGTTCGGCCGCGGTCTTTTCACGAGGACGCTCTTCGCTGGGGCGGATCCGCTCCTCCACCGCCTGGGCCTCTCCCTCTTCTTCGACCGGGGGCCCTTCCAGCGCAATCTCCTCCAACACCGGATTTTCCATCATCTCCTGGCGCACCATCTCGCCCAGCTCCAGGTTGTTGAGTGCCAGGAGAGACACCATCTGCACCAGACCGGGAGTCAGGATCTGTTTCTGCGCCACGCGCAAGCTCAGCTTGGGTTGAAGACTGGACATAAGTTGGAATGCCGGTTCTCAGAATCTCAAAGCGTTCTGCAATCCGAACCTCATTTTACCGCAAATACGTGTGAGGTGAAAACTCATCTCAAAGAAAAGTTATCGCCGAGATAAACGCGGCGCACTTCCGGATCGCTCGACAAGACCTCCGGAGTTCCCTCCCGGAATATCTTGCCGTCATGAATGATATAGGCGCGGTCCGTGACACGCAGGGTTTCACGGACGTTGTGATCGGTCATCAACACGCCGATGGCCCGGGACTTCAATTGTGAGATGATTTTCTGTATGTCATCCACCGCTTGGGGATCTATGCCCGCAAAGGGTTCGTCCAGCAGAATGAAGGACGGTGAAATGACCAGCGAGCGGGCAATCTCCACGCGGCGCCGCTCACCTCCCGACAGCGTGTAGGCATAACTGCGCCGCACCTGGGTAATGCCCAAATCCTCCAGCAGACTTTCGCAGCGTTGGCGACGGTCCGCGGCCTTCAGCGGCAAAGTTTCCAGAATCGCCAGCAGGTTTTCCTCCACGGTGAGCTTGCGGAACACCGAAGTTTCCTGGGGCAGATAACTGATGCCATTGCGGGCGCGCAGAAACATCGGCAAGGGCGTGATGTCTTCATCGTTGAGCTGGACGTTGCCGGAATCCGGCTGGGTCAGGCCTACAATGATGTGGAAGGTGGTGGTTTTCCCGGCTCCGTTGGGGCCGAGCAGACCCACCACCTCGCCTTGTCGCACTTCCAAGTTGACGGCGTTGACAACACGGCGTCCCCGGTAGGATTTGTTGATTTCAACTGTTCGGAGGGTTTGAAAACCGTTCGAATGGCTGGAAGCGGTGCGATTCGCGGTCATTGCCGGATCATTTTGTGTTGTGTGGTGGTGCGCCCTTGCGGATCTCCATCCACCAATACCCTATCATCGCGAGTATAGAATGTCAATTCACGGCCCGTGGTGGCGCCTTTGACATTATCGATGATGGTCGGCTGGTTCCCCGTCAACACAATGCGATTGTCGCTGGAATAGAAATCGGCCCGCTCGGCCGTCGCCCGCCGATCCGGTTGAGTGATGGTCACTCCACCCAAGGCGGTGGCATGATCGATTCGACTTTCCGAGGGCTTGGGATTTTGCGCCATATGAATCTCCAACGCGGGAGATCTTACCACGCCGGAGTCACCCCGCATGACCACGTCTCGGTCATAGCGCGCCATATGGCGATTGTCATCGTAACGAAGAGTTTCCGCTGTGATCGTCACGAAATCCTTCTTGTCGTTTCCGGACTTGGAGGCATTGGCCTGCTGATTCAGGAAGGTACTGACCACGTGATGTTCGGCCAGCAGCGTCTTCGCATTTTGATCCAAATGAATCTCATCGGCTTTGATGGCGTTCTCGTCCTGCCACATCCGCACATTGCCGGAATACACTGCCGTCCTGGCTTTGGAATGTCCCAGCAGTTTGTCCGCCGACACCAACACCGGCGAGTCGTTGCCTGAAAACGGTGTGGCCGTAGTGGCGGTCTTGTTTTGGTAGATTGTTTTTACATTTCCGGTGGCGGTCATGAGGTCGGCGGTTTCATCCATGAGCATTTTGGCGGCGCTGGTGCGGCCGGAGGCGTCCCACACCTCCGGATTCCCCTCCAGAGTCGTGATGCGTGAAGAAGCCGTGTAGTGCGCCTTGTTGGAAACCGCCTCCCGCCAGATGCTTCCGGGTGGCACGGATTTGGCATTTTGAGGAGCCGTCTCAGAAAAATGGAAATGACCCGCCTGTTCGAGCGTCAGAAGCTCACCCGTCGAGGGACTAAACGCCGCGACCAGGTTGTCACTGCTGGTCTTGCGGTGCGTACTGGAGGGCGCAGCCGAAGTCGGCTCCAAATCCACGTTCACGTGTTGTGCCGCCCGGAAACTCTCCAAGGTATTCCGCGCTCCCCCGAAGGTGGCATCGAACCGATCCGCTGTGATGGTGCGCTTGTCCTGGCCGGGATCGGAGGGGATGATTTCCAAGGTCGACGGTCGCGGTGAAACCAGGGTTTGAATTTCGCGGCCTCCCGGACGCATCGTGATTTCCACGCGAGAAGATCGCAGGGTCTTCACGTCTGTGGAACTCGCCAACGAAGTCTGTGCCGCGGCCGGGCCTTTCGACGCCACCACCTGAGCCGCGGCGCCCGGCCGTGGAGTCATTTTCACGAAAACGTTATCTTCACCCACCATGTTCTTCAGTTCATTCCGGTTGCCCTGAAATGAAACGATCAATCGCTGCGCCGAAATTTCCGTCGTGGAGGATTCCGATCGGCTCATCCCCTTGACATTTTGTTCCGCCACGATGTTCAGAAGCATTTTCCCGGTGGGATCGAGATTCGCCGTCATCTGATCGCAGGTCAATTCATACTTCATGGTCTCTGTCGAAGCATTCAGCACAGGATTTCCGCGGGCTACGGCTTCATGGGCATGATTGTTTTCGTCCATGTAAACGATCATCTCTTGAGACTTGAGACGATCATTCCCGCGACGCAACTCGGCGGGCGCGGAAAACGTAATCGAGCGGGTGGCTTTCCTATAATTCATCGAACTTCCGGTGATCTCAATCGGCGGTGTCCCATTTTGTCGATTAATCACAACTTGAACATCGCGATCCAAGATCAAGGTGTTGGCATTGGCGTCGTAGTGCATGCCGATGGCGCTTCCGCTGACCTCGTTGAGGACAAATTGAACCGGCGCTGCCGTGTCGACGCGATTGGAACGCTGGGAATAGGTCACCATGGAGCTTCGTATCTGCGTGGGGTTGGCCGCGCCGGAAGCGCCACCATTCCCTGTTCGGGGGACGTTCTTGAGTTCCTGATCCTTACTGCTCAACAACAACGTCACGTCGCCGTTGAAAGTCACGGTTCCGGCATCCTGATCGTAGTCGGCTCGCGCGCTGTGAATGCGGTCGTAACGATCGCCGGTCTTCCCATATACCAGCACTTCCACGTCTTCCAGAATGTTTTTATTGTCCTTCAAGCCCAGGTTTCGCCAGGCTTTGATGGAATAGATAGTCCTTCCGGATTCGATCTTGGTGTAATTGAACCCCACGGTGGCGTTCTCGGCATTACTGGGGAGAATATTGGGGACCACCGGCTTATCGGACCTGGAACGCTGCCAATGGCGGACGTAGCTCCAGGAAGTCGCGACCACGATCACTCCAATCGCGACCGCCACTACGACTCGCGTTCTGCGGATGTGTCGATACTCCATGGAAGTCTTCAGAAAACTCCTCGGAACGGATTCTAAAATCTCCTGCTCGAAATTCACAACAGGAGCTTCAAGTTTTTCCCCTCAGGGTATAGCCCTCAGGCCAGATCTTTAATGATCAACTGGAGTGAAGTGGTGGACTGAAAGGTGTTTTGAGACAGTTGAAACGCCATCGTCAAAGGTCCCTTCTCTTTCTTCCGGACACTTTCCAATCGATCACCCATCCCCCACCCCAACGCATCCATCTCCACGCCGTCCTGCTCCACCCGCAGCTTCAAATGTTTGTCCTTGAGCAGACGCGGCTCATAAACTAATTTTAAATCAGATGCCGAAAAAACGGGAAAAGGATTGCCTTCACCGAAAGGTTCCAGTCTGCCCATTTCTTCGTAAAGCCCCTCATCCAAATCCGACAGGCGAACCTGGGCGTCGATTTCAATTTGAGGAACCAGGTCTTCAGGTTTCAAAGCACTTTGAGCCACGTGATTGAGGCGCGTCCGGAGTTCCGGGATTCGCTCCGTCGGCAGGGCAAATCCTACCGCGTGAGAATGTCCCCCAAAACGCAGAAATAAGTCCCGGACTTGTTCCAGGGCGTGGAGCAGATGAAAAGGCCGAATGGACCGGCCCGATCCTTGTCCTCGTCCGTCCTCGCAGGCAATCACCAGGGCCGGCCGTCCATACTTCTCGACGACCTTGGAGGCCGCGATTCCGATGACACCGCGATGCCATCCTTCTCCCGCCAGAACCAGGCAGTATTGATCTTTCATTTCGGGATGAGCGGCCAATTGAGCTTCAATGGATTCCAAAATCGTTTGTTCGATGTGTTGCCGCTCGGCATTCATGGCGTTCATCTTCTCGGCCAGGGAACGCGTCAAGGCTTCATCGTTGGTCGAAAGCAACTCGACCACTTCATTGGCGCCGCCCATGCGTCCCACAGCATTGATGCGGGGGGCGATTCGAAATCCCACATCGGAGGCCGTGATTTTTTTGTCCTTCAAACCGGTGGTATCCAACAGCGCTTTCAATCCCAAGTTGGCCGGTTCCATCAAACCTTCCAGACCGAGTTTGGCAATCACTCGATTTTCACCGACCAGTGGAACCACGTCGGCAATCGTGCCAATCGCAACGATCTTCAGGAAGGACTCCAACAGATTCGAGCGTCCGTTGGTTTGAAGCAACGCCTGAACGAGTTTGAAGGCCACACCGCATCCGCAAAGATTTTTGTCGGGATAGCGGCAATCGCGGCGTTTCGGATTCAGCACTGCCAGCGCCTGCGGAAGTTCGGTCTGACCGTGCCCTTCCTCTTCCGGCAGATGATGGTCGGTAATGATGGTGTCGAGATGCAACGCCGTGGCCGCATTGACGACCTCAAAGGCGCGAATGCCGGTGTCGACGCTGATGATGAGCCGGAATCCCTCGGCGGCGGCGCGTTCAATCACGTCCTCGCGCATTCCATAGCCGTCCACCAAGCGTCGTGGAATGTGGTAACTCACCTCCCCGCCGATTAATTGGATCGCCTTTCTTAAGATGACCACCGCCGTCATGCCATCCACATCGTAATCGCCGTAAATCAAAATTTTTTCATGCTGTGCGACGGCTTCGAGAATACGCTTCACCGCTTGATCCAATCCGCACATCAGAAAAGGATCATGCAAACCCGAAAGCGAGGGATTAAGAAAACGTTGGGCTTCGTCCAACGAGGTCAGACCTCGCAGGATGAGCAGGCGTGCCATCAACTCTGAACATCCCAGTCCATGTTTTAACAGTTTGATTTTCTGTGGATCGGCGGCCGAGATTACCCACTTCATAATTCTTCATTTTAGCACGGCGATGAGACTTTCACGCGCCAAAAACCTGGGCCCAGCATGGGATACACATTTATTGAAACACGATGCGGGAGGGTCTTCGAGGGAGTCCCGGGAAAATCCGGCGTGAGGAGTGTTTCATACCCAAAAAATGAACGGCACACCCCCTTCAGTTCCCGGTGAGCATGGAAAGAGGGTGTGCCGTCATCAATTTTCAATTCCGCCGATCAAGCAGTGGCGCTTTTTCGTCCTTCTCCTTTCTCAATGGGGGCGGCCACCAAGTTTCCGTACTCGGTCCAAGATCCGTCGTAATTGCGGACGTGCGGATATCCCAGCAGGTACTTCAAGACGTACCAGGTGTGGGAAGAGCGCTCCCCGATGCGGCAGTAGGCAATGGATTCACGATCCGGTCGCACGCCCAGTCCTTCATACAAGCTCCGCAGTTCCGAAACGCTGCGAAACGTGCCGTCGTCGTTGACGGCTTTGGACCATGGGATACTGATCGCCCCGGGGATATGGCCGCCGCGTTGAGCCGTTTCCGTCATGCCCGGCGGTGCAATGACCTCTCCCGTAAATTCCTGCGGAGAGCGCACATCCACCAGGTTTCGATCGTGTTTCTTCAACACTTCGAATACCTCCTCGCGTGTGGCTCGAATGCGGCTGTCCGGTTCCTGCGCCTGGTACTTGGCGGCGGAGACATGGGGAATTTCCTTTTCCAGGGGACGACCCTCATCAATCCATTTCTTTCTTCCGCCGTTCATCAGGCGCACGTCCGTGTGCCCGTATAATTTAAATTGCCAGAAAGCCCAGGCGGCAAACCAGTTGTGGTTGTCTCCGTACAAGACCACGGTGGAAGAATTAGAGATACCACGGCTTCCGACCAGGGCTTCAAATCCGGCCCGATCGCGAATGTCGCGTCGGACCAAATCCTGCAGCTCCGTAGTCCAATTGAGCGCCAACGCGCCGGGGATGTGACCTTGATCGTAGGCACTGGTATCCACATCCACTTCCACGATGCGCACCTTGGGATCCTTAAGATGTTGTGAAACCCAGTCAGTGGGGACCAAGGTCTCGGGATGAGCGTAATTTGCATTTGCCATATCGAAATCCTCCAATCAATAGAAATGAAATCCTTCCCGCCGCTCGGAAATGGAGCGACCGGTTCAGAAATGTCGTCGATCAACCTCGGAAGCTAGGTTGGGGGTCAACAACTACAAGAACAGGAAGACAACATGCACAAAGGTCGGGAATAGATTTCAGGGGTTGTAATTTTGATTCGATTCATGGTTGTTCACTCTCTGGATCGGGATTCTATCACAATGCAATATATCTGCCAACCTCATTGCGGGGCTGGAGGGCGTGGGCTATAATGCCTCGCCTTTTGTGGGGCTTACATGTATCGTCAATTCCAAGAAGACATCCGTCGGCATTTTCTTCAATACCTCAAATCTCATTTCGGTATTGAGAATATGCCGCTCAAGCTTGAGACGCCACCGCAAGTCAATTTCGGCGAGATTGCCCTGCCGGTGGCCTTCGATCTGGCGAAACAACTGAAGAAGGCCCCGCGCGCCATCGCACAAGATATTGCTGAGACGGTTGGATCCATTGAAGGAGTGGTTCGAGTCTCAGTCGCCGCTGCCGGTTATCTCAATCTTCATCTGGATCGTTCCCGTTTCTTGAGGCGTGTGCTGACCGCGCCATCCGGAGCCAGGCCGCCAATCGACCCTGGCCCGGAAAAAATTATTGTCGAGCACACCAACATCAATCCCAATAAAGCGGCCCATATCGGCCACTTGCGCAACGCCGTGCTGGGCGACAGTTTTGTCCGCCTCTTACGTTCCCTGGGTCGAACCGTGGAGGTTCAAAACTACATCGACAACACCGGCGTACAGGTGGCGGACGTGGTGGTCGGATTCGAGCATATTGAAAAACTCTCGGCCTCCCAGGTGGAGGAGCGAATCGGCGGCTCGAATGGCCGGTTCGATTTTTACTGCTGGGATTTGTACGCGCGGGTCTCCCGATTTTATGATGAGGATGCGGATCGCTTAAAGTGGAGATCCGAAACGCTGCATCGGATTGAACATGGCGGCAATGATACCGCCCGGCTGGCCGACCTCATGGCCACGGCCATCGTGCGCGCCCACCTCGCCACCATGAGCCGCATCAATGTGCAGTACGATTTACTTCCCCGCGAAAGCGATATCCTGCATTTGAAATTCTGGGATCAAGCCTTCACTCAACTGAAAGATCGCGGGGCCATTGTCCTGGAGACCGCCGGCAAGAACAAGGGCTGCTGGGTAATGAGGGCGGAGGGGGCTGAAAAGAGTTCACCGGCAAACGAGGAGTCCGCGCACGACGAGGACAAGATCATCGTCCGGTCGAACGGCACGGTGACCTATGTGGGCAAAGACATTGCCTACCAGTTGTGGAAATTCGGATTGTTGGGCAAGGATTTTTACTATTCGCCATTTCACACCTACAGCGACGGCCATGTTTTGTGGATGACCCGCAGCGAGCCGGCTTCCCGCGCCACTCCGCCTCCGCACTTCGGCAAGGGTTCGGCCGTTTACAATGTCATCGACGTCCGCCAGTCCTATCTCCAAAACGTCGTCGTGCAAGGGCTGCGCACCTTGGGATTCCAAGAGGCCGCAGAACATTCCACGCATTTTGACTATGAAATGGTGGCGCTCTCACCGCGTTGCTGTTCCGACCTGGGCATTGAGCTCTCGGCGGAAGATCAGAAGCGGCCCTACGTGGAAGTCTCCGGCCGCAAGGGCTTGGGCGTCAAAGCCGATGACTTGATCGATCAACTGATCCGAAAATCAAGGGAAGAAGTCGCGAAACGGCATCCCGACATGGATGTCGCAGGCATGAACACCGTCGCTCGTCAAATTGCGGTCGGCGGCCTCCGCTACTTTCTCCTGAAGTACACGCTCCATTCCGTCATCGCCTTTGACTTCGACGAAGCTTTGAGTTTTGAGGGCGAAACCGGTCCGTACATTCAATATGCGGTCGTTCGTTCAAAAAACATCTTCAGGAAATTGGCGGAAGAGCACAAGGATTTTTCGCTCGACGATCTACGGAAGAAAGCTCTGCTGGAGGACTACCGGGGATTTCTGGACGGACCGGAGCACGACGAGTTCTGGACGCTGATTCTGCTGGCCTCACAGCTCAGCGCCGTCGTGGCACAAGCGGTGAGTTCACGCGAGCCTGCCACGGTGGCCAAGTTCGCCTTCAACCTGGCTCAAACATTCAACAATTTCTACCACAAACATCGCATCCTTCCGGAGCCGGACGCCAAGAAAAAGGAATTTCTACTGGTGCTGGTGGACATTGTGGCGCGAACATTGGAAGAAGCATTGAATCTACTGGGCATTGAAGTTCCGGAACGCATGTGAGCCGCTTGCCGGCGCTTTGAATCTGTGATTTCACGGAAAGCGGATTCAAAAACAAAAAGGCCGGGTTCATCACCCAGCCTTGATTAATCCGCCCCGCTAAACTCTTAGATCTGCAATGGGCCTAGTTACCCTTCGCCACTTGAGGCTTCTGCTCGTCGTTCCACAACTCGCCTATGCGTCGAGCCCCGATAAAGCGCTTCTGATACCAAGCCTGTTCCAAATTGCTGATGATGACTTGATGCGCATGCAACGCGGCGTGGAGAAACTGATTGTCTCCAATGTACACACCCACATGATTCGGAATTTTTCCTCGCGACGAAAAGAACACCAAATCTCCAATTTCCAACTCGGCTCGCGCTACTTTTTCACCGAACTTGAACTGCTCGCGCGCGGATCTTGGAACCTCAATGGAAAATTTGTCGAATAAGGTCTTCACCAGTCCGGAGCAATCGAATCCTCGCTCCTCCGACATTCCGCGGCGCCGATAGGGCACGCCCAGAAGATCGATTCCCGCCTCGACCAGCTGATTTCGCAATGTTGGTTGTCCCGCGGCTTGCGCTTCCGTCGATGCCTTTTCAATTTCTTGCGGACGGGAGGACTTTGGGGCCGGCTCAAACGGCTCCGAAAACGCCTTTTCCGGGCGCTTTGACTTTGCAGTCAGAACATCCTGCGGACGATCTTCGCGAATCCGGATACGTTGTCCGATTTTGAGGCGCGTGCTTTGAAGGTGGTTGAGTTTCTTCAACTCCGCAACCGTGGTGTGATAGGAGCGCGCCATTTCATACAGCGTGTCGCCCGATCGAACCACGTGAGTCGTCCCTGCCGCAGGGTTCTTGGCTTTCGAGGAGTATATAGAATGATGTGGGACTCTCGATGCAGCTCGAGCGGATTGCCGGCCGGAATTCGTTGCCGCTATTCCGGAGGCCCCCGCAACGCAACCCACCAAGGTCAATGCCGTCCACAATACAAAACCAGAGGATTTCATCATGCCCTATGATCCTTCACTGAAAAGTCCTTCGAAAGTTCGGTTCGCCTACGATAGAGAAGGGACCCTGCCAGCGGCCCAGTGTCAGCGCGAACCTCTGAGAACTGATGCGGTCCGCGAAAAATTTCCCGCATTATACCGATTCAAAACCAGGAAGCAAGAAGAAACTTAAAGCGCGTGGTCGGAGTCTTCCCTTCGGGTTCCCCGAAAGAAGGCTGTTTGTGAGCCGCCAATTGCAGACAAAGAAATGTGGCAGGCCGGTAAGCCGAATTCTGTTCTCCGATTTCTCGGAGCGACGATCATTCCTCTAGTCCCGCCATCGCTGACGGGATCCAGCGACCTACCCGCTTCACCCTTCCGCCTTGCAGCGGAACTTCGAACGGGCCGTCCTATCCGATGGAATCGAAGGTGAAGCCTATTTGGTCTTGCTCCGTGTGGGGTTTGCCCTGCCCCGCTCGTTACCGAACGGGCGGTGCGCTCTTACCGCACCTTTTCACCCTTACTCCGACGAATCGAAGCGGTATATTTTCTGTGGCACTTTCCGTCGCCCCCGGGCGCCGATAATTTCGGGGATCCCCTCGAAACTACCGACCGTCCCAGAAACGCCCACGCGTTACGTGGCACACTGCCCTGCGGAGTTCGGACTTTCCTCCCCGGTCCCCAAGGACCGCGGCGATCGTCTCGACCTGCCATCATTTATTATACGGGAAGCGTGCCGGGGCGTCACGCTGAATTCAGAAGACCCGGCATCAAACGCCGGAGCAACGTGAAAGTCTAAGGCTGAGGAACCGCAGCCGCTGGATCAGGAATATCAGATTTCCATTTCGTCCATTCGGAATAAATGAATTGTTTGAGGGCATCGGAATATCCCCGGGCACATGCCGAACTCAACGCCACCCGATTCCCGCTGGCCGAAAGGCCTCCATCAAAATCCAATGTGGTAATGGAAAGCGATGATCGCGGCTGGATGACCGCCATCTGGATGCGCTGATCTTCCGGCGCATAACGGTTCCATAATTCGTAATAGCGGTAATCGTCGTCGACGGTGGTATCCAGGACTGTCTCGACCGTTCGCATCAGACAGGGCAGCGTGGCATTCAACTCGCTGGGATGGCTGAGGGTCTCGACGACGTTCTTCGGCTCCACCTGAATCACGATCAAATGCGTGGCTCCGGCTTCGATGGCATCGCGAATCGGGGTGTTGTTTCCAAATCCACCGTCGACAAAAGTGTGAGCGGGTTCGATGGCCCGCCAGTAGCCCTTGGCCGGAAGTTTAATCTTTCGCGGCGGAAAAACCCCGATAATCGAGGTTGACGCAATGAGCGCGTCGAACAACAACTGCCCGTTGTCTTCAAACAGCAGGTCCACATAGTCCGGGCCGCTGTGATCGATGCCCTGCGACCGGATAAATTGTTCCTGGGTGTCCAAGCGATAGCGCTTCAACCGTTCGATCACCAAACCGCGACGATAAGGCTCTTTCAAGGCGAAGAAAAGGCATTCAGCCTTGGCGTTGAGGTCGGTGGCAGTGATCATCAAACCGCGAACCTGGGAATCTTCAGCTTGGAGTTTCTGTCCATACCAAGCCATAAAGGAGGCCGCCAGCGTCTCCGGAACACCCTCGGCCGCGGCAGTCCTTTTCTGAAGAATGTCGCGGACCTCGTGTCGCAGCAATTCTTCCATCGGGGCCGAGGAAAAGTACGCGGGCGGATCGATCGTCCGGATGCTCTCCAGAAGCCGGTCCGGGTTCATCACATCGGCCGGAAGTCCCAACGATCGCGTCAGAAGGCTCTTGGTCAAGCCCGGAATGCGACGTGCTACGTTCCTGAGTTCGGCGAGCGTTTCATCGTTCAGGGGAGTGAATCCGAGTTTAATTTTGAGCCACCGATAGATGGTGTGCAGAACACTGCCAATGAACAGGTATTCCAAAAACAGTACCAGCACCAACACCAACGTGCCGTAAAACAGTCCCATGGTGAAATTGAGTTTGAGGGCGCGGAAAGCCGTGATCAAGGACTGCCGGCCGTAATTCACGCTGCGTCCCGTGATGCCGTAAGCAAAGACAAATCCGATGGAAAACAACAAAAGATTCAGCAGGGAGACGCCCACAAAGAGGAGTCCCAGCTTCCGACTCACCACCCGGGAATAAAAGGAAGAGAGCAGCCCATCGCGCAAAATGAGTTTCTTGCTGAGACGTTGCCAGAGACCGGTGCCTTGGCCGTTATAGAGCCGATCGGTTTCGCCCACCGCGTAGAATAAGGCATTCAACGCTCCGGCCGATGTCCCGATCACGAGATCGACCTGGACATTGTTGTCTTCAAGTGCTTTGAGCACACCAGCCTCGTAGGCCGACTTGGCGCCGCCTCCACTTAGAATCACTGCCGTGCGCATTTTCGTCTTTGTCCTCTCAGGATCACGTTGTTGCATCCCTTTAGACACCATGCGGGATGGAAAAGCTCAGAATCTGAAAACGCCGAGGACGACCGGCCTAGCCCTTCACCATTTTCACAAGTTCCTTCTCTGAAATGACGGGGACGCCGAGCGTCCGGGCTTTGTCCAGTTTGGATCCGGGGTCGGTCCCGGCCACGACATAGCTGGTCTTCTTGCTGACTGACGACGTGACCACGCCTCCCGCACTCTCAATAAGTTCCTTGGCCTCGTCGCGTGTATAGTTTTTCAAGGTTCCTGTGAGTACAAATTGTTGGCCCTGCAATTGAGCCGATCCGGCCTTCTTGGCCGCCGGCTTGAAGTTCAGCCCGTGGCCCCGCAGTTTCTCGATGACCTTCAGATTTTGGGGCTGCGCAAAAAAGTAGACGATGGCGGCCGCAACCTTGGGGCCCACCTCAAAAACTTTTTCCAGTTCGTCTTGAGACGCCTGGATCAGCCGATCCAAGGATCCGAAATGATGGGCCAGGATTTGGGCCGTCCGTTCTCCCACAAATCGAATGCCCAGAGCGAAGATGAGACGCCACAGCTCCTGTTTTCGGCTGGAATCAATCTCCCCGATCAGATTCTGAGCCGACTTCTCGCCCATTCGATCGAGGGCCGCCACATCGTCCATCTTGAGACCGTACAAGTCGGCGACATCGCGCAGAAGCTTTTTTTCGACTAATTGCTCCACGAGCACATCGCCCAAGCCGTCAATGTCCATGGCCCGACGGGAAGCAAAATGAAGCAACGACTCCTTCAACTTGGCCGGGCAGGCGGCGTTAATGCATCGCCGCACCACTTCCCCTTCCGGTCGGTACACTTCTCCACCACAGACCGGGCATTTTTTAGGCGGAATAAATTTGCGCGCCTCTTTCGGCCGTTTGGATTCGATCACCTTCACGACCTTCGGGATGACTTCTCCGCCGCGTTCCACCACCACGGTGTCGCCGATGCGTAATCCCAATCGCGCAATTTCATCCTCGTTGTGCAGGGTGGCCCGCGAGATGGTGATGCCGGTCAAAGCCACCGGCTCGAGATCGGCCACCGGAGTCAGGGCTCCCGTGCGCCCCACCTGGACCAGGATATCGCGCACCTGCGTGGTTGCCTGACGCGCCGGAAATTTGTAAGCCACCGCCCATCGGGGGAATTTCGCGGTCGCACCCAACTCATTCTGGAGCGGGATGGAGTTCGTCTTAATGACCAAACCATCAATTTCATAATCGAGCTTGTCGCGTTTATCTTCCCATTCGGAGCAGTGTCGGATGACTTCATCAATCGAGTGACACATCGCAAAGTGGGAGTTTACTTTGAAACCCAGATGCTGCAGCGTCTTCAGCGTTTCCGCGTGAGTGGCAAAAGGCACAGCGCCTTTCACCAGAAGAGCATAGGCATTCCCTTCCAACTTCCGACTGGCCACGATTTTCGGATCCAGCATGCGCAGCGTCCCGGCCGCGGCATTGCGGGGATTGGCGAAACGCAGCTCCCCGTTCCCTTCGCGTTCGTCATTCACTTTTTCGAACACCCCTTTGGCCATGAAAACCTCGCCGCGCACTTCCAACCGAGGAAATCTCTCTGCGAAGGCCTTCAATCGCAGTGGAATCGAACGAATAGTTTTGATATTCGGTGTCACTTCCTCGCCCGTGACCCCGTCCCCACGCGTCACTCCATGCATGAGAATTCCATCTTCGTAATGGAGCGCAAACGACAGCCCGTCAAGTTTGTGCTCCACGATGTATTCTTCTCTCTCGTTTCCCGAGACGGCCCGAACGCGCTTGTCGAATTCCTTGAGCTCCTCGTAGGTATAGGCGTTGTCGAGGCTCAACATGGGGACGCGATGCCGAAACGGAGGCAACTGCTTGGCGGGTTCGCCACCCACCCTCTGCGTGGGAGAATCCGGTGTCACCCACTCCGGGTGCTCGCGTTCCAGCTCTTTCAACTGCCGCATCAGGCCGTCGAATTCCGCGTCAGAAATTTCGGGCTGGTCGAGGACGTAATATTGATATTCGTGATGATGGATCAGATCGCGCAGTTTTTGGATCTGTTTTTTGGCATCCGGCTTGGAGGGCATCAAATTCTCTCTCCCGTGAGCGGACAAATTCTAGCGAAAGAAGCGAATTCACTCAAGCCACACCGACGAACCTTTTGACACGCCTGCAGGCGTCCGATATGATGGGCGGTCTTTTACGCTGTGGGAGGGCTCACAATGGAGCATTCGGGCGCCACTCCGACGTGAGCAGCACGGCCCCGCCTGGGGTCTACTTTTTTGGAAAGGCGCGCACTTTTTCTCCATGATCCGGTTCATAACTCACCTCGCAAAACTTTTGGAAGCCTATGCCTTGTCGTTAGGAGTCTTCGGGGTCGGGGCCATCGCCTTTTTGGATTCGTCCTTTCTTTCTTTTCCTGAGATTAACGATATCCTGATCATCGCCAACTCTTTTCACAATGCGCGACGTATGCTGCTGTTTTCAACCTCGACACTCATCGGATCGATACTGGGTTGCGCGCTGTTGTTCTACGTCGGGAAAAAAGGCGGAAGGGCACTTCTCCGGAAGAGATTTGACGCCGGCAAAGTGGCGCGCGTCAGCGGCTGGTATCAGAAATTTGGAATTCTGGCTGTCATTATCCCTTCCCTGCTGCCGCCACCCACCCCTTTCAAACTTTTTGTCATATCCGCCGGAGTCTTCGAGATCAGCTGGCCCAGATTTTTGCTGGCCATAACGGTGGGACGAGGAATTCGATATTATCTGGAGGGATATTTGGCACTGCAGCTCGGCCAACATGCGGGAGACTGGATGCGCCAACACTATTTGACCGTGGCGCTGTCTCTCGTCATTTCAGTTCTTGCGATATTCGCTGTCTACTTGCTGTTAAGGAAGAAGAAACCCGCCGTGTAGAAGTTTCCTTCTGCAGTTATCTCCAAGAATCATGTGTTGGGCTAAAACTTCTCGCCCGGAGGAGCTTGATCGGGCCAAGATGTTTTATTTTCATGTCCTCAGGGTCTGCCTCGAAAAAAGGTGTCGGGTGTCAGGTGCCGGGGAGAGTCCTTTACTCAGAAAACGTCCGGAAGGTTCTCTGCGCAGTCTCGACGACCTCAGCGTCTCCACGGTGAACGGTCGTCCACAGACCGAAGCATTTGTTTTCATGCTCCTGGGTGCCCCGATCCACCGGGGCATAAGGAACTGCTTCGCAAAACCGAAACAACGGCACCTCACTCCTCCACAACAAACTGTCTCAATACGAATAGACCCGCGATAAATTCCAATCCAAACAAAGCTGTGGAGCGGCGATGCAGGCGATCAAATTCGAGACGATGCGGATCGTCGGGAGCCAGGCTCTCAATTCCGTTTCCCGTCATCCGAAGCTCATGCATCCGCGCATCGATTCCATATCGAAGATAGAGGACCAGGGCAAAGGCAAGGACCACCCCCACCATCATCCAGCGTCGACCTCGCGTCAGCACCCTCTTTTCGAGCTGAGAACGAAGCAGCGCCAATCCGAAGAAAATCGCCAGCGCCACTCCCGAAAGAAGACTTAATCTCCCCAGCGTCAGGCTCACCAGATTTCCGGCTATCCTCTGATTGGGGAGAGACTGGAATGCCGAAGGAGCCAGAATCGCCCCGAAGAAGAACATTCCTCCGAGCCATAGCACCAACATGAGAACTTGAAAGAACCGCAGCGTCTTGATCATAGGGAGAGGGCGATTTAAGAATCAGTGTGACCCGGGATCGTGTCCAGAGGGACCGGGTGCGCCTTCCTTCTTGATGGCCTCTGTCACCATGACTTCGGCCAAAGGAATGGTGGCTTCGTTCAAAGCATCCAGCGCCGACTTGAGTTCGTGCCAATCTTCCGCGGCCAGGGCTTTCTCGGTGCGAGTGATGAGCGCGTCGATCTTTTCCAACTGCCCGCCATCCAGTTTACCGGAATGCTGCGAGAGCGCCTTGTGAGTGGCCGCCAGCACCCGTTCGGCCTCGGCTTTGTGTTCCACCCACATGCGCCGGTCCATGTCGTCAAAGGCGTGTTCAATCGACTCATCCACCTGACGGTTGACGTCTTCTTCCGTTAAGCCGTAGCTCGGCTTCACTTCGAAGTGCTCCTCTTTGCCGGTGGCAAGGTCGCGCGCCGCCACATTCAGGATTCCATTGACGTCGATGGTGAAGGTGACTTCGATCCGGGGAGCGCCGGCCGGCTGGGGTGAAATACCCGACAAGGCAAAGCGCGCCAAGGTGCGGTTGTCGGCCGCCATTTCCCGCTCGCCTTGAAGAATGTGAACATCGATGGCGGTTTGGTGGTCCACCGCCGTCGTAAATACTTCCTTGGCCGTCGCGGGAATAGGTGAATTCCGGAAAATCAACTTGCTCATGGCTCCGCCGTACGTTTCAATTCCCAGCGAAAGCGGATTCACATCCAATAACAACACATCAGAAATTTCTCCCGACAAAACCGCTCCCTGAATGGCCGCCCCGATGGCCACAACTTCATCGGGGTTGACGCTGGTGTTGGGTTCTTTTCGAAATACTTCCTGAACCACCCGTCGCACCAACGGCATGCGGGTGGAACCGCCCACCAGGATCACTTCATTGATCTGCTCCGGGGTCAAAGCGGCGTCGTCCAGAGCGCGGCGGCAGGGATTGATCGTTCGGTCGATGATCCCCCGCACCAAGGATTCCAGGTCAGCGCGAGAAAGGCGGCGGGTAAAATTGAACACCTTGCCGTCCCGCGTCTCCAAAATCGGAAGGTCGAAACTCTCAGAATCTTCAAACGACAATGCGCATTTCACGCGTTCTGCTTCCTGCCGCACCCGTTCGAACACCTGAGGCTGGCGGTTCAGGGGGAAGGCGTTCTGTTTCTCAAATTCCGTATAGACCCACTCCACCAACCGGCGGTCGATGTCGTCGCCTCCGAGGTGCGTGTTGCCGTTGGTCGCCAGCACATGAAAAATCCCTTCCGACAATTCCAGAATGGAAACATCAAACGTTCCGCCGCCCAAATCAAACACCGCCACCTTGGAGATCTGCTTCCGGTCCAGGCCGTAGGCCAAGGCCGCTGCCGTGGGTTCGTTGATGATTCGCTCCACCACCAATCCGGCCAAACCGCCGGCATCCTTGGTGGCCTGGCGCTGGCTGTCATTAAAATAGGCGGGGACGGTAATAATGGCCTTTTGAATTTCCGAGTGAAGAAATTTCTCGGCCCGGTCCTTCAGTGTTCTCAAAATAATGGCGGAAACTTCGGGAGGTGTAAAGATGCGGCGGCCGGCTCGAACTTTGACCATCTCCTCGGGCCCGCCCACGATTTCATAGGAAATATTCTTTTCTTCTTCCGCAACTTCCTGATGGCGCCGGCCCATGAAACGTTTGATCGAATAGATGGTTTGGCGCGGATTGACGACCAGCTGATTGCGCGCCGGATAGCCCACCAGAGGCGCCGCGCCGTCGTTGACGGCGACAATGGAAGGACACAGCCTCTGCTGATCGTCATCGGCAATGACCGTGACCTGTCCCCCTTCCATGACCGCCACGACCGAGTTGGTCGTTCCTAAATCGATTCCAATGATTTTCTGCGCCATGAAGTCGTTACTCGAAGAGCGTGTCTTTGATTCTCCGGATCAGCGAATCAATATAAGAGATTTCGTCCATTCGAACGGAAAGCGCCTGGAGAATCTGCTGGCGCGCCGCCAGGTCGTCGGCGCTCAAACGCTCAAAATTTTCCGTGTGATCGCACAAATCATCCCATTCTGATTCCCTGGAATGGAGATTTGATTCAAAAGCTTCTCGCCGCGCCACCAACTCCTGCAGTTCTCCCTCCAGCTCTTTGGCGGCTTCACTGACCTTCCGGCCGTTGGTTGGACTACCCGGAGCTTTCGACGATTCTTTAGCTTCTTTCAGTTCAACCATGAGGTCATTCACGCGTTCAACGAGATCGAACAGGGTCAAAGGAATCTGCCCCGATTTCTCCTCGCGGTCCCCCAGACCCTGACGAATTAAATATTGAATGCGGCGTGTGCGATCGCGCAGGGTATTGAAGCTGTTGTTGATAAGTGTGGATTTACGAGTGGCGATGTCGCGCATACGCGGGTCCTTCATCCGGGAGGAGCGGTCGGGATGAAACGCCCGGTTCAGGTCAAAGAACCGTTCTTTGAGAATTTCTTCATCCAAATTGATCTTTTGGGGAAGACCCAGAATCGAAAAATAGTTCTCATTGTCCGGCGTCGGAAGAACAGCGCCACAATGACTGCACCAGTGGCCGACTTCCCGCGATGAACAATTCACACAAACGACTCTCATGCATTCCTTCTCCGCCTCGGGACAGCTCGAAGCCGGCGAAACTTCGGGGTCGGGTTGGCCGGGAATGTTTGTTATTGGAGGTATTCGGCCCAGGCTTTGACGATGTTCTCGAGCTTCCCTTCCATCGAGGTCTGGGGCGCTTTGTCGCCTTCGAACCCCTCCAAATGAATGACCCACTGGAACAATTCCGTGAATCGCATGGAGTAGGGATCGGTAATTTCAGGATGCGTCTCGCTCAACTTTTCGGCAATCTCTTGGGTATCATCCCAGTCCATGCAATTCCTCGCTGCGAAGGGTTACTCTCAATCGGGCCGCGATTTCTAGTGGAAGGATTCTCCACAACTGCAACTTCCATGGGCATTCGGATTCCTGAATTTGAACCCCCCGTGCTGCAAGGCGTCCACGTAATCGATCTCCGTCCCCTTCAAATACAAAAGGCTCTTGAGGTCGATGAACACCTTGATCCCGCTGGATTCATATACCTTGTCCCCTTTGCGTTCCTGGGTTTCCAAATCTAAATTATATTGCAGTCCCGAACACCCACCGCCCACGACCCGGACTCTCAGTCCGCCATCCGCATGGCCCTTCTTGTTTATGGTCTCTTGAATCTTCTCAGCCGCCGCTGGGGTTAGAGTTATCATTGCTTTCCCTCGATACCATCGATCAAATATCCTCCGCCCAGTAACTTAACGTCCAAGTTAAATATTGTCAAATCAAAAATCGATGGTTATTATTCATGATCTGATGCATAACTGACGTTAACTCAGACCCTTGGAATACATGAGATCGCTACTCTTACGCATAATTATAAACACTAATAAGCTACAGTAAATAAACATGTTATTTAATAACATTGATCCGATTCATGGAGCAATTCCTTAGGCCCGCAGGCGCCCGCGTCCAATTTCGTTCCAGGACAAATTCCTTGACACCTTATAAAATTTACGTTATCGTCAACTTTCGAGGGATTCGTATGTCGACGAATGGCAACGGTCAATTGATGCGGATCGGTAAGCTGGCCAAAATGACCGGTATAACAACTCGTACGCTCCGGTTTTATGAGGAGATCGGCTTGATTAACCCCACCGATCACAGCCACCGCGGAAACCGTCTCTATTCCCAGGATTGCGTCGACAAGATCATCACCATCAACAACCTCAAAGAGTATGGATTGAAGCTGTCTGAGATTGAGACGATATTCAACGCCAAAGATCAAGCCGCCACAAAGAAGGACGCGGTTGGAAAGATCAAAGATATTTTGAGCGAACAGGAAAAGGCGCTCAACTTCAAGATTGCATTCCTCACGAAGATGCGGGAGGAATTTCAGAGCACACTACGGGTGCTCGAAGGCTGCCCCACATGCCGTTTTGAACCGTTGGAACGTTACTGTCAGGAATGCATCTTTTACGAAGGAGAAATCCCGACTACTTTTAAGGCCTTGGTGTCTTAATTGCCGATCGGAAATGGATGAGGGAATCATGGTAAAACTGCCCATCTACATGGATAACAACGCAACGACCCCGCTGGATCCTCGTGTTCTGGAAGCGATGATGCCCTATTTGACTCAGAATTTCGGCAACGCCGCCAGCCGCACTCATTCTTTTGGATGGATCGCCGAGGCCGCGGTCGAGAAGGGCCGCGAGCAAATTGCCCGGCTGATTAACGCCTCTTCGCCGGATGAGATCATCTTCACCAGCGGAGCCACGGAATCCGACAATCTGGCGTTGAAAGGCATTGCCTGGGGTTATAAGAGCAAAGGAAACCACATCATCACGCAGAAAACCGAGCATAAAGCGGTTCTCGATTCCTGCAAGTTTTTGCAGAAGGAAGGCTACGACGTCACCTATCTGGACGTCGATAAGTACGGCTTGGTGGATCCCGAAACGGTGCGCGCAGCCATCACCGACAAAACCATTTTGATTTCCATCATGTACGCCAACAGCGAGATTGGAACCGTTCAGCCCATCCGGGAGATCGGCGAAATTGCCAAGGAAAAAGGCGTTCTCTTCCACTGCGACGCGGTTCAGGCGGCCGGCAAGATACCTATCGACATGCAGAAGACGGCGGTCGATTTGATGGCGCTTTCCGGTCACAAGATTTATGGACCCAAAGGTGTCGGAGCCCTGTATATTCGCAAGAAGAAACCGTTCATCAAAGCTGCGCCTTTGATTCACGGTGGAGGACACGAAAAGGGAAAACGCTCGGGAACGTTGAATGTTCCCGGCATTGTGGGATTCGGTGCCGCCAGCGAATTGGCCCAGAAAGATCTCCCGGCGGAGATGGAGCGCCTGAAGCGGCTGCGGGAAAGGCTGCGGGAAGGGCTGACGACACGGTTGGACTATGTACACTTAAACGGTCATCCCGAAAAACGCATCCCCGGAAGCGTCAATTTGAGTTTTGAGTTCGTCGAAGGAGAATCGTTGCTCATGGGATTGAAAGACGTGGCCGTCTCGTCGGGTTCCGCTTGTACTTCAGCCAGCTTGGAGCCCTCCTATGTGTTGACGGCTATCGGCGTGGGACCCGAACTGGCGCACACGTCCATCCGGTTTTGTGTCGGAAGGTTCAACACGGAAGAGGAAGTGGATTACGTCATTGAGGCGGTCGTCAAACACGTTACCCGCCTGCGTGAACTCTCGCCGCTTTATGAAATGGTTTTGGAAGGGATTGATCTCAACACCATCAATTGGAATGCCGAGCAATGAGAGCCGGGCGGCTGGAGATCAAGGAATGAAAAAAATATGATGAGAATTTTCGGGAATGCCGATAAAATCGAATCGTTAAGGAGTTAGCATGTACGATCCCAAAGTCATTGATCACTACAACAACCCGCGCAATGTCGGCAGCTTTGCGAAAGGCGAAGAGGGTGTCGGTACGGGCATCGTCGGTGCGCCTGCCTGCGGGGACGTCATGAAGTTGCAACTGAAGATCAACAATCAAGGAATCATTGAGGACGCCAAGTTTAAAACCTTCGGCTGCGGGAGCGCCATCGCCAGTTCCAGTCTGGCGACTGAGATGGTGAAGGGCAAATCCATCGACGAGGCCTATTCCATCAAGAACACCGAGATCGTGAACGAATTGAAGCTGCCGCCTGTGAAAATTCACTGCTCCGTCTTGGCGGAAGACGCCATCAAGGCAGCCATTCAAGACTACCGTAAACGATTCAGTGTTGCCGTCAAGAGCGCATCCGGGTCTGCCGACACCGCGAAAGGATAAGCCTTGGGGGCACGGCCCCTCCACTTTCGCGCCAGGCCGATTCGGGAGAAGTGGATTGGTTACACGCGAACAAGTGGAGGATGTGCTCGACAAGATCCGTCCGGCGATTATGATGGACGGCGGCAACGTCGAGCTCGTGGAAGTGGTCGAAAATTGCGCCAAGATTCGATTGGTGGGCGCCTGCATGGGATGCCCCAGTTCGATGATGACACTGCAATTCGGCATCGAAGAGACCTTGCGCGCCGAAATCCCGGATTTCGATCACGTCATCCCGGTTTCAGCTTTTGAATGATTCCACAGACCGCTTTAGGAAACCGCTGGACCGTCCACGCGCTTGCCCGATCTTTACATTTCCCATACCTACAAACTCCGGAAGGATTCAGGAATATTGAGGACGGAACTCATGTCGAAATCCGGTTTGACACGCACTGATAAACCACTCCAGGAAGCAACACTCGAAGAACTGATTCGCGAATTGTTGGTTCGGGTGGGAGAAGATCCGGACCGCGAAGGATTGCTGGAAACCCCCCAACGCGTGGCCAAAGCTCTGAACTACTTGACGCAGGGTTATCAAGAAGACTCCAAACTCGTTTTGAACAATGCCCTTTACACGGTGCAATACGATGAAATGGTGATCGTGAAGGACATCGACCTGTTCAGCTTGTGTGAACACCACTTGCTTCCTTTCTTCGGCAAGTGCCATGTGGCTTACCTCCCCAATCAAAAAGTCATCGGCCTCAGCAAAATTGCCCGCTTGGTTGAGATGTTTTCACGACGGTTGCAAATTCAGGAACGGCTCACCTGCCAAATCGCTGAAACCCTCAATGAAGAAATCAATCCTCTGGGCGTGGCGGTCGTCATCGAAGCTCAACATCTGTGCATGATCATGCGTGGAGTTGAAAAACAAAACTCCCTGGCCATGACAAGCTCCATGTTGGGATGCTTCCGACAGGAACAACAAACCCGCCTCGAGTTCCTGGAGCTGTTGCGAAACTCCAAATCTCAAAGGCTGTAATTTGTCCTTCCATTTAATTACGAATCCTTGATTGGGAATTCCCAGTTAAATAAGGATAAGCCCTTTCTCCGTTTCCCCCTCCCTTCAGGGAATTTTTTCCCCAAGATGAGTGCTGGTTTCCACCCTCATCGGCCTGCCATTAAAAAATACATTGTATTTTCAACAACTTAAAAGCAATAAAGGTTTGGCGAACCAGGTGCATTAAAGCTACGTGGACTTCAAGGGGAACGGGGGTATGAAACATATGTTAAAGCGTATCTCAATTCTCTTGGCGTTAGTCATCTTGCTGGGCGGATCGGGTTATCTTCTTTCCTCTAAGCTGCACTCCTCCGAAGCAAGTGGCGTTTCGGGAAGCAACGTGGCGGATAACGACCGTAACGGTTCGGGGCGTGATTTGGAGCCTATGGAAATACCCGAAGGGACCAGCATTTCGGTTCGATTGCTCGAAACCCTGAGTTCCAAGACAAGTCGCGTTGGCGATCAGTTTTCGGCTTCGATTGAGGAACCGATTCTAGTGGATGGAAAGGAAATCGTCCCGAGGGGGGCCATGGCTTATGGTGTAGTCACCTCAGCCAAAGAATCCGGCCGAATCAAGGGACGATCATACATTTCGCTCCGCTTGAGGTCGATTGATTTAAAGAACGGAAACCGCTTGGAGACCGAGACAAATTCCGTAAGTCGTTTGGGCGCCTCCAACAAGGCTCGTAACTGGGCCCTCTTGGGTGGTGGTGCCGGTATCGGGGCGGGAATTGGTGCCCTGGCGGGCGGCGGAAAAGGTGTCGCCATTGGAGGTCCGGTCGGATTCGGTGCCGGTTTAGCGACGAAGGCATTGATCCGCGGTCACGAAGTAACCATTCCGTCGGAAACGCTCCTGCGTTTCAGGCTGGAAGAACCGACCCGGCTCCAAAGGTCATAAGAGTTCTCTTCGATTGACGTCCTCAGGCTTTGAGGGAAGTCCAAGGGCGGGCTGAGTTAACAAGTTTCCCTCATCTAAATTCACATCCGCTGATGATCGCAATCTGAGAAGGGTCACCGGGGATGACCGTATAGGAGGAAAAAATGAACTACCGACGAAAAGTGGGTCAAATCCTGAGTGTTGGAGCAGTTGTGGCGGCCCTCTTAGTAGCCAGCGGATGCGCCACCAAGAAGTACGTTCGGCAGCAGATCGATCCTTTAACGGGACAAATCTCCGAGCTGAGCGATCTGAACCGCAAGAACACCAACGACATCAAGGATGTCGATACGCGGGCTCAACAAGGCATCCAAAGTGCCACCGAGCGAGCGGACAATGCCGGACAGAAGGCTGATTTAGCCGGACAGAAGGCGGACTCTGCTCAGTCCATGGCCACCGATCTCAAAGGCCAGGTGGACACCGTTCAGTCCAAGCTCGGAAACATCGATAATTACAAGGTCACCGACACGGTGAAACTCAATTTCAAGACGAATCGGTACAAGCTGGACGAGAAAGCCACGGGTGATCTGGATGATCTGGCTTCGAAGATCAAGGATCAGAACGGATACATCGTCCAGATCGAAGGATACACAGACTCCGTGGGCGACAAAGAATACAACTACAATCTCAGTCAAAAACGCGCCGAATCGGTGGTCCGCTACATGGCGGAAAAATATGACATCCCGCTGTATCGGTTGTTCATTATCGGTTTAGGCGAGTCCAAGCCGGTGGATAGTAACAAGACACGGACGGGTCGTGCCGAGAACCGCCGCGTCGAAGTCCATTTGCTGGAAAACCCCGATATCATGCAGGCCAGCAAGTAGCCGGTTCGCACTCTATGGGGTTTGGCCTCCGCTCCGGTGTTCAAGAGCCGGAGCGGAGGACGAAATTGAAAGAAACGGAGGTACCAACACATGAAACGCCAGCTTTGGAGTTCGGCAGTTGCCTTCATGTTTGGAATGTGGATGCTGAGTGGCATCGCCTTGGCGGGGCCTGATCACGACCGCGATCGGGATCGGTGGATGATACCTGAAGGAACAACGCTCCGCGCGAGTTTGGAAACTACACTTTCGACCCGAACTGCTCGACAGGGCGACCGTTTTACGGCCACGCTGCGTGAACCGATTTACGTTGAGGGACGCCAAGTGATTCCTTATGGATCCACGATCGAAGGTCGAGTCAGTGAAGTGCAACGACCGGGACGTGTTCACGGCGTGGGAAAAATGGATATTGCCTATGAGCGTATCATTCTTCCCAATGGAGACTCTGAACCCCTGGTGGCTTCTACCCGTGGAACAGAGGGCCCGAAAGGGACCAAGGTCAACGAAGAAGGAACCATCAACGGGCCATCTTCCCGAAAGCGTGATGTTGAAGAAACGGCCGTCGCCGGCGGAGTAGGCGCCGGGATAGGTGCCATTGCCGGTGGAGCCAAAGGAACAGCCATCGGCGGCGGTGCCGGAGCCATCATTGGCCTGGCCGACAGTATGAGACGTCGTGGCAAAGATCTGGAACTGCCCGCGGGAACCACTCTGGTCATTCAACTGGAGCGCCCGCTGGAGGTTCACCCGGGGCGATAAACATCGCGGCCCGGTCTAGACGGTTCAATGGGTTTTATTGATCTTTGAATTTTTAATGGGTTGATAACAGTTTCAGGCCTCCTGCTTTTCCCTCCTTAAACCCTGCCGATCGCATAACCCTGGCGATTGAAAGAAACAGCGGGAGGCCTGAATATTTTTATTTCAGATTTCGTGATTTGGATATTGCGCGAATGCGCGATTTAAAAGAGCCTGACGATATATTAGCAACAAGGTGTGTAAATAACGAAATCGCTAAATCGCGCAATTGCGCAATATCCAAATCTCAAATGGTTTTTATCGCGCAATATGAAAGTCCCCTTCCTCAATTCAAATAATGTCAGCTTGATCAGGGATGTTTGTTGAGATCGATGCGTTTGATTTTTTCGATCTCGTTTTGCAGATCGCGGATGGTCTTTTGCTGTTGAGCTTGGGCGGTCAGGAGATCCTTTACCGTTTTCGATTGCGTGGCATTATCATTTTGACAGGCTTGCAATTGGTTGGTCTGTTGGGTGTAGGTCCCCTGCAGTTTCACCATGGTGTTCACTAGGCTGGCCAGCGTTCTTGCGGAGTCGGCGTAAGGACTGAGCGGATTGACTTCCGAAACTCGATTCAGATAGGTCAAGGCTTGGGTGTAACCGCGGTCTTCACCGGGCTCGGAGGTGTAAACCAACCCGCACTCGAACAAAGCATGGTCCAAGATCGGACTGCGAGGATACTTCTCAAAGAAACTACTGCAGGCCGTCATGGCTTCATGCGTTTGGTTCGTGGCCATCAATCTGCCGATGCGGGAAATGTGATTCTGTTGTTCTATGGTGGTATCCGGTGGCGCCTTAACGACTTTCTTCTTGGCACATCCGTCGGTCGAGAGCAACACCAAGATCAGCGACAAGCTCATCCCTGAAACAACCCAGACTGCTGCATTTCGTCGCATGTGTGTCTACCCCAACTGTAATCGAATCGGTTGCGGGAGGAATTCTACTACACCACGTGGTCGGATTTCCTTAACCCTGTGGCCAGGCCCTCCGGAATGGCAAAGCTGAAGCGACTGCCGCGATCCACTTCGCTTTCCACCCAAATCAATCCCTGATGAGCCTCCACAATGCTCTTGCAAATGGCCAGGCCCAACCCCGTGCCCCCCTGGAAGTATTGTTTACCATGGGAGGTTTGATAAAAGCGCTCAAAAATCTTTTTGGATTCCCGGACCGGAATTCCCGGACCGTTGTCTTCCACCGTGACCACCAGAAATCGGGCGCCCGCATTTCGCATCTTGGCCGCGGCCCCATCCCAGCTTTGAAATACGGGTTGGAGTTCCAGCGCCGACGCCTGCCGTGATTTCAAGCAAATGATCGAATCATTCCTTGAAAATTTGATGGCGTTGGAGAGCAGATTTTCAATCACCTGGGTAATGCGGTGCGGATCCATGGTGATTTCAGTGTCCGACTCCACGGCCGGGCTCAGGGTCAAATTCTTCTCGCGCAACAGAGGCGTGGCCGTTTCAATGGCGGGTTGCAGCACCTCCGATAATCGCGACGGTACAAACTGATACTCCATGACTCCGGCATCGATCCGGGATAGATCCAGCAAATCGTTGATGCGCCTGGCCAAGACCACGGATTTCTCCTTGGAGATGGTCACCAAACGCCGCTGGCTTTCGGTCAACGTTCCCATTTCCTGCATGAGCAACAAATCGCTGGATTCCTGGATGGCGGCCAGGGGGGATTTGAGTTCGTGAGAAATATGCATGACGAACCCTTTCATCATTTCATCCAGCTCGTGCAGGCGACGGGCCATCTTGTTAAACGCCTGAGCCAGTTCACCGAATTCGTCGCGGCGCAGGATCTCAATTTCCGATTCGAATTTTCCACCGGCAATCTTGCGGGTGCCCTCGATCAATTTCGCCAGGGGCGAAGAGATCCTCTGGGCGGAAACAAGGCTCAGCACCACGGACAGGAAGATCGCCAACAATCCCGCTGCCAGAGCCACTCGTTGGGCGCGTTCACGTGCCGCATCGGATTCCACCAATCGGTGCTGCATGGAATCGTGGGTGGCCTGCTCCAGGTCGCCATACAAGGTTCGGAGCTGCTGCGTCAGATCATATTTCTGATTATCCAGGTCAATCTGCGCTTCAGTAGAATCTGCAACCGCGGGCGCCCGGCGGCGGTCGAAGACCGCTTTGTAACGGGTGTAGGTGACTCCGATCTGATCGGCCCGTTGCTTCTCAACGGGATCTTCCAGAAGCCGCGTCAAACTCGAAAAATTCGACTCATAATCGGCCTGACGATTGCGCATTCCCTTGAGATAATCGGGATCCGATGTGGCGAGATATTTCAGGTCGTAATCGAAAATATCGTCCAGCATGCCCTTTTCTTCGATTTCCTGCCGGCGGGCTTGAAAATCCACACTGGTCAACGACTGGTTGATGCGGTCCAGGCGGTTCATTTCAAAAATGAAATAAATCGCCGACACCATGACGATCAGAACCAGCCCCAGATAACCCAGCGAAATCTGTGTGCGAAGTTTCATAGTCCGGACTAGCTGACGCTCAAATCCATGAGGCCGTACGATTTCAGTTTGTTGCGAATGGTCTTCACATCTACCCCCAACAGACGCGCGGCCTCGGCCTTGTTGTTTTCAACCGACTCCAGGGTTCTCAAAATAATTTCTTTCTCGGCCTCCAGGAAGGGAGTCCCGGGCTTGATGGTGATGACTTGCCGCTGCTCGTCAATGGCCTGGCTCAAGTAGGGAGGCAAATCCTGCGGCTCAATCCATTCCGAGTGCGCCACAATGACTCCGCGTTCGACCACATTGCGGAGTTCCCGGACGTTGCCCGGCCAGGCGTAATCCATAAAGATCTGCCGGGCGCGGCGCGAAATGGATTTGATCTTGGTTTGATGTTTTTGATTGCACTGCTCGATGAAATAACGGACCAACAAGGGAATGTCTTCGCGCCGATCCGCCAAGGGCGGCAACTCGACGTGCACGGTGTTGAGTCGATAGAACAGATCTTTTCGCAGCTTCCCGTCCTGCATGGCCTGTTCGGGGCGGCGGTTGGTGGCGGCCACAATGCGGACGTCAATCGGGATGGCTTCCCGGCCCCCGAGGCGACGCAAACAATTCTCTTCCAGCACACGAAGCAGTTTGGGCTGGAGCTGCAACGGCATTTCCGAAACTTCATCGAGAAACAGAGTGCCCTTGTCCGCCTGTTCGAAGCATCCCGCACGACGATCCACCGCTCCGGTGAAAGCCCCCCGCTCGTGCCCGAAGATCTCACTTTCAATCAGCGTTTCCGGAATTGCAGAGGCATTGATGGCCACAAAAGGCCCGCCGGCGCGCGGGCTGACGGCGTGAAGCGCTTTCGCCACCAGCTCTTTCCCCGTGCCACTGTCTCCTGTAATGAGAACCGTGGCATCGCGCGGGCCGACTTCTTGAATCAACTTGAAAATGGACCGCATGCCTGGCGCCTGCCCCACGATACCCTGATAGGACCCGTCGGATTGAAGCGCCGCGTCAATGTCGTTGAGCTCGCGGACGGCCGCTTCATCTTCCAAAAGATGGTCCAGCAGAACCTTGAGCTTCTTAAAATCGATGGGTTTTGTGAAAAAATCCACCGCCCCTTGTTTCATGGCGTTCACGGCCAGATCGATGGTGCCTTCCGCGGTGACCAAAATGACCTTGGCTTCTGCGGATTTCTGTCGCAACCGGGTCAACAATTCCAAGCCGTCCATCTTCGGCATAATAACATCTGTTATGACCAACGAAACCGGCTGTTTATCAAAGAGCGCGAGCGCCTCTTCTCCATTCTTGGCTTCGACAGGCTCAAATCCCCACTCGCGAACCGCCATGGCCAGCATCTGGCGCATGGAGGAGTCATCCTCAGCAATTAATAACGCTTTATTCGGATTCATAGGTTTTTTGTATTGAGGCGCGATTATACGCCATTGGATTCACCACTTGAAGGAAATTTTCCCCGCTTCCCTGATTCTAAATGGATTTCGAAAGAATAGATATGTCATTTTTACGAAGGCTTCCTTACTTATCTATCAGTTAGCAACTTAGCGAGGTTTGGCCGCATCATTGCTATAAGAAAGGAACAGGAGAAGAAATCACAGGGGAAGAGAGCCCAATAATAAATTTCATATTCATTTTCACTGGGCTCTTCCCTATCGCTACATGTTCCAGAATGTAGGATCTTTCTGAGGGTAGAACGCGGATCTTTGAGGTTCATGGAAACGGGGAGGTTTCCACGAACCAGGGCATAGAGTGAGTGCGGCCTTCGATCCCGAGCTGGCGACACGGATGCAGCAAAGAAAAAAGAATCACCGACAGGTTCGGGAAAAGGGCAAGTAGAGTTCAAGTCGAAAAGAAATTGATCCGGGGCGATCGAAGCGCCTCGGGCCAACCCCAAAGAAGCGGTGAGGACAGATCGTTTGAGTTTCTGTCCGTGAGCGATTTCCTCCTTGAAGTTTTCTCACGAGGCAGAAGTTGGCGGTGGGTGGCGCTACCCCCATCCACCGCCACTAAATTGAAGAGTCATTAAGGCCAGCGATCTGACCGTGGTGATCCCACGAGTAGGATGAAGGTGAGAAGTGCTACCCAGTTGAAGAAGCTGCAATAACCCATCGGGTCAGGCATTGACCGCGTGGGAATTTGACTTTTCTCGCAGCAAAAAAGCGGCGCCAAAGACTTCCAGTTTCCCTTTGGCGCCGCTTTTTGTTTTTGATTACTTCCAAAATCCGGATGGACCGCAGCCTGCGTTATGCCGCCTTTTCCTCAACCGATGACGAATGGGCCTTCTTCGGATTGGGCACTAACAGCTTATCCTTGGTGTAAACCAAATCCTTGGTGTCGTATATGGCGTACTCGAATTTGTGCCCATGAGTGATGGCATCCGTCGGACACGCTTCCACACAAAACCCACAAAAAATGCAGCGGCCATAATCAATGTTGTAAATCTTGGCGTACCGTTCCGCCTGACTGAACCGTTCCTGGTCTGTATTCTCGGCCGCTTCAATGTAAATGGCATTAGCCGGGCACGCAGCAGAACACAAAAAACAAGCCACACACTTCTCCAAACCATTCTCATCGCGCTGCAACTCGTGAATACCGCGATAGCGCTCCTCGAACTTGGGCATCACATCGGGATAATTTTCAGTGATAGTAGGCCGGAAAAGGTGTTTAAAGGTGATGCTGTAGCCCTTCGCAATGGCAAATGTCGCGTCAAAAATCTCTTTCAAAAAATTCATTTATACCTCATCAACAAACAACTCCAGTAATAAGTGTGCCGCCTCTTCAAAAAAGTAAAGTATCGTACCCCTTTTCATTTGTCAACGAAATGACTGGAGATTCGCCGCCGCAGATTGATGCAACCAATTCCATATGATGGCTATTGGGTGAACGCCCGATTAGAGATTGGCGAGATTCAACTCACTGAAATCTATTTCGACTCTAATCCACACGCAAAATCCGCCGCCCTAAAGAACGGGCGGCGCTACCCGTGGCCCTCGTGAGGTGCAATGGTAGCGCAGCCGAGCCCCGATTCATCGGGCGAAGGCTGCGGCGTTTGGGCGCGATCAATGGAGATTCTGCCAATACTCGGATCTTTCAATCTCGCCCGAAAAAGTCCCCACTGCAGAAAACCGCCAGCCTCAAAAACCGGGCGCTACCAGTGCCATTATGGAGGCCCCACCCCGGATGAAACTCGGCCTTACGGTGCCACTTCAATCAGGAAACCATCCTGGCGGAGCTTGTTTTGCAAGAAGTGCACATTACGGAGATACGGCCCCACGAAACGCTCCATTCCCGCTATACGCTCAATCACTCGGAGTATTTCTGATGGAAGCGCAAGGCAAGATAGAGACCCACGCCCGAACCAATGGCGCTGAGGAAGACGGCCGTCATGATTCCAACGAACGACCCCAGCCACCAACCGATGGCGCCGCCGACACTGACACAAAGAAAAGAAAGAAGGCCTTTCATAGTCAGGGATCCGGATGAGGGAATGATGATATCGTTTTCTGAGTCCGAGTCAACTCCTGGCTAAAATTAGGAGGACTAGGCCACATCTCCGCGGGCTGTTGCTCAAACTCCAGAGCGCCCGGTGAGGCTCCCATGACCCATCGGGGCTGACCCGGGGATTAGACTTCGACAACAGCTCGGCGCGGCCCGACCCTTTTGTTCATCAGGACTATGTGTGAACGCCGGCGAATTGATGGATTCGCTGCACACGGATTTGTTTCTCGCGTTTGCGCGTTTGCGCGATCTCGTAGGAGAATTGCATACGCATGAGCGTGTCCATCTTCACTCCGAAAACCTTCTCAATGCGCAGTGCCATGTCCGCGGAAAGACCCGCCTTGCCGTTGAGTAGGCTCGAAAGCGTGGGCCGGGAGACCCTCAGTGCTGCGGCTGCCGCCGTAACCGACAGCCCTGTGGGGGCGATAATCTCCGTCCGAATGAAATCTCCGGGATGGGGTGGATTTTTGATGGGCATAGCGTTTGCTCCTTCTGTCCTAATGTAGCCTGTAGCCTTACACTTGTCACCCGAATAATGGCGGAGAAATTGAGGGGTTTCTGGGTCTGGATGGCTGGCGAACTTTTGCGCTTGTCACAGGAAGAACAAAAGGGATCTGGTCGCGACAATTAGCATTTTTTCTTCCAGGTTTGAGTGCGCACCACCTCAGGCAAATCCACGCAACAATGGCTTATGTTATAATTCTCGCCGTCAATCCAATTTGACCTTGTGAGTTCACAACCTTATACGAAATCCTTCAGCCAGGGAGAATAGCGTGTACGATCTTGTCATCATCGGAAGCGGACCGGGCGGGTATGTCGCCGGCATTCGGGCAGGTCAGTTGGGATTGAAAACCATCATTGTCGAAAAAGACGATCGCTTCGGCGGCACCTGCCTGCTTCGAGGTTGCATCCCCACGAAAGCATTACTATTCAACGCCAAATTGTATCAGCAATTTTTAAACTCCAAAGAGTTTGGCATCTCCTTCAAAGATATTTCGCTCGACTGGAAGGTGGTGCAACAGCGCAAGAACAAGATCGTCGCAAAGAATGCCAAGGGCGTGGAATTTTTGCTGCGAAAGAACAAAGTGGAATCCCTTCGCGGTTTTGGCACGCTGGAATCGCCCAACAAAGTTCGGGTCAAGACTCCAGCGGGTGAGGAAAAAATTCTGGAAACAAAGCACATCATTATCGCCACCGGGTCTGAGCCGAAAAGTTTTCCCAACGTCAAGATCGACGGAACCCGCATCATTACTAATAACGAAGCGCTGGAACTGGAAGCCGTGCCCCAATCGATGGTGATTGTCGGCGCGGGAGCCGTGGGCGTGGAGTTCGCCTCCATTTATGCGCGCTTCGGAAGTCACATCACGCTGATCGAGATGCTCCCTCAAATTCTCCCGTTTGAAGACGCCGAGGTGGCCGCCGAGTTGCAACGGAGTTTTCGAAAACAGGGCATCACGGTGAAGACCAAGACCGCGCTGGAGAAGGTGGAAGTCAAAAAAGACGCTGTCGCAGTCACTGTAAAAAGCGCCGAGGAAGGCAAAAGCGTTTCTTTGGAGGCGCAAAAAGTATTGATGGCCGTCGGGCGCGCGCCCAACACCGCCAATATCGGGCTCGAAAAAATCGGCATTCAAGCCGATCGCGGTTATATTCCCATCAATGATTTCATGCAAACCCGCGTTCCGAGCGTGTATGCCATCGGCGATATCGTTCCCAAACAGCAACTGGCTCATTTGGCTTCCTTCGAGGCGCACGTCGCGGTGGAACATATGGCGGGACTTGAGCCCCGCCCGATCAACTACGATCACTGCCCCAATTGCACTTACTGCGATCCGGAGGTGGCCAGCATTGGATGGACAGAGGCCAAAGCCATCGAACGCGGCCACAAGGTCAAGATTGGGAAGTTCCCTTTTCAAGCCAACGGCAAAGCCAACATAATCGGGGAATCGGAAGGGTTTGTAAAAATCGTTTCAGACGAGAAGTTCGGCGAAATTCTGGGGGTCCACATCATTGGGCCACATGCCACCGATCTCATCGCGGAAGCCGGCGCCGCCATGACCCTGGAAGCCACCGCTGAGGACCTGGCTCAAACCATTCACGCCCACCCCACAGTTGCAGAAGCCGTGGGAGAGGCTGCTCACGCCGCCTTTGATATGGCGATTCATATTTGATTTGAAGCTTGTTATAATGAGAGGGCGCATCCGCACCAATCCATGAAGAAACTCTTTGAGCAACGATTGACTGGGAGCCGGTTATTTCAGTAAAGAGCTTAAAAAGTAGAACCTCCGTTAAATCTCGACCGACCACAAAAAAGCCGCCCACCCGGCCCGTCAAGTCTGCAAGCCCATGGACTCTGACGCGCGACCGGCTGCAGGAGCTCTTTTATTTCTTGCGGCTGAATCGCGCCGTGGATGAGCGTCTGGGCCACCTCTACCGCCAGGGAAAAGTGGTTGGCGGGCTGTATTCCAGCTTGGGCCAGGAAGCCATTTCCGTGGGAACAGCCTACGCCCTGGAAAAACAGGACATCCTCGGCCCCATGATTCGAAACCTCGGCTCTACGCTGGTCCGGGGATTCAAACCCCGCGATATTTTTTGTCAGTACATGGCCCGGGCGGCCGGCCCCACCCACGGTCGCGACTGCAACCTCCATTTCGGAGATTTGAATCGCGGCGTGATGTCCTGCATTTCCATGTTGGGCGCCCTGATCCCGGTCATGTCGGGTATCGCACTAAGCTCTGTTCTTCGCAAAGAAAATCGAGTGGCCTTGACCTACATCGGGGATGGGGGCACACGGGTCGGCGATTTTCACGAAGGGCTGAATTTTGCGGCAACTCTAAACCTCCCCCTGGTCGTTATCGTGGAAAACAATCAGTATGCCTATTCCACTCCCGTGAGCCATCAGATGAGGAATACCCGCATTTCCGATTTTGCTGCGGCCTACGGAATCCCCGGCGAAACCATTGATGGGAACGACGTGCTGAAGGTTTATTCCACCACCAAGAAGGCCGTGGAACGTGCCCGCAAAGGCGGCGGTCCCTCCCTCATCGAGTGTGAGACGTTTCGCATGAAAGGCCACGCCGAACACGATGACGCCAAGTATGTGCCCTCGCAGCTGGTGGCGGAGTGGCGCAAGAAAGATCCTCTCGCACGTTTTGAAAAATACCTGCAGGAAAATGGCTTGATGACTCCTACTGAACAACAAACCGTGATTGCGCGCATCACTCGCGAGCTCGACGACGAGGTGGCGTTCGCAGAGGCGAGTCCCCTGCCGGACGAACACACGGAGTTGCCCGGAGTGTACGCCGATTAAAGGCGGAGGTTATGGATTCCCCGAAAGTGCTCGAACTTAAGGCTCAAGCGGAAATTCTGAAGCAGGCCATCGAACGGGAGAAAGCCTCGTACGACTTTTACGTGCAGGCCTCCAAAAAGACCAAGAAGAAATATGAGAAAGACGTGTACGACCGCCTGGCGCAGGAAGAACTGGTGCATCGTGACGATCTTTCCGGCCAGCTCGAGGAGATCGAGGCCCAGGTCGAAATGGAAGCCGCCATCGCGGAAGGCGAAAATAAAGCCGATACCGAAGAAGCTTGAGCGCGGTCGGTCTCTTCGACTCCAAGGACACAACGTGCCAACCGTAACTTATCTGGAAGCCATCCGGAAAGGACTCTGGGAGGAGATGGAGCGTGATCCGGATGTGTTTCTGATGGGCGAAGATATCGGCCGTTACGGCGGCGCCTTCAAAGTGACCGCCGGCCTACTGGATCGTTTCGGGCCTCAACGCGTCATCGACACGCCGATTTCCGAAGAAGCGATCGTCGGCGCGGGCATTGGAGCCGCCGTCATGGGAATGCGCCCGGTCTTGGAAATGCAGTTCATGGATTTCATTTCCTGCGCCTTCAACCAAATCGTCAACTACGCCGCCAAAATGCATTATCGCTGGGGACAAGCCGTGCCGTTGGTTATTCGCGGGCCCTCCGGCGGCGGTGTCCATGGCGGACCTTTCCATTCACAGAACCCCGAAGCTTATTTTGCGCACACACCCGGCTTGAAGGTGGTGGAGCCCGCAACGGCGTATGATGCCAAGGGCCTCGTGAAAGCCGCCATCCGCGATAATAATCCCGTCATCTTCTTTGAACATAAGTTTCTGTACCGCCGCATCAAGGAAGATATTCCTGATGAGGATTACATCGTGCCTCTCGGTCAGGCGCGCATCGCCCGGGAAGGAAAGGATATTTCTGTTATTTCGTACGGCGCCATGGTGCATATTGCCTTGGAAGCCGCGACGCGTTTAATGAATGAGGGATTGGATTTGGAAGTTGTAGATTTGCGGACGCTTTATCCTTTTGATGAAGAAACCGTTTTGAATTCTGTCCGGAAAACATCTAAAGTAATACTCTTGCACGAAGACACACGCACCTTGGGCCTGGGCGCCGAATTGGCGGCGACCATCTCCGAGAAAATTTTCGATTCTCTGGACGGCCCCGTGGTTCGCGTGACGGCGCCGGACTCGCCGGTGCCTTATTCGCCGCCGCTGGAGGAACAATTTATTCCCAGCGTCGAAAAGGTGATGGAAGCTGTTCGAGGATTGGCCGCCTATTGAGCTACATCGCCCTGGAGGCGACACTCGCAGCCTCACCCGAAGGAGAAGATTTATGGCGACAAACGTGATTATGCCGCAACTGGGCGAATCGATCTTTGAGGGCACCGTCACACGTTGGTTGAAGAAAGTCGGAGACCCCGTCAAACGCGATGAACCTTTGTTCGAAATTTCAACCGACAAAGTGGATTCGGAAATACCCTCGCCGGCTGCCGGAACTCTGACCCAAATTTTGGTCCCGGAGGGACAGACGGTTCAAATCAACACCGTCGTTGGAGTGTTGGACGGAGAAAGCGGCGCACCCGCAGAAGCGCCTCAACCTTCCACCCCGGCTCCGACGACAGCTCCTCCAGAACCTTCCAAAGCATCCCCGACAAAGTCAGACTCAACGGTACAGCCGGCACCTCAAGCGGCCAAACAACCGGCACCGCCCGCGGCTGAGGACATTCATTCCTCACCCCTGGTTCGTAAGATGGCGAAAGAATACAAAATTGATTTGGGACAAGTGAAAGGAACCGGCATTGGGGGACGCATCACCAAGCAAGATGTTGAAGGCTTCCTTGCCAACAAAGGGGTTCAACCGGCCAAGCCTGCCGCGCCGCCACCAACGACAAAGCCCCCGGTGCAACCGCCTCCCGCCACTAAGCCTGCTCCCGCCGTCGCGCCTCCGCCGCCAACGGCTCCGGCGCCGGCTGTGTCACCAACTGCAGGTTTCGCGCCGGCCCGATTGACCATTGAAACTATGTCCCCTATGCGCAAACAGATCGCCGAGCACATGGTGATGAGCAAGCGGACCTCGGCGCATGTGAACGCGATTTTCGAAGTGGATGTGACGCCCATCATCAAACTCCGCGAGCGCGAGAAAGAGCGATTCGAGCAGGAGAATGCCGCACACCTCACCTTCACGGCATTCATCGCCAAGGCCGCGATCGAGGCGATTCACAAGTTTCCAATCGTCAACTCTTCAGTCGATGGAAACAATGTCATTTACAAGAAAGACATCAACCTGGGCATTGCCGTGGCCTTGGATTGGGGTTTGATTGTCCCCGTAATCAAGAACGCCGAAGACAAGAGTTTCGTGGGCTTGGCCAAGGCGATTGGCGACCTCGCGGAACGCGCTCGCACCAAGAAGCTGAAACCCGAGGAGGTACAGAACGGAACCTTCACCATCACCAATCCGGGAATCTACGGAAGCCTCTTCGGGACGCCCATCATCAACCAGCCGCAAGTGGCTATTCTGGGAGTTGGGGGGATCAAGAAACGTCCGGTGGTGATTGAAGACGATGCCATTGCGGTTCGATCGATGGTGATCTTGAGTCTTTCGTTCGACCACCGCGTCATCGATGGCGCCGTGGCCGACCAATTCATGGCGGCCGTCAAGAAACGTTTGGAGGAATGGAAGACCCTATAACTCGGTCCCGATTTTCGAATTCCGGGAGCTTCTTCACCGCCGAGGCGCCGAGGGCGCGGAGATGACGCAGAGAGAATTCCCTGATACCCGATACCTGGCACCTCAATGCGGCTCGTTTAATTTATGATTGACCTTGGAAACTAAAGACATGACGCAGAACGCTGAATATGAACCTCCTCTCCGCCGTCCGGAATGGCTGAAGGTTCCATTGCCGACGAGTGAAGGCTATTTCGAGCTGAAGCGCCTGGCGCGGGAAAAGAATCTTCACACCGTCTGCGAAGAAGCCCGTTGCCCCAACATCTCGGAATGCTGGGGGAAACGCACGGCCACGTTTATGATTTTGGGGGATGTGTGTACACGAGCCTGCCGATTTTGTGCCGTCAAGACGGGTCTGCCCAACGCCTACGATCTCGATGAGCCTCGACGCGTTGCCGAGGCCGTCAGAAATTTAGGGATCAAACACGCCGTCATCACCTCGGTCGATCGGGACGATTTGAAAGACCAGGGGGCATTCATTTTTGCCGAAACGATCCGCCAGATTCGTGCTTTGACTCCTCCGACCAAGGTCGAAGTCCTGACACCGGATTTTCGCGGGTCCGTTGATTGCCTGCAAACAGTTCTCGAAGCCCGGCCCGACGTTTTTGCTCACAACGTTGAAACCGTCCCCTCGCTGTATCACTCCATCCGTCCGGGAGCACGTTTTGCCTGGTCGACGCATCTGCTTGAGGAATCAAAAAGACGAGCGCCGCAGATTCTTACCAAAACCAGCCTGATGCTGGGCCTGGGCGAAACTCAGGAAGAATTATTGGATGTGATGAAAAATCTATCGGCCATTCGTGTCGACATTCTGACCTTGGGCCAGTATCTTCAACCCACGCGCCAACACGCCCGGGTGGCGCGCTTCTGCACGCCGCAGGAATTTCGAGAACTCAAACAAGTCGGCGAATCGCTGGGGCTCCCGCACGTCGAGTCAGGCCCGCTCGTTAGAAGTTCCTATCACGCCGAGACCCAAGTGGCGACACTCACCTCACCCGCATAGCGGGAAAATCTCTCATGGGCCATGGTCGCAGCCGGGACCATAAAACAGGTGTCAGGGGCCAGGTGTCGGGTATCAGGGGTTAGTTATCAGTTGTCAGCATTCAGTTTTCAGCTATGAGCCCTAAGCTCCAAGCAAACAAAACGGTTCTAAGGAGTTTTCTTTTCTTTCAGTAGTTCTTGCTCGCTTCAGGCCTATGGCTTGAAGCTTATGGCTGAAAACTGATTGCTGACAGCTGTTTTCTGACCCCTGGCACCTGATACCTGCCTTTCCGGACACCCGTCACCTATTTTCGAAGCACCATGCCTTTGATGCCTCGTGGGAATGTCGCGCAGTAGATGCCCATCTCCCTTGTCAGGCGACTTTTTTTCTGCGATAGTAGCTTGAGCATTTCTTGAGTCCACCATCGTTGAGCGCTTACCTTTCAAAACCGTAAGGAGAATCTGACCCCATGCTTCGATTTCTGCCCCGCGAAGGAAAATTCTTTGACCTGTTTGTCGACATGGCCAAGAACATTGAGGACGCGTCGAAAGAACTGGTCGAGTTATTGAAGCAATACGACCATATCCCCGACCGGGTGCAGGACCTCAAGGACAAGGAACACTTGGGCGATCAGATGACACACAATCTCATTACCCGCCTCAACAAAACATTCATCACGCCAATCGATCGGGAAGACATCCACGAACTGGCCAGCAAGTTGGACGACGTTATGGATATGATCGACGCCGTGGCCAGCCGCATGGTGCTCTACAAAATCGACAAACCCACTGAAGACGCCATCCGTTTGGCGGAATTGATTCACAGCGCCTCGACGACCATTGTGAAAGCCTTAAGGGTTTTGGAAACACACGACCATGTCATTGACCACTGCATCGAAATCAATCGCCTCGAGAACGAAGGCGACCGGATCAGCCGCATTGCCATCGCCCGCCTCTTCGATGACGGCCAGGATCCGTTTTATGTCATCAAGTGGAAGGAAATTTACGAGGTGCTGGAAAAGGCCATCGACAAATGCGAAGACGTTGCCAACGTGATTGAAGGTGTGGTCGTTAAAAATGCCTAATCCCATGCTCTTGTTGGTCATTGGAATCGTCATTGTGGCCTTGATCTTCGATTTCTTCAACGGATTCCACGACGCCGCCAACTCCATCGCCACGGTCGTATCAACCCGAGTTCTAACCCCGGGTCTGGCGGTCGTGTGGGCCGCCTTCTTCAACTTCGCTGCGGCGTTTATTTTCCCGCTCAATGTGGCTAAAACCATCGGCAAGGGATTGATCCATCCGGATAGCGTCACGGAGTACGTTCTTCTGGCGGCTCTGATCGGCGCCATCGCCTGGGACATCATCACATGGTATTTCGGGCTTCCCACCAGCTCTTCCCACGCCATCATGGGCGGCTATGCCGGCGCCGCCATCGCTCACGTCGGATTCGGTTCGATCATCTATCGGGGCTGGACAGAAACGATTCTTTCGATGTTCATCTCACCGGTGATTGGCTTGATCATCGGATTTATCCTGATGACCGCTGTCTCATGGATTTTTCAACACGCCCATCCCGGCCGGGTCGATAAGTACTTCCGAAAGGCGCAACTCGTTTCGGCAGGTTTGTACAGCTTGGGCCACGGTGGAAACGACGCTCAAAAGACTATCGGCATCATCGCCATTCTCATCTTCACCTATCAAAAATCCATTGGCCAAAATCCTCAGGACATTCACGTTCACTTTTGGATGGAGCTGGCGTGTTATGCGGCCATCGCACTGGGAACTCTCTCGGGTGGCTGGAGAATTGTCAAGACCATGGGCTCAAAAATCACCAAGCTGAAACCGGTGGGCGGCTTTTGTGCAGAGAGCGCGGCCGCGCTAACCCTGTTTGGGAACTCCTATCTCGGCATCCCCGTCTCCACCACTCACACCATTACGGGGGCCATCATGGGTGTCGGTTCGACCCATCGCCTTTCAGCCGTGCGCTGGGGCGTGGCCACCCGAATCGTGTGGGCCTGGGTTCTGACCATTCCCGCCTCCGCGCTGGTTGCCGCTTTCACCTACTACCTTCTCCGCTTGTTCATTAAAGGGTAACTATCCCACAGGTTCGATAGGACGGGGGGGAAAGATCTTTCTCCATTGGCGGAAGTGTGTGGTCCCGATCTATCGGTAGAGATCACCGAAGCAGACAAATGACGCAGTCAAATGCCGTCACACTAATGCTTCATTCACTTCATTCGGTGTCCTGAAATCAAACATCACATCCAAAGCTCCGCCATAGGCGGAGCACTCCAAATGGGAGTATTGGCGGAAGTGTGTGGGAATCGAACCCACCGAACCCTGCCGAAAGGCAACGTCCCACTGGTTTTGAAGACCAGGCAGATCACCAGACCCAATCCACTTCCGGTGCGGCATTATGAACTTTTCGGAGGCTTTTTCAAGGGGAAGGACAAGCGGGTGTCAGGTATCAGGGGTCGGGTGTCAGGGGTTAGTAATCAGTCGTCAGCATTCAGCTCTCAGCTATGAGCCCTAAGCTCCAAGCAAACAAAACGGTTCTAAGGAGTTTCCTTTTCTTTCAGTGGTTCTCGCTCGCTTCAGGCTTATGGCTTGAAGCTCATGGCTGAAAACTGATTGCTGACAGCTGTTTTCTGACCCCCGACACCTGGCCCCTGACACCTGATACCTGTTTCAACTGCCCGGCTGTGCCGTTTCCATACGTTCCGCGACCGATACTAGTGAAGACACCGGAACCGAAACGTGAACCTCTTCGCCATCTGAAGATTTCACATCGATGACAATATTCCGGCCCGCTTTTCGAATCATCACGTGGTCTTTACCATCGCGTACTTCAACCAGCAGAGCGTCGGGACATTTCTTGAGCTCTTCTGCGGCGGCTCGAATCGCCGGGAGATACGGGCGCACTTCCGGGTCAATGTTCTTGAAAACCTGATCGGGAACGAACTGCATCCCGATCGGAATGACCGCGGATGGAACGGCAATGGCAAAGTGATTTCCACCGGGCTTCGATTCATCCACTCGCACGTTCACGGTTCCAAAACAATAGGCGATCGCCACGGCAAAGAAGATCGAAGCCACCGCCAAAATGACGACCGCCATGAATTTTCCAAAACCGTTCAGTCGATTCCACATAGGTCACCTCGCCGATCGGATTGGGTCCGTTCACTTCTCTGATATATTCTTTGAATCCACCCACATCCGCACGGTGTTTTCCGCATCCTGCACCGTCAACAAAACCGTATCGCCATAATCCGCGAGAGCACGAACGGCCGCTGCAATATTGAGTTCTCCCTTGTTGCCGGAAAGCAAGGCTTCCACCACGGAGATGGGAATCTTGATGTCCACCTGCTCGGGCCCGTGTTTGTGGACCTTGGTTGCTTTCCCTTCGGCCTTGGGCTTGGCTTCTTGTTTTGCTTTACCTTCATCGCTCACCTTGATGATCAGGCTGTCACCCACCTTCGCAATGCGGACATTCTGCCCTTCCGACTGCACTGTTACAAACTCGCTATCGCCCGTGGTTTTCACGGCATCCAGCATGGCACGGAGGTCGACACCTTGCATAGGCATGTCGCCCATCCGCACGCGACCTTGATGCATACGATTCATGTTCAAGGTTGGCAGGACTTTCTCTGCAAAACTCAGCGGAACATTGACACGGACCATTTCCCCGTTGACTTCCTTGCTGTCTACTTTGATGTGTAGCCAGCGTCCTTCCGTCGCGGCCAATGCGGATGAACACAAGGCCACCCACATCAACCCTACTGCAAACATCTTTTTCATGGTCGTCCTCCCTGGTTATGATTACTGATTTTAATAACGTAATTCGCTGAAAAAAGTTCAGTTCTTTTTCAGGGATTTGGATGGGGGAATCAAAATGTTGTTTAGATAACCCCTACGGGGTAAAGACCTCAATGTGTCTCCAAACCCGGGGTTGCGCACTTTGCAACCCCGGGCTATTAGAGATGTCCCCTTCAGGGACTGATTCGACAGATCTCAACGGACGTGTCTCTTTCTCGAGATGGAAATCAAGATGTTTTGGCCTGTAAATGACGACGATCCTCTACGAATCTCTGGGTGCTCGGCGCACCGGCGGTGAATGTTGTGTGCCGGTGGGCTAGGTACAAGAGTAGACAAAGTATATCGTTATACGATATTATAAATTATCAACAGTTTAGAGTGAGGTGTACATGACGGACGCCAGTCCAGCGCAGGGGCCGGTGGCACCGACGGCCCAGTTTCGGATGCTCTTTGTTTCCCTCTTGGCGGGGCTCGTGGGCGCCGCTTCAGGGGTGGTGGCTTACCTGCTCTACCACCTGATCGGATTTGTCACCAATCTGGCCATGTTTCATCGTGTTTCATTTGATTTCACCAGCGCACGGCTGAATCAAATGGGCGCCTGGATCATCCTGGTTCCGGTCATCGGCGGGATCATCGTTGGGCTCATGGCCAAGTACGGCTCCGAAAAAATCAAAGGACATGGCATTCCGGAGGCCATGGAAGCGGTACTCATCAGCCGCAGCCGCATTGAGCCGAAAGTGGCTCTGTTGAAGCCGATCTCGGCCGCCATCGCCATTGGGACCGGCGGGCCGTTCGGCGCCGAAGGCCCCATCATCCAAACCGGTGGAGCCATTGGCTCCATTGTGGGTCAGATCCTTCATACTACGGCGGCCGAACGGAAAGTTCTTCTGGCGTGTGGCGCCGCCGCCGGAATGTCGGCGACCTTTAACACTCCCATCGCAGGCGTCATTCTGGCGATTGAATTGTTGTTGTTTGAATTTCGCTCTCGTTCGTTCATTCCGCTTGTGATCGCCAGCACTCTGGCCACTGGCGTCCGATTTGCTCTGTTAGGTGCCGGAGCCATGTTCCAGGTCGGCACCTTGGACTTTGGTGTTCCCCGTGGTCTGCCCTACTACATGCTGCTGGGGGTGTTATGCGGACTGGCGGCCGTCGGATTCTGCAAATCGCTCTATTGGGTTGAAGACCAGTTTGATCACCTTCCATTGGATCCCATGTGGTGGCCGGCGGTTGGCGCTTTGGGACTCGGAATCATCGGTTTCTTTGTTCCCCGCGTCTTGGGAGTCGGGTACGACACCATTTCCGACATTCTGAATAATCACCTGGCGCTTGGAATGCTATTGGCTGTGATGATCTTCAAAGCGCTGGGTCTGGTGATTTCTCTCGGCTCTGGAACCTCGGGTGGTTTGCTGGCCCCGATGTTCATGTCGAGCGCCGCGCTGGGTGCTGCATTTGCCTGGGGGTGCAATAAGCTCATACCGGGCGCTCATCTTTCCCCGGGCGCCTATGCCCTCGTGGCTATGGGGTCGGTTTTTGGAGCCGCTTCACGGGCCACCTTTACTTTCATCATCTTTGCCTTCGAAATCACTCGCGACTACAACGCCGTTCTCCCGCTGATGTTCGTCGGCGTCATCGCCGACGGCATGGCCATCGTCTTTTTGAAAGACAAGACCATCATGACCGAAAAACTGGCGCGACGCGGTTTGCGTGTGCCCTCGGAATACGAAGCCGATGTGTTGCACCAGTTCACCGTCGCCGACGTCATGGGCGATTCCGTCAATACCATCCCGGCGACCATGAAGTTGACGGAATTACAGGAACGCGTCGGCCATGGCGACCCTCAGGTAACACAACACCAGGCTATTCCTCTGGTGGATGAAGAAGGCAAATTGGTAGGCATTATCACGCGCGGCGACCTGTTGCGGGCCATCAATTCCAATCCCGATGGAAACATGACGGTCGCTGAGGCGGGAACCAAACCGGTCGTTACGGCCTTTCCCAATGAAAACCTGGATGCCGCTGTGACTCGTATGTTGAGAAATAATATCGGGCGTCTCCCTGTGGTGGATCGGAACGACCCTCATAAATTGGTGGGATATCTGGGTCGCGCCCACGCACTTTCCGCACGCCTGCATCGAATTGAAGAGGAACATATCCGCGAAATCGGTTGGCTCCGCCGACCCTTTCGAAAACGATCCACCTAACGATAACCTGAAAAATCTATGCTTCGAAGATAACGCCGTCTTGCTCTGCGAAATCTCTGCGTCCTCGGCGCCTCTGTGGTGATCACTCAGGCCGAATAGGGAAGACTTTGTGTCCTTCGGCCCATCGAGGCACAATAATAACACCCCAATTTCCTTTCCCAATTTGACTGCAAATTTCGGATAGATTTCATTTTCAAATTGAAATATCTTTGCGTCTGAAAGTAAATGAGGAGACTGGGTGGAGAGAACAAACCCATGAGCGCCCTGGAACCGGTTCATAAAGAGAGCACGCAGGAAAGGCTTCGTTGGCAAGCCGTGCTGAACCGCGATGCCGTCTACGACGGACAGTTTGTTTTTGCGGTCTCAACCACGAGAGTTTTTTGTCGTCCTTCGTGCCCCGCGCGGCACGCCAAACGGGAGCACGTGGTGTTTTTCAACACGGCTTCCAAAGCCGAAGCTGCGGGATTTCGGGCTTGCTTTCGATGTCGCCCCAACGAAAACGGAGGAGATCACAAACAAGCCGATTTGGTGCACCGGGTTTGCGCCGCCATCGATGAAGACCTGAGCGCGACGCCAACACTTGGGCAATTGAGCCGGCAATTCCACATCAGTCCTCATAAGCTTCAACGCACATTCAAGTCGGTTATGGGAATTACGTTACGCCATTACACGGAGGGGCGTCGCATGAAGCAATTCAAATCTCAGGTTCGAAACGGCAATGGAGTGACCGATGCCATGTACGAAGCCGGTTTCAGTTCCAGCAGCCGCCTGTACGAAAAATCGAACGCCCACCTGGGCATGACGCCCAAAACCTATCGTCGTGGAGGTATCGGTATGAAGATTGAATACTCCATCGTGGACTCGCCTTTGGGCCGCCTGTTGGTCGGTGGGACCGAACGCGGAATCTGCGCCATCTACATGGGAAATTCCGACGCCCATCTCATCTCCGAGTTGCGCCAGGAATATCCGGAAGCGGCGATTCAAGAGGATCGTTCGCGCCTGAAGCCAGCGGTCATGCGAGTTCTCGAACATGTTCAAGGGTCGCAGCCGAATTTGAATCTGCCCCTGGATTTGCAAGCCACGGCTTTTCAAATGAAGGTATGGAAGAAACTGCAATCGATTCCTTACGGCTCGACCAGAACTTACAGCCAAATTGCCCGCTCGCTGGGCCGACCCTCGTCCTCTCGAGCCGTGGCTCGGGCGTGTGCTACGAATCCCGTCTCCATTCTGATTCCCTGCCACCGCGTCATTCGCCGCGATGGAAATCTGGCCGGCTATCGTTGGGGCCTTCCCCGCAAAAAGCAGCTGCTTGAGACAGAGAAAGCACATGTGAAATGAGCATTGGTAGCATCGGTAGCGCAGCCGAGTCCGCACTGCAGGGCGAAGGCTGCCGCTCTTGCGTGCAGTAATCGGGGACCCGATTGATTTCCACGCATGTTTCATTCCCAAGACAAGCGCTTCTGAAAACACGAAATCCCTCGGTTGACAAAATTCATCTCTTATCCGCCATGCCACCTGTCCCGAAAATAGTCCCGGAGGGACGGCGTTCAGTAGCCCGGGGCGTGAGCCCCGGGAAAGGGCGCGTTTTAACGACGGAGCCCCGAAGGGGCGAAATAGAAATTGGGCGCAGACATTTACCGTTCAATCCTCTGCGGGGTCGGTATGCAGTGGTGTCCGTGCCTATTTTCCGGGATGTTCCCCGGCCTAGGCGGACGGAACTTCTGGTGGGCTATCCGCCGGAAAGCTGGCGGACCAGCATTCCCAGGCCTAAGATCGCTCACTTTGTACGATTTTCATGTCCCGGGTGTGACCATGCCACATGAGGAACTGCTCCGAAAATAGCTCTCTGTCGCCCCTGACGGGGCTTGGCATCTTACCCGTCCGCAAGATTGTCAGCCCAGTCCCCCGCGGGGGACTGGGCTATTGAAGATGTCCCTTTCAGGGACCACAAAACTGTCGCCTCAAGTACCGGAGTCCATTTCCATGCTCTTGGGTGCCCCGACCCATCGGGGCATGAAGAACTGCTCCGAAAAAAGGTGTCGGGTGTTAGGTGCCGGGGAGAGTCTTTTACTCAGAAAACATCCGGAAGGTTCTCTGCGCAGTCTCGGCGACCTCAGCGTCTCCGCGGTGAACGGTCGTCCCAAGACCGAATCATTTGTTTTCATGCTCCCGGGTGCCACCTCGGGGCATGAGGAACAGCCTGGAAAACGACACTGGCCCGATCTATCGCGCCGCACTTCCCGATCCATCTCCTGGTACACTTTCCTCAGACGATACCAATATTGACGACCCGTGATCCGATGGGTAAAATATTATCTTCAATCAAGCCAGTACTTATATTCAGGCACGAAGTGCCTGTCCAAAATTGGAATCGAGAAGAGGGTTGCTTCTTTTCAGATCAATTCCCGCGTTCCGCGAGGAGGGCTTATGCGCAAAAAATGTACTGTGGGTCTGTTTGTATTATTAATGACCGGAGTGCTGTTTGGTCAATCCCCCGCCAAGGTTGATTTCCGCCGTGACGTCCAACCACTATTTAAGCAGTATTGCGTTGGTTGTCACGGGCCTTCGCTCCAAATGAACGGTTTTCGTTTGGACCGGCGGAGCGATGCCATGCGAGGCGGTACTATCCCCGTGATCGGCGCAGGAAATAGTGCCGGCAGCCGTCTTTACCAGAGGTTGATCGGGAGCGACTACGGAATTCAGATGCCGCCCACGGGCGCATTGAGCCCTCAACAAATCAAGATCATCAAAGATTGGATCGACCAGGGAGCGGAATGGCCCGATGACGTTTCAGGTGAAACACCACCCACTCCTCCTGACCCCGCGGCCGTACGCATGATGGACGCCATCCGAAAGGGCGACACCATTTCATTCAGGAAAATACTTCATGAGAATCCCCGGGCGGTCAATTTGAAGGGTTTGGGGGGTTCGACACCCTTGATGTATGCCGTGCTGTACGGCCAGGCCAATGATGTCCGTGCCCTGCTTGAAGCCGGGGCCAATCCCAATATTCCAAATGATGCCGGAGCGACCGCTTTGATGTGGGCGGTGGACAACATCAATAAGACACGATTGCTTCTTGATCATGGCGCGGACGTCAATGCCAAGTCGGATGGCAACAGAACCCCACTGATGATTGCTACCAGCCTGTTCGGATCCGGCCCCGTCGTGAAGTTGTTGCTCGACCACGGCGCCAATCCTTCCGTGAAAGCTCCGGGATTGTTTGGCGATGAAACGCCGATCAGTGGAGCGGCTTATGCGGGAGATGCCGGCGTCTTGCAAATGTTGATCGACAAGGGCGCCGATGTGAAAACGGCCGGTCCAATCTCGCTGGCTTTCGCCATTCGCGCCAACTGCACGGCCTGCATCAACCTATTGCTGAAGTCGGCTTCGCCCGAAGTCGTCACCGGCGCGATGTTCTTTTCAGCGCCGCCCTTGGGTGACGCACGCGCCGTCAACGTGCTCCTCGATCACGGTGCCAATATCAACGCCCGAGGTCCGGGAGGTCTCACCCTTCTCATGTTGGCCGCGAGTTCCGATGCGCTTCCGGTCGATATCATCAAGACTTTAATCGCTCGTGGCGCCGACGTAAACGCCAAGAGTGCAGCCGGTCTGACAGCGCTGGACTTCGCTATGCAACACGGCAAGACTTCAGTCGTCGAGGTGTTGGAGAAGGCCGGAGCTCAGGGATCCGGCGCCAGGACTGCTTCGACCGCCAAAGCGACTCCTGCGGAGTCCATCCGCGTGGCACTCCAAAGAAGTATGCCGCTGTTGCAGCGGACCGACGCGGCGTTTATCCCCAAGACCGGATGCGTCTCCTGCCATAACGACACGCTGACCGCGATGTCGGTGGCGACAGCGCGTCAGGGCGGTTTCCGAGTTGATGATCAAATTGCTCACAAACAAGTGGCCACCATTGCAAAGTATCTCGATTCGTGGCGTGAACGAGTTCTGCAAGGTGTGGGAATCCCCGGCGACTCCGACACAGTCAGTTACATCCTCATCGGCATGGCGGCAGAACACTATCCGCCCGACATTGCCACAGACGCCATGGCACACTATCTGAAGAGCCGGCAGCTCCCGAATGGAGAGTGGATGATTCTGGCCCACCGCCCTCCTTTGGAGTCCAGCAATTTTGAAGTGACCGCCGCTTCCATGCATGCGCTCCAAGCCTATGCCCCGGTTGCCAATCGCACCGAGTACGCGAAAGCTGTTCACAAAGCCGCCGACTGGCTCGAGAAAACCCAGCCGCAAAGCATCGAGGATCGGTCTTTTCAACTTCTGGGAATGGGCTGGGCGGGAAGCGACAGGGCGAAGATCAAGGACGAAGGTCAAAAGCTTCTGGCATTGCAACGAAGCGACGGCGGATGGTCACAAATTCCATCCTTGGAAAGCGACGCTTATGCCACGGGCCAAGCGTTGGTCGCTCTGAGAGAAAGTGGAGCGGTGGCAACCAACGACCCCGCCTTTCAACGAGGAATCCGCTTCCTTTTGAGGACACAGTATCAGGACGGATCGTGGAGCGTGAAATCGCGCGCCATTCCGATCCAGCCTTATTTCGAGAGTGGATTCCCCAACGGCCGTGATCAATTTATCTCGGCGACGGGTACCAACTGGGCCTCCATGGCACTGGCGTTGGCGGCGCCCCAAGGCCCGGACGTTGCAGCTTCGGGGGGACGTCCTTAGTTTGCAGGATGAGTTCGACGACGGCTTCCCGAAAGGCTCCCACAATTCAATGGGATTGCCACCCGGATCCGACAATCGAGGAAACCGGCCATTGGGGCATTGCTGTGGATCGATCTCCACTTTGATATTCGCAGCTCGCAACTGCGCGACAAACGTCTGTGCCGAAGAGAGGATTTCAATGAAACGATTGATCGCAATGGCACTTTTCGTAGCGCTGGTCCCTGGTGCCGGACATCTCTGCAACGCTCAGGAGCCCTCCTCCTCAGCCAGCCAACAAAAGCAGGAGCAAACCAAGTACACCAAAGAACAGTTCGAGGCAATGAAGAAGCAGAACGAGGAAACCGCAAAACACAACGCCTTGGTCAAGCAATTAAATGATGCTTTTACTGCCAAGAACTGGGAGGCCGCCCTAGCCCCATTACAACAATTGATCGCGGCAAACCCCGATCAATGGCAATACTACTCGGGATTGGGCACTGCCCGGTTGAATCTAGGACAATACGACCAGGCCATTGATGCCTATGCGAAAGGTGTTCAGGCGGCTGAGAGGAGCACCTCGGGTGATTCGAAAAACGCCAGCCCGGACTTGGCAAGAACGAAAATTGGCGAAGCCACCATGCTGACCAACCAAGGGAACGCTTTTCTCAAGCTGCGCAAGAATAAGGAGGCCATTGCCGCTTACACTAAAGCCGCCAGCCTGGATCCCAATCCGGCCACAGCCTATTTCAACCTGTGCGCCACGCAGTACAACATCGGCAATACGGTGGGCGCTTTGGATGCCTGCGATAAAGCGATTGCCGCCGATCCCAACAAGGCAGACACATACTTCATCAAGGGGTCATTGATGATGAGTGAGGCCAACGCCGACAAGGAGGGCCGGATCACCTTGCCACCCGGAACTGCTGAGGCCCTCAACAAATACCTTGAACTGGCCCCCGACGGCCCCCACGCCGATGACGTTAAAACAATGCTCAAGTCTATTGGCGCCAAAATTGAAACCACCTACAAGAAAAAGGGGAAATAAGAATCGGTTCTGCCCCCCTGTCCAAGGACGTCGTTTCGGAGCCAAGATCCTTGATCCGTTCGTCGACGCGAGGAAGACACCACTTCAGGGCATTGAGTGGGTTTGCCCGCAGGACAGCGCTCATATTCCCGAAAGATGATTCCCTGAGATCTCATCCGGTGACCCGACTTTAACTCCAAAAGGCTTTCCAAAAAGTGACGGAGTCCCTTGCCATTTTCAGAGTCTGGGGCGAGAGTGATATCATGATCTCCGGCCCTGCAAACAACATGAAGTTTGCCAAGAGGTAATTCAGTGACGAGACCAAAGGCAGGCGGTTGTTTTCCGCTGTCTTCGGACTCATTTCCGAGCGAGACCTCGATGGAACTTTCGACCCCCATGCCCGCCACGGTTTCTCATTATCGCCTTCTTGCACCGCTTGGAAGCGGAGGCATGGGCGAAGTGTATCTGGCCGAAGATTTGACTTTGAACCGAAAGGTCGCCATCAAGTTCCTTTTGTCACAGGAAACCTCGGACCCGGCTTCGAGAAAACGCCTGCTGAAAGAGGCTCAAGCCGCTGCCCACTTGGATCATCCCAACATCTGCACCATCCATGAAGTCGACGAACGCGCGGAGCGCCCTTTCATCGTCATGCAATTTGTGGAAGGTGAAACGCTGGCGGCGCGCCTCGACGGTGGACGGTTGGAATTGTCGGAGGCCTGTTCCATCGCTCTCCAAATTGCTGAAGCCCTGGCGGAGGCCCATGATCGGGGAATCATCCACCGCGACCTCAAACCTCAAAACATCATGCTGACTCCCAGGGGCCAAGCCAAGTTGATGGATTTTGGTTTGGCCAAGATGTCGTCTTTTACTTCGAAATCAACCAACGATGCCGAAACACGTACCCAATTCTCGACGGTCGAACCGATGATGGCGGGGACCGTTCCCTACATGTCACCGGAACAGGTCCGCGGTCTGGAACTGGACGCCCGCAGCGATATCTTCAGCTTCGGAACCGTTTTCTACGAAATGCTGTCCGGGAAGAATCCCTTTCGTGGACAAACGACTGCCGATACGATCACCCAGATTCTGACCCAAATCCCTCCCTCCCTTGCGGAATCCTCCGCGGCCTCGGCGGGTCTCGACCGGATTGTCGAAGCCTGCCTAGCGAAGGATCGAACGCGGCGATTTCAATCAGCGCGAGATGTGATCTTCAGTTTGAAGAATCTCGGTGGCACAGAGGCTTTGAAAGCGGCGCCCGTTGCGACGTCGACAAACCGGACACTGAGGGCCCGGGTTCTTCGAATTTTGGTCCCGGCAGTGATGGTTCTTTTAGCGGTGTTAGCTTTCATCTACTGGCGCCACCGCACGAATCCGGCTATTACGGGAAAACCAATCACCTCGCTGGCGGTGCTTCCTCTTGCCAACAACAGTGGCGATCCCAACAACGACTACCTGAGCGACGGCGTCACCGAAAGCATCATCGATAATTTGACCCACCTCTCGAACCTCAAAGTGATCGCCCGCACGACAGTCTTTCGATACAAAGGCAAGGCCATGGACCCCCAAAAGGTAGGTCGAGAGCTGGGCGTGGACGCCGTCCTGACCGGTTATGTCAATCAAATGGGCGGCACCCTCATCATTCAAACCGATTTGATTAATGTTTCCGACGGGACCGAGCTGGGGGGCGAGCGGTATACGCGACGCTTTGAAGATATTTTCCAGGTTCAAGAGGAAATCGCCCAGCAGATCTCAGATAAATTGCGCCTGCGATTGACCGGTGAGGAGCAGCATTTGCTGTCACAACGCATTGTGGCAAATCCGGTGGCGTACCAGCTTTACCTGAAAGGTCAATACCATTTGAATCGCAGAACCCCCGAGGATTTAACCAAGAGCATTGAATTCTTCCAGCAGGCCGCGGCAACAGATTCTCATCTGGCATTGGCATCGGCAGGATTGGCGGACGCTTACAATCTGTTGGGTGATTACCAAGTCCTGGCGCCTCGACAGGCCTATCCGAAAGCGGAAGAGGCAGCAGCCCACGCCTTGCAGCTTGATGACATGCTGGCCGAGGCCCACACGGCGCTGGCTCACGCTCGCCTTTACGAATGGGATTGGCGCAGCGCTCAAGAACACTATCAACGCGCGCTCGCCTTAAAACCGGGCTACGCCACCGCGCATCAATGGTACGCCAATTACCTGATGGCCGTAGGACGCACCGATCAGGCGCTGGCGGAGATCAAACGCGCTTTGGAATTGGATCCGCTGTCCCTGATTATCAATTCATCCGCCGGCTGGCATCTCTACCTCGCGAAGAAATATGACCAGGTGATTGACCAGCAGAAACGCACCCTGGACTTGGATGCTCACTTCATCCCCGCCCATGCCATCTTGGGCATGGCTTGGGCCCAGCAGGGCAAGTACGCTCAAGCCATTTCAGAGTTCAAAACCGCGGTCTCTTTGTCTCCGGGAAACCCCGACTACAGCGCGGAATTGGGGCGCACCTATGCCCTCTCGGGAGATCTCCCTCGGGCCCAATCGACCTTGAACGAGTTGCTTCAATCCGCGCAGCATCGCTATGTTTCTCCTTATTCGATTGCCCGAGTCTACGCCGCCTTGAAGAATCGCGACGAAGCTTTGCTTTGGCTTAACAAAGCCATTCAGGAAAGAAACAGTGAGCTCATCTTCGTCCAGGTGGAACCGGATTTTGCTCCGCTGCACAGCGATCCGCGCTTTATCGAGATGATCAAACAAATGGGATTCCCGGCTTCCTAGAGTTGAACAGGTGCATGCCAAACTCGTTGATCGAAGGGCTCTGAAACCGTCATTCCACACACAAGGAGGGTTAGCGCCATGTCATGGCATTACGACCAATATGAAATTGCATCTTCAACCATGTTCCTGATTTCGTTTCAGAATGCTGAAACCAAGCAATCCATTCAGGTGTTCCTCCCCTCTACTGGAATCTTCCACAAAGCGCAGCAGAGGACGAAAGCCGAGGATGTTAAAAAGATTGCGGGGGAATTGAGGAAAGTCTTTAAGAGAATTCTGGATTGAGACGGCGCCCTGGCGCCGAGTGTTCAGCCGGGTGCTCCGTTGCACCCGGCTCTTTTGCCCGCGGTGCGGGCCGAATTATAAAATGACCCGTGCGCGCCGCTGAACCGATGGCAGCGACGGCCGTCAGTAATTCTCGTCGCTGATTCCCGTTCTTCTTCGGGCGACGGCACACGAACCGGTCACAGTGCGCACCGCATGGAGTTCGGGGTCTGCTTCAGAGGGAGCAGCGTAGTGACTCAAGAAGCCAAACGTCTGTTGGAATCACGTCAACGGAGACTGCATTGGAAGCGTTGGGGTCCCTATTTGAGCGAGCGTGCCTGGGGAACGGTTCGTGAAGATTACAGTCGCGAGGGCACAGCCTGGGAGTATTTTCCGCACGACCATGCGAGATCACGTACCTACCGGTGGAATGAAGACGGCCTGGCCGGCCTGTGCGACCGCCGCCAATTTATTTGTATTGCCTTCGCCCTGTGGAATGAAAAGGACCCGATCTTAAAGGAACGCCTGTTCGGCCTCACAGCCAAAGAAGGCAATCACGGTGAGGACGTCAAGGAATACTATTTCTACCTCGACTCCACCCCCACGCATTCCTATATGCGGTGCCTCTACAAATACCCGCACGCCGCCTTTCCTTATGATCAGCTGGTGGAAGAGAACCGTCGGCGATCGCGTTACGACCTGGAATATGAATTGATGGATACCGGCGTCTTCAATGAAGACCGCTACTTCGATATTTATTTCGAGTACGCCAAAGCCGCTCCCGATGACATTTTGATTCGAGTCTCGATAATCAACCACGGACCGGAGGCCGCGCCGCTTCATGTGCTTCCCACCGTCTGGTTTCGAAATGTGTGGTCCTGGGGTTCTGGGATTCGTCGTCCCCGGCTGATGCAAGTTCCCGGGCCCGCCGCCACCCGCGTCATCGATTTGGAGCAGGAGGATTACGGCCACCGCCGCCTGTTTTTCGAGGACGATCCGCCCCTCTTGTTCACCGAAAACGAGACCAACAATCGGCGCATCTTCAATACCGAGAACAATTCGCCCTTCGTCAAGGACGCTTTCCATGAATACCTGGTGGGTGGAAAGAAGGACGCGGTCAATCCCGAACACATCGGTTCAAAGGCCGCCGGCCATTATGTTTTTCATGTGGAGGCCGGCGGGGAACAAACCTTCCGCTTGCGGCTCACGAACGGTGAAAGGATTGAAGCCCCATTCGGCAAGGCTTTTGACTCTGTCATGACTCTTCGCCGGAAGGAAGCGGATGAGTTTTACGGGAGTTTAGCTTCGCCGAAATCCTCTCCGGAAAATCGGCGCATCCAACGTCAGGCATTTGCAGGATTGTTATGGAACAAACAGTTTTACCACTACGATGTGGCGCGATGGTTGCGGGGTGATCTCCAAAGCGAATTCGACGTCCCCGTCGAGCGCCTACACGGGCGCAATCGCAACTGGACACACCTCTATAACGCCGATGTGATCTCGATGCCCGATAAATGGGAGTATCCCTGGTATGCGGCCTGGGATCTGGCATTTCATTGTATTCCGCTGGCCCTTGTTGATCCGGACTTTGCGAAGGAACAGCTCGTACTTTTAATGCGGGAGTGGTTCATGCATCCCAACGGGCAGCTCCCCGCTTATGAGTGGGCCTTCAGCGATGTCAATCCTCCGGTGCATGCCTGGGCCGCGTGGCGCGTTTATAAAATTGACCGGCGACTCAATGGAAAAGCCGACCGGCCCTTCTTGGAACGCGTCTTTCACAAACTGCTGCTGAATTTCAACTGGTGGGTGAATCGAAAAGATGCCGAGGGAATGAACGTTTTCGAGGGCGGATTTATGGGTCTCGACAACATCGGCGTTTTCGACCGCAGTGCCGAGCTGCCCGGCGGCGGGCGCATCGAACAATCCGACACCACCAGCTGGATGGCCATGTATTGTTTGAACATGCTGGCCATTGCCATGGAGCTGGCGCGCGAAAACACTGCTTACGAGGATGTCGCCAGCAAGTTCTTCGAACATTTTGTTTACATCTGCCGCGCCATGAACAACCTGGGCGGCCGGGGCATCGAGCTGTGGAACGCTCACGACGGATTCTATTACGACGTGCTGACGCTGCCTGACGGTCGCAACTACCAAATGAAAATCCGCTCCATGGTGGGACTAATTCCGCTGTTGGCCGTGGAAACGCTGCAACCCGGCATGGTCGACCATCTCCCGGGATTCAAACGGCGCCTGCAATGGTTCCTGGAAAATCGCCCGGATTTTTCCGAATTCATCGATACCGCCTCATCCTCGGATGGGGGCCTGCGCCGCTTTCTTTCGCTGGTTAATGCGGAACGGCTGCGTCGGGTGTTGGCGTATATGCTCGACGAGAAGGAGTTTCTGTCTCCCTTCGGCATCCGGGCCCTGTCGCGCTATCATGCCGAACATCCCTACACCCTGGAACTCAATGCCCACCGCTACCAAGTGGATTACGAACCCGCCGAATCCACCACCGCTCTGTTCGGAGGCAATTCCAACTGGCGCGGGCCGGTGTGGTTTCCGATGAATTTCTTGCTCATCGAATCACTTCAGAAATATCATTACTTCCTGGGCGATGAATTCAAAGTGGAATGTCCCACCGGCTCCGGTCACCACCTGACGCTGTGGGAAGTGGCCGCTGAGATTTCGCGCCGTCTGATCTGGATCTTCCAGCCGGGCCCGGACGGGCGCCGTCCGGTCTATGGCGCCACCGACCGATTCCAACACGATCCGCATTGGCGTGATCTGATTTTGTTCTACGAGTATTTTCACGGTGACAACGGCGCCGGCATCGGCGCCAGTCACCAAACCGGTTGGACCGCTCTGGTGGCGAAGCTGATTCAACAAAGCGGATCGTAAGCGCGCAGAAGAGAATGAGGGATTCAGCAGACGGTCTCGCCGGATTATTTATATCGTGTTAAGATATATAGTTCCAAGAGTTGTCGGGCCAAGTCTATGTCGAAAGAATCGTTGAAGGCCATGCTGTGGGGACTGGCAACGGCCGCCGTCACGGCCCTCCTGGTGGTGGCCGGGTCACGCAATCTGGCTTATTTTGACGCCGAGTTGATCGCTTACACCTTCGCGGTCTTGTTCGCGGTGTTTGCCATTGCGTACCGTTACTCCATGTGGCTGCAGCGCCCCCCCACGGCTCTCTACTGGAAACGAGGCTGGCAGGTTTTTTTCCGAAGACGGTTCTTTCTTCCCAATACAGGCCGCTGGTTTCTCCGAGTAGCTGGCGATTTTGCCCTCAACCGATTCATTTTTCGCCGCGGTAGACTCCGCGGTCTGGCCCACTGGCTGATCATGTGGGGCTGCATTGTGGCCGTCCTGATCACCGTGCCGTTGAGCTTCGGTTGGATTCATTTTGAATCGGTTCCGGGGCACCTCCGGGACTATCGAGCCTATCTCTTCGGCTTTCCGACTCTGGCATTTCCCCTTCACTCCGGGCTGGGATTTCTGATCTACCACGCGCTGGATTTCGCCGCCGTCGTGGTGATTGCCGGCGTCATGCTGGCCATGCGTCGCCGTATGCGCGACCACGATGCGGCGTCGCTCCAGATGTTCGGAGAAGATTTTCTCCCCTTGGTCATCCTCTTCGCCATCAGCGTCACCGGCTTGATGCTCACCGGCAGCTACACCTGGATGAAAGGCTATGCCTACGATTTCATAACGATCCTGCATGCCATAACGGTGATCTTCGGCTTGCTGTGGCTGCCGTTCGGAAAATTTTTTCACATCTTCCAGCGCCCGGCACAGCTGGGAGTGAGCTTTTACAAGGACGTGGGTAAACATGAAGAGAAAGCTCACTGTCGCCGATGCGACCATGCTTTTACGTCCCGCATGAAAGTCGAAGACCTCATCAAGGTCGAACGGGAACTTGGCTACAACTACACCATGGCGGATCCGGCCTCCGATCACTATCAGTGGTTCTGTCCCCGTTGCCGGCGGGCCATGCTGATTCTCGCGCAGAGCGCCTTGTGGGGTGGGATTCGAGGCGGCCAGCCCATCGTCACCGCAGCCCTCCCGACTCTGCCGCAATCGGCGCTGGGTATTCCCCACATCGATTTTGGACCTTTGGGGAAAGAAGATGAGGAAAATTTTCATCCTTAGGATGAGGCGCAAGAAGAAGACTCGATGAGCGCTTCTCATGGGATTCACTCGAGAGTAGTTCTGAGGATTCGTCTTTATGGCACTCCTACCCGTTGATTGCACGGCCATCCTTGAGCGTTTTGGTCCGCACCTCGCATACTCCGAAGGATTGCGCCTGACCACCGGCGTCGAGCCCGATCGAATTGTCGATACCCACTGTTGTTTTTGTGGCCAGCAATGCGGCATCCGGCTCAAGGTGAAAGACAATCAGGTGTTCGGTTTCGAACCCCGCGAAGATTTTCCGTTCAATCAGGGAATGCTCTGTCCCAAGGGAGTAAAACGATATTTGCAAGGGTCGCATCCGGATCGGCTTTTATCCTGCTATGAACGGGATCCCCGGTCGCCCGGCGGCTTTCGTCCCCTGCCCTACGAAAGAGCCATCGAACGCGTGGCGTCTGAGATCCAACGCATTCAATCGGCTTACGGGCCCGACGCCTTCGCGCTTTTGAGCGGCGCCAGTCTCACCAACGAAAAGGCCTATTTGATCGGCAAGTTTGCCCATATGGCCTTGAAGACTGCCAACATTGATTACAACGGGCGTCTGTGCATGGTGAGCGCCGGCGCGGGAAACAAGAAAGCCTTCGGCGTCGATCGAGCCGCGAATCCCTGGAGCGACATCTTAAAAGCGGAAGTGATTTGGATTTCGGGAGCCAACGTGGCGGAGTGCGCGCCCATCACAACCAACTACATCTGGCAGGCGCGTGAATTCGGCGCCAAAGTCATTGTCATCGACCCCCGCATCACCCCGATTGCCCGCACTTGCGATTTGTTTCTGCCGATCAAACCCGGAAGCGATGTCGCCTTGTTCAACGGAGTTCTTCATTTGATGATCGAGAATGATTGGCTCGATCACGAATTCATCAACTCCCACACCGCGGGTTTCAACGACGTGGCGGAGAGCGTGAAGGCTTGGACGCCCGAGAAGACCGCCGCCGTCACCGGCGTTTCCGAACGCGGCATCCGACAAGCGGCGGAATGGTGGGGCCGTGCGAAAACAAGTTTTCTCATGCACGCCCGGGGCATCGAGCATCACAGCCACGGTGTCCAGAATGTTCTGGGCGCCATTAATCTGGTGTTGGCTTCCGGGCGGATCGGCCGCCCAGGCTGCGGCTACGGAACCATCACGGGACAGGCCAACGGCCAAGGGGCCCGCGAGCATGGTCAAAAGTGCGACCAGCTGCCCGGCTATCGTGAGTTGAACAACCCGGCGCATCGCGCCGAGGTGGCACAAGTTTGGGGAATCGATCCCCGGGAATTGCCCCATGCCGGCGCGGATGCCTATGAAATTTTCCGAAAGATCGATCGCGGAGAGATTCGAGGGCTGCTCTCCATCTGCTTTAACCCCATGGTATCGCTCCCCGATAACAATTTCATCCGCCGGGCCCTCGACAAAGTGGAGTTCTACGCCGCCGTTGATTTCTTTCTCAACGAGACAGCCCATCACGCCGATGTGGTTTTGCCGAGCGCCCTGCAGGAAGAGGATGAAGGAACGGTGACCCAATTGGAAGGCCGCGTCATCAAGATCAACAAGGCCGTGGATTGCCCCGGCGATGCACGCCCCGACTGGAAAATTGTTCAGGACCTGGCCCACCGTTTGGGATGCGAGCGCGGTTTCAGTTTTCAGTCGCCACGAGAAATCTTTGAGGAATTGCGCCGGGCCTCACGAGGAGGGATCGCCGACTACTCGGGAATCACCTATGAAAAGATCGAAAAACAAAACGGCGTGTTCTGGCCCTGCCCCGACGAAAAACACACGGGGACGCCGCGGCTTTTTGAACCGGGATCATGGAATCCCGTGGCTCAAGGCGCGGGACCTTTTTATTTCGCCGACGGCAAGGCGCGATTCAACGTGGCCACCTACACCCCGTCCGCCGAAACGACGGATGAGGACTATCCGGTCATCCTCACCACCGGGCGGGTGGTCAGTCAATATCTCTCGGGAACACAAACGCGGCGCATTGGCCCCCTGGTGGACCAATATCCGGAGCCTCGTGTTGAAATGCATCCCCGTTTGGCCTCGCGCCTGGGAATCGCCGACGGCGATTGGACCACCGTGGAGTCGCGCCGCGGACAACTGACGCTGCGGGCTCAAGTCGTCACGACCATTCGTCCTGACACCATTTTCATTCCGTACCATTGGGCCGGCTCGCAGAGCGTGAACCAGCTGACCATCTCGGCACAGGATCCCATTTCCAGGATTCCGGAGTTCAAAGTGTGCGCCGTGCGCTTGCGGAAGACGCCATCGACCGGCTCATGAACACAGCGTCCGACCGATCGAGCGGTTGAAAAATTCAGTCATGGCAAAACCAGCTCACCTGGGATTTTACATCGATGCCTCGCGGTGCATCGGCTGCCAATCGTGCGTGCAGGCCTGCGGAGAATGCGAATCTCACAAGGGGCATTCCATGATTCATCTGGAATACTTGGATCGACCGCACTCGGTTCAAACGGCCCCCGTCGTGTGCATGCACTGTGATTCGCCCACGTGCGCTGAGGTGTGCCCGGCCGATGCCATCAAACGCACCGCCGATGGAGTGGTTCAGGCGGCCCGTAAGCCGCGCTGCATCGCATGTAACAACTGCGTTCTGGCATGCCCGTTCGGAGTTCCCAAAATGGCCACGGACCTGGAACTCATGATGAAATGCGACATGTGCTATGACCGCACCTCGGTCGGAAAGAAACCCATGTGTGCGACGGTCTGCCCGAGCCAGGCTCTCTTTTATGGAACCGAAGATGAGATTGAGAGACTTCGGCCCAACTCTGTCCCGGTCAACAGATTTCAATTCGGCGACCAAACCATCACCACCCAGGTCCGGGTCATGGCCCCAAAAACTCCGGCCGTTGAGTACGTTGATGTCACCTCCTCTTTGAACGCTCAGGCCATCGGCCAGGATATTTTCTTCAATATCCTCGAGGAACCGTTTACAGGAGGGAAATGATCATGCCCGAGCCACGAGACACATACACTGTTCCTCCCAACGGGCGCCCCCTGTCGGAACAGCCGCGCTGGCGTCGCGATTTTCCCATCGATTGGCCTCTCGACAACTTCGTCGCCCGACGTGATTTTACAAAGTTCCTGGTGCTCACCAGCCTGGCCTTTGCCGCGGGTCAGCTTTGGATTGTGGTTCAGAATTTCATTCGAAGAAGACGCGGTGAATTGCCGGTGCAGGCTGTTGCTCCTCTGGAACGAGTGCCGGTCGGTGGAATTCTAGAATTCAGTTATCCCCGCGAGCATGATGGCTGCCTCTTGCTTCGTCCTGATGAGCACACCTTGATTGCATTCAGCCAGAAGTGCACGCATCTGTCGTGCGCGGTGGTTCCTCGAACCAAGCAAAATGAATTTTATTGTCCCTGTCATGAAGGTCATTTCGACCTGATGAGCGGACGCCCTGTCGCCGGGCCCCCGCGCCGGCCTCTGAACCGGATTCAGCTGCAGGTCAAAAATGGAATGGTCTATGCCACCGGGATAGAAATACGGACTGTTTGACCTGACTCACATCCCCGTCGCAGGGAAAAGTGGAGTGACAACCGGGTAGGAACGCGAGAAGGCGCCTTATGAAATCACAATTTAGTCGGGAACAAAAGACCACCATTATTTATGGCATTTTGTGCATCGTGCTGGTCCTGGTGGTGGTCCAATTGTGGCTCCTGGTGGCGACGATGAATGCCTACTTGGGGGGAGATGAATCAGCCATCATTCCGGCTGCTGTGGTGAGCGGGGTGTGCCTCGGCCTGAATTTCGGACTGTTTATTTACATCCGCCAGATGGAACGAAAATGAATCAAAGCCACGGAGTGGCATTCGATCCGCATCGGGAACGGACGCCGTGGTACCGCTATCCAAATCGACCACGGCCTCGCGTTTCGACGCCGATTCGCGGATCCCGCTCCAAAATTCTTTCCACCAGCCGGTTCGCCGTTTCTTCAAACGTTCCCGTGGACTCGGGAAGATAGAGCCATTTCCCCAGGATGGGATGAGGCTTCAAGGATGGAAATTCTGCCATCAACGATTTGTGGTTTTGCCGCTCCGTGGCCACAAGAATCCCATACCAGGGTTCTTTATTTTGGCCCGTCAGCGCCAGTACCAACTTGCCGTCGAGATAGCAAGCCAGGGAGCCGAACATGCGCTTTTGTAGAAAAGAGGGCTGGTCACTCAGGCTGTCGAGAATCCATTGATAGCGGTGAGGAATACTGCGGGGCCGTGGTTGATCCAATGAAAAGGATAATTTCCGTTTACTCTTCGCCGATGTCTTCATTCCAGATTTCCGGATTGGCTTTAATATAATCGCTTAACACCTTGGCGCACTCTTGAGACTCCAGATCAATCACCTCCACGCCGTGTTCCCGCAACCAATCGATGCCGCCGCGGAAATTGACAGACTCTCCGATAACCACGCGGCTGAATTTGAACTGGAGAATCAAACCGCTGCAATACCAGCACGGCGCCAACGTGGTGACCATGATTTTATCGACGTAAGATCGCTGCCGACCGGCGCGGCGAAAGGCGTCGGTCTCGGCATGGGTCGAGGGATCGCCGTCTTGAATACGACGGTTGTGACCGGCGCCCAAAAGGTTTCCATCGTGGTCGAACACCGCTGCCCCGATGGGTATGCCACCCTCCGCGAGGCCTTCAAACGCCTCCGCAATCGCGACTCTCAACAATCGTTCAAAATTCGCAGGTCCAGCCATCGCGCCCCCAATTCTCATGTAGAGATGTAAACATCAACTCGAGGACCAACATACCCTTCCCTTAGCGAGGGCCGGAAGGTCCGTCGAGGTTGTCGACTACTTTATCACTTTTTTCATCTCTCTGAGCCACTCACCGAAAGCATAGAGATGATCCATATGATCGGGGGCCGAATTTCCCGCAAAACTGGTCAGATAAAAGTTCCCCGCCGATGCGCGGCTTAACTCTTGCATTCCAATGGGCCCGCGCCGCAAGACGGGTGTTCTTTGAAGGCCTAAGCGGGAGAGTATAAAATCGGCCGTTTCCGTAGTGCTGGCAAAAGTTCCCGGATAAACTTCCGAATGGGTCATCCACATGGCTTTGCGTCCCTGAAGGGCGTCCTCCGCAAAAACGGCAAAAGGCTCCAACGGCAGTTCAGACATCTTGGACGGACTGCCTTCGGGAACGTAGGAGGTATGAAGTGAATCGGCCAGAAAGATCGCATCGATATGCCGACGCGAGACTTCATTGCTCAAAATCGCCCGGACCGCCCCGTAACCGGCGCTGAAGGAGGTCAGAGTAATGGACTTCCATTCCACCCGGGCGCTGGTCTGTTGTTGAATATGAGCCAGAGCTTCAGAGAGCATGGTTTCGAACACCGCCTCATTTGAAAACGCCTTTTCATAGATCGATGATCCGGAGCCCAACTGCACGGTAATCAATGCCGCCTGGGGGATGGTTTCGGCAACAAAATGTTCCAAAAGCCAGGGCGCTCCGTGGAAATGAATAATCAATGGAACTCGGGGGCGCGCGCGGAATTTCGATGAAAGAAAAAGCGTGCCTGTCGAAAGCGTGAATCGTTTCCCCGGATCATCCCTCTTCTCGATGCGCCGGTGTGGCCGGATCGTGTCGACCATGGGCGAAGGATTCTGATTCATCGGATTCGATCGTGCTTGAGCTGTAAGAATTATCGGAACAACCAGCAGTGAGACAGCCGCCAATACTTCAACGGGCCGGAGTCTGTTGGCGCTGTTCTGATTTTTCATGAAGCTATCCTTTCGCCAATCCATCACATCAGTGAAAATCGATTTTCAACTTCTTACGAATCAGGTACATTCTGCATGACTGTTGTCCTGTGAGGAGCCATGGAAGTCATCAAAGAAGGCGCCTTGGTCGAGCTAGAAGGCCGGTATCCCAGCCAGATTGTTCTGCGGCTCATTAAACCGGGTGTCTATGCGACCCACATCAAGGTGTGCCCTCCCGACGCTGACTCGTACTTCATCCTGGGCAACTACTTCTTCATACTTTCCGAAGCCGACGCCGATTTTGATAAACGCGTCGTCGAGCTTCAGGGGCCCTGACTTGTTCCATCATCGGGCCATTCGCTGATGAAGTTCCATTGATCGCAGTGCCCGGTGTGATCCTGCTGAGGCTTACTTCCAGAATCTTCCTGCGATCTTCAGGAAGTAGTTTATGAACGCCTTGATCTCATAAATCCGCCGCATTTATCACCGCACTGAATCCCTCACACCCTGATATGACAGGCCGCCTAGACTATGAGAAGACTGACGACTAAATCTTCCTCTGATCTGGTGGAAACCGCCGTTACGTTGACGTAACGGCGCGGTTAGGTCAAAAAAAGAAAATTCGCTATAGCGGGTCGACGAAAAAATCTATAATGGACCGCAGAGGCTAAGTGTTATGACGCCGCGTCCCTCCGAATGGGGTCCTCCCTTCCGGTTCAAACCCGAAGATCTCGAGAGTCTATTTGTCGTCTTGCACGAGCAAGCCTACAAAATTATTGGCCCGACGGTCAACGATGACGCGATCGTCCTTGGGGAATTGAATTCTACTGCGGATTTGCCCGTGGGATGGACTGATGAACAATCCGGAGGATCCTACCGACTGGCGCGCCATAGCCGACCCGAATTTTTCCATTTCGCATCCGGCCCGCACTCACTCAAGCAGTATTTGCATCCTCCTTCGGTCTGTTTATGGACCGCCTCTCGAAACGGCCACGGATTTGAAATAATGGAGAAAGTCCAGGAAGCCGGCAAACTTGCCTTTGTGGGAGTGCGGGCATGCGATCTGCATGCCCTCGCGATTTTGGACAAAGTGTTCAAAGCGGGCCCACTGCCCGACTCGTCATACGCCTTGAGGCGCTCTCAACTTCTGGTGATTGCTGTGAATTGCACTTCACCGGGCGGGACGTGTTTCTGCGAGTCGATGAAGTGCGGACCGCAAGTGGATGAAGGATTTGATCTCGTTTTGACCGAAATCGAGGATGAAGGTCGACACTTCTTCGTGGGTCAAGCCGGAAGCGAGAGCGGTCGCACGATCGCCGCCAAGATTCCTCAGGAGGAGGCATCTTCGACCGACCTCGAAAGAGTTGAAACGATGTTAAACGATGCCCGCACCCGCATGGGGCGTCGGCTCGACACCTCCGACCTCAAGAAACAGCTTTATCGGAGCTATGACCACCCGCGCTGGGAAGAAACCGCAGAGCGTTGTTTAAATTGTGGCAACTGCACGATGGTCTGTCCTACCTGCTTCTGCAACACGATGGAGGACGTCACCGATCTTTCCGGCGTGCGGGCAGAACGCTGGCGCAAATGGGATTCGTGTTTCACTACCGATTTTTCTTACATCCACGGGGGCAGCATCCGGAGTTCAGCAAAATCGCGTTATCGGCAATGGCTGATCCATAAGCTGGCCACTTGGGTCGACCAATTCGGAACTTTCGGCTGTGTGGGGTGCGGAAGGTGCATCACCTGGTGTCCGGTGGGCATCGACCTCACCGAAGAAACTGCTGCCATCCTTGAAAGCAACTCCACTTCAACCCCCGGGATGAAGTAAGGAGGAGGACGATGGAAACTCTGAAACCTCTCTTGGAAGAACATCCGTTCTTAAGGGACCTTTCCGCCGAGCACCTGGATTTGGTGGTGGGATGCGCCAAAAACGTTCGTTTTGATCCCGGCAAATATCTTTTTCGCGAAGGCCAGGAAGCCAACGAGTTTTTCATCATTCGGGATGGCCATGTGGCCGTCGAGATTCATTCCGCAACAAAAGGCCCGGTCATCATTCAAACGGTCGGCGCCGGGGAAATCCTGGGGTGGTCGTGGCTCATTCCTCCCTACCAGTGGCACTTTGACGCGCGCGCTGTGGAGGTGACCCGGGCCATTGCGTTGGATGGCAAATGCCTGCGCGGCAAGTGTGAAAAGGATTATCACCTGGGTTACGAGCTGATGAAACGCTTTTCGCATATCATCGAAGAACGCTTGGCCGCCACACGGCTTCAACTCCTGGATTTATATGGCAACGGAATCTGAGGGACTGAAATTGAGGAACGCACCGGGCACTGATCCCATGCGCCCTGCGCTGTTCGAGGTCCATCGGGTGCGACAGGAAACGCGCGACACCTTTACGCTGGAGTTGCGCTCCCGCGGCCCTTCCGACGGCTTCCAGTTTCTGCCGGGGCAATTCAACATGGTATACGTCTTCGGGGTCGGCGAGGTGCCCATCTCCATCAGCGGCGATCCCAACCGTCCTAACGCTCTCTTCCATACCACTCGGGCCGTCGGGGCCGTCACCAAAGCCATGAGGCGATTGCGGCGGGGTGATGTCCTGGGAATTCGCGGCCCCTTCGGAGCGAGCTGGCCCGTGAATGAGGTGTCGGCCCGAGAAGTCATCATCGTGGCGGGGGGCATCGGCCTGGCTCCCTTGCGTCCGATGATTTACCAACTCCTGTCGCAGCGTGATCAGAGAGGACGCGTTGTGCTGCTTTATGGCGCCCGCACGCCCGACGAAATTCTTTTTACTCACGAACTGCAACAATGGAGAACGCAATTGGGATTAGAGGCTTTCGTCACGGTGGATCGGGCCCACGGTGATTGGCAGGGCAATGTGGGTGTGGTCACCACGTTGATCCCCAAAGCCCCTTTTGATCCCTCCCAGGCCGTGGCCCTGGTGTGCGGGCCCGAGGTGATGATGCGATTTACTGTCATGGAACTGTCCAAGCGCGGGATTTCGAAGAACCGAATTTACATCTCCATGGAACGCAACATGAAATGCGGAATTGGGCTGTGCGGGCACTGCCAGTTCGGTCCTTACTACGTGTGCAAGGATGGTCCGGTGTTTCGCTACGATCAGGTTCAAGATTTGATCCCTCTGCGGGAGATTTGAAATGCCATCAACACGAAGACCGAAGCTGGCGGTTTGGAAGTTCGCCTCCTGCGACGGCTGCCAACTGAGCCTGCTGGATTGCGAAGATGAACTGCTCCAGGTGGCCGAAGTGATCGAGATTGCCAACTTTCCCGAGGCTTCCCGTGCGGTCGTCCGCGGACCCTACGATCTTTCACTGGTGGAAGGATCCATCACCACGCCCCACGACGCCGAGCGCATTCACAAAGTACGTCGGGCCTCCAAGTTTTTAGTGACGATTGGAGCTTGCGCCACCTCGGGAGGCATTCAGGCGCTGAGGAATTTTGCCGATGTAAATCAGTACATCCCACTGGTCTATGCCTCTCCGGAAACCATTCAGGTTCTCAATAAGTCCACACCCATTGCCGACCATGTTTTTGTGGACTTCCAGCTCCGCGGCTGTCCGATCAACAAACGGCAGCTGGTGGAAGTGTTGAGCGCCTTTTTGAATGGCCGCAAACCGAACACCCCTCCGCACAGTGTCTGCATCGAGTGCAAACGCCAAGGAACGGTCTGTGTCATGGGGAATGCGGGGGCGCATTGTCTCGGCCCGGTGACGCAAGCGGGATGCGGGGCGCTGTGCCCTTCTTATCGCCGCTCCTGCTACGGATGTTTCGGCCCCAAGGAGACTCCCAATACCCATTCGCTTAGCCAGTGGTGGTCGTCCCATGGAATGATGAACGCGGATATTTGCCGGGCGTATCGCGGATTCAATGCTTATGCCGAAGCCTTCCGAAGAGAAAGCGAGGCCCGCGAAAAATGAGGAGAAGGCAATTCAAACGCCTGCGAAGGCCGATGGTCAGTTCAAGATCACCGAAGACCAGATCATGAAAAAGAGACAGGGAAAATCAATTTCTGTGAATTTCCTGGCCCGCGTGGAAGGTGAAGGCGGCCTGATGGTCAAGATCCAAGGAGGCCAAGTCACCGAGGCCCGGCTCAACATCTTCGAGCCGCCGCGGTTTTTCGAGGCCTTTCTCCGAGGCCGGAAATTCAACGAGGCGCCCGACATCACGGCGCGCATCTGCGGAATCTGCCCCGTGGCCTACCAGATGAGCTCCATCAACGCCATGGAAAACTTGATGGGAGTTCAAGTCGAACGCTCGATCCGCGAGCTTCGCCGCCTCCTGTATTTCGGAGAGTGGATTGAAAGCCACGCCCTCCATATCTTTTTGCTTCACGCTCCGGATTTCCTGGGACTCCCGGATGCCTTGGCCATGGCCAAGGATCATGGCCCGCTGGTGGAGAAAGCGCTTCGACTCAAAAAGATAGGAAACAGCATCATCAATCTCCTCGGGGGCCGCGAAATTCATCCCATCAATGTTCGTGTGGGCGGATTTTTCAAAGTCCTGACCCGAGCCCGGCTTCAATCCCTGATCTCCGAACTGAGCTGGGCGCGCGACTTTTCCATCGAGGCGGTCCACTGGACTTCCCAGCTTCATTTTCCCGATTTCGAAATGCCGTATGAATATGTAGCGCTGCAACACCCGGAAGAGTATGCCATTTTGGACGGCCGGTTGGTTTCAACTTCGGGGCTGAATATCGAGGCGCAAGACTACGAAAACTATTTCGTGGAAGAACAGGTTCCCCATTCTCATGCCCTGCATTCCACTCTCAAGGATCGGGGCCAATACTTTGTCGGACCGTTGGCCCGATTCAATCTGAATTTCGACCGACTTTGCGCTGCCGCCAAGAAGGCCGCCAAAAACGCGAAAATCGAACCGCCGTGCCGGAACCCGTTCAAGAGCATCATGGTTCGAGCAATTGAAACTCTGCACGCCTGCGATGAATCCTTAGGCATAATCGAGCACTATGAGCCACCGGCACGCGCGGCTAGCGACATTCGGGTTGGTCCGGGCACGGGCTACGGATGCACCGAAGCCCCGCGGGGCATCTTGTACCATCGCTACGATCTCGATTCCAACGGCATCATCCTGAACGCAAAAATAGTTCCACCCACCTCGCAGAATCAAAAAACCATGGAGAATGATCTCCTGCACTTCGTCCAAAAAAACCTGGCCCTCCCCAAGGAACAACTCACCTGGCGTTGTGAGCAGGCAATCCGAAATTACGATCCCTGCATTTCCTGCGCCACGCACTTTCTGAAGTTGTCTGTTGTAGAAAACCCCGAAGAGTGAATAGAGGTCTTTAAACAGGGGCCCGGATCCAGACTCCTCCGAAATTCCCTAAGGAACTTCACGGGCGATGGCCGGAGTGCCGATCTTCAGGAGCACTCCGTGGAATGCGCTAATTGTTGGGCGTCAATGGAGCAGGACCACTCAAACGTTCATGATGTGTGCCGCCCGATTCAGTCCGACGCAGGATGGTCGGGGCAAAGGGCTCCAGCACGAGGTTCGGCGGGTCGTCGCCTAAGATCGGGACGTTGGCAAAACTGAGAATGTCCGTGGAGGGAATGGTCGATTTGAATTGAACCCCGGCGTTAGGTCCCAGCATAACCTTGGCAAACATGTTCCCCAACACAGGCGGATAGGGAACCGCAACATTCGTGAAAGTGAGGGGAATTCGTGCCTGTTCAATGTTGAGAGGGTCATCCGCGACAACCTCGTAGACGAAGGTCACCGTAATGGGATTGGATGTCGAAGTGTCCGTAAAACTTGAGGGTGAACCGCCGGCCAAGTTCAGTTTCAAAATTCCGTCGGTGCCGACAACCGTGGGGTTCACCGAGACCCTCACTCCCGGCAACAAATTTATGATCGTGATCTTCACTTGAGTTCCGAAGCTGGCTGCCTTTGCCGAGGGCGAGGAAGGTTTGTGTTGAAGATCGTTTTCATCAGCGGCCGACGAAAAGGCCCCCGCAAATACTTCCGTGACGTTGACAAATCCGGTTCCACTGGAACCCGGAAAGCAAACGGCAATGGGATTGGCATCCACAATGCCGACCGTCATTTCATCCTGGGTAAAGGCTACCGGAAACGTATTGGTGTTGTCGATTTGAAACGCATTGGGCGGATTGCCAAAAACAAAAGCCTGCACTTGAGTCCGGACAGGATCCTGCGTCTCACCCACATTCACGCGAATGCCCAAGACGCGGATGATGTCGCCGACGGCAGCGCTGCCGGAGATTCGGATGTTGAGACTGGTGGCATCTCCCACGCCCAGAGTGGCGTTCCCGATCGTGATGCCGGATGAACCTTCACTTTCAACATAGCCCACGCGGGCATCTTGCGGCACACCACTGGTGACGACGAAGGAGTTTGTCACATCGGCCGCGTTCACAATGGAGAAAATGGGTGAATAGAAAACAGCAAACGAAGAACTGGCCGGGAATGTTCCCGCGACAGTACACGTCAAGGTGAGGTCACCCAACACCTCCGCTTGTCCATGCTGACGAATCAACGTGGTGGTTCCACTCAAAATAAAATGTGGAACGGCCTGTGCAAAACTGATGAAACTGGAAGAAAAAAGAAGAATGGCAAGAACACCGAGGCCGGTCGGTCGGCGAAACATTTGTCCTCCTCTAGGCGATCAACTGAATTCAACAGGAGGTTGGCATGACAACTTGTTCTGCGGGTCGCTCGTTCAGGGGCTGTCGATCACCATTAAAGCGGCACGATTCTACAGCGTGGACCTGGCGTTTACAAGGAGAGATTTTAATGCGCCCATGGCCGCATTTGTCATGACCCCAATTACCGCGATAGACTCCTATCAGCAATGAAAAAGCCTTCTTTAACTCAACGCTCCGGAAAACCCGCCCTGGGGACCAAGCAATGGCTTGTCATTGGGGTCGGAAATATGGACCGGGGAGACGATGGGGCCGGCCTGGTCGTGGCTCGACGCATGATGCGTCTGTCAAATAATCGCCATCTCGTCGTTGAAAGCAGCGGTGATGCCGGTGACCTTATCGAAATGTGGAAAAAGGAAAAACGCGTCATCCTTGTTGACGCCATGTCCTCCGGATCGCCGCCGGGAAGCGTTCGGCGTTTTGATTTGCTCCACGAAGTCCTGCCCCACTCCATGCTACGGTCTGGATCGACGCACGACTTCGGTATCGCTCACGCTATTGAATTGTCTCGCGCTCTCGGCAAGCTTCCCAAACAGCTGATTCTCTTTGGGATTGAGGGAGAGTGCTTCGATCTCGGCGCCGGTATTTGTCAGGCCGTCGAAGGAGCCGTTCAGAAGACTATCACTCTAATCCGGACAGAAATCTTCGAATCAAACAGCAGGAAGACGTCGGGGTAATCAGATGGGAGTCCAGCTTTGGGAGTGCTCCGACGAGTCGGAGCTTTGGATGGGGCAGCGTATTTTTTGACATTAGTTGTCCTTCTCCTTCTTACCTCTCTTCCTTCATGACGATCCTCAGAAAACAGGACGCATTCATTCCAGCCCGGAGGGGGCGACATTGTCTTTGTGGCAGTACCAAGTGAGTCGTCTCTATCGCATATTCATATTCAGTCTGCCCTTCCTTGAGCCCTTACTTTGGACGAAATGAAGAACGTCGCCCCTGCGGGGCTCAACGCGGATGACCGATCATTTCCCGGAGCTGGCGCTCCGGGCTACTAAACATCGTCCCTTCGGGACTTCATCCGAAAAAGTCTTCTCTCGCACAGCTAACGCTCGGGACTATCGCTCAGAGGGCCGAAGGATTTCTTCGCGACGTCAAAAGGAGATGCGGCACCCCCAAGCGTGGTTGGCTTGTCGCGGCAGGACACGTTCTGAGAGTGGCAGCTCTCGATGCCCGCCTTGGGTGAGAGGGAGGTATTGGTGCGATTTGGGTCTAACTACCCCCGCCCTAAAGAACGGGCGGGGCTACCAATCTTGGAGTGCGCCGCCTTCGGCGGCGCTCTGGATGGCGGCTTCCTACTTCTTGCTTCGACACTCCTGTTTTTCCGTGCTCTCTTTCAATGTGACAACCGACAGAGGCTTCGCTCCTCCCGCAGGGCAGGACGGGATTGCCGGCGCACCCCAAAAGCCGCACTCCAAAATATCCATTGCTTGGTCCTCTCCAACGGGCTAAATTACCCGTCTGAGAACGATCCGCCATGCACGAGCTCTCCATCGCGCAAAATATTCTTGAGATCGTCCAGCAAAGCCTCCCGCCTGAACCTGCCCCGCCGGTGAAATGTGTCCGCCTGAAAATAGGAGAGATGGCCGGTGTGGTCACTGATTCGCTGGAATTCTGCTTCAGTGTGCTTATCTCCGACACAACGATGGGCGGCGCGAAGCTTGAGATTGAATCCGTTCCCGTCATGGCCAATTGCAAGACCTGCGGAAACGATTTCCGGGTGGAGGACTATGTCTTTGCATGTCCCTCTTGCAGCTCTTCGGATTTGGAGGTGCTTTCGGGGCGAGAGTTGCAAGTGGTGGAAGTGGAATTGGCCGACGAGAAAGTTGAGGTTGCATGAGCGTCATCACCATTGAGCGTAAGGTTCTTGAGAAAAACGATACCCTCGCCGCACAAAACCGCGAGCTTTTTTCCGGTCATCGTCTTTTCGTCGTCAACATGGTCAGCTCGCCGGGCTCCGGCAAAACCAGCCTTTTGGAGCGGACGATCGAACACCTCGGGTCCAAGAAGAGACTCGCCGTCATTGAAGGCGATGTGCAGACAGATTACGACGCGCAGCGTTTGGCGCGATATCACATCCCAGTAGTTCAGATTGTGACTAATGGCGGATGCCATCTCGAAGCTAATCTGGTCAAAAACGCCCTTACCAATTTTGATTTGAAAAGCGTCGATCTGTTGATCATCGAAAACGTCGGCAATCTGGTTTGTCCGGCCAACTACGATCTCGGAGAGACCATGAAGGTCGTCCTCATGAGCACCACCGAAGGAGACGACAAGCCTTTGAAATATCCGGCCATGTTTCGAAACTCCGGGGCCCTCGTGATCAACAAGGTGGATCTTCTGCCGTATGTAAATTGCCATCTCGAAGACCTGAAGCAAAATGCGCTCCAGATCAATCCGTCGCTGAAAATATTTGAGACTTCCTGCACGACTCGAGCCGGGATCTCCCAATGGTGTGACTGGCTGGCTCAAAAAGTACCTGTGCACCCATGAAAGAACGATTACAGGTCATCATTCGGGGTGCGGTCCAAGGCGTCGGCTTCCGACCCTTTATTTACCGCCTTGCCACCGATCTCCGGTTGGCGGGTGGAGTGTCAAATTCTGCCCAAGGGGTCTTCATTGAAGCCGAGGGTGAAAGATCGGCGCTCGAATCTTTTCTGTTGAGAATTGAAAAGGACAAACCCCCGCTGGCTTCCATTCAAAGCTTGGAATTTTCTTACCTGGACCTCCTGGGTTTCTCCGAATTCCGCATCCGCGCCAGCGCTCAGGAAGGGGCGAAGCAGGCGCTCATACTTCCAGATATTGCCACCTGCGACGAGTGTCGCCGAGAAATTTTCGATCCCTCCAACCGCCGCTACCGCTACCCTTTCACTAACTGCACCCAGTGCGGTCCTCGATTCACACTGATCGAATCGCTGCCCTACGACCGCGAAAACACCTCCATGAAACGATTCCGGATGTGTGAGCAATGCCGGCGTGAGTATGACGACCCTCATGACCGACGCTTCCATGCTCAACCGAATGCCTGCACCTTGTGCGGTCCTCATTTGGAATTTTGGGGTGCCCGGGGAGAACCCCTCTCTTCGCACCACCAAGCCTTGGAGAGTGCCGTCCAAGCCATTCGTGAAGGTCGCATTGTGGCCTTGAAAGGGTTGGGAGGATTTCAGTTACTGACTGACGCATGCAATCACGAGGCCATCGAACGACTGCGCCGGCGAAAGCACCGCGAAGAGAAACCGCTGGCACTGATGTTTCCTGATCTGGCTTCGATCCTGGAATTGTGCACGGTCTCACCGCTCGAGCAAAGGCTGCTGCAGTCACCCGAGTCGCCCATTGTTTTGCTGAAGCGCAAGACATCCGACCCGCGCTCGACAAAATATCCTGTTGCTCCTTCAGTGGCACCCCGGAATCCGTACTTTGGCGTCATGCTGCCTTATACACCGCTTCATCATCTCCTGATGCATGAGGTTCAATTCCCCATCGTGGCCACCAGCGGAAATCTCTCCGACGAACCCCTCTGCATTGACGAACAAGAAGCCGTGCACCGATTGCATGACATTGCGGACTTCTTCTTGATTCATGACAGGCCCATCGTACGGCACGCCGATGATTCCGTCGTCCGCGTGGTGCTGGAGCGCGAACTCGTGTTGCGCCGAAGCCGCGGATATGCGCCACTGCCCGTTCGAATCCTTTCAGAAACCTCGAAGGAACATGCGTCTGATGGTCCCCGGAATAACGATTCGGAACCCCGCACCCCGATTCTGGCGGTTGGCGGCCATTTGAAAAACACTGTGGCCGTTACTTCAGGTGATGGCAATGTCTTCCTCAGCCAGCACATTGGAGATTTGGAAACGGCCGAGTCGCTCGAAACGTTTCAAACCGTGGTGAGTGACCTTCAAAGACTCTATGGGATTTCTGCAGAGCGCATCGCATCCGACCCCCACCCCGATTATCTTTCCACTCAATTCGCAAAGAAGAACACGTCCCAACCTCTGGCCGTTCAGCATCATTTCGCGCACGTCGCCGCCTGTATGGCTGAAAACCAAATTGAAGGTCCGGTCTTGGGGGTAGCTTGGGACGGCACCGGGTGGGGTCAAGACGGCACGATCTGGGGCGGAGAATTTCTTTTGGTCGAGAACGGGGGCTTTCGACGCGTGGGGTCTCTACGCCCGTTTCGACTGCCCGGAGGTACGGCCGCGATCAAGGAACCTCGTCGCACCGCTTTTGGATTGTTGTGGGAAATCTTTCATGAAGATGTTCTTAAGCACGAACATCTCGTTCCAATTGGGAGTTTTTCACCCCCAGACCGGCATCTGATAGGACAGATGCTTTCACAGAATGTGAACTGCCCGGTCACAACAAGCGCCGGCCGATTGTTTGACGCAGTCGCTTCCCTGTTGGATGTGCGTCAGCGCATCAGCTTCGAAGGTCAAGCCGCCATGGACCTGGAGTTTCGGGTCGACGAAAAGGAACCGGCAAACGCCTATCCTTTCCGGTTCCTTGATCCGCAGCACGGCGGTTCTATTTCGCGTCCTCCCCATCGTGCAGCTGATTCAGACGCCCTGCCCGAGTACTGGTTGGATTGGGAACCGATGATCAAAAACATTCTGAAGGAAATTCCCCACGCTACGGTTGAAGCCGTGGCTGCGCGATTTCATCAGACTCTTGCTGAGATGATTGTAGCCGCAGCCCAACGCGCCAAGCGACCTCGCGTCGTGCTGAGCGGCGGCTGTTTTCAAAATCGGGTGTTAATGGAACAAGCAGTGGGACGGTTGCGAGCAGAGGGATTTCAGCCTTACTGGCATCAACGAGTCCCACCCAATGACGGTGGAATCGCCTTGGGCCAAATGGCCGTGGCCTTGCATCAAATTCGAAAAGAGAAACTTGTATGTGTTTAGCCGTTCCAGGGCAGCTCAAAAGCATCGACAACAACGCGCCGCTCATTCGCACAGGAAGAGTCAGTTTCGGCGGAATTATCAAACAGGTCAACTTGGCCTGCGTTCCCGAAGCCAAAGTTGGAGACTTCCTCCTGGTTCACGTCGGGTTTGCGATCGGCATCATCGATGAACAGGCCGCCAACCAGATTTTTGAGTATCTGGCGGAGATGGACGAATTGAAGGAACTGCAGGAAACCTGATGTCTTGCTGAAATGCCTGGCCATGGTTGGAGGCATCGCATGAAGTTTTTGGATGAATATCGTGACGGCGAGGCTGTCCAAGCGATGGCTCGATCCCTTCGTCGACTCACCACCCGACCTTGGACCTTGATGGAGGTGTGCGGAGGTCAAACGCATTCCATCATCAAATTTGGAATCGACGAGTTTTTGCCGTCGAACGTGACTTTAGTCCATGGCCCGGGATGCCCGGTGTGCGTAACTCCCGCCGAAATGATTCAGAAAGCCATTGAAATTGCCGGTCGTCCCAACACCATTCTTTGCTCTTTTGGCGACATGCTCCGTGTACCCGCGCAAGTCGGGGATGGAACCAAACCCGCGAATTTGCTGTCTGTCAAAGCCCAGGGCGCCGATATCCGTATGGTGTATTCGCCGCTCGACTGCTTGAAAATAGCACAACAAAATCCAAACAAAAGCGTGGTTTTCTTTGCGGTGGGCTTTGAAACCACGGCTCCAGCCAACGCCATGGCCGTCCTCCAAGCTCACGAACAAGGACTGAATAACTTTTCTATGCTGGTTTCTCATGTGTTGGTGCCGCCGGCGATGGAAGCGATTTTGTCGTCTCCCGGCAATCGCGTCCAAGGTTTTTTGGCGGCAGGACATGTGTGCACAGTGATGGGAATTCACGAATACGAACCGCTGGCGCGGAAGTACCACGTCCCCATCGTCGTAACGGGCTTCGAACCGCTCGACATATTGCAAGGCGTTCTTCTCTGCGTCAAACAATTGGAGGAAGGGCGTGCGCAAGTGGAGAACCAATACACTCGAGCTGTGCGGCCCGCCGGAAACGAGCCGGCCCAAGAGATTATTCAGGAGGTGTTTGAAGTTGTTCCGCGAGCCTGGCGGGGCATTGGAGAAATTGCGCGGAGCGGTTTGCGATTGCGGCAAAAATATGCCGCCTACGACGCCGAGAAGGTATTCGGCGTAACCGAATGGACCGTTGCCGATTCGCTCGATTGCATTGCCGGGCTGGTGCTGCAAGGCGTCAAGAAGCCGCATGAATGCTTGGTTTTCGGTACGAGATGCACACCGGAACGCCCTCTCGGCGCCCCCATGGTTTCTTCGGAAGGCGCCTGCGCGGCGTATTTTCGATACCGGAGGATGGCGTCCAACCGCCCAAGCTCCGACGGATCAGAGCAACGCAGCACATGAATATGGTTCGCTCACTCGGGCCTATTCACCGCCGAGACGCAGAGGGCGCAGAGAATTCGCAGAATACAATCAATTTATTTTTAGGAAGTTACTCATGATAAGTGATCGTAGTCGAGGAGCCGAGTTTGGCTGGATGGGATTGAACCAAATCGCGGCTCGTCCCTGAAGGGGACGTCTTCAATAGCCCAGGGTTGCGCTCTTGGCAGCCCTCGGTCGTGGAGCAAGTCTGGATCCGAACCCTGAGGGGGTTCAATAAAACGTTCCTGCGCATTTTGGAGCAACAAACCGGATAAAACCATGAACACTGACTTCTCCTCTTCCTGCCCTATTTCCCTTACCGAATATCCTTATGTTCTTCTGGCCCACGGCGGCGGGGGCAAGCTGATGCACCAGCTGATTGAAAAAATGTTCATGGCGGCTCTTCACAACCCCATTCTGGAAACTCGCCATGACTCGGCCGTCATTGTCTTCGCCCATTTCACCTCCGGAGAAAGGCCACGGCTGGCTTTTACGACAGATTCTTACGTTGTTCATCCGCTCTTTTTCCCCGGCGGAAACATTGGAACACTCGCGATCAACGGAACGGTCAACGATTTGGCTATGAGCGGTGCACAACCTCTGTATCTGAGTGCAGGCTTCATTCTTGAAGAAGGACTGGAGATGAACGTGTTGTGGCGGATTGCTCAGGCCATGCAACAGGCCGCGAAAGAGGCCGGAGTTCAAATTGTCACAGGCGATACCAAGGTGGTCGACCGCGGCAAAGGCGACGGGGTTTTTATCAACACCTCGGGAATTGGAATCATCGAACACTCTCTGAGCATTACTCCGCAAAATGTTCGCCCGGGCGATGCCGTGCTCCTCAGCGGCGATATCGGACGGCATGGCATTGCCATCATGGCGGCGCGTGAAGGATTGGAATTTGAAACCACGATTGAAAGCGACTGCGCTCCCTTGGTCGGCTTGGTACAAGCTTTGATCACGGGAGGAGTGGAAATTCACTGCCTGCGCGACCTCACACGGGGCGGCTTAGGGAGCGCCTTGGTAGAGATTGCCGAGGCTTCCGGAAGAACAATTGAAATCGAGGAAGCTTCCATCCCCGTCGACGAACAAGTGCGCGGAGCATGCGAGATTCTTGGTTTTGATCCGTTGTATGTGGCCAACGAAGGACGGCTTGTCACTTTTGTGGCGCCACAGGATGCCGAACGAGCCCTGAAAGTCATGCGACAACACACTCTAGGAGCATCTGCCAACATCATTGGCGAGGTGAAATCTGCGTCCGCTTCACCGTCCACTGCACTCGGACTTGTGACCATGAAAAGCCGCATTGGCGCCACGCGCGTCATTGACATGCTCAGTGGCGAGCAACTTCCCAGAATTTGCTGAAGACCCCGCGTCATCCCGGCTCTTTTTTCCTTCAATCCTTCTGCTCTGAAAAAAGGTGTCGGGTGCCGGGTGTCAGGTGCCGGGGATAGTCTTTTGCTCAGAAAACATCCGGAAGGTTCTCTGCGCAGTCTCGGCGACCTCAGCGTCTCTGCGGTGAACGGTGGTCCAAAGACCGAATCATTTGTTTTCATGCTCCTGAGTGCGACATCGCCCCATGACGAATTGCCTCGAGTTTAGAAACCTTGGATGTTTGAATATCCTGTCAATTTTTATGCCCCCGCCTTGCGAGGTGCGACCGCGGCAAATCAGAGCCTGTCCGTGCGCATTGAATCTCATGAACAAAAAAGCCGGCCCGAGGATCACCTCGGACCGGCAACCAGAGCAACTAGGAGCTCTTCACTTGTCTTGAAACTCGATGTTCCCCTTGGTCAATGTTCCGGACCGCGAGTAGCTGTTGTCGATCGAAATAGAGAACGAATCAGTTCCCGTACCCGGCTCTCCATTATCGCAAGCGTTGATGGTGAAGAGATGTCCGGCGCTGCCGTTGACACGCGCGGTTCCTCCAAAGGAAATACAATTGGCTCCCGAACTCTGGAAGAAGCTCATGGATGTGCTGACCAGATCAATGTTATTGGCCTTATCCTGGTATTGGACATGACCGGAGGGAACATTGTCAGCCTCGAAATCGAATTTCTCATCCTGGCCATTGGGACTGATACTCCCGGAGCCGGAAATTCCCGTGTCTTCTTGCTCGCCACTCGGGGGAGGCGGTGGCGGCGGATTGGTGGTGGCTCCCGCGCACTGCGAAATGCTGAAGGAAGTCTCGCCGATCCCCGCCGTGGAGTCTCCTTGAAGCGGACTTCCGATGGGAATGGAGCCGCCGCGAGTGATGTCTTGAATCACCGGAATGGTGCCCACCGCAGGAACGGAGACCGGAAGCGAGAACACGCGTCCCCGAAGCCCAATAAAGGAACTCCCGGCTACGAGGGGCTTGCTCGCAAACATGTTGAGCGCCTGGGTATTTACTTTGATATTCACCGTATTCGTGGTGGTATCAAAGAATCCCACATCTGCACTGCCGCGCGTCGTATAGGTGGTGCTGCCATCAGAATTGCGCACGGCCGTTCCATAAGTGAAACTGGGGGTCTGAGTTTCTGTGCTGGCTTGCAGGAAGAACTGATCTCCCCGGTCCGCCAGTCCAGCCAATGCATTGGCCGTGAAGCTGATTCGCCAATTGGCTTGGGGCGGCACCGTGCTCAGGTTAGACACTTTCATAGCCGCCGTGATCAGAGTGTTCCCGTCCACTGTCGTTTCACAACCGTAGCGGATGGAAGCGATGTCATACGGACTGTCGGTGTTGATAGGCCCCAACAACGACGCTTCCGCATCATGAACAAAGTCCGTAACCTGTGGAGCTGACGGATCCTGAGTCGGGATCGGCGCCGGCTTCACCGTGGCCACCGTGCCGTTTCCATTGGCCGCAGAGAACGCGCTCGGCCCGCTCAACTGCCGTGTCACATAGACGTTGCCGCTAAAGTCATTGTGATCGTCGGAAAACGAGATGAACGCCCCGCCTTGCGGGTCCAAGGCCACTTGGAAGTAATCCGCAAGGTTTCGGTTGGCGGTCCCGGTGAGACCTCCCTCGCTGATATTTCCGGCATGAATGAAATGGTCGCTGGCCTTCACTTGGCGGAACGTGGGAGAAGAGGTGTTGGCGTTCAGGGATTGTGCGAAAAACACGTTCCAATCGGCATTGTCATCGTTGGTCGACTCGGTTGTGCCAAACCAAACAATATCCACACGACCCGCGCTGCCGGCTTCCATCCAGGGGAAGATGTTGGTCTTGACTGTTTGGGGATTTCCGAAACGGTCGTTGACCACGAAGTTGGGATTATTCACCTGGATTTTGTTGCTCCAAGTTCGCCCATGATCCAAAGAATAGGAGAGATACACATTTTGATCGTTGGACCACAACCCATACACGGTGCCGTCATGGCCGACCTTCACAACATCGAACAAATGGCCGTGACTGGTGGTGCTGTCCACGGTGGTCGTCGAAAAGGTCATCGGAAGCTGAGGATTGTTGGAATCAAATTTCGCAGCACTCACAAACATCGCGGAGCTGTTGTGGTGACCGACATAAACGATCTGGTTTTGCTGATCCACGGATATATAGCCCGGGGTGCTTCCACCCGTGCTGACAATAGAGGTGGTTGGATAAGTCAGCCCGCCATCCGTGGAAGTTCCAACAAAGAGGGCGGTCGCAGGAACGGGTGCCCGATAACTCAGGAAGACCACATCGCCACCCAAGGCCTCCACCCATTGACGGTCATCGGAGGGAATGGTTGAAGCATTGGGATCCTTTTCAAACGTAAGACCCGTATCCTGAGAGCGTGCCGACGACACATTGGCAGCAACCAAGCTTGTCACCGTCAGATTAGGTATTCCATTCGTCGTAATGCTGGGAGGTTGAAAACCGACAGCCAAATCCACATCGCCGCCACCATCCGCACCGACATCGAGGACCGAGGATTCCGGAAAAGAATCGGGTTGACCGCGATAAGCCGGATTCCGCAACTGCGGATCAAAGGTCGAAGACGACGGATTGAGATCGAACCACCACAGATCCACGCCCGCGGGAACGCCTCGAATTCCCGAGGTGTAGGCATTCCCGAGGAAGTCCACACGGTCACTGGGCTCTCCATCGCGATCCGCCACAGGGGCTTTGATGGTTACATTGGGACTGAACGTAACGCCGCCCGTGACGAATGCCGGAATGATTGTGGCCGGGGCGGCATGCAAGTTCACGGTTCCCGTGTAGTTGCTTGCAACCACTGTAAACTCCAGCGTAGTGACCGTGTAAGTTCCCGGGATGGCGGCAATCGTAACCTTCTCTTCCGTTTCTGGGGCTCCACCCGTTGACGATCCAACCAGGTTCCCCTTGGAGTCGTAGACATACAAGTCAAAGTCATTGGCAGGATTCGTCCAAGTGATGGCGATATCCACGACGTCGCCAGTGTTGGCTGAGACAATCGTCAATGAGTAGTTGTCGCAGGGAGAGTTTGTGCAATCGGTCCCTCCCAGTTGCGCCGTGCTGGCTCCCGTCATGAGATCGGAACAACCGGTTCCAC
>JAQUPQ010000008.1 GCA_028716525.1 Terriglobia bacterium | reverse complement strand
TACATTGCCGAGGCCGGCGAAGAAGAAGCCATCAAAGCCCTCGCCACTTCGCCCCGGAGCTATTTTAATCCGACACTCTACCTGGGGAGTTTTCCCATCGATGTCACGAAGTGTTTCTTTTCCGACAGCACGGCACCGAATTGCCCGGTCACGTTGGGAACCGGCAGTTCATTGATCAACGCCCCGGTTCAGGTCGGATCGGGCAGCTACACCGTCCGCATTAATTATTTGGGCCGGTTTATCGATGGGGGCAGCATGACGGTGCATCGCTACCGGATTGTATCGACAGCCACATTGAGTAGTGTCAATGTGAAGAGTCAACAAACCGCCAGTGGGATGGTCGACTTGCGGGATTTTAGCCACGCCTTTCCGCCCCATGCCATGACCTCCTGTGTGGACCCGGCCAGTCTAAGCAACAATGTCCCGACATCCTATATCGCTTCAGGTGTCGTGGACCCAGCGGGCCCGGCGGTGTGGCCGGGAACCTCCGATGCCAATAACGGAGTGGTTCCCAATTGTTCGTTTTCTGACGGAGCCGATCTTCAGAAGGTGATGCAATTGAATGCCGATTTCAGTTATTCCACCAGCGTCGACGACTCAGTTGCGCTTCCCCCGCAATTTTGGAAGATCGCTCCTACCGGAACTCCACCCGATCCGAGCACGGGAGTGCCTTACATTGTTTATATCAATGGGAACTTCACTGTGAATGGGAATACGACGGTCTACGGAATCTATTACATCACCGGTTCGGTCACATTCAGCGGCGCGGCTCAGATTCAAGGCGTCGTCTACGCTCCCAATGGCACCATTTTTACCGGAAGGGGAGGCGGTTCGCCGAATGTGCCCGATGTCAACGGCGGTTTCTTTGCCAATGGGCTTGCGTCTACTGGAAGCCACTACAATGGACTTTGGAATGCTGCCTACACCAATTCCTATCTGGGCGAAATCCCTCTGCGTGTGGCCAGGTCGGGAAGATAGCAGGGCTCGATTTTTTCCGGACTGTTTCTTGAGGTACTGACCTACGTATTTTTTCCCACGACACAATCCTGAAAACAACTCATAGCGCCGACCGTTTTTTGAGTGGTCCCCCCTTATACCTCGAGAAGAAACATGCGGGTCTGGCACTTCATTTGGTAGTGACTCATTTTGAATTCTTTTTCACCTCTGGGTGGCGCATACATCGGCCGCCGTGGCGGACGATGTGTGCGTACATCAACAAGGGGGACTCCGCACACATGCCTGGAGCGCATGTGTGCGCCACCCCATTCAAAATGAGTCACTACCCTTCATTGCCAGTCAGTACAGGGAGCAAGAAAACGATGCGGACTAAAAAGCGTAAAGTAGGGCGGCCGTTTTTACCAAAGCATCAAGTGAGGGGGAAAATTACGCCTGTCAGATTGCAACATCACGAACGGATCGCTTTCAAGAAAGCCGCCCGAAAGGCCAAGCTCTCCTTGTCTGAATGGATTCGCCAATCGCTGAAAAAGATCGTCGAGAATTTGCAATGAAAATCCATGAGTCAAGATTTCAAATTAGGACACTGCCCTTCATTTCGCTCGTTTGACAAGCCTTTGGAGCAGCGTATAATGCTCCCTGGCACCCATGCCCTTGCGTTCAATAATTGAAAAGGTAAGTTGAAATGAAGAAACATTACCTCTTTTTTCTCGTTTTTCCGTTTTTGACGATTTCGTTGGCGGCGCAACAAACGGTGGAAGAGATTGTGGCGCGGGTCAACGATGACATCATAACCCGCTCGGACTTCGACCGAAGCGCCAAACAGCTTCGCCAGGAGTTGGGCCAGGATTTCTCGGGAGCGGATTTGGAGCGGCAGTACGCTTTGAAGGAAAAGAATGTGCTGCGGGATCTGATCGATCAGCTCCTCCTGATTCAACGTGCCAAGGATGCCGGGATCAGCGTTGAAAACGATTTGATCAAGCAACTCGACGACATTCGCCAGAAGAACAACCTCAAAACGCTGGACGACTTGGAGCAGATGGCCGCGCAGCAGGGAGTGAATTTTGAGGATTTCAAGAACAACCTGCGGAATCAGCTGTTCACGCAGGCCGTCATTCGGCAGGAGGTGGGTCGCAACGTCCAGGTCACTCAGGATGAAATCAATAAGTATTACCAAACCCACAAGAATGAATTTGAGCGGCCGGAAGAAGTGCGTTTTCGGGAAATTCTCATATCCACCGAAGGAAAAAGCGACACCGAGAAGCAAGAAGCTGCCAAGAAGGCCGCCGATGTCGCTGCCCGGGCCCGCAAGGGCGAGAACTTTTCGGATCTGGCCAAGAAATACTCCGACGGCCCCACCGCCAAGGACGGGGGCGAGCAAGACTATATCCAGCGCCATCTGCTGCTGAAGGAGATTGCCGATGTAGCCTTTTCGCTGAAACGCAACGAAGTGAGCGAGCCCATTTCCACCAAGTTCGGTTATAAGATCATCAAGCTGGAAGATCGGCACGAGTCCGGCCTTCAACCCGTGGAGCGGGTTACGGATCAAATTTCCAACATTCTTTATATGCAGGCCATGGGACCGGCTCTGCGGGATTTTCTGACGCGGGCGCGGGAAGATGCGTTTGTGGAAATAAAGCCCGGATATCAGGATAGCGGTGCACCGGCGCTCGCCAGCAAATAAAATTGTTTTTGTGAAACCCGCCGAAACATCTCCCCACTCGACCGGACGGCTGGACTTGTTCTTGAAATGGAGCGGGTTGGTTCGGCGTCGGAGCCTGGCGAAGTGGTTATGTGACCGCGGCGCCGTTCGTGTGAACGGGTTGGTTGCGAGAGCCGGTCGGCCGGTGGGATGCGGTGACCGCATTCGGATGCCGCGGAATCATCGTTGGATCGAAGTGGAGGTGCTGAGGCTTCCGCCGCAGTTGGCCTCGCCGGCGGAGAGGCGGCGCCGGATTTTTGAAGAGGTTGAAATATTCCGTATCCTCAGCGAATCCCCTCGAACCGAAGAGCATAATTCCCCGTCCGGGGAGTTTTCGTCTTTGGATTAAGAGCGGGGTCGATCCGACCCTCCAGGAAAATAAAGGGACGCCCCCATTAAAAACACCCCCGCGGCGGAGGGGATGCCTGATATGAAGGAAAAATACGTAAACGATTTGCCGGCCAACGCCGTCATCACGGAAACTTTTCTGGTCCGGTCCAAGGAACTACGCGCCAAGAAGAGCGGAGAGCCCTATCTCTCGCTGGTGTTGTCGGACAAGACAGGCGAGCTGGATGCCAAGATGTGGGACAACGTGGAGGAGTTTGCGCCGTTGTTCGACAAAGAGGATTTCATTCGGGTCAAAGGGCTGCTTCAAATCTATCGCAACCGGCGGCAGCTGACCATCCACAAATTGCGCCGCGTGGAGGAACAGGAAATCGATTTTGCCGATTTTTTCCCGGCGACCGAGAAAGACGTCGATTTGATGTATCAAGAGTTGCTGGAGGTTGTGGCGGGGTTTGAAAATGCCCCCTTGCGGCGTGTCATGGAGGAGCTGCTGTTCGACGAAGAGGTCATGCGCCGGCTGAAGCGCGCCCCGGCCGCCAAGTCCATGCATCACGCCTTTTTGGGCGGCCTGCTGGAGCACATTGTGTCCCTGTGCCGATTGGTCCGGCTGGTGACCCAGAATTATGCGAACCTCCAAGTGGACTTGTTGATGACAGGCGCCATTCTGCATGACATCGGAAAGATCTACGAACTCTCCTATGAACGCGGTTTCGGGTACACGACCGAAGGGCAATTGCTGGGTCACATGATTTTGGAGTTGGAGATGATCAACGCAATCATTGCCCGACATCCGGATTTTCCGCCGGAATTGAAGACCCAAATCGCCCACCTCATCATCAGCCATCACGGCGAATATGCCTTCGGGTCGCCGAAGCTTCCGATGACGGTGGAAGCCCTGCTGCTTCATAAATTGGATGATTTGGATTCCAAGGTTCAGGCCATGCAGTGGCTCATCGCGCATGATTCCGCAGTGAAAGGGGATTGGACCGGTTTCAGCCCCATCCTGCAACGTCCGATTTATCGCGGTCCGAAGAAGACCGCCGCGCCTGCTTCGGCAGAGCCCGCGGCCGAGGCGCAACCCGAAGCGGTAACGGAAGAGAGTTCCGTCAAGCCGTAAAATCAAATACCCTCGTTCAGCACGGCGGGATGAGCATGGCCCCAAACCACACGTCTCCCTCGCGACAGAAACTGAAGCCGCTTCCCACCAAAGACCGGCGCCGCAGGGAACATGCCCTGTTTCTGACGATCCAGGAACTTGAACTCATGAAAATCATCTGGGAGTCGGGCGAGGCGAGTGTGGCCGAGGTCCGCCAGAAGTATCAAAACGACCATCCTCTGGCTTATACCACCATCATGACAGTGTTGTCGCGTTTGGAGAGAAAGGGGATGCTGAAGCAGCGGAAATCCGGGAAAGCGTTTTATTATTCCGCCGTTCACGGTCGCGAAGCTTTGGCGGAGACGGCGCTCGACATTCTGGCGCGTATTTTCTTCAAAGGCTCGCGCCAGGCCCTGATTGATTTTTGCCGCGGTGCCACGGCCCGACCCAAAGCGGTCGCTCCGCCTGAATCCAAACCGGCCTCCATCGATGATTCGCTTCTTTGACGGCGCCTCGGTTTATTGAACATCCTCCATCCGAAGCAATTCCCCGTCACCGGGATCCTTCGACACCTTGAGGATCAATCCCTTGATCTGTTCCTTGTCGGCTTCTTTGGGAGCATGCTTCAAGTAAAGGGCTAAGGCAGCACGGGCATCCTCGCGGCGCCCCAGTTGATCGTGAACCACCGCGAGATACCGTTGCGCTTCGATCGCCAGGTCCCCGCCCAAGGAGTAAGCTTTTTGAAGCGGGCCTTCCGCTTCCTTGAAGAGCCTTTTCTTCACAAACGCAAATCCCAGCAACAGGTGCGAAGGATGAGATTTGGGATTGAGCGCCACGGCTTTCTGAAGAGAATTCAAGGAGTCATCCAATTTCCCCAACATCAATTGCGCGCTTCCCTGAAGGTGAAAGGCGTAATATCCGTTGGGATTGATTTCAGTGGCGCGTTTGAGTGAGTTCAAGCCGTCTTCGGTGTGGCCGGTCTCCAATTGAAGGGCCCCCAACATTTGGCAGGCCAGAAAATACTTGGGATAAATTTCGATGGCCTGTTGAACCGACCGCGTCGCTCCCTCAAGATCGTGCTGCTGGATCAACCGCACCGCACTCTTAAAGAGTTTTTCGGCTTCCGGGGGAACGTTTTGAACGAAGAGAAAGCCGGGATTATTAGACCTAGAATGCGGACCATGAGACTGAGGTCGGATCTTGATATCATCGAAGGGGTCGTGTGTCGCGTCGGATCGAGGGCGGTGCGAGCTCCAGAGAGGGTCCTGGGCCAAAACGGGACAGGGTGGCGACGAAAGAAAGATGCAAGTTGCAAGGCTCAAGGAAAACCGTAGAACTGAGGAAAGGTGAAAACCAAAAAGGGAGGCCATGACGTATCCCCCAAAAAAAGATTAATGGGAAGCCACACAAAAGGTTTCTGCTTTTCTTTCCCAGGAGAGGACAACAGAGGATTGAACCGCTCGGATTCCAAGTATCAGGCAGGCATGGTGTCCGGCGTCGGTCTGCGCCAACTTCGGATCACGGTCCCGGGGAAGCCTCCAAGCAAAACCGATGACGGCGCTGATTCTACTCCTTTCACTTCCAGGAAAGTAAAGGAAAATTTTGGGCGTAGACAATCGATTTCGATGGGCAGAAAAGACCTGATCGACCGCCCCGGGAAGCACGTGCTGTCCGCGTGTTATCCGAACCCATTTGACAAATGGGACGTTTTCGTTTCCAATCGATGTCTTCCGATGAGGACCTTCTCCGAGACACAGCCGTCTGCCGCCCGAAACCCCGGCAAAGAACCCCACCCCAATTCGGTGGTCAAGAGTCAGCTGACCAATGGGTTGACCCTGCTGACCAAGGAGATTCCGGGATGTCCGATCGTCTCCACTGTGATTTTTTATCGCGTCGGCTCGCGTAATGAAGAGCCGGGCCAGACCGGAAAATCTCATTTTCTCGAACACATGTTGTTCAAAGGGACCCGAAAGTATCCGAAAGGCAGCATTGATCAGATTACCCTGAGCAGCGGCGGTACCAACAATGCGTTTACCAGCGAAGATTGCACTGCCTACTACTTCGATTTTTCGGCGGATCGATTCGAGGTGGCGCTGGATATCGAGTCCGATCGTATGGTGGACACCCAGTTCCCTGAAGTGGAGTACCAGCACGAGAAGCAGGTGGTCATTGAGGAATTGAAAATCAACCTGGATTCCCCCTGGGGGGCATTGGAACAAGAAGTCCACGCCATGGCTTTTAAAATGCACCCCTACCATCATCCCGTGGTGGGTTGGATCGAAGATTTGGAACGGGCCACGCGCGATGAAATGCAGGCCTATTACCGGAAGTTTTATCATCCCAACAACGCCATCCTGGTCCTGGTGGGTGGAATTCAAACGGACCGTGTTGTGAATTGGGTGGAATCAAAGTTTGGATCCATCCCCGCCGGTCCACCGGCTCCCCCCGTCCACGTGGTGGAACCTCCCCAACGAGGCGAGCGGCAGGCGATTCTTAAACATCCCACTCAACTCGAGCGGTTGCATGTGGCCTACCATGCTCCTGCGGCTTCGAACCAGGAGAGCTTTGCCTTGCGCTTGGGGGCGCTGGCGTTGGCCGGAGGGCGTTCTTCGCGCTTGTACCGGCGTCTCATCGAGCAGGATCGCACGGCTGTGAATGTTTCCGCGGAATTTTCGGAAACGATTGATCCGACTCTGTTTGAGATTCGCGCGGAGGTGGTTCCCGGTAAATCGGTGGAAGAAGTGGAACAAGCCGTGACTCAAGAAGTGACGCGTCTGACCCAAGAGCCCCTTTTGCCGGCCGATCTCCAAAAAACCCAGAACATGGTTGAAGCGGGTTTTGAGTTTGGACGTGAACGCCCGCTCCAGGAAGCCATTCAGATCGGTCATGCCGAATTGCTGATGGGTTTCGAGTACTACGAGACGTATGCAGAGCGCACTCGGGAGGTCACTCGAGAACAGGTTCAGGCCTCGGCGCAAAAGTTTCTCACCACAGACAACCGCACCGTGGGTCGATTGCTGCTCGGAAATTAAATTGAGTTTCTTCATGAAATCCAAATCACCGACATCCGCTGCTCCTTCCCTGGCGTTTTCTCCTCAAAGCGTTCTGAAGACGGTTTTGCCGAACGGCATGATGTTGTTGGTGTGCGAGCGCCGTCATGTGGGTTGCGTATCATTGGAAGCCGCCGTGCTGGCGGGCTCGCGCTTTGATGTGGACGCCACCGCGGGATTAGCCTCTTTGACCGCCCGCCTGCTGACGGAGGGAACCACGGCGCGGAGTTCGGAGGAGATTGCCGACCTCATCGAGTCGGTGGGCGGGTCTTTAGACTCCGGGTCGGGAACGGAAGGGGCGATCATTTCAGCCTCGACGCTGTCCAAGGATGTCGATTTGATGCTGGATCTGGTGGCCGACGTGGCGTTGCGCCCATCTTTCTCTCCTGATCGGGTGGCTTTGGAACGAGAAAAAATGCTCTCCCAAATCCAAAGCGCCCAGGACCGGCCCCGAACGGTGCTGGATTGGAATTTGAACGAGTTGCTTTACGAAAATCATCCCCTGCATCGCCCGGCGATCGGGTACCCGGGGACGGTTGCGCAGTTGACGCGTGAAGCCGTGATGGACTTTCATCGCAGATTCTTCGTTCCACGCAATTGTCGCCTGGCACTGGTGGGCGACTTCAGAGCCGAGGAAATTCTGAAAAAACTGGAAGCTCGCTTTGGATCGTGGGAAGACGCCTCCATCGTTCTGCCCGAAATTCCAGAACTCCAACCTCAAACCCGGCCGCAGGAACGTTTCGTTGAAATGCCCAAGGAACAGGTGAACATCTTTGTGGGCCATCTGGGCATTCGCCGCAATAATCCCGATTTTTATGCCTTGAATGTGATGGATGTGATTTTAGGGAGCGCTCCAGGAATGACTTCGCGAGTTCCTAAACACCTGCGGGATGAACAGGGCCTGGCGTACTCCGCTTATGCCAACATCACGAACTCCGCCGGGCTCGATCCCGGGCGATTTGTGGCCTATATCGGCACCTCTCCGGAAAATCGCCGGCGGGCCATCGAGGGAATTTTTCGAGAAATGCGAACGATGGTTAGTGAGCCGGTTCTTCCAGAGGAGTTGCGGAGCGCCCAACGCTATCTGACGGGCAGTTTTGTATTCCATTTTCAAACCACCTCTCAGATTGCCCATTTCTTGATTCAGGCGGAACGATATGGTCTGGGATTTGATTATCCTGAACGATATCCGCAGCTCATTGAGGCGGTGACTGTCGAGGAAATATCCCGCGTCGCCCAAAAATACTTGCATCCGGAAGGGGCCATCACGGTGGTGGTGGGGCCGAGAGCAGTGGCGAGTGATAAGTGACAAGTGATTAGTGACAAGAAGACTTTGTGGGGAATGTTAAAGAGCGGACCGACAATACGATAAGACAAACTCTTCGTATCTTTTCCCGTTGTGCTGGCCACTTGTCACTTATCACTCGCCACTCGCCACTAACCACTCGTCACTGCTCTCTCGTCACTGACCACTCACTTCTCAGAGATGTACTTGAAATCAAGCTTTTGAACCTCAATCGTTGGGGGAGTTTCTTTACGGAGCCTTTCGATGGTCTGAGCCAGGATCTCATTCTTATGCTCTTGCCCCAATGCCGTTTGGATTCCAGGACGAGCGGCATCGAATGAGAGTTGATATCCGGCCCGTATTTCTTTCACTTTGAAAATGTGGAAACCATAATCGGTTTTCACAATTTGAGAGTGGGCTCCCGGCTTCAGACCCCACACGGCCTTCTCCAGTTGTTCGGGCAACTCGCCGCGCGCGAACCATCCCAGATCGCCTCCCCGCTTGGCCATGGAATTTTCCGAGTACTTTTGAGCCAGTGACTCGAAGGATTTTCGTTTGGCCAGCATTTGCAGAACGGCCTCTGCCAGAGGTTCATTTTTGACCAGAATTTCTTCGATGTGATACCGCTCCGGCTCTTGAAATTCAGCGCCATGAGTCTCGTAGTAGCGGCGTTCATCGGCCTTGGAAATGGGAGGAACGGTAGCCAGCAGCAGGTTCAGATACTTTTCGGTCAGAAGGATGTCACGAGCCCGCTGCTCGGGTGTAGATGGAGGCGTCGAACCGGGATGTATTTCGCTCTTGGGGCTTGTCAGAGAAGTATTTTGGAGATATTCCTGAACTTCCTTGGCGCTCACGGTAATTCCTTGTCGAACGGCTTCTTTAAGCACCAGACGGTCATTAAGGGCTTCGTCCAGCAGGGCACTGAGCACTTTGTTGTTGGAGGGGATGGGATTGGAAGATTCCGGAAATCGTTCTGCAAGAAATTCCCGGAACTGGCCGTGGGTATAATTTTCATCGCCAATGCGGGCGATGACTGTTTGAGGCGGGAGTGGGGTCGATGGGCCGGGAGCCGTTGGCGCTTCCCCACATCCGGCCACCCAAAGGCTTAAACCCAGTGCCAGAGAAGCGGCCACTCTCTTCATGGAAGGTCTGTCTCCGGGATCAGGCGATCGGTGCGGGAGCATGGAGTTCCTCAAGGACCTGGCGTGTGCGCGCCAAGATGTAAGACGGAACAGTTTGTTGCAATTGAATTTTCAACCAGCCGGCCGGCGTGAAACTGACTTCGGGATCATGTTCCACGAGCCGGACCAGGCTCTCGGGCGCCGTTTGGGTCTGAGGATGAAACTGAATGTAAACCACGGACTTGTCGCGCTCGATGATCTTGACCTGCAGTGATTCTGCGAGAAATTTTAATTGGGCATAAGCCAGCAAGTTTTGTACGCCTTCAGGTAATTCACCAAAGCGATCGCGCAGCTCCTCACGGAGGCGGAGAGCATCCCCGTCGGATCGGATGTTTGAAATGCGTTTGTAAGTGACCAGGCGCAGGTTTTCGTCGGTAATGAAGCTTCCGGGAATCTTGATGTCCACCCGCAAATTGATGCTGCAGCGCGTTTCCGGCGGAAGCTCTTCCCCCTTCAATTCCTGAATGGTGCGTTCCAGCAATTGACAATAGGTGTCAAATCCGACGGAGTTCAAGAAACCGTGTTGTTGTGCCCCCAACAGCGTGCCGGCTCCGCGCAGTTCCAAGTCCAGTGCGGCAACCCGAAAACCGGAACCCAAGTCCGTGAATTCCTTCAAAGCATTCAAGCGTCTGCGGGCAATCGGTGTCAGTCCCTGGTCCGGAGGAACGAGCAGATACGCATAGGCCCGGCGATTGGATCGGCCCACTCGCCCGCGCAGTTGATACAGTTGGGCCAAGCCGAACTTGTCGGCGCGGTTGACGATCAAGGTGTTGACCAGCGGGATATCGAGCCCGTTTTCGATGAGCGTCGTGGCCACGAGCACATCAAATTCGTGGCGCATGAACTTGAGCATCACCTGCTCCAGTTCATGTTCGCTCATCTGCCCGTGGGCCACGGCGATGCGCGCCCGCGGGACTTGGCGCGCCACCAATGCGGCAATGGAGTAAATCGATTCCACGCGATTGTGAACCAGATATACCTGCCCGCCACGGTCCAGCTCGTGCTCAATGGAGGTCTGAATGAGCGCCACATCGAACTTGGTCACGACGGTTTGGATGGCCAAGCGGTCTTTCGGGGGCGTTTCAATGAGGCTCATGTCGCGCACGCCCATTAACGACATTTGCAGAGTCCGCGGAATGGGCGTAGCGGTCAACGTCAGGCAATCCACCGACTGCGTCAACTGCTTGAGCTTTTCCTTGTGGCCCACGCCGAAGCGCTGTTCTTCGTCGACAATCAGCAGACCCAGATCGAGAAATTGCACATCCTTGGAGAGAAGCCGGTGCGTGCCGATCACGATGTCGATCTTCCCGGCGGCCAGATTTTCGACGATGGTCTTTTGTTGTTTCTTGTCGCGAAATCGGCTCAACATCTCGATGTTCACCGGGAACGGATCGAAGCGCCGCTTGAAGGTTACGTAGTGCTGATACGCCAGGACCGTCGTCGGCGTCAGCACGCCCACTTGCTTATGGTCGACCACAGCTTTTAAGGCGGCCCGCATGGCGACTTCGGTTTTGCCGTAACCGACATCGCCGCAGACCAACCGGTCCATCGGGCTCGTGCTCTGCATGTCCCGCTTGACGTCGTCGATGGAAAGCGCCTGATCCGGCGTCTCGGTAAACTCAAAGGCGGCTTCAAACTCGCGCATCCATTCGGAGTCTGGTGAGAAGGCAAAACCGGGGTGCACTTTCCGTTGGGCATAGAGTTTCAATAGGTCCTCGGCCAGAATGCGGATGCGCTTCTGCGCCCGGGATTTGGTTCGCTCCCAGGTGACGCCGCCCAGCTTATCGAGTGGCGGACGATGCCCGCCTGCTCCCGAATATTTTTGAACCCAATCGAGGCGCTCCAGGGGAATGTACAGCTTGGCGTCCTCCTGATAATGCAGTTCCATGAATTCCTGGGCCGCCTCTTGAAGCTGCAACGATTTGATGCCCATAAATTTGCCGATGCCGTGATCGACGTGCACCATCAAATCGCCGATTTTCAGGTCGCTGAAATCGGAAATGAAGGGTGAGCGCTTGGGACGCGCGGATCGCGAGGAGCGATATTCCACCTCTTCGAAGAGATCCAGGTCTCCAAAAACAGCAAATCGCTGGCGGGGCAACAGGAATCCGGTGTCCACTTCCCCGATTTGCACGGGGATGGGCGCTTTCAGTTGGGGACGGTTTGGGGGAACAATACCTTCACGGTCTTCCTTTAAGGACCAACCAGCCTTTGTCCGCCCCTCGTGAGCATATTCTTGGAATACATCCTTCAAGATATCCGCTTTGGAGTTCGATCGCACAATGGCCACCGACCGAAATCCGGAAGCTTCGAGGGAAGCTTCTTCCGCCACAAATTGTGCAAAGCGATTTCGAAACCTTCGCACGGGCTGCGTGGGAAGTGAAAACGAGTGAACCGCTTTGACCGCATCTCCCATTTCCAGCGTGTTGAGACGCAACTGGGTACAGCCCCTGAAAATCGATTGAATTTCCTCGGCGCTGAAATACAATGCATCGGGGGGAACAATGGCCTCTAGGCTTTCTTGTTTCGCTGTAAATTCCTGTTCCAGTTTTTCGCGCTCTTGGCGCCACGCTTCGCGAATCGCCTCTTCCTCCTCGAAAACAACGAGGGGATTTTTCAGCAGGTCCGGCAAAGAACGCGTGAAGGGGCGATCCAAAGGAAGAGCGAATTCGAATCCTGCGAACGATTCTCCTGCGGCCGCCGCTTCAATTTGATCGGCCCAAGCGGCCCGGAATTCCGGTGAAAGATGTCTTTCAGCGGCGGCAGCCCAACGTTGGAGGGATTGCGGAGAGGCCGGGATGTCGCGAACCGCCACCAGGGTGGCAGCGTCGATGGCCCGGAGAGAGCGTTGGTTCTCCACATTAAACCGGCGAATGGATTCAATGTTGTCGCCGAGAAATTCAATCCGTAGCGGCTCCGATTCGGAAGGCGAGAAGACATCCAGGATTCCGCCGCGCATAGAGAACTCGCCAATGCTGCTTACCGGTTCTGAGGAATAATAACCGCTGGAGGCCAGCCAGGATTTCAGAGTGTCGGGGTTGAGAGGCTGGTCTTTGTAAATGCTCAAAGAGAGATGGTCAAAGAATTCGGGTTCCGGCCACCGCGAAAGTGCAACCGGAGGAGCACACACCACAAATTTCGCCTGGTCGGATCGCAGGAGGGCCAATGCCAGAGCGCGCTGCTCTGCAATGGCGGCATGCGGCGAGAGCCGGTCGTAAGGTCGGCAATCGTAAGCCGGCAGTGCGGCCCCGTGCGGGGCCTTGTGACCGCTGATCTCTCGATAATAGAAATTAAGGGCTGCTGAGAACTCCTCAAGCGGTTGGGTACGGGCAGTGATGATCAGCAGGGGACGATGAAGTCGTGATCCCAGTAATGCCAACACCGGGGCTTTGGCGCCCTCCGTCAGCCCCTCCAAGGCACACGAACACACTTCGACCGCCTTCAAGCGGTCGAGGAGTGACTGAAATTCCGGTTCGGCCTCAATCGCGCCGAATAGTTCCTCGAAGCGCGTCATGCTCTCACAAGCTCAACGGCCGGTAGTGGCTCATTTTGAACTCTTTTTCACCTCTGGGTGGCGCATACATCGGCCGCCACGGCGGCCGATGTATGCGTACATCAACAGGGGGACTCCGCACACATGCCTGGAGCGCCTGTGTGCGCCACCCCATTCAAAATGAGTCACTACCCAACGGCCCATTCAACCACACCTTGGAGGAAAACTCAAAAGGAGTCGGGGAAATTTACTTCTTGGATCCGAATCGTGAGCGGACCGTATCCAGGATGGCGCTGGTGGAGTAGCCCGGGACCACATCGATGGAAACGACCTGTCCCCCGGCCGCTTCCACTTCTTTGCGGCCCACGATGTCATGAAGTGCCCAGTCGCTGCCTTTGACCAGAATATCGGGAAGGATGGACCGAATGATGTGTTGTGGAGTGGCTTCCTCAAAAAAAGTGACGTAGTCAACTGCAGCCAGCGCCGCCAACACTTCGGCACGCTCCTCTTGAGGAATGATGGGGCGGCTCGGCCCTTTCACACTACGAACGCTTTCATCGGTGTTAATAGCGACAATCAATCGATCTCCCAGCGCCCGGGCTTTTTCCAAATACTCGACGTGACCCGGATGCAGCAAATCGAAGCAGCCGTTGGTGAAGACCAACTTCAACCCGCTCTCCGCCAGTCGTTTTCTTTCCGGGAGAAATTCATTGAGCGTGAGAATTTTAGGCGCAGACATGAGCGTTCACCGCACGGAATGAGAGAGAAGGCCGGAAATTTTTGCCAGAATCACCATCAACACCAGCGTGGAATTATAAGCCAAATGCACCATCCAGCTGGGAGTCAGCAGGCCGGTGGCGGCCCGAATCCCCGAAAGAACGAACCCGACAAAAAGAATGAGACCAATCGCCGGCCAGCTTCCCCATAATTGCGGCACGTGAAGCCCCGCAAAAATGAGTGCCGTCACAATGATCGCAAGTCCTCGCCCGCCGCGGTTTTCAAATATGGGGAACAAGAAGCCACGGAAGATCAGTTCTTCGGTGAAGGGCGCGATGACGATTCCAAAGAAAGCGAAGAAATAGAGGGCGTTTCCTTGGCCGAAAATCCTTTCCAGAGGCGTCTCCCGGGCGGACGGAAGAAGGGTCGAAAATATCATGACGGCGAAGGCCACCAGGATTCCGGCGGAGAAGAAACGTCGAAGATCCCGGGAGGGAAGTCGGATCAATCGAAGAGAAGAATAGAAATCCAAACCGTACTTACGCGTAATCAACAAGAACAGAAAGGAAACCAGAAGAATATAGAGGATGAACTGCACCGCCAAGACGAAGTACGGGTTCTTGCTGAGTTCGTCGATCCCCAGAACCGGCCAGCGGAGAGGCGATCGAAAAATCAGATAGGCGACCTGGCAGAGAAAGCTGGAAAGAATCGATCCGGCCACTGCCATGCCGAGCAACACCCAAGCATCCCAGCCTGTCCAAAAAACGGGCTTTGGAGGAGGGGCCTCGGGAGTGGAGGGGAGGTCTGGAACGTTGGGTTGAGACGGCTCCGGCCATTCAGGGTTTGGGGTGGAATACGGATCTGTCATTGTTCTCGTGATGTGGCGCTCTCCGCGTCATTGTTTTCCGCAGGCAATACAGATGGGGGAGGAATGCGGGGCGGAGAAGTCAACGTCAGCCCCTTTTCCGGACATTCGGGAGCCGGCCGGTCAACGCCGCCGCCAATAGAGGCAACATAAATTCATGATGCCCCGTAATTGAGAATCCCCGGCCTGCTCCGCGTTGCGTGGGCCGCTTCACCACGTTTTGGACGCCGCGATAATGCTGGATGAAATCAAAATTGGCAGTCGTGAAATGGCGAAGCGGCAAGCCTTGGTTGCGGACCAGCGATACGGCCTTTAAGAACACCTCCGGCATGATGACCGCCGAGCCAAAATTCAAGAAGACACCGCCGCCGCTCAAGCCGGCCACGCTCTCGACGAAAGTTCGATAGTCACGCAGGGCTCCTTCTCCCAAACAACGCCCGTCCACGGCCGGATGGTTGTGAATGATGTCGGTGCCGATGGCGAGATGAATGGTTGCAGGAATCTTCATGCGGTAGGCTGTCGCGAGCAGAGAGAGCTTCAGAAAATCGAAGCGAGGACCTGAATTTGCATTCCGGCGGGACGAGCCTGCGGCAACGCGGTTAAATCCTTCCACCAGGCTCTTGCCGACCGCTTCCGCCAAGCCGCATCCTGCCGCCACCTGCCCATTGATGGCCCGATTGACCCACTCGCCGGTCTCGCGCGCCATTCCAAACCCGCCCTGACCGAGGGAGGCTTCCACGTCCTCGCTGGTGGAGCCGACCATCGAAATCTCAAAGTCGTGAATCAGACCGGCGCCATTCATGGCGAGATGTTGCACGTATCCGCGTTTCATCAGATCGATGAGCACGGGAGAGAGCCCGCATTTGATGACGTGTCCGCCAATCGCCCAAATGATGGGTTTGCCTCGCTGGCGGGCCGTTCGGCAGGCCTCCACGATGGCGCGAAAATCGTGGGTTGCGAGAATGTCGGGAAGGGCGGCGATGAACCGATCAACCGACATGCTTCCTGTAATCGGGCCGGCGAAATCTTTCACCGAGACCTTGCTCTTCCGCTCTCTTAAGGGGTAGGTGCGAATTTTGGTGAAATCTATTTTCATGATGCGCCAGGAGGATCGTTTACCGCGAAGAGTTTCGCCTCGTTGGGGCTCTGTCGTTGTGGTGCGTTGCGACCCGGAGCTGACGCCCCGGGCTACTAAACTCCGTCCCTTCGGGACTGGTTGTGCAGCGGATTTTTCCGCCTTACCACTGAACCAATGACCGTGGTTTCCGAAAACCAATCATCTCCAAACCGTGAAAGAGTTTTCTAAACATTATTTCGCCCCGTTGGGGCTCTGTCGTTGTGGTGCGTTGCGACCCGGAGCTGACGCCCCGGGCTACTAAACTCCGTCCCTTCGGGACTGGTTGTGCAGCGGATTTTTCCGTCTTACCACTGAACCAATGACCGTGGTTTCCGAAAACCAATCATCTCCAAACCGTGAAAGAGTTTTCTAAACATTATTTCGCCCCGTTGGGGCTCTGTCGTTGTGGTGCGTTACGGCTTTTCCGAGGCGACAATCTCACGGTCGATGATTTCACACAACACGTGGATCAATAGCCCATGCACTTCTTGAATCCGGGCAGTGGACTTGGATTCAACCGCAAGACATTCGTGAACGGCATTGGCCAGGGCCCCGCCGCCGCAACCGCTGAGACCCAGCGTCCACATCCCGCGGGCACGAGCTTCTTCCACGGCTTTCAAAATGTTGGGAGAGTTTCCGCTGGTGGAGATGGCCACGGCGATGTCGTCTTTCTGTCCGTGAGCGGCGATCTGCCGCGCAAACACCCATTCAAATCCAAAATCGTTGCTGAGTGACGTCAAAGCAGAAGTGTCTGTGGAAAGAGAAAACGCTGAAAGGGCCGCGGTGCGGGGTGATTCATGGGAAAAGCGCCCAACCAATTCGGCCGCCATGTGCTGCGCGTCGGCGGCGCTACCTCCGTTTCCAAACACCAGCAGCTTCCTGCCGCGTTTGAATCGGGCCACCATTTCCAGAGCCACGCGTTCCAAGCGTGTGGCGTTAGAAGCAACAAACTTCTGTTGCAAGGTAGTGCTTTCGGCCACACATGCGTGGATGAATTGCTGATGAGTCATAAAGGAAGGTCAAGGATGAGTCGGACCGGCGTCCGCCTCAGACCGCCCTCTCAAGAAGATGCCCCTTTGTTGTATGGGGCGGCGGTTTCTGCGGCTCGCGCCTCTTCCACCGGCACCGCATGATTTCCATTCGAAAACAACTCCGCTAAAGCCTGACCGGTATAGGACCGTTGGACTCTTGCGATATGCTCAGGAACGCCGGCAGCGACTATACGCCCGCCCTTTTCGCCGCCTTCCGGTCCCAGATCGATGATCCAATCGGCGGTTTTGATCACGTCGAGATGATGCTCGATGATAATGACGGTGTTCCCAAGGTCTGTCAAGCGATTGAGCACAGCGAGGAGTTTCTTGACGTCGTCAAAGTGCAGTCCCGTGGTGGGTTCGTCGAGAATGTACAAGGTACGGCCGGTCTGGCGGCGCGAAAGTTCTCTCGCCAATTTGATGCGTTGCGCCTCGCCTCCCGAAAGCGTGGTGGCCGACTGTCCCAACTGCAAATAGCCCAGCCCCACATCATTCAGCGTGGTCAGTTTCTGAGCGATCTGTGGAATCTTCTCTAACAATGGAATGGCATCGGTGACGGTAGTATTCAGGAGGTCTGAAATAGACCGGCCCTTGAATTTCACCGCCAAGGTTTCATGGTTGTAGCGTTGCCCGCGGCACACATCGCAGGTCACAAAGACGTCCGGCAAGAAATTCATTTCGATGCGGCGTAAACCGTCGCCCTGGCAGGCTTCACACCGTCCGCCCTTGACGTTGAAGCTGAAGCGGCCGGCTTTGTAGCCGCGTTCACGCGACTCGGGCAGCAGGGCATACAGTTGCCGAATGGGTGTAAACAGCCCCGTGTAGGTGGCGGGATTGGAGCGAGGGGTGCGTCCGATGGGCGAGGCGTCGATGGTAATGACTTTGTCGATGTGCTCCAGCCCGATGATGGCCTTGACCGCTCCGGCTTCTTCAATGGAATGATACAACCGGCGCGCCAGGGTTTTGTAAAGGACGTCGTTGATCAGCGTCGATTTGCCGGCGCCGGAAACGCCGGTTATCACCGTCATCAAACCAATGGGGATTTCCACATCAAGATTCTTGAGATTGTGATGGCGTGCTCCCACAATCTTGATGGATTTGCCATTGGGTTTTCGTCGGGTCTTGGGAAGAGGAATTCGTTGGAGGCCCGCCAAATACTGCCCCGTGAGGGAAGCCGCAGTGTTCGAAATTTCATCCGGCGTCCCGGCGGCCACCAAAAATCCGCCGTGGGTTCCGGCGCCGGGTCCCAGATCGATAACGTGGTCGGAGTTCCGGATGGTTTCTTCGTCGTGCTCGACGACCAGCACCGTGTTTCCCAGATCGCGAAGCTGCTTCAAGGTATTGATCAGCCGCAGATTGTCGCGAGGATGCAGGCCGATCGACGGTTCGTCCAACACGTATAAGACCCCCCGCAGCTTCGATCCGATTTGTGAGGCCAGGCGGATGCGCTGGCCTTCGCCACCTGAGAGGGTGGCTGCGCTTCGATCCAGGCTTAAATAATCCAGTCCCACCGCGGAAAGAAAATCGAGCCGGTCGCGAACTTCCTTCAACAATCCCTGGGCAATGATTTCTTCTCTCGGGGTGAGTTTCAAATCGTTGAGAACCTCGCGGGCTTGCTGTGTGGGAAGCGAGGTCAACTCCGCAATCGAATGTCCGCCCACTTGAACCGCCAGGCTCTCGGGTTTCAAACGTCGACCCTTGCAGGTGTTGCACGGGATCGACGACATGTAGGGCAGCAGCCATTCGGTGGAGACGTGACCAAAAGAGTCTTTTAGATGAGGGATGATTCCCATGAAGGGCTGACGCCCGTTGACACGACGCGCACGACGGGTTTTGGATCCGGGGTTCCCATTGGAAGGGTGGTTGTGATTTTCCCCATACAACACGGCGGCCTGAATGCGTTCCGACAGTTCACCGAAAGGTGTCTCCGGAGAAAAGGACTTGGCCTGGGCCATTTCCAGGAAGCTATCCTCCAGGCGACGGCTTTCGGCCCAACCCGCCAAAGCGCCGCCAAAAATCGGTTTGGTCCAATCGGTCACGATCTTGGAGGGATCGAAATCGAAGATCGAGCCCAAACCATTGCACGTCTCACAGGCGCCATACATACTGTTGAATGAAAATGAGCGCGGTTCCAGTTGCGGCAAGTTCAAACCACAGTCGACACACGCCAGTTTTTCCGAGTACAGATGCTCCTCCCCGTTGACCACAGCGATTTGTACAATTCCACCCGTCAGCCGCATCGCTGTTTCAATGGATTGACGCAAGCGAGAGTCGATGCCGGGTTTGATCAACAACCGGTCCACGACAATCTCGACCGTGTGATTCTTTTTCTTATCGAGTCGAACGGGATCTTCAAGGTTGTGGAGCTGACCGTCGATGCGCGCGCGGACGAAGCCGCTCCGATTGAGCTCTTCCAACTGCTTTTTGAACTCCCCTTTGCGCCCTCGAACGATCGGCGCCAGCACCATGACCCGCTCTTCCGAGGGCATCGACATAATCGTGGATACAATCTGGTCGCTGGATTGCCTCGAGATGCGCCGCCCGCATTGCGGACAGTGCGGGATTCCCACCGTGGCGTACAGCACCCGCAGGTAGTCGTAGATTTCGGTAATAGTGCCGACCGTGGACCGCGGGGAACGCGAGGAGGTTTTCTGTTCGATGGAGATGGAGGGAGAAAGACCTTCGATGGAGTCGATGTCCGGCCGCTCCATCTGATCCAAAAACTGACGCGCATAGGTCGACAAAGACTCTACATAGCGGCGCTGGCCTTCAGCGTAGATGGTGTCAAACGCCAAGGAGGACTTCCCCGAGCCGCTTAAGCCGGTGATCACGGTGAAGGTGTTGCGGGGAATCGTGACGTCAAGGTTCTTCAGGTTGTGCTGCCGGGCGCCACGGACCGTTATGTTTTCAATAGGCATGCGCGGTGCTACAGAGACTTATTTCGTGAGATAATGAACCCACGATTTTAGTTCACGCGCCCGAGAGCGTCAAGGGCTAAACCTCGGCGCGCCAGAGGACCCTTGAGCTTTCTTATTCAGGAAAATCACAAAAAACAGCGTTCCGACCCGGATACGGGCTTTTTTCATGAACTTCTTGGCCATGCTTCGGCACTCGGGGACACCGCCGGGTCTTTTCAGCTGACTTCACCAGAGCCGGAGAAGTCTTCAACCCAAAGGAAACCGGGATCTCCGCGTCATGTTGTGTGCTTCGATGTGGAAACACAGCACTCTTTCGATGAGGTGGGAGGTCGGTTGAATTTCGACAAGCTGCGGGTTTCCATAGCCGTTCTGTTCGACGAATTGTTGAATGAATATTTTGTTTACAACGAGAGTGAAGCGCCGCAGCTGGTGGATCATCTGTTCGCCGCCGATTTGGTTATCGGTTACAACATCCTCGGCTTCGACTACGCCGTTTTGCAACCGTACTCCCAGAAGGATCTGAAGAAACTTCCGACCCTCGACTTGATGCAAGGACTCGCCAAAACGCTGGGTTTTCGCGTGAAGCTCGACAGTGTGGCCAACGCTACACTCAACTCCCGCAAGAGTGGACATGGCCTGCAGGCGATTGAATGGTTTAAGAATGGCGAGTTGGAGAAGTTGATACAGTATTGCCGTGATGATGTTCGCTTGACTTATGAATTGTTCAAGTACGGCGTCCAAAATGGCTATGTGTGCATCGATTCTCGAGGCCAACGTCAGCGCGTCCCGGTGGACTGGAAATGAAGTATTGAGAAATTCTTGAGTTCAGCTTGTCCTGTTCGTAGCATAGTGGTTTTTCTATGTCGGATCGCCGATTCAAACCCACGGAAGCTTACAAACTGGAAGACCCCGAACGATTGATTTGGCTTCCGCCGTCGGAAGTTCTGGCCCACATGAATTTGCAGCCCGGGATGGTGGTCGCCGACCTCGGGGCAGGGACCGGGTACTTTTCGATTCCGATTTCGAGGGCCGTCGGCCCGAGAGGTCAGGTGTTTGCCGTTGATGTTGAGCAGGAAATGCTGGACAAATTGAAAACCAAGCTGACCGGCCCGGATGCACCAACGAACCTTCATCTTCAGTTGGGCGAAGCCGCAGCGACGCATTTGGCCGATCACATGGCCGATCGTGTGCTGATCGCCAATGTGTGGCATGAGATCGATGATGAGGTTGCGACATTACGCGAAGTAGAGCGCTTATTGCGAGCTTCCGGCCAGCTTCTGATTTTGGATTGGCGTCCCGACGTCGATCGACCGCCCGGTCCGCCCTTGGAGCATCGAATAGCGCCGGAGCAAGTGACTCATTCGTTAATGAAGCGGGGCTGGAAGGTGGATGAGTCCGGCTATATCGGTCGATACAGCTATTTCGTCCAAGGGCATCCTTCCAAGGGCTGATTCTCTCACGGGGCCTCTCATTCATTCTCTACGTGACAAATGGCAGCGATTTTTTCCACCCGATGAGCCGCGGTGGCCGATCTATTCATTCGCGGGCTTGTGGATCCTGGAGCTTCTATTTCTGCAGGGTATTTTGAGCCGCGACACGCGGCCGCCTCAGTGGGATCCGGCCTCGCACCTGACCATGGCGCTGGATTTCTACTTTCCGCTTCACCAATTCCAATTGGACCGCTTCTTCAAGCAGCTTCTTTTCCGACCCAAACCCTATCCGCCCTTGTTTCATTGCGCCGTCGCCGTGTGGTATCTCATCACAGGCCCGTCGCATCAATACGCCGCATTGGTGAATAGCCTTTTTCTTTTTGTGACCTTCCTCGGCTTCTATCTTTTTGGTCGTGAGCTCCGATTGCGGGATCGGGGATGGCTGTGCGCCGTCATTTTCAGCGCATTTCCTATCGTCATTTGGATGAGTCGCGAAGCCTTGATCGATTTGTCGGTGATCTCGTTCACCCTGCTTTTTGCAGCCCTGATTTGTTCTGAGGATTTTCTTCGGGACAAAAAGGCCACCCGCTGGTCCGGTTTGGTCTTCTCGTTGGGCCTTCTCTCGAAGCAATCTTTTGTGTTTTTTGCCATCCCCATCCTGGTGTATCGATTGGTTCAGTCGAGACGAGTCTGTGATCGATCAGTTTGGAAGAAGAACCTGATGTGCTTTTCACGCTGGGCGTCGATCTCTGTTGTCTGGTATATCCTCCAGGTTCCTTCCATGATTCGCACAGCGCTGCGTGTTCATCAGGCGGCGCTCTTGAGAAGCGATCCCATGCCTTTGACGTGGTCCGGGATCACCTATTATCTCCGCATGTTTTGGCAAGACCAGGCGAACGGGTGGATCCTCGCGGTTCTTCTCATCGGCGTCATATTGGCGTTCATTCCTTTCAAACATGAAAAGGAAACGGGGACGCACAAAACATTCTTCTTCATTTGGGTCTTGGCGGGATATGCCGGAATCACTTTTTTCGTGATGGGTAAGGACGGCCGATATGATATGCCGATTGTACCTGCCGTGATCCTGCTGGCGGGCATCGGGATTGATCGATTGCCTGGTTTCGTGTGGAAAGCGTTGGTGGTTGCGGTTGGAGTTCTGTTTTTGGGAACGGTCGGTTACTTTTCGGGCGGGCCGGACAAGACTGTCGGTGTGATTAAATTCTTTTCAAGTCGTCCCATGGTGCGGCTCTATCAATGTCCCGGCATTGACCGGGATATGATCGAGCCTAAGAATGAAGACTGGCATGTGGAGGAGATTATTGATGGACTTGTTTCCCGGCGTGGACTGAAAGCAAGTATTTGGGTCGGGGTCGTCCCCCAAGCGCAATTCTTCAACCCGGCGGCTTTTCTGTATTTCACCAGATTGCGCAGAGCTTCGTTTCAAATAGAAGATTTCAGACTCATTTCAGATGTTCCCCGAGCTCTTGCAAAAATGGACTATCTCATTAGAAAAACCGGCGACCAGGGCCCCGAATATGCCACTCGCCCCAACAATGCGATTTACGCTTATTTGGACGCTCATTCCAATGAATTCACGGTGATTTCATCCCTAACCTTACCCGACGGCAGTACGGCCGATCTGTTGGAAATAAGACACAACAAATAATCTTCCGGTAGAGCTGTGGTAGCCACGAATCCTCCAGAAGAGCGGGAGGATTCGTGGCTACCAGGGCATTGGCCCATTTTAGGCCGCGGCTCCTTTGGTTTGACAAACGGCGTTGCCTTCGTTAGCATCTGGATTGAAACCATGGATTTTTGAAATTCCGGGATTATTTTCTCCGAGTGCAGGATTCTAAATCCTGACAGGACATGAGTTCCGCACCGACGCCCGCTCAGCGGGATCAGGGTGTTCCGAGAAATTGGAATGCCTCCCGTGCTTGGAAAGGAGAAAGACGCAAGTCGCCGAGCCGACTTCCGTTTTGACACGGGGTCGGCTTTATTGTTTTTACGAAGATGCTACGGGACAGTTTTGGACGACACATTACGGATCTTCGACTCTCGGTCACGGACCGCTGCAACTTTCAGTGTGTCTATTGCAAGCCCCAGCTGGAGGGTCGATGGGTGGATCGCCGGGAGCTGTTGACTTTTGAAGAGCTCGAGCGGGTGGCGCGGATCTTCGTCTCACTGGGCATCGAAAAAATCCGAATCACCGGCGGCGAACCGCTGGTGCGGCAAAACGTGGAGTCGCTGATCGGGCGGATCGCCCGGATTCCCGGATTGCGCGATCTCTGCATGACCACCAATGCTTACATCCTTGCCGACAAAGTGGAAGAACTCCGCAAGGTCGGGCTTCAACGCGTGTCCATCAGCCTCGATACGCTCAATTCGGAAAAATTCACGGCCATTACCGGCCAGGATTCCTTCCAAAAGGTTTTGCAAGGGATCGACGCCGCTTTGGCGGCCGGCTTGAAGCCCGTGAAGGTGAATGCCGTCATTATGCGCGACATCAACGACGATGAGTTGATCGATTTTGCTCGCTTCGCCAGAGACAAGGGCGTGGTGTTCCGATTCATCGAATTTATGCCCCTCGACGCCGACCATCAATGGAGTCGTAATCGCGTGGTCACTTTGGAGGAGATGCTTCGGATTATTTCCGCGTTCAAGGGTTTGGTTCCGCTCCCGCCCCACACGCTCAGTGAAACCGCCCGGAGATTTCAATTTGAAGATGGCGATGGGGAGATTGGGATTATTGCTTCGGTTTCGCGGCCCTTTTGCGGACAGTGCAGCCGCATTCGGTTGACAGCGGACGGAAAGATTCGGACCTGTCTTTTTTCAATCGTGGAATACGATCTGCGGGCGCTCCTGCGATCGGGCGCCGGCGATTCGGAATTGTGTGATTTTATTCGCGACGTGGTGGATCACAAGGAAGAACGTCACCACATCAATGATCCGGATTTCCAGCCGCCGCGCCGAGACATGTCCCTTATTGGTGGCTGAAAATCAAGATTCTTCTCCACCATCCAACGATTCCAGCGTTGTTTTCGTCCTGGCGGTCGTACTCGGGGCGGGGGCAATTTAACGTCTGGAGTAAATGTATGAATGAAATCCAAGCAACAGAAACCAAGATCCAAATAAGCTCCAATTTCCAAAATCCAAACAGGATCGCGCTGTGGGATTGTGGGTGCACAAGGGCTCCTTTGTTTGAAATTTGAAATTTGGAACTTATTTGGAATTTGTCCCCCGCGGGGGATTGGGATTTGTGAATATGATCGCTCCGTTGCGTAGGTTAATGCGCATGCCCGCAACGAGGAGCAGGGAAGAAGGCGCATGGCGTCTCCAGAATCGGCAAATCAGCTTGCACATTCGCGCAGCTCTTATCTGAAAACTGCAGCGCATCAGCCCATTCATTGGCAGGAATGGAGCGAAGCCGCCTTCGAGCGCGCCTCCCGGGAAAGGAAGCCGATTCTGGTCGACGTGGGCGCGGTGTGGTGCCATTGGTGCCATGTCATGGACGGCGAGAGTTATGAAAACCAAGAGATTGCAGGTCTTATCAACGAGCACTATATTGCCATCAAAGTGGACCGGGATGAGCGTCCCGATATCGACACACGCTTGCAAGCGGCCGTACAAACCATCAGCGGGCAGGGCGGTTGGCCCCTGACGGCGTTTCTTACCCCCGAGGGCAAACCCTTTTTCGGGGGAACGTATTTTCCTCCAGAGGACCGTTACGGCCGTCCGGGATTCAAGCGCATCCTGTTTACGCTGGCGGAATATTATAAAAAAGATCCGCAAGAAATCGTGGACCAAGCCGCCAAACTTGCCGAGGCCATCGAGTCGGTTGATAATTTTGTCCCCGCCGAAACAGCGCTCTCCCCTGATCTGCTGCAATCCATTCTGAGTTCTATCGGCCGTTCTTTTGACGTGCGCTATGGAGGATTCAGCTCGTCGCCGAAATTTCCTCATCCCGCTGCTTTGGATTTGCTGCTGGATCATTACCAGAGAACCGGTGAACAGTGGGCCTTGACGACGGCTGAAACCACGCTGACAAGAATGGCGCAGGGTGGCGTGTACGACCAGGTGGGTGGAGGGTTTCATCGCTATTCCACGGACGAACACTGGACGGTCCCTCATTTTGAAAAAATGTCGTACGACAATTCGGAACTGTTGAAGAATTACGTACACGCCTACCAGGTCACTGGAAATCCCCTTTATCGGGAAACGGCTGAAGGAATTCTTTTCTGGATTGAAACCGCCATGTCGGATCGGGAGAACGGCGGATTCTATGCCAGCCAGGATGCCGATACCGACTCTGCCGGACGGGACGATGGCGATTACTTCACCTGGACTCCTGAAGAATTGAAAGCAGCGCTAACGCCGGGGGAGTTTGAGATCCTGCGCTTGTATTACGGCGTCGAAGATGAAGGCGATATGCATCACAACCCGCGGAAAAATGTTTTGGAGGTTGCCATGACACCGGCGGACGTGGCGGCGCGATTGAAGATCAGCGAGCCCCACGTTCAGGAAACGCTTGTCACAGGGAAGAGCAGGTTGAGGCGAGCTCGGGCTCTACGCGCCACACCCTTCGTCGATCAAGCGCTTTACACTGGTTGGAATGCCCTGATGATCTCAGCGTGTCTGGAGGCCAGCCGAGTGTTCAACCTTCCGGATTGGCGCGATTTTTCACTGCGCACCCTGGATCGATTGATTCGCCTGGCGTATCAACCCGAGACCGGAATGCTGCACACGGTGGTGGAAGACAAAGCCGGTGTGGCCGGATTGATTGATGATCAAATTCATACCGTCAATGCCTTGCTCGACGCCTTCGAGGTCACGCTCGAAAAGAAATATTTTGATTGGGCTGAATCGGTTCTGCGGAAGGCCATGGACGATTTTTGGGATTCGCAATATGGTGGATTCTTCGATGTCCATCACACTTCGGACAAATCCGGAGTGTTGGCTTTGCGGCGCAAGCCCTTCCAAGATGCGCCCACTCCGTCAGCCAACTCCGTGGCGGTGGCCGCGCTGCTGCGGTTGTTTCATTACACCGAAAAAGTTGAATACCGGGAAAAAGCCGAGACCCTTCTGAAGATATTCGGCGAACCCGCCGCCAGATATGGTTTATATGCGGCCTCTTATGGCCTTGCTCTGTCGATGTACTTTAACCCTCCGATGCAGGTCGTGGTCATTGCCGGGGAACAGCAGCCTGAGGGCCAAGCTCTTGTGAATGCCGCCATCAAGGTATTTCGCCTGGGCAAAGCCGTGCTGCGCATCCGACCCAGTGATCGTGACCCTTCAATCCTGCCTCCCGCTTTGTATTCCCTGACGAAAGCCATGCCGCCTGATTCATTGCCTCGAGCGTTTGTGTGCAGCGGTTTTGCCTGCTCTCCTCCGGTCAATTCCGAAAAAGATCTTCAGACCTTACTCCATTCGGGGTAGCGACTCATTTTGGATTCAACCGCAAAGAACGGTAGGAAGGCGCAGAGGGCGTCCTGGACTAAAGAGTTCTAATCGGCGTCCTCTGAGCATGCCTTGTAGCCTTTGCGGTCAAAAGCCCTTGGAATATCTCGTGAATTCTAAAGTGAGTCACTGCCTATTGGAAGATGCCTTGATTTCCAGGGGGACCTCTTGCTGATATCGCCCGTCAGGTCGATTGAAGGGAGTAAGTATTCCCTGATACCTGACACCTGGCACCAGACACCTATTTTCAGTTCGGATTGGAATATCTGGCTCGAACGGTGTTATGTGCGGGAGAAAAGCTTTTGCAACCCGCAACCCGCCAAAATCCCCAGGAACGGATACATTGGCAGGCTGTAACGCACTTCATGGAACATCGGAAGGTGAACTGTCACCATGTAGAACAGAATTAGCGCCATCAAAAACTTGGGAATGGATTGTCTCATTCCGATGCAGCCGATGAGGGCGAGGACAAAGACGGCACCGTGGAACAGCAGGTTGTAAAGAATTTTAGCCGCCACCGTAAACCAGGCATGTTGGGCACGGTATTCCGCCAAGGTGCCGGGAAAATAGTAAAAACTTTCAAAAAGAAAGCCGGGGAAAGCGCGCAGGCGATGCCACACAAATAGAAACGGATTCCGCCGGATATTATTGAGGGCTTCCCGGAGCAAGATCTTTTCTGCAGCCAGAACGTTTTTAGGATCCGCGTTGGCACTCGATCCGAAAATAACCGTGAGCGGATGAGGCTGGCCCGGGGGAACATCAGTAATTCCGTAGCGATCGCCCTTTTGGACACGATCATAGATGATCCAAAAACTGGCGCCGGTATTTTCATGGTGGGGATCGGAGTCAACCGTAGCCACCCAGAGATTCGAGGCTTGGATTCCGGAAACCAGGAATCGCTGGCCGAAAATTCGATTATTGCGAATCACCCAAGGCGCCAGCGCCAATCCCAATCCAAGGACAACGAGGACGATGTTCTTCAACGCGGTCGGCCACGCCTTGCGCTGACCGGGCATAAGGAACATCAGCGGCAGGAACAGAGGGATAAGGAGACTGGTAGTTCGGCAGAGCGTGGAGAGTCCCAATAACAATCCCGCGGAAAACAACACCCACCACCGCCCGCGAACCCACCCCATGGCCAACACCACGATCGCCACCGTGAAGAGGTCCAAAAACAGCGTCTCGGTCAGAATGTAGCGCGGCCAAACCAAGATGAAGGGATGCAGTGCGAAGAAGATTCCCGAAAACCATCCCACCCAGGGGTTAAAGTACCGTGTGGCGAAAAAGAAGAGCAGTACGGCCACGAGAGAATCCAAGAACCCTTGGGCTGCCCGGGCGGCTTGATCGGGAAGCGACATCCGGTAGAAGATCGACAGAAATGCCGGATAAAGGGGGGGGCGAATGTAGGTGGGTGTGAAATGGTTGCAACTCAGCGGAACGGGAGCTTCGCCCAGAGGACGAACAGAAAAATCATGCACCGGATTGTAAATACCTTTGATCTGCCCGATGCCACATCCGTGCGCGATGGAATAGGCAATTTCTTCGTAACCGTAGGTATCGAGAAGAATCTCGGGAGAGAAATGGATGAGGAGCAGGCGCGGAACAAGAGCCAGAAGAAATATGAAGGCCAGCGCCCAAGTCGGTGTCGCCCCCGCTGGCGGATCCTTCAGGTCGCCGGTCGCTGTGGGCATGTCATGCTCCAAACGTATTGTGGGCAGTGCTCTTCTTCGGTTTCCCGTGTTCAGGCTTCAGCGCGGATTCTCAAACCCTGCGGCGCGATTCGAAAATCGATCACTCTTCCGCCCGCACGGTGCAGGGCTTCCTGAACCGCTTGCTTGCGCCGAGGTGTCGTCGCAAAGACCATGCAGCCGCCTCCGCCGGCGCCACAAACCTTGGCGGCCGGGGCGCCCGCTTGTTTGGCGATGCGCGTGAGGCGTTCCATGAAGGGCGTCGTGATACGCGGCGCAAGATGTTTTCTGTGTTTCCATTCGGCGGCCAGGGCCCGGCGAAGATGTGTGAAATCGCGGCCCAGAACGGCGGCGCGCATTTGAACGGCACTTCCGACAATGTTCTCAAATTTCGCAATCGTCGACCGGTCGCCGTTGATGTGTCGCTTGAACATTTCCCAGTTGTTGATGGCCGAGTAACGCGGCTCCCCGGTAAAACAGAGGACCAGGTGTGATTCCAGTTCCTTTAAGTCGACCGGCAGCTTTTCCACGCGGATGCCTTGCTCTTTCAAATGAAGGCAAAGGGCTCCTCCGAACAGCGGCGGAAAATAATCCTGCTCTCCGGTGGGGATGTTGATGACTTGAGCCTCGACATTTTTTGCCAAGGCTTGGATGGCCATCTTGCTGAGGCGCGCATGCGTGAGAACGTTTAACGCGCCACATATCGCAATGTTCAACGCCGACGACCCGCCCAATCCCGAACCCGCCGGTGCCATGCAGGACGTTGTCATTTCCAGGCCTGTCTGCGGCGAGAAAGTGTGAACCAGTCGCGAAAGAAGCGGGAGGATACGATCGCTTCTCAGCCCCTCGAGATTCGAGAATCTGACGGTCTTGCGTCCGTCGATAGATCGGAGAATGATCCGGCGGTCCCGGCGAGTGCGAATTTGACACTGAGCGTACTGGTCGATGGCGAAGTTGACCGTGCAGGCGTTTTCATGAAAAAGATAAAGCGGCCAGATGTCGACGGTTCCACCCGCCAAATCCACACGGGTCGGGGCGATGGATTCAATCAGCATGAAATGAAGACTGCCTTTCCGGATTTCTAAGAAAGTCGATCAGAAGATGGTGCAAGAAATCATCTCAAGTAGAGATGCACTAAACGGGGTTCATGATATCAAAGCACCCACCGATTGAGAATCGGTTTCACTTGGAGGAGAAGAAGGCAGTTGATGGGATCAGGCACGAATATTTCTGTGTTGGTAGCGCCGGCCTCCGCCGTGGCGGATTGAGGCCGGCGGTTTTTGCGTGCGGGCTGCAGTGGTAATGATTCTTTGATCCGTCATCGAGATTCCATTCCAGATTTCTTCTTCGCTCGCCGCAGTTCTTCGGCGAACTCCTGGAGTCGCATCAGCTTTCGGAGTCTCTCTTCGACGGTGAGGCGGAGATTTTCCCGGACCAAGGTCATGTCAATGTCTTTCTTGTAGGCCTCCACGACCGGATTGGGTGGAATGGTGGGGTTTCGCTTAGACATTTGAAAGCCTCGCCATTATTATACCTGATACCAGCGCTGCGAATCGATTTCTGCCGTGCGAAGCGGGTAGCCCGCCCGTGTTTTATCCAGCGCGGGGTTCTTCCGTGCAGAATGGATGGATCGTGCTGGTCAGCAAGGTTTCTCGCGACCGCTCGCAAGGGCCGCAGCCTTCGTCCACCCAGGCGGACTCGGCTGCGCTACCCGGTCATGAAGACGTCCAGATGCCAATTCCCTAATGATGAAGGGATGACAGGCAACCTCGCCATCATTGAGAAGGGACATTAAGAGATCACCAGGCGAGAAGAGCGTTCGCCGGGCCTGCCAAAGCATGACGGCCATTTTCGGCGCAGATTGTTGGGGTCCATGATTGCTGGGGTCCATGCACCAACCTTTTGGAGGATCGTATCACGGTGGGAATGGCGCCTTGTTCTTTGTTATCTTTAATGATACGTTTAACTGTATCTTTGGAGGTAAGACAAATGAGCAAAGTGCCGCATATCATCCCCATCACTGATCTCCGCCAGGATTCCGCAACAGTGCTAAAACGTGTGCGGGAATCCAAGCAGCCCTTCTTCATTACGCAGCGGGGTCGGGCCGCGGCGGTGCTGCAGAGTACTGAGGCCTATGAGCGAGGCGAGCACGAGCGGGAACTTCTGCGCCTTTTGGCACGGGGAGACAAGGAAATTGCGGCTGGAGAAGGATACGATCTGGAGTCTGTGCTTGCGGAGGCCGACGCGCTCCTCCAGAGAGAATGAGCCGTGAAGGTTCTATTTACATCAACGGCCAGGATCCAGTTTCTTGCGGCGGTGGATTTCATACGCCGGGACAATCCTTCCGCCGCTCGGCGATTTCGACGACGAGCGGAGACTCTCCTCAGGAGGTTGGTGAAGTTCCCCCATTCCGGAAGAACCATTCCCGAGTTTCCTGATTTGCCACAACGGGAAATCATTGTGTCACCATATCGTTTCTTTTACCGTACCGTGGGGAGCACGATTTGGATTGTTGCGGTTTGGCATAGCGCCCAGCTTCCAGGAAAATCAAATAAGACTGGGGGCGCCTAACTCCATGTGGGCTTACTTTTATGGGCAGGGCTGATTGACAAACTTTTTCCGCGGTGACAAAATCTGCTGCCCGTGCCGAAGTGGCGGAATTGGCAGACGCGCTACATTCAGGGTGTAGTCCCTTCCGGGGGGTCGGGGTTCAAGTCCCCGCTTCGGCACCAAATTTTCATCCTGCCCCGAAAATAGCTTTGGTAGCGCCGGCAGTTCTTTTTGCCGGCGATTATCTGTCGCCCCTTCGGGGCTCCGTCGTTAAAACGCGCCCTTTCCCGGGGCTCACACCCCGGGCTACTGAACGCCGTCCCTCCGGGACTATTTTCGGAGCGGTTCCTCCTGCCCCGATTCATCGGGCGGGCTCTCCTCGATTCATCCCAAAATTCCACTTATAGCCCGTCGCGGTAGGCTTCTCCGTGGTGAGTTTTTTGACGAATTCTTGCTTGCATCTTTCCTTTGAAATCGGTAAGGTTTGCCCAGCGGCTTCAAAGCCCAAAAACAACAAACGATCCTAGGACGCGGTGGGTATCTCATCTGAGATAGTCGGAGAGCACTTGTCCTTGGTGATCATTCACAATCTGATGATCCGTGGAGCTCGGACACCGTCCGGGATTTGCGAATCAGGAAGAGGAGAAAGGCATGAGCAGAGTGCGGCTGCTGGTCGGCACCAAGAAAGGTGCATTCATATTGGAATCGGATGGAAAGCGCGAGAAGTGGGATGTCAGCGGTCCCCACTTTGCAGGCTGGGAGATTTATCACATGAAGGGTTCACCGGCCGATCCGAACAGGATTTACTGCTCGCAAACCAGCGGTTGGTTCGGGCAAGTCATCCAGCGCTCCAGCGACGGCGGAAAAACCTGGGAGGCGCCCGGTGGCGGAGTGACCAAAGACGCCCAAGGTTTTCCTCATGGCGAGAGCAATAAATTTGTTTACGACACATCTCCCGAAACCGGCAAACCCCTCACGACACACCAGCATTACGACGGCACGCCGCGTCCCTGGGAATTCAAGCGGGTGTGGCATCTCGAACCTTCGCCCAAAGATCCCGATACGGTTTACGCGGGTGTGGAAGATGCCGCCTTGTTCCGGTCGACGGATGGAGGAACGACCTGGCAGGAACTGGCCGGATTGCGCGGCCACGGCACCGGACCACAGTGGCAGCCCGGCGCCGGAGGAATGTGCCTTCACACCATTCTGCTGGATCCCAGCAACGACAAGAGGATGTATATCGCCATTTCGGCGGCCGGTGCCTTTCGAACCGACGACGGCGGAAAAAATTGGAAACCCATCAATCGCGGGTTGAAGTCACAATACATTCCCGACCCGAATGCCGAGGTCGGCCATTGTGTTCATCACATCGCGATGCATCCTACACGCCCGGGCGTATTGTTCATGCAAAAGCATTGGGATGTGATGCGCACCGACAACGCCGGCGATTCGTGGCAGGAGGTCAGTGGAAACCTGCCGACCGATTTTGGGTTTGTGATCGACGTTCACGCCCACGATCCCGAAACCATCTACGTGGTTCCCATTAAAAGCGATTCGGAACACTATCCCATGGACGGGAAGCTTCGCGTCTACCGCAGCCGAAAGGGCGGCAACGATTGGGAAGCCCTTACGAATGGTTTGCCGCAAGCCAACTGTTATGTGAACGTGTTGCGCGACGCCATGTCGGTCGATTCGCTGGATAAGTGCGGCGTCTATTTCGGGACCACCGGCGGCCAGGTGTATGGCACGGCCGATGCCGGCGACCACTGGGCGCCCATTGTTCGCGATTTGCCCGCTGTTCTTTCCGTCGAGGCGCAGACGTTGTCATGATTCGTGTTACGCTACCTCAACATTTGCGCACGCTGGCCCACGTGGGTGATGAAGTCCAGCTTGAAGTGGCGGGAGTCGTATCCCAGCGGTCCGTCCTCGATGCCTTGGAAGCGCGCTATCCGGTGCTGCGCGGAACCATTCGTGATCATGTCACCCTCAAGCGCCGACCCTTCATTCGCTTCTTTGCTTGCGAAGAAGATCTCTCCCACGAATCTCCGGATGCGCCCCTTCCCGAGGCAGTCGCCACTGGAAGAGAGCCGTTCATGATTGTGGGGGCCATTGCGGGGGGATGAGTTTTGGTAGCCGCGATGCGATTTGTGCATCGCGGTTGACGTAAGAGAATTTTTTTCGGATGCCTGCCCTTTAAACCTAGAATCTTGATTCATGAGCTCCTCTGATCTCTCGTCCCCGATGCGCCGCTCGTTTGGCCTGTTGCAAGCGACCGCCATGAATATGTCCAACATGGTGGGGGTCGGGCCGTTCATCACCATCCCGCTGATCCTGGCCGCCATGGGCGGCCCGCAAGCCATGTTGGGCTGGATTGCCGGGGCGGTTTTGGCGTGGTGCGACGGTTTGATTTGGGCGGAGCTTTCTTCGGCCATTCCCTCCTCCGGGGGCACGCTTGAATATTTGCGCGTCGTGTACCGACGGACCTCCCTGGGACGCCTTCTACCGTTTCTGTTCATTTGGCAATTCATTCTTTCCGGTCCTCTGGAAATTGCCTCGGGAAATATTGGATTCGCGCAATACCTGACCTACCTTGTTCCACTGACTCCCTTGCAAATAAAGCTGGCGGCCGCTGCCGTCGGATTGCTGACGATTGTTTTGTTGTACCGGAGAATTTCATCCATCAGCCGGTTGATGGTGGTGTTGTGGGCAGGAATGGTTCTAACGATCGCCGTGGTCATGATCTCCGGTCTTCGACACTTCGATCATCGCATGGCTTTTGCATTTCCTCCGCACGCCTTTGATTTTTCCAGGGGATTTGTGCTCGGCTTGGGCTCCGCCATGCTGATTGCCATGTATGATTTTATGGGCTACTACAGCGTGTGTTATATCGGCGACGAGGTTCGTGACGCCTCCCGAACCATTCCCCGCTCAATTCTCATCTCAGTGATTTCAATTGCGCTGGTTTATTTGGCAATGAATATCTGCATCATCGGCGTCGTACCGTGGCAACAAGCCATACGATCGCCCTTTATCGCCGCGGAATTCATGGAACGGATTTACGGCCGTGGGGGTGGAGTGGTGATGACGGTCATGATTTTGTGGACGGCGTTGGCTTCGGTGTTTGCCCTGATGCTCGGGTATTCCCGGATTCCCTACGCCGCGGCTCGTGACGGCTATTTCTTCTCAGCCTTTGCCCGCCTGCACCGACGGGGCGATTTTCCCCACGTATCCCTTCTTTCCCTGGGTGCGGTGGTTTTAGCCGCAAGTTTCTTTTCACTCGATGAGGTGATCAAAGCCCTGATCACCACCCGCATCCTGGTCCAATTCGTCGCTCAGATTATTGGAGTCCAGTTGATGCGGCGCGCCCGACCGGCAGCCAACTCGTTCCGCATGGCCCTCTATCCTCTGCCGAGTGCCGTGGCATTGCTCGGTTGGCTGTATATTTTTCTGACGTCGGGCGCAAAATACATCTTCGGAGGCCTGATTACGCTGGTCATTGGCATCGGCGTTTATTTTGTGTGGATCCGCACCTCCCGCGCTTCAAACCCGCAGGAAATTGTCTGAAAATGCCCTGGCCCATTTCAAACGGATGATCGTGGAGCCGTGTCATTTGCAGTTGAATCTCCCCTTGGATTACCATGGAACCGTAGTCAACAATCGAATTTCATTTGACTGACCGGTCGGTTGGAAAAATTGGATAGCAACCGCAACGCAAGTTTGAGTTTCTTGGGGAACGCACATGATTCGAAAAATTCTCATAAGTTTGGGCTGGACCATCGGCTTGGCGGGTATCTGTTTGATCACGGTGTTTTGTGGGAATCGAGAGACCGGACCTGCGCCGAACACGTCAAAGCTCCGGTTAACCTCGACGGCATTTCAAAACAACGCCTCGATTCCCGTTCGGTTTACTTGCGACGGATCAAATGTCTCGCCTTCACTCCAATGGGCCGATCCTCCAGCTGGGACTCGAACTTTCGCGTTGATTACCGAAGACCCGGATGCTCCCATGGGCACTTTCGGGCATTGGGTGGTTTATAACATCCCGCCCGACTCACGTGGCCTGCCGGAGGGACACTCGAGTGCGGCGGGCAAAACGGCCGCGACCGTTGTCGGCAGAAACGATTTCGGTCAATCCGGTTACGGGGGACCTTGCCCGCCACCGGGGAGTGCCCACCGCTATTTCTTCAGGCTTTATGCGTTGGATACAACTCTTTCACTGGGGCAAGGAGCCCGGCGAAGCGAGTTGCTGAAGGCCCTACAAGGTCATATCCTTGCCGATGGCAATTTGATGGGAACCTACAAGAGATAGAGAAGAGCGTACCGGTACATCCGAGAATCACCAGGAGCATCTCTCACCTTTCTGAAAACGTAAAAATCTTACCGCAGAGACGCAGAGGGCACAGAGATTACGCAGAGAAAGAATGAGGATTAAAAACTGTCACTCAGATCCTCTGAATAAATGTGTCCATGGCCCTGCCATTAAACCTCTGCGTTAACTTTGCGCCCTCTGCGTCTCTGCGGTGAACGGCTCTTTCAGCTATCCGTGCAATTCCAGGATGTCGCCATCTTCGAGCCGGTGTGTCCGTTCCACCATCTGACCGTCAAATTTCAGTGAGCGTTTTGATTTCTCGGAGCTCCAGACCTTGGCGAACTTCAACGTCTGCTCGAACTCGCGGTGCACCGTGCGGGCCAAATCCAGCACCGTGCTTCCGCTTTTGAGAACAAACGGAGCTCCGGTGAGATCAGGTTTTTTCCCCGGGACCTTGGTATAGATTCGGATAATGTCCAATCTTTGGAAAATCCTTTGACGCAACGCTTCCAGCCCCTCTCCGGAGACCGTCGAAACCGGCAAAATCTCGAATTGGGAACCGAAAAATTCCTGAAGGATTTTCAAGTTCTCCGAAGCTGCTACGGAATCAAATTTATTAGCCAGGATCATCGTGCGGCAACATGTCAGGGAGGATCCGGATTCAGATTTTGGCGGGAGGGCGTTCACAAGTTCCAAATGCGAGCTTTTCAAGAGCTGAAGCACCGTGTCGACCTCGTCCAGAAGGTCGTCGCTACTAAGGTCGACCACCAGAAAAGTGTCGTCGGCTTGGCGCACAATGTTGCCCATCCAGGGATGATAAATCTCCGGTGCGATGGCCGGCATGTCTACGATCTGGATTTGAATGTTTTCAAAGGGCATCATGCCGGGCTGCGGCATGCGGGTGGTGAAGGGATAGTCCCCGATCTCCGGCGTCGCATTCGTGAGCCGCGCCAAGATAGAGGACTTGCCGACGTTCGGCGCCCCCAGCAAAACCACCTGGCCGGCGCCCTCCCGAATCACGGTATAGAGTGATGAGACTTTGGAAGCCCCGTGCTTCTTCTCGCCCTCCGTTTGCAGCTTGGCGAACTTGCGCTTGAGGTCGGCCTGAAGCTTTTCGGTACCCTTGTGCTTGGGGATCACCGCCATCATTTCTTTCAACGCTTCAAGTTTTTCGTCCAGAGAAACGGCGTCCTTGAAGCGTTGCTCGGCGGCAAGATACTGCGGTGTCAGATTGGCCGGCATGTGCGTTCAGCCTCCAGATAAACCATTTTACCTCAACCGGCACTCCCGGGACGTATTTGAGCCGGTCCGCCGACCTTGCACCCGGGATCATGAAAATGGGGGGTTGGTAGCCACCCCGATACATCGGGGCAGCACTATCCGGACGACAGATAATCGCCGGCATAGAGAACTGCCGGCGCTACCAAAGCTATTTTCGAGGAAGTTCTTCATGCCTGGATAGATCGGGGCACCCAGGGGCATGAAAACAAATGATTCGGTCTTTGGACGACTGTTCACCGCGGAGGCGCCGAGGTCGCCGAGACTGCGCAGAGGACCTTCCGGATGTTTTCTGATTAAAAGACTCTCCCCGGCACCTGCCCGCCCCGGCGCTTCGCTCCGGGAACGGGCCGGGGACACCCGACACCTATTTTCGGAGTAGAAACACTCAAAGTCGTTGCGTCACAAACTGACCTTAACGTTATATTCCTTTAATTCTACGTTCTCTTTCAAGTTGATCTTGAAAACCTTAGGCACCTTTGCGAGGATGGTGCCGCGAGAGGATCGTGCCGTTGACCTGTCCACGGACGAGGAGGCAGGGAACAGGTGGCGGCGAAAAGCCATCATCGGCCAGACCACCCCGCGGCTGTCCGGACTCGCCTGAAAAATATTTACTCATCTCGAGGCCGCGCTGCCAACGCGACCCACGAGGCCAGGGTAGCTGAGTTTCATCCCGCTATGAACACGCATTCCCAACCTTCTTCCGACCCGGGCGACATCTTTGTCGGCATCGATCTGGGATCGGTCAGCGTCAAACTGGCGGCGCTTTCCAGTGACAGCCAGTTGTTTCAATCCGCCGGCTCCTTGCCGTATCGTTGTCTGAAGGTCCAATCTTCTTACACATCTTTCGAAAACCTCTTTCTATTGATATCGAGTTATCGGCGCAATTTTGGTGATCCGGCCCGGGCGGCTTTCGAGTTGGTGAGAGAGTTCTGTGAACTGTTGAAACAGGCCTCACAGAAGTTGGGCCGGCCGGCCCCTGAGGAGGGCTTGGAACTGATCCGGGGTTTTCACGTCACGGGATCGGGAGCACATCTGATTGCTGCGAAATTGGAGGCGGTGGAAGAAAACGAATTCAAAGCCATCGCGGCAGGGACCTCTCTTATGTATCCCGATGTTCAATCCATCTTTGAGATGGGCGGGCAGAGTTCCAAGTTCATTCGAATCGAACGGGAAGTGGCCAACAAACTCGCTGCCATCGTCGATTATGAAACCAACGGTGACTGCGCCGCCGGGACAGGTTCGTTTCTCGATCAGCAAGCGAGCCGTATGCGCTATCGGGTCGAAGACATCGGCTCCCTGGTCGCCGACGTGGGGACGCCGGCGCGTGTGGCCGGTCGGTGTTCCGTATTTGCCAAGAGCGACATGATTCACGCTCAACAAAAAGGTTTTACACCGCCCCAGGTTCTGAAAGGCCTGTGCGATGCCGTGGCGAGAAATTTCAAGGGCTCCATCACCAAAGGGAAAAAAGTTGTGCCGCGGGTGGCCTTTATCGGAGGTGTTTCTCAAAATGCCGGCGTGGTGGAATCGTTGAAAGAGCTGTTTCAATTTGGGGAAGACGATCTGTTTGTTCCGGATGAATTCGCCTGGCTCGGAGCGGTCGGGGCTGCGGTTCTGGCGCGTGTGGAAACCTCCCAGCTTGCCCATAAGACCGTGCAGTCCCCAAAATCCCGGGTCCGACCCACTATTTCACTCGAAGCTCGATCCGCTGAAAGTTTTCCCACGCAGTCGCCCCTGTCGATGGAAAAGGTGCTGTTGCTTCGAAATCGTTCCAAGCCTTATCCATGGCCCGCAAACGGCGCCAAAGTGCAGGCCTTTCTGGGTGTGGACGTGGGATCCGTCAGCACCAATCTCACGCTTTTGGACGAAGAGGCAAATCTCATGAAGGAGATTTACCTGCGGACAGAGAGTCGGCCCATCGAGGTGGTCAACCGGGGTTTGAGAGAAATCAATGAGGAGATGGGAGAGCGCATTGAGATTGCCGGCGTGGGAACCACCGGATCGGGGCGGGAACTGATCGGTGAACTGATCGGGGCCGACACGGTCAACGATGAGATCACGGCGCACAAAACCGGCGCCATGCACATCAGCAAACAGTTGATCGGCGAACAGGTCGACACCATCTTTGAAATCGGAGGGCAGGATTCCAAGTACATTTCGATCGAAGACGGTATCGTGGTGGACTTTGCGATGAACGAAGCCTGCGCCGCGGGCACGGGATCGTTCCTGGAGGAACAAGCCGAAAAGTTGGGAATCCAAATTAAGGATGAATTCGCGGCCTTGGCCTTGGCGTCGGACCGTCCGGTGCGTTTAGGAGAGCGCTGCACGGTATTCATGGAGCAGGATGTCACGGCATACCTGCAGCGTGGCGCAGAGAAACGCGATTTGGTGGCCGGGTTGGCGTATTCCATCGCCTTGAATTATTTGAACCGCGTGGTGCGCGGCCGCAAGATCGGTGAGGTGATCTATTTCCAGGGCGGAACCGCCTATAACGATTCCGTGGCGGCGGCTTTTTCCAAGATTCTTGGGAAGCGCATCATCGTTCCGCCTCACAACGGCGTGGTGGGCGCCATCGGCATGTCGTTGCTGGCCCGCGACAAGGTGAGCGCCGGCCCCCGGAAAACTCAATTCCGCGGATACGACCTGGAGCAAATTGATTACACCCTGCGGGAGTTTGTCTGTCGCGCCTGCTCGAATTATTGCGATATGCAGGAATTCAAGGTCGCCGGGGTGAAGACCTACTGGGGCGACAAGTGCTCCGACAAGTTCCGAAAGCGAGCCAAAGTGAGCCATCAGCCGGTTATTCCGGATCTGATCGAATTGCGGGAACAATTGCTCATGGAAGGTTATGAAGAACCCCGCGGCGACCGGCTGACGATTGGAATTCCCCGGGCTATCTACTTTTTCGAGCAGTTTCCCCTGTGGCATCGCTTCTTCCGGGAATTGGGATGCGACGTACAGGTCTCCGAGAAAACCAATCGCAAGATTTCGCAAGACGGGATCGATCTCAGCGTTGCCGAACCGTGCTACCCGATTCTTATCTCCCACGGTCATGTTCAGGATTTGCTGGATAAACGCGTCGACTATGTGTTTCTCCCCAATATTTTGGACGCGGAAAATCCGCATCAGAATTTGGAGATGCATTGGTGCCCTTGGAATCAAACGTTGCCTTGGGTGCTTTCCAGTGTTCCCCGCTTTGAAGAGGAAAAACGGAGATTTCTGATTCCCACGCTGCACTTTCGATTGGGGCCGGCGGGCGTGTCTCGAGAGCTGGAGACTCTTGCCAAGCCGCTGGGCAAGACCAAGCGCGACATTACCCGCGCTTTTAAGGCCGGACGCGAGGCCTTGGAAGCATTTCAACTGCGGTTGCGGGACGAGGGTGATCAGGCCATTGCCCAACTGAAATCCAATGGCGACGGTGGAATTATTTTGGTGGGGCGCTACTACAACCTGTATGACCGCACGGTGAATCTCGATATTCCGGGTAAGCTGAAAGATCTCTATGGCGTCAATGTCATCCCGCAGGATTTTCTGCCGCTCGAAGAGGTCGATATTCAAGAGGTTCACGACAACATGTTTTGGAATTCCGGTCGACGCATTCTGGCCGCGGCACGCTTGGCGCGAGAACATCCCAAGCTTCATATTATTTACATTACCAATTTCAAGTGCGGGCCGGATTCCTTCATCAAGCATTTCACAGGAGCAGCGGCCCGAAAGCCGTTCTTGGCTTTGCAATTTGACGGACATTCCAACGATGCCGGTTTTCTGACGCGGTGTGAGGCCTACCTCCACAGTAAAGGAATGCTGCAGTGAGAAGTTTTGAAGAGACGTCTGGATCGATTGAATTGGATGAGAAAACGATAGCTCGGATCCGCAGAGAAGTGCACCTCTAGCCATGACAACCGATTATCAGCAACTTTGGAAGAACCGAAAACTCTATGTTCCTCCGATGACGAATTCGGGCGCCAGACTGTTTGCGGCGGCCTTTCGCTCCATCGGAATCGATGCCGTGGAGTTTGCACCGGCGGATGATGAAACCTTGGAGTTGGCGTCCAAGTTTATGTCGGGGGAAGAATGTTTTCCGCTCAAGGTGACGGCCGGCGATTTTCTCAAGGTCATTCGCCAAGCTGATTTTTCGAAGGAACGCATGGCCGTGTTTATGCCGACCGCTGAAGGTCCATGCCGTTTCGGACAATACTCCCCGTTCTTCAAGAATTTGATCAGTTCCATGAAACTGGCGCCGGACGATGTCATCGTTCTTTCTCCGACCAGCAAGAATGCCTATGAAGACTTGGGCAGCCATGCGCAAGAATTCAAGCGCACCGGTTGGCGGGCTTTGGTCTGCGCCGATATCCTGCGGAAGATTTTGCTGAAAACTCGACCTTACGAAATCCATCCCGGTGAAACCGAGCAAGTGTATGACAGCTGTCTGGCGGAGGTGGCGGCCACGTTGGAGGTTCCGGGCATCAAGCCGGCCGACCGACTCCAGAAGCTGGTCCAGGTGTTGACCCGGTCCCGGGACCGATTCCGGACCATCCCGACCCGCCGCGACGTTTCACGCCCGCTGATTGGCGTCGTCGGAGAAATATTTTGCCGCTTGAATCGCTTCAGCAACCAAAACCTGATCAAGAAGATTGAAGAGTTGGGAGGCGAGGCGTGGCTGTCGGATGTTGCCGAGTGGGTGTGGTACACCAACAGTGAACAGCAGCGCAAGCTGCGGTTGTTCGGCAAGAAATACAGCCGGGCCATGCTGGCGGCAAAACTGAAAAACCATTTTCAACGAAAAGACGAACACGCCCTGTACGCCCCCTTCCACCAGGACTTCACCGGCTATGAAGAGCCGGAAGAAACCGACGACTTCCTGGCTCTATCCAACCCGTACCTTCCACAGAATGGCGCCTACGGGGAAATGGTCATTTCTGTTGCCAAAACCATCTACCTCCATGCCCAGGGCGTCGATGGCATCATCGACATCAGCCCCTTCACCTGCATGAATGGGACCGTGACCGAGGCCATCTATCCCCGCGTCAGCCGCGATCACGATCATCTGCCGATCAAAAACTTCTATTTCGACGGCACCCAGGCCGATCTCAACCGCGACGTCGGCATCTTTCTTGAACTCGCCCGCAGTTATCAACACCGCAAAAAAGTGAAACGGCCTTTCTAGGTTCCCATCATAGATGCGTCACTCGGGCGGAGACGAACGCGCCGCCCGGTCCGCCTTGTTTCCCACTCGACGATATGTTATAGATGACAACTCGTAGGATCGGCCGGTTCACGGAAATCTTCTGTTCGAAAAATGGCGAGGCGTCGTTCAGCCGCTCCGCTTCCTTTCTTACTCCCGCCTGAAAAGGAGTTCGATTCAATGAGTCAGCCTTTCCGTGTGAAACTTCTAATCGTCTTCGCGGGCGTTCTGTTTTTCTGCTGCGCCATTTTTGGGGCGCATGTTCCCACGCTGGATGAATCCGTGAGTCTCCGGAGCGCGGGCGGGGCGCACATTTCGCCCGACGGAAAGTTTGTGGTTTACAGCGTTCAAGAGACCAACTGGAAGGATAACGAGTACGTCGCGCAGTTGTGGCTGGCGGATGTCGACACGGGGCGCACCTTTCAATTGACGCGCGGGAAGAAATCCGCCGAGAACGCGCGATGGTCGCCTGACGGGCGTTGGATTTCATTTGTCGCGGAACGGGACGCCACCGGGGGCGCCACACCGGCGGTTCCCGAGAAAGACGATCCGAAAGTGGCTGCACGGCAAATCTGGTTGATTTCTCCGCAGGGCGGTGAAGCCTGGCAGTTAACCCGCCAGGAGTCCAATGTGGGAGGTTATGAGTGGTCGGAAGACGGAAAGAAGATCGCCTTCACGGCGCCTCCCAAGGAACCCAAAGCCACCAAGGACCGCAAAGAAAAATACAGCGACTACGAGGTGTTCGAAAAAGATTACGCTCAAAATCATCTGTGGATGGTTGACGTTGCGGCCGCCGCTGAAAGAATGACGCCGGTGAATTCCGTCCCCATCGTCACCGACAAAAATTTGAACATTGAAGGATTCTCCTGGTCGCGAAATTCTGAGCGTATTGCTTTTACCGCCGTTCCCAACCCACTGGTGGCGTTCAGCCAGGAAGCCGACATTTACCTGGTGGAAGTGAAAGCGCCCCACGCGGTCACCAAGATTGTCGCCTTGAAAGGGCCGGACCGCGCCCCTGTTTTTTCACCGGATGATAAGCACCTCGCCTTCGTGACCGCCTTGGGACAGGAATACAATTATTACCTCAACTCCCACATTGCGGTTGTGGACGTGGACAGAGTTCTCGTCCATCCTGCCACAACCCCCGCTGACGTGATTGATTTGACCGCGCAGTTCGGTGAAGATCCCCAATTGATCGATTGGGGCCCCGACGGCATTTATTTAGGGGCGCTCCAGAAGACCTCCTCCCATGTTTTTCGATTGGATCCTCAAACAAGGAAAGTCACTCGCCTGAGTGCACCTGATGATTTTGCAGGCGGCGGGTTTTCATTCACCAAAGATTTTCGGCGTATGGCTTACACGGCAGCGACGGCGCGACAAATTGCCGAGGTGTTTGAGAGCCCGGTTTCTTCGTTTGCACCGCGCCAGCTCACCGACATGAATGCCCAGATTCGGGACTGGACCGTCGGCAGCGTGGAAATGATCTCCTGGAAGAGCCAAGACGGGACGACCATCGAAGGAGTGCTTCACAAGCCGGCCAATTTTGATCCGCAGAAGAAATATCCGTTGCTGGTGGTTATTCATGGCGGCCCGACCGGTGTTTCTCGGGCCGTGTTGAATCCCGGGAATCGTTATTATCCCATCGAGATTTTTCTTTCCAAGGGCGCGGTGGTGCTGGAGCCGAACTATCGCGGCAGTGCCGGCTACGGCGAGAAGTTCCGGTCCCTGAATGTGCGCAATCTGGGAGTCGGCGATATGTGGGACGTGATGAGCGGTGTGGACGCCCTCATCGCGAAAGGCTTTGTCGATTCTCATCGCATGGCGGCCATGGGATGGTCACAAGGGGGATATATCTCCGCGTTTTTGACCACCAACACCGACCGGTTTAAAGCCATCTCGGTGGGCGCGGGCATCAGCGACTGGATGACGTACTACGTCAGCACCGACATTACGCCCTTCACACGCCAATACTTGCATGCCACACCTTGGGACGATCCCGCGATCTACGCGCTGACGTCTCCCATCACGCACATCAAGAATGCCAAGACGCCCACCTTGATTCAGCAGGGACAATTTGATAAGCGCGTGCCTGTGCCCGACAGTTTCGAACTGTATCGCGGGCTGCTCGACCAGAACATAGAATCGCGCTTCATTATGTACGCCGGATTTGGCCATGGCATTACAAAACCCAAATCCAATCGTGCCGTTCTGGAACACAATCTTGATTGGTTCAGTCATTACATCTGGGGCGAACCGATTCCCAAGGATTCACCGTTGTGGGGAAGCGGGGAAAAGTCAGCTCAAGAGGAGACAAAATAGACAGTCGGCGTTTCCACCTTCAATCCTAAGGAGATTCCCATGCACCGCAACAGGAGAATCGTTCTTCTTGCTTTAACGTTATTGATCGGAATTCTCGCCGTATCAATTGTGTGGGGAGACAATGCCCAAACTGCGGAGCCGACGACAGCGCCGTCGTCCGGCGCTTCTTCCGCCCAAACCCATTTGTCATCGACGCCGGCGGAAGCGAGCAAGCCGGCGCCCAAGGTGGAAGGCTATGCCTTGACACCGGAACAGCGCGATAAGGCCATCGCCTATTCCAAGGCCAATTATCGACTGTACTTCATCGATGCGGTCTACGGTCTGGCTCTTCTCTACTTCTTGATGCGTTTGCAATGGCCCGTAAAGTTTGCCCAGTGGGCCGCCGGGAGCGGCACGCGGCGCCGTTTTCTTCAGGTCATCATTTTTGCGCCATTATTCATCGCGACGATTCAAGTGATGTCGTTGCCGGTGGATTATTACGGTGAACATTTGCAGAAGATATTTGGATTGTCGGTACAATCACTGGGGTCGTGGTTTGTGGATTGGCTGAAAGGTTTGGCCATCGGCGTCGTCATCGGGACGCTGCTCATTTGGATTTTGTATGGGGTTATTCGTCGCAGCCCCACCCGATGGTGGTTCTATTTTTGGCTCACCACTATCCCGATCACGGTGTTTTTGATTTTCCTGCAGCCCTACGTCATCGAGCCCCTCTTTTACAAGTTTACACCGCTTCAAACTACTCAGCCTCAAGTGGCCGAGAAGTTACAACAGGTGGTCCAGCGAGCCGATCTCAATATTCCCGAATCCCGCATGTTCGAGATGAATGCCAGCAGCAAGACCAAGGGGCTCAACGCCTACGTGAGCGGTTTGGGCTCTTCAAAGCGTGTGGTCGTTTGGGATAATACGATTCAGAAGATGACACCCGATGAGATCGCCTTCGTGTTCGGCCATGAATCCGGACACTACGTTTTGAATCACATTCCCAAAATGATTGGGATGTTCTTGCTGATTTTTTTGATTCTGTTCTATTTGGGCTATCGGCTGCTGAATTGGGCTGTTCCACGCTGGCAATCCTGGTCCGGTGTGAACAGCCTGGGGGAGTGGGGATCACTCACCATCATTTTCTTTTTCCTGTCGATCCTGGTCTTTTTCTCCAGTCCTTTGATCAACGGCATCTCGCGTCACTATGAACATCAGGCGGATGTTTACGGTCTGGAAGTAACGCATGGAATGGCGCCGGATTCGCCTCAAGTGGCTGCTCATGCGTTTCAAATTTTGGGCGAGGTGGATTTGGCGGATCCGAGTCCCAATTCGTTTATCAAGTTCTGGTTGTACAGCCATCCTCCGCTCACGGAGCGGGTTGACTTTGCTCTTCAATACAATCCCTGGCAAGCGGGGAAGAGTCCTGAGTTTGTGCCGGTGAAATAGGAGTGGAATTTTTTATGGATGAGACGAAATCATCCGAGGCTTCCTCGCGAACGGATCGGCGCCCGTGGGGGGCGTTTACGGTGCTGGACGAGGGCCGAGGATACAAGGTCAAACGTATTGAGGTCCTCCCCGGGCAACGTTTGAGTTATCAGAAGCACGCCCGCCGCAGCGAGCATTGGATGGTGGTTCAAGGCGCCGCCAAAGTGACGCTGGATGGAAAGGAAATTTCCGTGGCGACCGGGGAATTCGTCGACATCCCTCGAGGTGCGTCGCATCGCATCGAAAATCCGCAAACGGATACCTTGATTTTCATTGAGGTGCAGCGGGGTGACTACTTGGGAGAAGATGACATCGTCCGCTTGGAGGACGATTATGGACGGACCTCCGGTCGAGCCCCTTAATCGAATGACTCGATTTGTATTTTTGTGGCGCCTCGAAGCGCCAGTGGATCGATATTTTTTGTGACGACCCATCCTCACTCCACGACATCGGCAGGGGCGGCCGGCCGGTGGTCGATGTTTCGAGCCCTCCGTCACCGCAATTTTCAGCTTTTCTTCGCCGGCCAGCTGATCTCGCTTATCGGCACTTGGATGCAAACACTGGCGCAAAGCTGGCTGGTGTATCGATTGACGAAATCCGCGGCGCTGCTGGGCTCCGTGGGGTTTGCGGCCCAGATACCGGTGTTATTTCTGGGTCCGGTGGCGGGCATCGTGGCCGACCGGCATCGACGCCACCGTATTGTCATCGCTACGCAAACGGCGATGATGCTTCAAGCCCTCCTCATCGCTGCCTTGACGCTCGCCAAAATCATTACAGTGGAAGAAATCTTTGTGTTGGCGTTCCTGCTGGGTGTATGCAACGCCTACGACATACCGGCCCGCCAGTCGTTTCTTGTCGAAATGGTCGGCCAGGACGATCTGATGAACGCCATCGCGCTGAACTCCTCCATGTTCAACAGCGCCCGCATCATCGGGCCGGCCGTGGCGGGGATCATGGTCGCCGCGTTGGGCGAGGGCATGTGCTTTCTACTCAACGGGATCAGTTTCATCGCGGTGATCGCCGGATTGTTGTTGATGCGGATTGAAAATGAACCGGTCGATCGCAAAGGCCGGGGGAAAATGCAGCAGCTCCGCGAAGGGTTGCACTATGTGTATAAGAATCCCGGACTGCGTTCGTTGCTCTTGCTGTTGGGCGTGGTCAGCCTTTCGGGCATGTCCTACATGATCTTGATGCCGATTTTCGCGGATCAAATCCTGCATCAGGGTGCGCGCGGCTTGGGCTGGTTGATGACGGCGGCGGGCTTCGGGGCTTTGATGGCAGCCCTGTGGCTGGCGCGGCGAAAGCAGGTGCTGGGACTGGACCGGGTGGTGGCTTGGGCGACGGCCTCCTTTGGTGTGAGCTTGATTCTCTTCGGATTCTCTAAAGATTTCTGGCTGTCCTGCGTTTTGTTGGTTCCGGCGGGCTTTGCGGTCATGGTGCAGATGGCCGCGACCAATACGTTGGTTCAATCCATCGTCACCGATTCCATGCGCGGCCGCATCATGGGATTTTATACCATGATGTTTTTGGGGATCGCCCCCTTCGGCAGTTTGATCGCGGGATTCCTGGCCCAACGGTTCAGCGCGCCCCTGGCGGTAAAACTGGGCGGTGTGGCCTGCGTGGTGTGCGCCCTCATTTTTAATTCACAATTACGCAGTCTGAAGATCGACGAGCAGTTGACCATCTCGATTCCTGAGGCTTCGTCCGATGCCCTTTCTTGAATCCGCGTCTCCACCCCCGCTTTCTCCTGAAGAAATTCGACAGCGCCGCAATGCCTTGCTGGCCTCCTTTCTCGGATGGATGCTGGACGCCTTTGACTTCTTTATCGTGGTCATGGTGCTGACGGAGATCGCAAAAGACTTGCATCGCACCCCGGCAGAAATAGCGTTGACCTTGAGCGTCACCCTGGCGTTCCGGCCCGTGGGCGCCTTTATTTTCGGGTTGGTGGCCGATCGCTACGGTCGCCGTATTCCGCTCATGATCGACGTGGTGTTTTATTCCATCATCGAAGTGGCTTCCGGACTGGCGCCGAATTACACCACCTTCATCATCCTGCGGGCGCTTTTCGGAATCGGGATGGGCGGGGAGTGGGGGGTGGGCGCGTCGCTGGCGATGGAAGCTGTGCCACCGCGATGGCGGGGAATTCTTTCCGGAGTTCTTCAAGAAGGTTACGCCGTAGGGTATCTCATGGCCTCGTGCGCCTACTTTTTCGTATTCCCCCATTTGGGATGGCGCCCCATGTTTTTCATCGGCGGGTTGCCGGCCCTGCTGGCTTGGTTTATCCGGCGTCGGGTCAAGGAGTCGGAGGTATGGGAACGTTCTCGCCGCAAGGATTGGAGCGCCTTAGGAATTGGAGTTCGAAAGCATCTCAAGTACTACCTGCTCGGCGCGGCGCTGGCAGTCATGGTGCAGATCTTCTATCGGCCGTTGATGAGTGCTTTGGGAGGCCTCGCAGGTGGATTTAATTTCACCCTTCTCCGAACGGGCGCCATCTTTGTCGTAGCCCTGGTCATTCTTTTTATGGCGGACGTGACGTGGCGTGTGGCCGAAGGACATCGCCGGCTGTTTTTCTATCTGGTGGCCTTGATGGCCATGATGAATTTTGTGTCGCACGGGACGCAGGACATGTATCCGACATTTCTGAAGGTGCAGCGCGGATTTACTCCGCAAATGACGGCCATCATTTCCATCATTGCCAACATAGGCGCGCTCATCGGAGGCATCACGGTGGGATTGTTCTCGGATCGCTTCGGGCGGCGCCGTGGAATGATCATTTCGCTCCTGTTGGCGGTATTGCTGATTCCCCTGTGGGTTTATTCGCCCACGACGGCGCTCCTGATGCTGGGCGCGTTCAGCATTCAGTTTATGGTGCAAGGCGCCTGGGGGGTCATTCCGGCTCACATCACGGAGCTGTCGCCCGATAATGTTCGGGGTTTTCTTCCCGGTTTTGCTTACCAGTGCGGCGTATTGATTGCGGGCAGCGTGGCCTACCTTGAGGCGGTCTTTGCCAAGCGCATGAACTATGCCAACGCCATGGCCACCACCGCCCTGGTGGTTTTCCTGGTGTGCGTCGTGGTCATCGCGTTGGGCAAAGAAAAACGCGGAATTGAGTTTGGGGCGGGCGCGTGAAAGTGTAGCGTTTGCCGGGATGGCCGTTCACCGCAGAGACGCTGAGATCGTGCAGAAAATCGTTCGGCAATTTTCGGGCCGATCCATCATGCGCTGTGGTCGCGCCTAAGGACATGAAAATTGCACAAAGTGTGCGACTTAGGCTTGTGAAGGCCGGTCCGCCGGCTTTCTGGCGGATAGCCCCACCCGATGTTCCGTCCGCCTAGGCCGGGGAGCATCCCGAAAAATAGGCACGGGTACCACTCCATACCGACTCCGCAGAGGATTGAGCGGTAAAATGTTTGTGCCCAATTTCTCTTTCGCCCCTTTGGGGCTCCGTTGTTAAAACGCGCCCTTTCCCGGGGCTCACGCCCCGGGCTACTGAACGCCGTCCCTCCGGGACTATTTTCGGAGCAGTTCTTCATGCCCCGATGGATCGGGGTACCCGGGATCATGAAAATAATGAGGCCCGATTCGGTTAGGCCCGGATGGCCGGTTTGAGGGTAGCCCGCCCGCAGGGCGGGGCATTTCCCATCGCGATGCGGAGATCATGCGGTGCAGGACGAATTTTGAATTTCGGTTTGCAAACACCGCAGCCTTCGTCCCGACGAATCGGGACTCGGCTGAGCTACCCAAACGACCTTTGCTCAGGTAGCCCCACGCGCCGCTCGTCCGCCGTAGGCGGAGAGCAAGGGTGGGGTAGGGTGTGGGTTCTCATCGCCCAGCCCGCCTTGGCGGGCGACAGAAACTTGAAGAACAGCCCTGCCCGATGCATCGGGGCGAGCGCTACTCGAGCGACAGAGAATCGCCGGCATAAAGAACTGCCGGCGCTACCAAAGCTATTTTCGAGGCAGTTCTTCATGCCCCGATAGATCGGGGCACCCAAGGGCATGAAAATGAACTCCAGCACTTGAAGTGACCGTTTTCTGGTCCCTGCAAGGGACATCTTCAATAGCCCAGTCCCCCGCGGGGGACTGGGCTGACAATCTTGCGGATCGATAAGGTCGCCCAGCCCCGTCAGGGGCGACAGAGAGCCCCCATTTTCGAAGCAGGGAATAAGTTAGTTCAAGAGAAGACGGTTTTTCACTCTCGAGATTCACCGGTATTGTGAAGGGATCGGATTCCTCGTTGATAATCTCGAACTTAAGGAAGATTGTTCGAAGCAGGATCCCGCCCAAAGAGTAGGAGACCTCACTGCTTGCTTGAGGCCAACGCTTCGTCGATCAGTTTTCGATAATCCTTCTGCGTCATGTCCTCGTTAAATACAAACCGCCCGTTGATCAGCAGCGTGGGCGTTCCTTTGACGCCTAACTTCAGCGCCTCAAACACATCCGATTGCACGGCCGGCAAGCTGGCTTTGGAATCGAAACAGCGGGTCAACTGATCCACATCGAGTCCCGTCTGTTTTCCCACTTCCAGCGACCTCTCGCGCAGGTTGGCCGAAGTGATGCTTTGCTGCTGGCTGTAATAAAAGTCATAGTAGTTCCAAAAGGCTGCGGGATTTTGTTGATAGGCGCATCGAGCCACGAGGGCCGCCGGTTCCGACCAGGGATGTTTGCTGATCAAGGGATAATTCTTGAACAGCACCCTGACTTTGCCCTCGTAACCGGGAAGAACAGCATTCAGATTATCCACCATCCCTTTGCAATCAGGGCATTGCAAGTCGCAGAATTCAATCAACGTGACGGCGGCATTTTCAGGTCCGCGCGCCGGGGTATCTTTCAGGTTGATCTTGGCCAGGTTTTCGGCGTCCAGGTCTCTCGAAAAATCGAGCACCCGACCGAGTGACAACTGCTTCATGTCTTTCGAAAGCATGTACACATCGGAGGTGGTCTTTCCGGCTTGAACGCGCGTCACAGCCAATCCCCACATGGGCGGATTTTCGACCGACCAGACCTGATCGACCATCACTGATTCCTGAGGCGCCAGATTGAAATAGCGTGTCAGATAGCGTTCGACCTTCCTCTTGATGGCGGCTTCTTGTGCCGGATCCATGGCGGCCAAGGTTGTGGTAAACAGCACCAGTCCCGCCAGCACGCCGATCAGAAGATGATTTCTCAGTCGTGGAAATTTCATAGAATGTCGTCTCCTCGATAATTCTCGCAAGCCTGGAGGTTCATCAGAGGAACCGGTTCGTCAGGATTGCGCGGCTCAGAATAACGGCTCGCTTAACGCTTTTCAAGGTCTATCGAAGGCGGATTCCATGGGATTACTCCTAGGAATGTGTCTCAACGACCGTCCGGGGGATGTTTTCAAGGCTAGGCATTTATGTTATTCTGAAGTGCTTTCTGTGGGTTCATATAGCCTCCAGCGGGAAGCCGGCCGGGTGCGGCCTGTGAATATGCACCACTGATGTTTTTTGGGGAGACCGCCATGATTGTGAATGAAATTTATCTGGTGACAGTGACGGATCGAAAAACCAACGCCACCGATCATTATTTTTGCATGAATCGGTCTGAAAACATTTTTGTCGATATTGAGCGATTGCAGAACGAATACGAAACGCGTTTCAAAACAACCTGGCGGACGGATTTCAAGTTTGAATACCGGGATGTCACCAAGGAATTTCTGAAAGCAGTTCAAGCGACGGCCGCTCAGGCCGCTTAAACCCACGGGCTGACAGCCCTTTTACGGTACGATACTTTTTTCATCGCGCCGTTGCGCGTGCAACGGGCGCCACAGCAGCGTTTCGGGTGAGAGACGCATCCAACCTTGGTCGGGATGTGGATCTTCAAGGTGGGAACACCATGGGATGGAAACGTTGGGGAAGACGGCGACGTGTTTCACCTAAACACCCCTGACGCACCACCACCCTTCTTTATTTGATGGACGCCAAACAATTTTTTAACACTCAATTTGGAATCACCGAGCAGGATCTGGCTCATTTCCTGGGCGTGGCACTCGCGCGGGGGGGCGATTATGCGGATCTTTACTTTGAATACCGCACGACCTCCTCCGTCCACCTCGAAGAATCCATCGTGAAGACAGCGACTCGCGGCATTTCCGTGGGGGTGGGTGTGCGCGTGGTCTCCGGAGAAAAAACGGGATACGCCTATTCCGACGACCTGTCGCGATCGAAGATCGAAAAAGCCGCGCATTCCGCCGCCTACATTGCCACTCAAGCCGGCAAGAACGCCTCGGTGGGAATTTCAGGGTCGGTCGCCGGACATAATCTCTATCCGGTGGTGCATCCCACGGTGGAGGTCGACATCGATCGCAAAATCGCGCTGGTTCGAGAAGCCGACCACAGCGCCCGCGCTTGGGATTCCCGCATCCAGCACGTCGTGGTTGCCTACGCCGATGAACAAAAATTGGTTTTGATTGCCAACTCGCGCGGTCATGTGGCTTCCGACGATCAGCCGCTTTCCCGCTTGACGGTGTTCTGCATCGCCCAGGAGAACGGCCGCCGCGCCGACGGCATCTATGGCGGCGGCGGACGCGTCGGCATGGAATTTTTCGAACAGGTGCATCCGCCCTCCTACTTTGCCCGAGAAGCCGCACGTCAGGCCATTGTTCAACTGGGCGCCATCGATTGCCCTGCAGGAACGATGGAGGTGGTGCTGGCGCCGGGCTGGCCCGGCATCCTTCTTCATGAGGCCATTGGTCACGGCCTGGAAGCCGACTTCAATCGCAAGAAGATTTCCGCTTTCAGCGGCCGCTTGGGGCAACGCGTGGCCTCCGATATTTGCACCGTGGTCGATGACGGCACTATTCCTTCCCGCCGCGGCTCCCTGAACGTCGACGACGAAGGCACCCCGACACAGCAAACGATCCTGATCGAAAACGGAATTTTGCGCGGCTATATGCAGGACCGCTTGAGCGCGGATCTGATGAAAATGGAGCCGACGGGAAACGGCCGCCGCGAAGATTACACCCATTTGCCCATTCCTCGAATGACCAATACCTTTATGATGCCGGGAGCTTCTTCCCCCGATGAAATTATTCGGTCTGTGAAACACGGGTTGTACGCCGTGCAATTCGGGGGCGGGCAAGTGGATATTACCAATGGCAAGTTCGTCTTCAGCGCGTCTGAAGCATATCTGATCGAGAACGGAAAGATTACAGCGCCGGTTCGGGGCGCTTCGTTGATCGGGAATGGGCCGGATGTTTTGACAAAAGTGGTCGCCGTGGGAAATGATTTGAAATTGGACGAAGGCATCGGCATCTGCGGAAAAGACGGGCAGTCGGTTCCCGTCGGCGTGGGCTTGCCGACAATTAAGGTGAGTGAGATTACCGTAGGGGGAACGCAGGGGTAACAGGTGTCAGGGGTCAGGTATCAGGTGTCAGGAAAAGTAATCAGCTGTCAGGTTTCAGCTCTCAGCTTTCAGAAAAAAGGAGCCGGCCATAAGCCTTAAGCTACAAGCCCTAAGCGATCGAAAAGAGAAACAAAATCAAATAGCTCTCATTAACGGAATCACGCAGAAAGTCAATTTGCCCCGAATGAGAATTGATACTCCAAATGACTTTCTTGATTGCTTCCAGCTTATGGCTTGGGGCTTAAAGCTGTATTCTGAAAGCTGATGGCTGAGAGCTGATCACTGACAGCTTTCCCTGACCCCTCTTCTTACCATGTCCGAATTAAAACAACTTGCTCAGGAAATAGTCGCCGCGGCCATTCAACAAGGCGCCGCAGCGGCCGATTGTTTTCTCGTCGAAGCCAATGATTTTCTGGTCACCGTCCGTCGGCAGGAAATCGAAACGCTGAAGGACTCCGGCTCCAAAGGTTTGGGGCTGCGCGTGCTCTTCCGGGCGCGAGACGGAGCCGGTCTTCAAACCGCCACGGCGCACACGTCAGATCTTTCTGCGGCCAGCGTGAAACGCTTGGTTGAGGACACCGTGACCATGGCCCGCGTCACTTCGGCGGATGACTGCGCGGGTTTGCCTGAAGAGAGCGGTTCTCTCGTCCGTGAAAACGGCCTCCATATGTTCAGTGATTCCGTGGCACGCCTGGAGGCCGAAACCAAGATCCGTTGGGCCAAAGAGTCGGAGAAGTTTGCATTAGATTATGACCCGCGCATCATCAACTCCGACGGCTCGTCGTTTCGAAGCTCGGTGGGGCGCGTTATCCTGACCAATTCCAACGGTTTTACCGGGGAATATCGCAACACCAACTGTTCTTTGGAAACCGTTCCGGTGGCGGAGGAAAAGGACGCACAGGGGCGGACATTAATGCAACGGGACGGTTGGTACAGCAAATCCATCGACTATCGGAAGCTGGAATCGCCTCAGGTAGTGGGAACCAAGGCGGCCCAGCGTACCTTGCGTCGTCTCGGCGCGCGCAAGATCCCCACCTGTGAAGTGCCTGTCATTTTCGATCCCATGACCGCGCAAACACTCTTGGAAAATCTGGTTGATGCGGTTTCGGGAAGCGCCATTTATCGCCAGGCCTCCTTTCTGGTTGGGAAATTAGGGAACCCGGTCGCTTCTGAATGCGTCACCATCGTTGACGACGGCCGATTACCGGGCGGATTAGGAACGGTGCCTTTTGATGGAGAAGGCGTTCCGTCGCAGACGACTCCCGTTATCGAACGGGGTGTGTTGAGGAATTACCTTTTGAATTGTTATGCCGCAAGGAAGTTGGGGCTGCGCACCACCGGGAATTCCACACGCGAGATTGCCGGCTCCCCCCGGATCGGGCCGACCAATTTTTATTTGAAGCCCGGCACACAAGCTCCGGGGGAACTGATTGAGTCTGTTGAACGCGGGGTCTATGTGACGGACCTGATCGGGTTCGGCGTCAACGTGGTCACAGGAGATTATTCCCGCGGCGCCTCCGGACAGTGGATTGAAAACGGACGTTTGACGTTTCCCTTTGAGGAAGTGACCATCGCGGGAAACCTGGTTGAGATATTGCGGTCGATTGTGGCCGTGGCCAACGACTTGGAATTTCGCGACGAAATCTCTTCACCCAGCCTGAAGATTTCAAAGATGATGGTCAGCGGAAGTTGATGCCTTCGGCCGGGCAACCGTTTCACTTCCCATTGAAATGAATTACAATTTGCCTGTAGAAACAACGGGATGAGGCTTTAAACGAACCTTTCGCGAAAACCGCTTCCATAAAATTCTATGCTTGAAGAAAATGTCCAGAAACCGTCACCGGGCGGATTAAAGCGCATCCTGGCCAGTATTCTCATTGTCGCGATTCTGATCAGTACGGTGGGCTACGTCATTCATATGGTGATGGAGCGGTATCGGGCGGCCGCTGAGCGCCGCATGCAAGATCAGGCCCGGGAGTTTTCATCACAAATCGAAGTCAGCGATATTTATATCAACACCGCCAAGAACATCATTGGGAACCATGTGACGTATGTGAACGGGCAAGTAGCCAATCACACCGGTCGCCCGGTCACCGTGCTGGCGCTCACGTTTACTTTTCTGGATGTGAACGGCCAGCGCATCTTGGTGGACTCCAAACAGGTGGTCGATGTCCACAAAGCCTCACTAAAACCCAATGAAGTTCGAGATTTTGCCGTCGGATTTGAACGGATTTCAGAAGACTGGAATCATCAACACCCCCTCATCAAAATCACACAACTGGATTTTGGATCCTGAAGAGCCGGGTTTGAAAAATAGAGCCAGTACAGCGCACCGCGGTTTTCTGAAAGTGTGTCTTTGTGTTCTTGGGGAAGAGTTGGATTGAAGGGCCTTCTGATTTTCAAGCCAAGATGATGAAAAGGGCGACAAAAAGGATGGAATGAATCGTGGAGATGATTCCGACACGTTTCAAAACAGCGGGGTGGTCGAGACGGATTGTTCCGGCGATCGCCTGAATGGCTGTGGGCGCGAATGCCAAAGTGGCCCAGCCGGAGAAAGAGCTCCATCGCAGGGATCCGAAGGCCACCAGAACAAGAAGTGAGTCCATCACCAACGTCCCAGCGGCAAATCGGAACCTGTCGGACAAGCGTTGGAAGGATTTTCTTCGTGCCAGGGCATCAATCTTCATCTGAACGTAAAACACCCCGCCCAAAAAGAAGAGGAAATTCACCAGCCACAGAATCCCCGCGTTGTGGTCAAGAGTGCGTGAAGTGGAGTAGTAAGCCAACGGCGCGCTCAACGACAGCCCGGCGGCCGCCAGAATCTGCCCGGCGATCGAGCGGTCCTTCTTTTTTTGAACCAGGAAGAGGGCAGCGGCGGTCAGAAGCAACGCCAGGAGCGCGAAATAAATCAGCCCGTGCAGTTTGTCGACCACCCACAGGGGCGAAACAATCAGAATTCCGATCAAGCCAAACACCAGCAGCAAAAGCTCGGTTCGCCGGAGAGCGTTGGAATCCGGTTGGTTGGCAAAATGCAGCCGCATCCAGTTCATCATCTGATTCTGCGCCAGAAAGAACATCAGAATGGCCGCCAGCGAGAGCAGAGCGGCGTGATCGAAACGCCGGGCTACTCCACAACCCACTATCCAGGGCGCCAACAGCATGGCCCAAGTGCCGTGCTCTTTCGGAAGCATGTGCTTGAGTGTCATGAGGGGTTCTTCGGATTCCTCAAAAACGTTCATTCAGTACGAACTCATGCGGTGCGATTATAATTCCTCCAACCAGCGGCTAGATGACTTTTGTCACAAATTCGGAGGAGTGAAGATATGCTCACCGCAGAGACGCAAAGTTCGCAGAGGTTGCGCTGAAATGAAATAATTACTTAAAAAGTCTCCGCCAGATTTTGGAATGAACTCGTTCTCGTGCTCTGACCTTTATGGCCTCTGCGCATCTCGGCGTCTCCGCGGTGAGTTCTTCAGGCATTTCGACCAGGACCCATCCATATTGCCAAGAGCTGCCCTTTGAACATCCCCCTTGAATTAGATAAACTAAACGAGACAAAAGGTTCCACAAATCATATTTGTCGGTGTGCAGGAAGGAGAGTTCCATGGATAAAACCGCACTCTTAAAACGCGTTCCCTTCTTTCACGAGCTGGGCGAGACTGAAATTGCGGCGCTGGCTCAGCACGCGGTTGAGAAAACCTACGGCAAAGGCGAATTCCTGTTTGCAGAGGGCGACGAATGCAAAGGTTTGTTTGTGGTGGTGCGGGGCGCCGTGAGGATTTTGAAGTGCTCTGCGAGCGGACGCGAACAATCCCTGGACATGCAATTGCCGGGAACGCCGGTCGCGGAGCTGCCGCTGTTTGACGGAGGAAAGTATCCGGCGGCCGCGCAATGCGTCGACGAGGCGGAGCTGCTCTTCATTTCACGGCGCGATTTCGATGCCACCCTGCGACAACATCCCGAAATCGCCATGGCGGTCATCCGCTCCCTCAGCATGCGTTTGCGGAGAATGGTCATGTTGGTGGAGGAATTATCATTGAAAGAAGTCAGTCAACGCTTGGCTCGGCGGCTGGTCACGTTGGCGGAAGGCAAAGGTCGTAAAACCGGCGCCGGGGTCGAGTTTGAACTGGCGTATTCTCAGCAGGAGATTGCCGCCCAGTTGGGTACAGTCCGTGAACTGGTGTCGCGCACGCTCGGCCGTTTTCAGGATGAAAAACTAATTTCCACCGACGGCCGACACATCACCGTTCATTCTCTCCCTGAACTCAAAGAAATCGCCTCCGGGCTCAAGAAATAGGCTCATCACGCCGTTGCTCTCATTTCCACCGACTTCTATTGCGCTGATTTCTGGTAGCTCGGATCCCGCCTTGCGCATACGCATCAACCGAAGAGAAATTGACGCTAAAGGGTGAGCGGCGCTAATTCCCCCAACGGAAGCTGGGGGATGATTCAGTTCCGACCTACCACTCCGGGGACAGACACCAATCTATGAAAGAATCGAGGGATTCTTGGACTGAAGGTGTCTGTCCCCAACTTTTCCGCGACCTTAAGAAGCTGTCCAGGGGCGAAGCCCGTCGCGTGCTGGATCGCATTGAAGCAGAATTGTCAAAGAACGCCGAGAAGTATCCGCTTCTGAGAGGGCCGTTTGCCGGGCTGAGGAAATTTCGGGTGGGGGACTACCGAGTCATCTTCGCGCTCTTGGGCCATGATGTTGTGATCCTTCGGATAGGCCACCGCCGAGAGCGCGATGCCACTCCGGGGACAGACACCAGTTTTTGAAAGAATCGAGGGATTCTTGGACTGAAGGTGTCTGTCCCCAACTTCTTCTCGTGACATAAGTCATGGCCCCCAAAAAGGTCCAGGGATATCCTTTTCCTGTGAATTGAGGATCTTCTCAGGAGAAGGATATGAGCACATCGCTCGCGAAAGAAAATGAAGTTTTGACGGTGGATGCGATCGGCTCGAACACCAACATTCGCGCCATTATTGCCGCCTTTCCTCAAACCGTGGAGCTGTTCACTCGTTACGGGCTTATGGGCTGCGGCGGAGAGCGCGGGCCCGACGAGCCGCTGCAATGGTTTGCCGTGGTTCACAACATCAATCCCCAAACCTTGATTTCGGAAGTCAAGGAGTTCATCCGGACTGAACCGCTGCAAAAGGAAGCTTCAGCGCAAGGGCCTCAAGAAATACCGCTGTATAAACGATTCATCTTTGCCGCCCTGGCCTTCACCTTGACCGGCGGCGTGGTGTGGGGCGTCATCAATCTCACCCTCATTGCCATTCACCGCGATTTTCCCAAGTGGCTGGATCCCTCCAACCAAGCCCACGGACACGTGCAGATTTTCGGCTGGGTTTCGTTATTTATCATGGGCGTGGCCTATCACGTGGTTCCGCGGATGAAAGCCACAAAACTGTGGAATGAATTTTTTGCGGAAACGTCGTTTGTTCTAATGGCTGCCGGGGTGCTGCTGCGGGGAATTTTTCAACCCCTGATGGCGGGGAACACTCACATTGCGGGAATCGTGATCACCTCCGCGCTGTTGGAGTTGGTGGCCATCGGTCTATTCGTTTTGATTATCCTCAAAACACTGCAGTCCTCGCCCCAATCCAACGAGGGTTTCGAAAAATACTTGATGGCCGGATCGACCTGGTTCCTTCTCATGGGACTGGCCAATGTCGGAATTGTGATGACGATGGCGGCGCAGAATTCCAACTCCATTCCAGAGGCCTTGAACTGGTCGTTGCGCCACCTTCAGCTCGATGGATTCATCACAATGTTCATTTTCGGGATCGGCCGCAGGACCGTGGGCGTGTTCATGGGAAAGAAATCCCCCAATAACACCCTGGATCGTTGGGTGTTTGGCTCATGGAACGCGGCTTTGATGGCTCGCATGGCGGCCGATTTGATGATGCACCAGGCGGCGACTCCCTGGGCACGGGGCTTGCTGCTGGCTTCGGCAAGCGTGGAACTTCTGGCCATTGTCGGGTTCATCTACAATCTCCACATTTTTGGGAAATCAACAGTGGATCTCAGCGGCACTCCGCTGCCGCGCGATTACGAGAAATTTGTTTATCAATCCTATGCCTGGCTGGCGGCTGCGACCGTCATGATTTTCAGTTTTTCGATTTATCAATTCATGACGGGGCAAGTGGTGGCCCATGCGTTGATGGGGGCCTATCGGCACGCCCTGACCGTGGGATTCATCACCATGATGATCATGGGTTATTCCAACCGCATCGTGCCGGTCTTCACGGGACATCGCATCTACAGCACCCGGTTGCTGAATGCCGCTTTCGTATTCATGACCGCAGGAAATTTGCTGCGCGTCGCATTTCAAGCGCTGACGGTGCCGTTTGGAAAATCGATGTTCCTGGTCGCGGGAACCTCAGGCTATTTCGAATTAATCGGCCTGTGCCTGTTCGCGTACAACCTGGTGGCCACGATTCAAGGCAGGGCGGATGTACGGGCGGCGGTCGAAAAGAAAATGGCGGGCCCCATTAGTGCTTCCTGGACCGTGGCGCAGGTATTGGCCAGTTACCCCGCCACCCTGGATGTGTTCTTGAATTTTGGTTTCGATCAACTTCGGAATCCGGTTTTGAGAAAAACCATGGCTCATGCCGTTACGGTCGAGCAAGCGGCCCGGATAAAGAATCTCGATGCCCGCTTGTTGGTGAGCACACTGAACAAGGTGCGCGACATGTTGGCGAGCCAATCGGCGGCATGAGGGAAAAGATTTTTGGAAAGGAAGGATGCGCTAATGAGCAAAACAAACTGGAAATCGGCACAGGACTTTCGTCCCGACGGCTACACGGCACGATTGCTGCACGACTGCACCCCTTGTCGTGTGGTGCTGTTCAATCTCAACGCGGGTCAGGCGGTGGAACCTCACAAGGCGAATGCCTGCGTCGTTATGCACGTGGTTGACGGCGCCGGGTTCATTCGCAAGGGAGAAGAAGAATACAGCGTCAGCAAAGACGATTTGATGTTTTTCGAGCCGCTGGAGATTCATGGCATGCGGGCTGCGGAGAACGAATCGATCAATATTCTGGCTACGATCATTCCGGCACCGGCTGGCGCCGGCACATGTTCCCACTGAAAGCGGAGTGGGAGAAAAGGGAGCAAACCATGGCGGAAGAAATTACGGGGTCCTCAACCATCAATGAGATTCTTCGGAGTCATCCGGACTCCCTACCGATCTTCTATCGATTCAACGTGGATGTATGCTGCGGGGCGAGTCAATCCATTGAGGACACGGCGCGTCAAAAAGGCTTTCAGGCAGGCGACCTGATTGCCGCGTTGAAGCAGAGCCTGGGCGCTACGGCACAGTAAATTTCACCTGGGGACTGACATCGGGTATGGGAGTTGTCCGGTTTCCCGGATGCGGGGTGGCGGTCCCCCTTCTTACACTTCCATCGATTCGAAGCGCGTCTTCTCCCACATGAAAACCAGATTGACGTTTCCGACGGGCCCGTTGCGCTGTTTGGCGATAATCAGCTCCGCCTGGCGGTTGTCCGGCTGGTCGCGCTTGTAGTAACTCTCCCGAAAGATAAACATCACCACATCAGCGTCCTGCTCGATGGATCCCGATTCGCGCAAGTGCGAGAGTTGGGGACGGTGATCGGTACGTTCCTGTTCCGGGGCGCGGGAAAGCTGAGACAGGGCCAGAACAGGTATGTTGAGTTCTTTGGCCAGGGCTTTGAGCCCTCGCGTAATCGAAGACACTTCCTGGACGCGGTTCTCGAACCGTCCATGGCCGCTCATCAATTGCAAGTAATCGACGATCAACAACGCCAGGCCATGCTCGCGCTGCAAGCGTCGTGCCTTGGCGCGCATCTCCAGAATACTGAGGTTGGGTGTGTCGTCGATGAACAGCGGGGCCTCCACGAGGCGGTCGAGACCATTGGCCAGTTTGTTTTGCTCCGTCTTGTCGAAGAAGCCGCTTCGCACGCGTGAAGCATCCACGTCCGCCACCGAACTCAGAATGCGCAGCAGCACGGCTTCGCGCGACATTTCCAAACTGAAAATACCGACCGTCTTGTTTTGATGCAGGGCCACATGTTCGGCGATGTTTAACGCCAGCGCGGTTTTTCCCATGGAAGGCCGGGCCGCCAAAATGATCAGCTCGGAGGGCTGGAGACCGGAGATCAAGCGATCCAGGTCGTCATAGCCGCTTTTGACGCCGGTGACTTGGCGGCGCCGCTCCTGAAATTCGCTGAGTGAATGCAGGCTTTCGTTGAACACCTGCTGGATGTGATAAAAACCCACGCGCACACGGTCTTCAGCGAGTTGGAAGAAGCTGTTCTCCGCGCGATCCAGCAACACCTCGGCGTCGCCGTCTCCCTCCATGCATTGCTGAATAACCCCGTTGGAGACATTGATCATTTTGCGCAGCAAGGACTTCTCTTTGACGATGCGGGCGTAATACTCCACGTTGGTGGAGCGCGGCAGCCCATCCGTCAGCGCCGAGAGATACGCCGCCCCTCCAATACTCTCGAGATCGCCGCGGCGCGAAAGCCGCTCGGCCAGCGTGACCAGGTCGACTGACTGATTGGCTTCACCCAAATCCAGGATGGAATCGAAGATGCGGCGATGGCTTTCCAGGTAAAAGTCGTCGCGCTTGACGATCTGAACGGCCGTGTTGTAGGCATTATTGTCGATCAGGATGGCGCCCAGGATGGAGCGTTCCGCGTCTTCGTTATAAGGCAATCCCTTAAGGGAGGAGATTTCAGTCGCCATGAGCCCACGCTTCCAAACGTCGCGCCGTGATCTGCTGAAGGGTTATTCTAGGATTTCGCAGAGTTGAAAATCAACTGGATCGAAACCTTATCACGTTAATTCTGAAAAATGTTTTCCTCAACACAATTCGACAAAAACAATTTCCTTCACGAATCACTATCCTCTTGACATTCCAATCCGTCCGCGCATTGGACTTCCACAAACCATCCACAGGAACATCACAGGCGCCGGGAAAAAGCCGATGGAATGCGGGCCGAATGAAGCTTTCCATCCGGCGGGGTCCGGCCAGGGAAACCCACAAACAAAAAAGGCAATTCCCCGAGAGGAATCGCCCTGAGGATGAAGCTTTGAATCCGTTACGAAGCCGAGGCTTCGGCGACCACCTGAACTTTGACTTGCGCGGTCACATCGTGGTGGAGCTTGATGGGGACGGAGTACTCTCCCAGGGTTTTGAGAGGTTCCTCCAGGTGAATTTTCCGTTTGTCCAGTTCGTAACCTTGCCGTTTCAAATCCTCGGCAATATCCATGGCCGTCACGGAGCCATAAAGCACATCGTTCTCGCCGACCTTGCGCGCCACGGTGACGGTCAATTGCGCCAACAATCCGGCCAAGCCCTCCGCTTGAGTGCGATCGGCGGCTTCTTTCTTCAAAGCGACCGCTTTGATCTGGTCGATCAGCTTCATGTTCGCGGGAGTGGCTGGAATCGCCAGTTTTCGGGGAAACAAATAGTTGCGGGCGTAGCCGGCGGCGACACGCACGACCTGGCCCTGAGTCCCGAGCTTCTCGATGGTTTCCTTCAAGATAATTTCCATAACGTTCTCCTTAATGTTCCGCCGGCATGGCTCCGATCGCGCCGCTGGATTTCAAACCGGCTGCGCCTCGACATGCGGCCGGTCCGGCGAAAGTCGGACTTTCAATTCTCCCGAGCGCCGCTGCAATCATTCCGTGGTAAACGGAATCAAGGCGATGTTGCGCGCCCGTTTGACCGCTTCCATGAGGCGTCGTTGATGCCGTGAGCACACGCCCGAGAGCCGTCTCGGCATGACTTTGCCCCGCTCCGGGATGAACTGCATCAGGATGCGCGCGTCTTTGTAATCGATGTAGTCGATCTTCTCGACGCAAAACTTGCAGACGCGGCGACGTCGCACAAAATCCCGGCGGGGTCCCCGCCCTGGGCCAGACGGCCGGCCACCGGGACGCGGTCCCGATCGTGGCGGTCCACTTGATTTTCGTACTTCCATGCTGAACTCCTTCCCGATTTGGCCGGCACTCTGTCTCGGCCGGCGTCAAACAAAATCCTTCTCACCCGGCGTTGGGCGGTGCACCCTCAGGCGGCGTTTGGGGCGGCGTCTCCGGAGCCGTTTCAGGTGCGGCAGCCTCTTCGACCTTGGGCGCCGGTTTGGGTTTGCGGGCAGCGCGCGCCGCTCGCTTGGCCTTCATCTTCTCCAGCCGCTTTAGATCTTCGTCCACCCGGACGGTCAGATACTTGATGACCGCATCGGTGACGCGCAGACGGCGCTCAAATTCCTTGATGGTTTCACCGCCGCTTTTGACCGTGAAGAGGACGTAGAAGCCTTCCGAAAACTTGCCCACACGATACGCCAGGCGCCGTTTGCCCATCTTGTCGACTTTCTGGACTTCTCCGTGGGTGGAAGTGACGGTGGTTTCAAACTGGGTGATCAACTTGTCGACCTCTTCTTCAGATACGGTCGGGTTGACGATGAACATGATTTCATAGAGTCGGTCCACAAATGCTCTCCTTGTTGCAAAACTACACTCAAAATCCTTCTTACTGCGTCGTTCCGTCCCGCGAATCGATTTCCGATTCCGCTTCGGGGGCGGCGTTGAACTGATTCATGGCGGCCCGGGTGCCCTCCGACAGCACAACGAAAAGGGCCTGAGCGCCCCGGTCCACAAACTCCTCCAAACCCTGCCGCTGCATTTTTTCAAACGGCGCCAGCACAAAGGCTGCCGGGTCTGAAACCGCGTGCTCCGGAGCGATGCCCATCCGCAGGCGCGCGAAATCGGTTCCCACAGCGCCGACGACGGAGCGCATTCCGTTGTGAGTTCCCGCGTTGCCGCGTTCGCGAATCCGCATGCGCCCCCAGGGAAGATCCAGATCGTCCACGACCACGATCACTTCCTCGGGTGAAGCCTGGTGCTGGGCCAACAATTTCTGCACCGCTTGACCGCTCAGATTCATGAACGTCTGCGGCTTGGCCACAACCACATCCCATTCGCCGCAGCGTCCCCGCCCGACCAGCGACTGGGATTCCGGCCGCCGAATCTCGATACCCAATCGGTCGGCCAGCTTGTCCACCACCAGAAATCCCAGGTTGTGCGGTGTGGCGGCAAATCGTTCCCCGGGATTTCCCAAACCCACAACAATACGCATGCGATGTGTCCCCGGCGACGGACGCGACGGCGTCCAGTCGCCAGCTCGCGGCTACTTCTTCTCGGCCTTCTCCGGCGCGGCCTCGGCTTCTTCGCCTTCCTCCACCGTCTTGCCCTTCTTGATGACTTCCGGTTCGGCCGGAGCTTCGGGTACAGCGCCTTCTACAACCACTTCGGCGACTTTCTCTTCCTTCACCGTGGTGATGTGGGCCACGGTCAAACCCGGGTCGGAAATAATTTTTACCCTGGAGTCGACCTGCAGGTCGCCGACACGAATATTTTTTCCAAAGGTCAACTCGGACACATCCACCGGGATGTGATCCGGAATATCGGAGGGCAGACACGATATTTCAATCTCTCGCAAGACGATCTCGAGAATGCCGCCTTCCAGCTTGACGCCCTTGGCTTCGCCGACGGTGCGGACCGGCACTTTCACATCGATGGGTTTATCCATCGCGATGCGAAAGAAATCAGCGTGCAGCAGGGTCGATCGCACCGGCTCAAAGGTCCAGTCCTTGATCAGGACGTTTTGCTTGGGATGCCCCTCGACTTCCAGTGTAAAGATGCTGTTGTAACCGGTCGGGGAATTCAGGATGGTGGTGATTTCTTTGGGATTGACGACGAGCGACAGCGTTTCTTTGGAGGCGCCGTACAAAACGGCGGGAATCAAGCCCTCGCGGCGAAGACGCCGCGCGGCGCGGGTTCCTCTCTGGCTGCGGATTTGTGCTTTGACATTAAATGACGCGGTCATGGTTTACCTACTTTCATCCCGCCTGGCGGGACTATCATGGTTACAAACTGGGCAGATCAATTTTCAAATAGCGCGGACCCGAACCTCGAATCCTACCGCTCTACCGTTTGTCAAACAGCCGGCTGATCGATGTTTCCTTGTGGATCGACCGAATACCTTCGCCCAGCAGCGGGCCGATGGTCAAACAGGTAATCTTCTTCGAGTGCTCGATGGAGTTGGTGGGTACGGAATTCGTCACCACGACTTTCTCAATCGGCGAGCTCTCGATGCGCGCCAGGGCATCGCGCGAAAACACCGCGTGCGTGCAGCACGCCAGAACTTTGCGGACCCCATTCTTGCGGAGCGCGGTGGCCACGCGCACCAGCGTGCCGGCCGTGTCGATGAGATCGTCGACGATCAGGGCGTTGCGGCCCTCCACCTCTCCGATCACATTCAGGACTTCCGCTTCCTGCCCCTTTTCGCGGCGTTTGTCGACTATAGCGAGGTCGCATTCCAAACGCTTGGCGAAGGAACGCGCCCGCTCTACGCCGCCTGCGTCCGGCGAAACCACCATCAGATTCGGGATTCTCATTCTCCGGAAGTACTTCACAATCACCGGCCCGGCGTACAAGTGATCCACCGGAATGCGAAAGAATCCTTGAATCTGCGGGGCATGCAGATCCATGGTGAGAATGCGATCGGCGCCGGCCGAGGTCAGCAGATCTGCGACCAGCTTGGCCGAGATCGGCACCCGCGGACGGTCTTTGCGGTCCTGCCGCGCGTATCCGTAATACGGAAGCACCGCCGTAATGCGCCGCGCCGACGATCGCTTGAAGGCATCCAGCATGATCAGCAATTCCATCAGATTGGAATCCACCGGTCGGCAGGTGGGCTGGATGATGAAAACGTCGGCGCCCCGGACATTTTCGAGAATCTGAAAATTGATTTCTCCATCCGGGAAGCGCGTCAACGAACACTGGCCCAGCGGATGCTTCAAATACTTGGCAATTTCGGCCGCCAGCTTGGGATTGGCGTTGCCGGTGAAAATCTTGATGGCGTCGTACATGCGCCGTTTCAACTCCGTTGAGTTTTGGCTCGGGGGCAGGGAATCGAACCCCGATTCACAGCTCCAAAGGCTGGTGTCCTACCGGTTAGACGACCCCCGAGTGAACCGTCCGCCGGGAATGATCGGGTCCACCGGCCTTCGATCCCGCCCAACGTGACGCCTCGCGCGGGAGCGAATCGTGATCACTCGAAGGCGGTCAATATTCTTTTCGCGTAATGCGACCTTGGAAGACTTCGAACCACAAAGGTCTGAAGCGCGGGCAAGCTTGGGGACGAACGCAACCGGGCTTCCGCAGACCGCGCTGCCTGGACCGATGAAAACACCCCAAACACCGCCGAACCGCTGCCGGTCATTTGGGCCTCTGTGGCCCCGGCCGACAACAAGCGGCGTTTCAAGCGTCGCAGCAACGGGTACCGCGCAAACAGGACGCGTTCGAAATCGTTCTCAAACAAAGTGAACACACTCTCTTTTTCAAAGAACCGTAAACGAAAACGAGCCATGTTATTGGCGCGGCGGACTTTTGTCAACCCCAAACTTGCCCAGCGATAGGCATGGGCGGTCGAAATAGGGAGGTCCGGACAGGCCAGAAGCAGCGTGGCGAGACGTCCGTCGGGCAAAGATACAACCTCATCCCCCCGGCCGAATCCCAGGGCGCGACCCCCACATAGAAAGAAGGGAACGTCGGCGCCCAATGACCGGGCCAGCCGCAGCCGCCGAAGATCGCCCATCCTCCGGCCAAATAACCGTTCCAGCGCCAGCAGGGTGACTGCGGCGTTGCTGCTTCCTCCGCCCAACCCCGCCCCCAAGGGGATGCGTTTCTCCAAATGGATGGCCACACCGGCCCGGAGACCGGTCTCTTTTCGAAACAACTGAGCGGCCCGGACGATTAGATTCTCGGAATTTCGCGGGACCCGAGGATCGTTGCACGTGAAGTCGATCTTGCCGGTCCGCAAACGGGCAAACCTGAGGCGGTCGTGGAGAGTGACGGTTTGAAAGAGGGTCTGAATATCGTGGTAACCGTCGCGGCGACGGCCCACGATCTTCAAACCCAGATTGACTTTGGCAAAAGAGCAGGCGAGAACTGAGGATTCAAGCGGGCGTCTACTTGTTGACATTCTGCGCCAGTCGGGCCTTCAACTCATCCAACTTCTTCTGCACTTTGTCCATATCCGCGGGATCGACATTGCTGGCTTGCTCCGGACTGCTGTTATACCAGCGCAGCGACTTCTCGTATTCCGCCGCCGCCTGTTTCAAGCGGTCCGTGGCCAGATACACATCTCCCAGATGATCGTGAATCGTGGGATCTTTGGGAAGCTTCTCAATGGCCTTCAATAAATTGGTTTCCGCCTGATCGTATTTCTTGAGTTTGTAATAGGCCCATCCCAGACTGTCGAGATAGGCTCCGTTGGTGGGCTCCAGATCCACAGCCTGCTGAATGTATTTCAATCCCTCTTCCACGCGAACGCCCCGATCGGCCAACATGTAGCCGAGATAGTTCAGAGCGGCGGCGTTCTGAGGATCCATTTTCAAGGTTTGGTGGAACGTGGTTTCCGCCAGGTCATATTTTTTCTGGCGTTCATAAATGGCGCCCAGGAAGAACAGGACGCCTTCGCGCTGGTCATCATTGGCGGCGAACGGCTGGGCCGCCAGGATGCTTTTCTCCGCCTCGGAAAAATGTTTTTCTTTCTGCTGAATCTGAGCCATCGACAGGTAGACCTCGCGGTCGTCCTTGTTGTTGGCCAACAGTTTTTGAAGCGCTGCCATGGCGCCGTTGTAATCCCCCTTGTCGTCCATGACGTCGGCCTGTTGCAATTTGAAGCGCCGCTTATCCGGAAACTTTTCGATGGCGACGGTCACTTCGGCCAAGGCTTTGTCGAAATCGCGGGTTTCGCGATAGGTGTCGATGATTAAACCTTCCGCCTCCACGGCGTGATCTTTGTCGAGATCCCGAAGTTGTTCGAACGCTTTGATGGCCTCGGGAACCTTTTCCATCTTTCGATACACCATCCCGACTCGTTCCACGAAAACCCCGCGGTTATTGAGCTCCGAAGCGGTGTAGGTCCCGTTTTTCTTCTCCGTGATTTTCAAAAGATCGTTCAGCTTGGCCAGGGCTTCATCATATTTTTCCTGCTCTTCGTACAGCAGCGCCAGGTTGTAGGTGACGTCGAGCGAATCCGGACGCAGGAGCTGCGCGCTTAAGAAGTTCTGCAAAGCCGCGTCATAATTCCCCATACGCCGATAAATCTGACCGATGCGAAGGTAGGAATCGGCATCGCTTTTGTCGGTTTCAACGATGGCTTTGTATTCGTCGAGCGACGCCTTGAGCTGTCCGTCCTGCAGGAGCGACTCGGCCAGACTGCGATTCACGTTGAGGTTGCTGTGATCGAGTTGAATGGCTTTACGATACAGTTCAATGGCCCTCTTGTAATTCTTCGATCGCTGATACGCATACCCCATGGCGACATAGAGCTGCGCTGAATCCACCTTCTTGGGCAGATTTTTTTCCAGCAAGGCAATGGCTTGATCGTTGTCGGAAAGATCGGTGTACAAGAAAGCCAGATTGGTGAGACAGCCTTCAGAATCGGGCTCCAGCTCCAGACAGTGTTTGAAGGTGTTGAGGGCTTCAGTGTTCTTGTTGGCGCGCCGGTATAGTTGGCCCAGGATCAGCAGATCGTCCGTCGAGGTCGGCTCGATGCGAGTGATGGCCAAATATTGGTCCAAGGCCTTGTTGAGCATCGATTCCGAGCCGGCCACCGGTTCGTCGGTGTCGCCGATGAGGGAGCGGTACACATTTCCCAGCAAACGATGGGCATCGAGATTGTTGGGGTCTTTCTTGACGGCCTCTTCGGCTGCCGTCACGGCGTCTTTGATGGAGCTGTTGCGCGCGTAAGCGGCCGCCAGCTCGGAACTCAAAAACGAAGAAGTGGGATCGTATTTGATGGCCAGCTTGTATTCCTCGATGGCCTCATGAACCTTGCCCTGCTCCTCCAGCGTGTGCCCGAGCATGTAGTGGTAATAGCTCTGACCGCGGTCGGGTGTCACTTCTGCAGACGACGCAGAAACCGTCGATGAATTTGCGGTTTTGGACTTGTCTTTCTCACTGCCGAGAATCAAACCACCGGCTACAGTTAACATCAGCGCCGTGATAAGCATTCGGCGCCATGGACTCCTATCGTGCTTGGAACGCATGATTCCTCATTCTCCAGTCTTTACCTGTTCGTCCAACACGTGACTTCTGGTTGGATGCGCCTGCGTACTTGAGTGTCGCCAGTGGTGTCGGGTCAACGCAGAATTATCACACAGCGATAAGTCGAAGTCAATTTGGGCACCTTGATGCGAATTAAAAGCGAACTCCGCTGAAGTTGAAGTGTTGGAGTGAGAGAAGGAGCCAAGAGTTAGCGGCTTCCAGGAGGGCCGGCTTTCATTCAAGCGCCGGTTGTCTTCATGTTACCATTGGGCCTGTGAAACTGTCCGCTTGGAACCCACGACCTTCGGAGTCTCGCCCTACCTGGGCTGAAATATCCCTGCCCCAGATAGGGAAGAATTTCCAGGCCATCCAAAGGCGCGTCGGAAAGCGTTGCCATGTCATGGCGGTGGTCAAAGCGGATGCTTACGGCCACGGGGCCGTCCCTGTTTCGAAATTCTTGGCGTCCTGCGGTGTGGAATGGTTCGGGGTGGCCACCCTGGAGGAGGCTGCCGCGCTTCGCGACGCCGGTTTGAAGAGAAACATTTTGGTGCTGGGAACATTTTTCCCCGCCCAAGCCCGGGCTGCCGTCGAAATCAATGCGCGGATTACAGCCAGTTCCGTGCCCCATCTCGAGGCGCTCAATCGGGCCGGCACACCTCAAAAACCCGTTAAAGTCCATTTGAAATTTGATACCGGAATGAATCGCATGGGGTTCTCATGCGAGGAGTCGGAGAAACTGGCTCGCCGGTGGGCCGAGCGACGATGGAAAAACCTTCGCCTGGAAGGCATTTTCACGCACCTTTCTTCGGCCGAACAGATCGAGGCGCCTTCCAACCGGGCGCAAGAGGATCTCTTTCTCCGGGTACTCACCACCTTCGAGGACGCGGGAGTGGAAGTTCCATTGCGGCACGTCGCCAACAGTGCTGGAGCTTCATTCCACTCCACCCTGAGATGGGACATGGTGCGCGCCGGCATCGCTTTGTACGGTTATGAATTCCGCAGTCGTGGCATTAAACCCATGGGAACAGCGCCCGCCTTGTCGCTCAAAACCCGGGTGCTGCACCTGAAGCGTGTGCCGCGGAATTCGCCGTTAGGTTATAACGGTACTTACCGGATGAGGCGTCCTGGCGTTATTGCAACACTTCCGATCGGCTATGCGGATGGAGTTAATCGCCGCCTTTCTTTTGCCAATGTGAAACCTTATTCCCGTCAGAACGCGCGGCCCGAGCCCATGTGCGTTTTGATCCGTGGTCGACGAGCGCCCTTGGTGGGACGCGTGTCGATGGACCTCATTTTGGCGGACGTCACCGAGATTCCCGATGTGCACGTGGGCGATGAAGTGGTTCTGCTGGGCCGGAGCGGCTCCCAAGTGATGACCGCCGAAGATTGGGCGTCATATTTGGGCACGATCTCTTATGAGATTTTGTGTGCCCTCAGTCCGCGCGTGTATCGAGTGTACGTGCAGCACTAAGACCAAGACTCGCTGGGTTTTAACAAATTACGGTTCTTTTGTCTTAGAAGCTTCAGCTTGAAATTCAAGCCCGCCTGAATTAGTCTTCTCTGTAAATCTTCCCCCGCATAGAGCCATGACTGCTCAAAGAGTGTCTGAACGATGGGTGCGCTACTGGCCCAGCAGCGAGCAACCTCGGGAGCGATTGTTAGCACAAGGCCCGGCGGCGTTGAGCGATGCGGAGCTGGTGGCCATCTTTCTGCGGGTCGGTGTTCGAGGCATGAACGTGGTTGATTTTTCCCGCAAGCTGCTTCAGGAATTCGGCGGTTTGCGAGGGCTCTTCAAAGCGAGCGATGAAGAGCTGCGCAAGGTGAGGGGACTCGGACCGGCCAAGATCGCCACGCTGCGCGCCATCGGCGAACTCAGCCAAAGACAGCTTCGAGAAAAGGTGGAACACGAATCGTTCATCGAATGCTCCCGCGATGTTGTGGGCCTGTTGGCGGCCAAATTTCGCGATCTGGACCGCGAAGTTTTTTCCATCGTCTTCCTCAACACCAAGCATCGTATCCTCAAAATCGAAGAATTGTTTAGCGGGACCATCGACTCGGCATCCGTTTACCCGCGCGAAGTGGTCAAGCGCGCTCTGGCGCTTTCTTCTTCTGCGCTTATAGCTGTTCACAATCATCCCTCAGGAAATCCGGAGCCCAGCCGCGAGGATCAGCGGTTAACGACAGACCTTCAGCAGGCCTGCAAGCTCGTCGACGTCGTGGTGCTCGATCACATCATCATCGGCGGCAACGATTACTTCAGCTTTGCGGAGAAGAATTTGATGTAATGATGCAAACAAGAACTTTGGAATAAGGAACCCATGAAGCTAGGAGGCTTTAGATGACTCTGGAGTTTGAAGAATTGACGGATAAGATCATCGCAGGTGCGATTGAGGTTCACAGGGAGTTGGGGCCGGGTTTCATCGAATCAATTTATGAAAATGCGTTGGTTTTGGAACTCAGGAAGCGCGGTTTGCGGGTTGGCCGACAAATTGAAGTGGCGATTCAATATTCGATGGTGGAGGTGGGTGTCCATCGGATCGATCTGTTGGTGGACGACACTATCGTCGTGGAGCTGAAGGCTATCAAAGGGATTGAAGACATACACTTTGCAATAGTGCGGTCGTACTTGAAGGCATTGGGGAAGAAGCATGGCCTCATCTTGAACTTCGCCAAGAAAACATTAGAAGTCAAACGCGTCATTGCTTTAAGGTTTTGAGTCCTCCTGTATTCCTGGCTTCCTTATAAGATTTGGTTACACCGGCAGCAGTTGGCCCTTTTCCAGATGTCGAATGGTGTGAGCAAAAGAGGCGGCATGGGGATCGTGTGTGACCATGACGATGGTCTTGTGGAAATCATGATTGAGGCGTTTGAGGATCTCCAACACCTCGGAAGCAGAATGACTGTCGAGATCGCCCGTCGGTTCGTCGGCGAGAATGAGTGTCGGATCTGTGACGAGGGCTCGAGCGATGGCCACGCGTTGTTCCTGTCCGCCCGAAAGCTGCTTGGGCAAATGATCCACACGATCTTCCAGGCCGACCAATTTGAGGGCCGTCAAAACATGCTCTTTTCGTTCCGCTTTGGAAAGGTGGGTGAGCAGCAAAGGCAATTCCACATTTTCAAAGGCCGTCAGAACCGGAATCAGATTGAAGGTCTGAAACACGTAGCCGATATGTTCATTCCGCCAGCGGGCAATTTCCTTGTCGCTGTGTAGAAAAGCATTCTCGCCGCGCACCAGCAATTCACCCGACGTGGGGTGGTCGATGGCCGCGATCAAATTCAGCAGCGTAGTCTTCCCGGAACCGGAGGGACCCATCAACGCCAGAAATTCTCCTTCGGCGATATCGAGGGTGGCTCGATCCAGGGCCAGCACTTCAAAACTGTCGCGTTTGAAAATCCGGGTGACTTCACGCGCTTGCACAATGTTCTTACCGGACGAAGTGGCGTGGGGAGGTTCCATTACCGCGGTCATTAGTTCTTGGGTCCTTTCACCTGAATTTTATCGCCGTCCTTGAGGCCGGCGGGTCCGTTGACAACCACGTCTTCACCACCCGTAAGTCCTTCCACGGCTACTCCACGGGAACGCGGGCCGATAACGCGAACCGGGCGCGCCGTTGCCCGGCCCTGAAAGGCAATAAATACCGTTTTGCGGCCCTCAAAATCCCGCACGGCGGCTGTCGGGACAATCACTTCCGAAGTGGCGGCATTTTTGGTAGTCGGAGCGTCGGCCAGGAATGCGACCTTGGCGTTCATTTCAGGCCGGAGGTAATCGTCGGGGCGGAGTATTTTCACTTTGACCTGGACCGTGGCCTTCTGGCGATTGGCTTCCGGAGAAATCTCGTCGATGATGCCGTCGTATTTGCGATCGGGATAAGCGTCGGTCGTAACCACGCCCTGCTGTTTGGGAGTGAGTTTGGAAAAATCGTCCTGGCTGATGTCGAGTTCCACCTGCAAGTCCTCGAGATCGGCCAAGGTCACCACCGATCCCCGGGGTCCACCTTCCGCGCCACTGGCAAATTGGGCCGTGACCAATTCCCCTTTTTCCGCCGTTCGTTCCAAGATCGTACCGCTAACCGGGGCGCGAATCTCCGTGGCCTCCAGCAGCGTTTTGGCGTAATCGAATTGCCCTTTGGCCTGCACATACTCGCCGCGGGCCTGGTCGATGTCTTCGCGCCGCGGGCCGATATGCACCAACTCGTAGGCTTTTTCCAAAGCTTGAACCTGCTGTTGGGCGGCGTCGTATCGCGCCACGGCGTCATCGAGTTGTTGTTTTGTAAAGATGCCTTCGCCCGCGAGCCCTCGGGTGCGGTCGAGAGTAAGTTTGGCGTCGACCAGATTGGCGCGCGCCTGCTCCAAATTGTGCCGCGCCTGATCGATCTCCTGGGGCCGCGATCCCGTTTCCAATGCCTTGAGATGGGCCGTCGCCGCGTCCATGGCGCCGCGGGACTGGTCCACCTGGGCTTTGAATTCCTGATCTTCCAACTTGACCAGGACCTGGCCCTGCTTGACATGGTCGCCCTTTTCAACCCCGATCCAGGCAATGCGGCCAGTGACTTTGGAGTTCACGTTGATTTTATGGTGCGCGACGATGTATCCGGCGGCGTTCAAGACCACGGGTTCTGAAGAAGAACTGTCGGCCACGGCTCGCGCCACTTCCACCTCGGCCCCGGGTGATGAGAAGAGGCGAAACGCCGTGATGGCCAGGCCCAGAACCACCAAGAGAATGACTCCGGTCAGAATCCATCGAGAAGTCCATCGGGGTGGTTGTGAGGAACCCGCCGATCGGTCGATCTTGAGATTTTTGAGTTCGGAAAATTTATTCGATTCGGTCATAAGAATTCAAAAAGATGAAAGTAGGGGATAAATGTCGTTTCCATTTTGATTTAGGAGTGCCTTCCACGATCTCTTGCGGGCAACTGGTCAATCGCGCAAGGAGTTCAGAATATTTGACCGAGCAGCGTGCCAAGCGGGGGCCAATCCACCGAACAAACCCAGAGCGGCTGCAAACCCCATGGCGGCGATCATAACTCCGGCCGTCATGCGGATTTGGAACACCACCTCCGTAAACGTGACGATGTTGGACGTTCCGGTCGTGAGATCGCGGAACGGCAGCATCAACGCCACGGCGAGGGCGCCGCCGAGAAGCGCGATCAACAGGGATTCCAGAACAAAAGAAGTCAAGACGCTGGGACGCGAAAAGCCCAGCACGCGTAACGTCGCAATTTCGCGGGACCGATAGGCCACGGCGGCGTACATGGTGTTCATGGCCGCAAAGCAGGAGCCGATTGCCATGATGATGGCCACGAGGGTTCCCACAAATTGCAGCGGCGCGCCGGAGCGTGTCTGCCGCGCGTAATAATCAGTCTCCAGCATGCCTTGAAGTTTGAGGCGTTGATCGTCGTTCACGCGGTGCGTCAAAGCATCAGCGGCGATTTTGTCGGTGGCGTGCAGCAGCACCGAGGAGAAGATCGAGCGATCGAAGTCCGTCGCCATCTGATTGACGTCCGCCCAAATTTCCGATTCATGGGCTGTTCCGGCGGCATCGAAAACACCCACCACCGTCCAAGGCCCCTTGCCAAACTGCACCGTGTCTCCCGGATTGGCGTGAGCAAAGCGTTTTCGGATGGAACGACTGACCACGATTTCGCGCAGTCCGGGAGAGAACCATCGGCCTTCCGCCAGTCTTACCTTGGGATGGAGCTTCAGTCCGGTGAGGGTCAATCCGCGGACGCTGACGTTGACCTCCCCCGTGCCGTCGAGCCGCGGCAACACGATGGCCACAAACATCTCGCCCGAAGCCAACGGCTCGCCTTGATCGTCTCGCGCGACGCCCGGCAAAAACTTCATAATATCGAAAGCATCCCGGCCGATAACGCTCAACAGCTCGGCATCCGCACCTTTGCGCAAGACCAGCACGTTTAGAGGATCACCACTGGTCACGAAGGCCTGCTGTAGACCGCTCAACAACGCCATGATGAAAATGGCAATGCTGACGGTCAAGGCCACGCCGAGAACGGTCATTACCGTCGCGCCGGGACGCAGGCGAAGATTGCGGATGTTATAAATGATGGGGACAGCCATAATCAATTTCCGCTCTGTTTCCCAAAATCAGATTCAATTCGCGCGGTTACAAGTCTCATGTGCAAAAGGTTTTTTACCCAATGTGCCTCAAGCCATCCACAATGTTCAGTCGTGACGCGCGGTAGGCCGGGAGAATGGCGCTGAGCAGTCCCACCAGAACCGCCACCAGCAACGCGACCAGGATCGTGGGGAAGGTGATGGTCAAATCGGCCAGCATTTGCGCCGGAGAGTTGGCCACAAATTTGGCCAGGCCTTTGGCCGCCAAAACCCCCAGGACCCCGCCGACCAGCGCCAGCGCCACGGCTTCGGCTACAAAGAGCGTCAAGATTCCCGTCGGTGTGAATCCCAACGTCTTGAGCAGCGCCACTTCGCGGGTCCGTTCCCGGATGGACATGGCCATGGTATTGGCGGACACCAACAGAATGGCGAAGACCACAGCCAGAGTGATACTCAGAATGAAAGCCTTTACATTGCCGAGCATCGAAACGAAATCCAGCTGAAAGGCTTTTTCGCTCTCGGTCTTGGTGGGTTCCGGAGCATTTCGAAATTCGTCGTCGATGGCCGCGGCAATGCGGGCTACAGACTCGGGCGAATCGACCAGTATGGCAAACAGTCCGGTCTGACCTTTGGCCCAGCGCACGGCCTCTTCCACGTACGTCCAGTTAAAGTAAAGGCCTTGGTCGGCGGTCACAGGTGTTTCATAGATGCCCCGGATCGTCAGTTCGGGATTCACCGGAAAGATGGTTCCCTGGAGGGTCAGACGATCGCCGAGCTTCCATCTGTGTTTGTCGGCGAGCTTGCGGTCGACAACTGCGCCGGCCCGATCTCGAATCCAGGCCTGCAGCTGGTCCGGAGGAATTTTCCAATCCTTATAAACACTGAAAAGTTCTTCAGGATTGACGGCCATTTGCGCAAAAAAATTCTCCGGGCGGTCATCTTTATAAATGCCTCCGAACCATTCCATGGGGACGGCATCCACGACCCCGGGAATCGCCCGGATTTTTTGCTCGTAGGAAGAAGGCAGGAAGAAGGTCAGAGAGACGCGATGCCGGGTGATCAATCGCAAGGCGGAATCGGCCGTGCCCTGGTCGATGTAGAAACCCCGGTAAACCGAAATCATCAATGTCAGGAGGAGAAGCGAAAAAGCGATGCTCAGAATCGTGAGCAGGGTCCGCCGCTTGTTTCGCAATCCGTTCTTGATTACAAATCGTGCTCGAGACATCCCAAACCTCGGATCAATTGTCTGCTCAACCACCTGCCCGACACGCCCACTGAGGCCTGAAAACAATGCCGGTAGAAACCCTGGAATCCTCAGATGGTCGCGTGATTCTAACATCACCCCGTCACGCGTAAAAGCCCAAAGGGTCGAAAGTAATGGCTCTACGTGGCGGTCAGCGCGCCTGGAACCGCCGCGGAGCACACAGTGGACGAAACCCGATTGAAAGGCTAGAGGTATGGAGTATGTGTCCGGGGCTCAACCTCTGTGGTAGACTTTGAAAATCATTGGTCGCAGCCAGCGGGCTGTTTCTCCTTCTTAAACTCATTGCCGGAGGTTTCTGATGAATCCATTCAAATTCATAACTCACCCCAGCGAAATTTCATCATGGCTGGGCGTCGTTACGGCCTTGGGGCTGTTGCTGACCCTGGTCGGCTCGGTTTCAGGTGCAGGCGTTTTTCCTTACACGGTTCATAAAACTGTTTTGGACAACGGCCTGACCGTTTTAATTGTCCCTTTTGACAGCCCCGGTGTAGTGGCTTATTACACCGTGGTGCGAACCGGATCGCGCAATGAAGTCGAACCCGGGCATTCCGGATTTGCGCACTTCTTCGAGCACATGATGTTCCGGGGAACCGAGAAATATCCGGAAGACAAATACAACGACATGCTGAAGGCCATCGGAGCGGATACCAATGCCTCGACCACCGATGATTTCACCACTTACTACATTAACGCCAGCGCCTCGGCGTTGGACACCATCATGGATTTGGAATCGGATCGATTTCAAAATCTGAAGTATTCGGAACCGGCGTTTCGCACCGAAGCGGGTTCCATATTGGGGGAGTACAACAAGAACAATTCCATTCCTTTTCAATCGTTGTTCGAGAAGCTCCGCGATACGGCCTACACCACGCACACTTACAAACACACCACCATGGGCTTTCTGGCCGACATTCAGGACATGCCTAACCAATACGAATACAGCTTGAAGTTCTTCGATCGTTGGTACCGTCCTGAGAATTGCGTGTTGATCATTGTGGGCGATGTTCAGTCCGACTCCACTTTGGCGATGGTCAAAAAGTATTATGGCAACTGGAAGCGTGGCACTTACCAATTGCAGAAGACGGTGGAGCCGCCGCAAACCAGCCCGCGCCAGGGCCATGTCGAGTGGAAGAACCGCACGTTGCCGTATCTGGTGCTGGCTTATCACGTGCCGGCATTCAGCACCGACAATTTGGATGGCCCCGCTCTGGACCTGCTTTCTCAACTCGTTGTTTCGGAGACCTCGCCCCTGTACCAAAAGTTGGTGATTGAAAACCAGCAAGTTGATTTCTTGGGAGGCGGTTGGGGCAAGCACCGAGACCCTTACCTGTTTACCATCCAAACGCGCATCAAGAAACCGGCGGATCAGGCGGCGGTTCAAAAAGATATCGAAGACGCACTGCAATCGGCGCAAACGCAACTGTTTTCAGAAGCGCAGTTGAATCGGGCGCGGTCATTTTTGAAATATTCTTTTCTCATGGGGCTGAATACGCCGTCGGCAATTGCCCGTCAACTCACGAGCTATGCCGAACTGACCGCCGACCCGGCGTCGATGGATCAGTATTTTGCAATGTATGAGCAGGTGACACCGCAAAAACTTCAGGAGGTCGCGAAGCGTTATTTCAAACCTGAAAACCAAACCCAGATCACCTTGTCGACAGGAGGTGCGCGATGAAATATCCTTTATGGGCAGTCACAATCTTATTATTACTCCTCCTGGGAGATCGCTCCTTAGCGCAGCCGACCGCGAAGAAATCGACGACACCATCGGTGCCCCCCGCCGTGAAAGCCTTGAAGATTGTCGAGTTGTCCAGTCCCAATTCTCCGATCATTTCCTTTCGCATTCTGGTTCACGCCGGCTCCATCAACGATCCGAAAGGCAAGGAAGGTTTGAACGCCCTGACGGCGTTGATGATCGGTGAGGGCGGTTCTAAGGAGATGACCTACAAACAGGTCGTCGATGCGCTGTATCCCTGGGCGGCTTCCATCGATTCCCAGTTTGACAAGGAAGTGACGGTCTTTTCCGCAAATATTCATAAAGATAACCTGCAAAACTTCTACAGGATTTTTTCGGCCCTGCTGCTGCGACCGCGATTTGATGAAAGCGATTTCAAAAGGAATAAGGATGTGCTGGTGAATTACCTGCAAAATTCCTTGCGCGGAAACGACGACGAAGAACTGGGCAAACACACTCTGGAAGCGATGTTGTATGCCCATCATCCTTATGGACATCCCGTGGAAGGAACCGTGGAGGGCTTGAAGTCCATCACGCTGGAGGATGTGAAGGCCTATTACCGGAAAGTCTATACACGGGAAAATATGACGTTGGGAATTGCCGGTGGTTACACCACCGACTTTGTGAAAACGATGGGGGCCGATTTCGCGAAGCTCCCCGCGGGAAAGGTCCCCGCGGTCGTTCTGCCCAAGCCGGCGCCTATCCAGGATTTGCAAATCCATGTGGTCACGAAGGAAAACCGCGCCACGGCGATCTCGTTCGGATGCCCCATCGATGTCACGCGCAGCGACAAAGATTTTTACGCCCTCTTGGTGGCCGCATCTTATTTGGGCGAACACCGCACGCAGAACGGCGTCCTCTTTAATTACATCCGCGGTTTGCGCGGATTGAACTACGGCGATTATGCCTACATCGAGAATTTTATTCAGGACGGCGGATCGACTTTTCCTGTTCCCAATATTGCACGACGTCAACAATTCTTCAGCGTTTGGATCCGGCCGGTGGAACCTCAGAACGCCCATTTCGCACTGAGAGCCGCCCTCTACCAGGTTCAAAAACTGGTTCGCGACGGTCTGACCCAAGATCAGTTTGAAGCGCAGCGAACCTTTCTGGTGAACTATTCAAAGCTTTGGAACCAGACGCTTTCGCGCCGCTTGGGGACCCTGTTGGATTCGCATTTTTACGGCATCCCGTACTATCCGGACCGGGTGCAACAGGAGCTGAAGGCCTTGACGGTGGAGGACGTCAACCGCGCCATCAAGAAACATCTTCAAGACAAGAATTTTGATGTCGCCATCGTGGCCAAAGATGGGGAGGGGTTGAAAGCAGCGATCGCGGAAAACAAACCTTCACCCATCAAGTATGCGGCGACGGTGTCGGACGACGTCTTGAAGGACGATCAGACTCTCGTAAATTTGAAACTAAACATAAACCCGGAGAAGCTTCAGATCGTGCCCGCCAGCGGGCTGTTCGAGCGATAGGATAGGAAGCCAATCGGCTTCGACAATCCTATAAACCAACCTTAGTTTAGGCCCCTCGAATTCCGGGGGGCTTTTCTATGTCGATGGCTAAGAGTGAGCTGCCTCGAAAATAGGTTTCTGTCGCCCCTGCCGGGGCTTGGCGATCTTGTCGGTCCGCAAGATTGTCAGTCCAGTCCCCCGCGGGGGACTGGGCTATTGAAGATGTCCCTTGCAGGGACCAGAAAACGGTCGCTTCGAGTGCTTGATTCTATTTTCATGCCCTTGGGTGCCCCGATACATCGGGGCATGAGCAACAGCTGCGAGAAAAGAGTAGCTCAATCAAACAAACCGGACCAGACCGGTCCGATATACCAACGGATGACATAATCACACCTGAACGTAATCCTCATGTATTGATTTCCGTAGACGAAAGATGTAGTTTCTACGAAATTCCATAAAGCAGTCCTCCCGCATTACCGCTATGAGATTCCAACCTATTGAAGAGTCATTGCGAAATGATTCTCTGTGAATGGCAGAAGAGTTGCTTGGGACAGTGGCATGCATTTTGTTGGGGGCTTTGTTTTTCAGCAAATAGTGAACCGCCTACAAGAACAGGAAGCATTTCTGTTCATTGAGTTTTAAGCTGCAAAGCCAAATCCAAGCTTCAATAATCTGATCTACCTGGTTTTTCCTTAGAACAATCGAACGAGCGTTTTCCGCGGTGTGGCGTAAAAGACAGGCGGGCATTCAGTCTGCCGGACGCTGCTCCTGAGGTTAGCGTTCAGATCAAAGTCGGCTGCAGCACTTGGAAGAGTGGGTCAAAGAACCTCTGTAGCCTTATTTGATCCGGGCCTTGTGTGGAAATCAGTGTGTTCATTGGGAAAGCATCATCATTTGACAGAGATTTCATAAGGAGAGAAACACTATGATTCCAAGATGCTCTACATTCCGCATAGGGGCTGTGCTGCTCTTATTCGTGATGGCCTTGTTCCTGACCGGACCCATCCTCGCTCAAACGAGTCGCGGAACTGTTTCCGGTACCGTCTACGATGCTTCGGGCGCCGTCATTCCCGCAGCCAACGTCGAACTGAAGAACATTCAAACGGGCGTGCTTCGAACGAGCACGAGCAACAACGTAGGAATCTACCGGTTTGATGCCGTCGATTTGGGCCGGTATAGCTTGAAAGTAATGGTTCAGGGGTTTAAGACTTTTGTGACTGAAAACATCGGAGTTGAAGCGGCCCGAACATTGACGATTGACGTCACGTTGCAAGCGGGCGGCGGCGAAACCGTTGTTGAAGTGAATGCCAGCGCGGATGAGTTGTTGACTAAAGATGCTCCCATCCGCGGCGGCAGTTTCAATCCCGTGGATGTAGTGAAGCTGCCCATTTCTTCACTCAACCCCATTGCGCTGGCCCGTACGCTACCCGGCGTCGTCTTGGCTTCGGGTAGCTCCACGTTCGGCAATGGAGGATCATCGACACAATTTGCCGTTAACGGGCAGCGTCCCCGGGGCAATAACTACATGCTGGACGGCACGGACAACAACGACATCTCCGTAGGAGGTCCCGCTCAGGCCTTCAACATCACCGATGCGGTGCAGGAGTTTTCTGCGCAAACCAGCAATTTTGGCACCGAATTCGGGCGGTCCGGGGGTGGGGTGTTCAATGTAATCACGAAGTCCGGCACCAATCAGTTTCACGGCACGGTGCATTGGCTCTTCCTCTCGGAGGTTTTTGACTCCCTGTCGAATACCCGCAAGTTGAATAACAATCTCAAGAAGGACGTCTATACCGAGAACGTCTACGGTTTCACCTTTGGGGGGCCCATCATCAAGAACAAGACGTTCTTCTTCGGCGCTTACCAGAACGACCTGTACCGATCCACCCAGAATTATTCAAATGTGCTTCCTACGGCCGACGCGGTGACGAAACTGCAGTCCCTCTACCCCAATAATCCACGGCTGGCTCTTTACTTGAATGCTCTGGGGAGTTTGCGTGGGTTGGCACAACCGTTCGCGGTTTCGCTGGGAAAGGATCCCGTCTCGGGTATTGATCGAGGATCCGTCAACTTCGGGACCGTGTATTTTCCCATGGCGGCACCGAGCAACTCACCGCAGTGGATGTTCCGATTGGATCACATCCTGACGGACGCTCACCGGTTGTCGTTCCGGTATATTTACGACACCAGCACCTCGACGACCAGTGATTTCTATTTCCCGGGATTTACTGACGATTTCAAAGGGCGCGATCAGAATTTCCTGTTCACCGACACGTACATCTTCAGCCCCACCTGGACCAATGAATTTCGGTTTTCTTATGGCCGCATCGGCTTTGGGTGGTTCATTAATACCAGCGGGGCACCAAATGCCACCACGTTGCCGGCGATCGGAATTTCCAACGTGAGCGCCCCGGGTATTGCGACCAACATCCCGCAGTATCGCCGGGCGAACAACTGGTTGTTCCAAAACACCCAGTCGAAGGTGATTGGTCGTCACACCTTCCGGTATGGTTTGGAGTTTTTGCGACAACTCGCCGGCCAACGTCCGCCCTTTAACGACCGCGGCTCGTTGAGCTACCGGAATTCCACGGGCACCAACCAACAGTATTCAGCCTTTTCCAACTTCTTGGACGATTTCAGCGGTCCGTCCGGCTCCAGCAACCGGAACTTCGGTGATTCGGTTTATCATCCCAACCAGTTCCGGCAATCGTACTTCTTCCAAGACACTTGGAAAGCCAGGCCGTCATTGTCCATCGTTTTCGGTGTGCGCTACGAAAATTATGGAACCCCCGCCAATATCTTCACCTATCCGGCGTTCGCGGGATTCGATCCGTCATTGTTCCTCGTGCCCAACAAGGTGAACGGGGACAATAACAACTTCGCACCGGCCTTCGGTGTGGCGTGGTCGCCAACGTTTGAAGGTGGATTCCTGAGGAAGCTCTTTGGGGACGGGAAAACCGTATGGCGCGGTGGCTACCAGGTCACCTATGAAGGATTTTTTAACAACTTGTTGTCCAACATCATGGCGGATGCACCGAACAGCGTGAACACGACATTCTCCGGAGCCGGCACTGGACGCGGATCATCCAATTTCTTTGCGACCTTGCCGACCACGCCTCGAGTGGTAACACTGCTGGATTCCCAAACCAGCGTGTTTGATCCCAACATCCGCAATCCTTACACCGAGCGCTGGTCGTTTGGCTTGCAGCGCGAGTTGCCTCAGAAGATCCTGCTGGATGTGTCCTATGTGGGCACGGCGAGCCATAAACAATTCACGAGCGAGGATTTGAACTACCGGAAGCTGGACGGGACTCGGGTTTTCCCGGCTTTCGGCATTCGACGCATTCGCGCGAGTGAAGGGAACATGATCTATCATGGCTTGCAGGTGCGTGTGGACCGAAGGTTCGCGAACAATTTTCAGTTGAACGCGGCCTATAGTTGGGCGCGGTCCATCGACAGCACCAGCGAGGTGTTCACGGGGTCCAATTCACCGTCCTCCTACACTTCTGTTCCCATCAGCCTGGGGGGCTTGCAGATAGATCGAGGTTTAAGCGATTACAGCCGCAATCAGCGATTGGTCTTAATGTATGTGTGGGATATCCCGGGTCCGAAAATGCGCATTTTGAATCAGGTGCTGGGTGGATGGAGCATTACAGGAATCAGCACGTTCCAAACCGGGGCGCCGTTCACGGTATCGAACGGGTATGACCGAAATAACGACGGAATCTCCAACGATCGCCCGGACATCAGCAATCCTGGCGCTCCACTCAACACTCGCGCCATCAGTGTCGGCACCTCCACATGCGCCACGGGATGGCAGAATCCGGATACCAGCACCTGCGTCACGCCCAATCAAGTGCATTTTATCCAAGGTCTCGGGCTCCCGAATGCTTCCACGGTGGGACGAAACACCTTGTTCGCCAAAGGGGTGGCCAATTTTGACATGGACATTCTGAAGACGTTCAAGATTACCGAGAGCAAGAAGCTGGAGTTCCGACTGGAAACCTTCAACATCTTCAACCATCCGCAGTACACTGGCGTGCCCAGCGCCAGCGTGGTGGGAACCACGGTCGCTAGTCCCGGATTCGCGCAGCGCTTCTTGAATTCAGACTACCTCAGCGGTGGTACCCGCAGCATGCGCGTGCAGTTGAAGATCCTCTTCTGATTTTTTGGGGTCGTCAGAAAAAATCATGGGCGTCCCGCGAAATCGGGACGCCCTTTTTATTGGTGATGGGGCGGTGTCGCGGAGACAAAGCTCCTTATTTGGTAAGCTTTTCTCCGGCCCGCTTGCCGGTCTTGGTATCAAACACCGCATTGCGCAAGAATTGTTCCGAGGTCCACGGCGGAACCCCTCCGCCCAGATACTGATGGAACCATTCCAGGTGCGCGGTGTAGTACAACGCCATCTCGTACCAGCTGGGCCAGTGTCCGGCGTTGGAGTAGATGATGAGCCGGGAAGGAACATTCATCTTTTGCAAGGCCGTGAAGAATTCCAATGATTGGGTGTACGGAACCCGAAAATCACGCTCGCCGGAGATCACCAGGCACGGAGTCTTGAAATTCTTCACCGCGCTGGACGGCGACCATTTCTCATACAGCTCGGAATTCCAGGGACGCCCTTTCAAATCCCACTCGGGGAACCACAACTCTTCTGTGGCGCCGTAGAACGCCGGCAAGTCAAACAAGCCCATCATGGAGGCAATGGCTTTGAAGCGGTCGGTGTGTCCTTCGAACCAATCCATCATGTATCCGCCGAAGGACCAGCCCATGGCGCCCATACTGTTGGCATCCACATAGGGCAGCTTTTCCAGAGCGTCGGTCACTTTCATCAAATCAGAGAAAACGAAGCCGCCGTAATCCCCGGAAATCTCGGCGGTGAAATCTTGTCCGAATCCCGTCGATCCATGTGGGTTCGCAAACGCCACGATGTATCCGGCGCCGGGATAGACCTGCCAATCGCCGCGGAAGGAATCCTCCCACTGCGACTGCGGTCCGCCATGGACGTTGAGAATGAGCGGATATTTTTTTCGGGGGTTGAAGTCGTGAGGCTTCACGATGAAAACTTGGATTTTTACGCCGCCAGAGCCCTCCACCCACATCGTTTCCGCGGGACGGATGTCGACTTCCTGCCGCAACTCGGAATTGAAATGGGTCAGCGGGGTCAGATCGAAAGCTTTGCCGTTTTCCAGAGCTGCACTGTAAAGTTCGCTCGGCTCACCCACGGATCGCTTGATGTACAGAAGATGCTTGTCGCCCGGCACCAACTCAAAATCATCGATGGTTTTGTCGGAAAGAGCAGGCGTTATGGCTTTGGTCGAAAGGTCCAAGCGATAGAGCGGCACCAGACCCTCCACATCGGCGGAGAAGTATATGGATTTGGAGTCATCGGCCCACCGGAAACTGTCGATCCAGTTGCGAAACGTCTCCGTCAGCACGGTAGACGTTCCCGCCGCACGATCATAAATGGCCAATCGAAACAGGTCGGACTCATAGCGAGGCTGTTTCTGCATTCGGTAGGCGATGTACTTGCCGTCGGGAGAGAATTGGGGGCTGCCGTCGTAGGCAGGATTGGAGGCCGTCAGATTACGCGGATGAGGAGTCGTGTCGGAGAGAGAAATCATCCACAGATCGCTGTTGGTAGACGATTCCGGATCGGGGTCGTGATTGGATTGATACACGAACTCTTTTCCATCGGGAGAAAAGTCGTACTCCAGCGGCCCGCCCAGTTGGAACACCGGCGAGTCAAAGTCTCCCGGTGTGAGATCCTGAACCTCGCCGGTTGCGACCCGCGCTAGAAAAATGTGTGTGCGTGTGCCGTCTTTCCATTGGGTCCAATGCCGGTACAGAAGATGATTCGCCAGGTGGGCCTTGAGCGGACCCTCATGCCAGGTATCGGCGATCTTCTCGTTGCAGGCGTCGTCGGCTCCGCATTCGGGATAGACGTCCGTTGAAAAAGCAAGGGCGGAGCTGTCGGGGGCCCACAGCGGATCGGCGACGCCGGTGGAGAGATGAGTGAGTTGTTTGGCCTCACCCCCATTCACCGGAAGGAGATAGAGATTATCCTTTCCGTCGCGGCCGCTGATGAAAGAAATCCACTTTCCATCCGGCGAGAAGCGCGGAGCCGATTCGCTTTTTTCACTCTGAGTCAGCTGACGCAGATTTTTACCATCGGTCCCGATCATCCACACGTGGGTATTGCGTTTGGCCTTGGGAAGATCGGTGGTGGCCACTACAAAAACCGCCCACTGGCCGTCGGGTGAGATGTGCACGTCCGAGACGGTTTGCACCCGATAAAGATCTTCAATCGTAAACGCGCGCTGCGCGGCCGGCATCGCTGCGGCAGACGCGAGGAAAACAACCACGGCTAAAAGGAGTAACCTTTTCATATAAACCTCACACATTGAGAAATCCTGAGAATTTTGAGTTTGAGAGCAAGGATTAAGGAAATACATGCTGGATCAAAGGCCCGATCAGATTTTTGCCGGAGGTTTGGATCTTACGGAATCGCAGTGAATGTCTTTCCGAAGCTGCGCTACCGATGAACTTATGATTCTAGCACAGACTCCTCCGTTCCTGCCTGTGTCCACGTTGAAGGGTAGTGACTCAATTTGAGGTTTTTTCGACGGCAGAGCCACCTTTTGCCGCGGAGCGGCATAATTGGATAGTCCCCCGCGGGGGATCAAGGGCTCCAGTTTCATCGGAGCCCGCGACCCAAGGACCAGCGTTGCCCCCGTCACGCTATTAAGCCGCCTCCGACCGCCCTGATCAGGGCGGCAGGATTAGCGTGATTTGTTGCCGATTTTCCCATGGGGTGGGGGGCTTGATGAAGTCCAAGCCCCCCACCCCATGCTACCTCATGGCGCCGCTCTGCGGCGCATTCGCTCATACGGGTGAACAAAGTGAGTCACTACCCGTTGAAGACAGGTCAACAAACATTTCATGCTGAAAGGGTGTTCAACGAAGAGGGTCCCGCGGGAGAGCACAAAAAAGCCGCCATGCGAAATCGCATGGCGGCCGAAGAATTGAACTAAGGGGTTTAGAACTGATAGCGCAGAGTGAACAGCATGGAGCGTCCGCTCACATTGGTTTGTCCAAGATTCAGGAATGTGAGTGTGTTGGTTGCGCTGCTCACGGTGCTGGAGGGAATGATAGTAAAGTTCCGATGATTGAAAAGGTTAAAGAGTTCCCATCGGAACTGGACAGATTGATGTTCACCAAAGGTCTTCGTGTTCTTGACCAAAGCGACGTCGAAGTTATTGATCCCCCCAGTGCGCTCAATGTTGCGACCCGAATTCCCATTAATTCCGGAGTTCGCCGGATTCGCAGCATAAAATGCGTTGGTGGAACCAGTGGTCGACGGATTGGGGTAGGTCCCCGAGAGGTTGATGGTGGCTCGTTGAGACCCTTCGACCGTGCTCACAGCGCCTGGGAGAATCCCCAATGCATTGTAAGCATTCAAAATGGAGAAGGGTGTTCCCGACGAGAAGGTGGTCACTCCGGAAATTTCCCATCCACCGACAATCCGGCTGAGAACTGAATTCTGGATTCCAAAGCCCGGTAACTGGTACACGTAATTCAAAACGAAGCGCTGTGGAGTATCAAATCCGGAACGGCCCCGATCCTGATGGAAGTTCAAGGGATTGGCAGGCAGCGTGGAGTTTGTTTGTCCACCCAGGACATCATCGCTGTCGTTGATGAATGAACTCCATGTGTAGTTGGCTTGAAATTGAAGTCCGCGGCTGAATCTCTTTTCTACCGTCAGTTGCATGGAATGGTAGGTCGATTGAGCCAGAGGATTGCCCACCACAATCGAGCCCTTCGAAGGCATCATCCGGTATTCCTTTTGTCCCGTCACTGGGTCCGTGAAATAAGTCAGGCTGGGCAGGATCCCGGCGTAAAAAGACGGATTGGCAGTTACCGCTGCAGCCAAGAAGCCGATATTGGTTTCGGCCTCTCGGACCAACTTGACCCCGCGGGACCCGATGTAGAAGGACCTGAACACAAAGTTATGAGCGAACTGCCGCTCCATCCCGAAGGAGAATTGTTGTCCGTAAGGTTGGGCAATCCGCTGGTTGGGCGAGAAAAGGCGGAGCGGGAGCAAATCGGGATTGCCTCCCAAACGGACATAGTCCGACGGAGACGGCGGAGCCGGTCGATTGGCGGGAACATAGAGTCGCTGCCCGGAAATGTTGGTGATTGCAATGTTGACGCCTCGAGGATAGTTCCTTGCAACGTTGAGCAGGATATTCTGGAATACCTGATCGTAAGAAATGGCGTACCCGCCACGAATCACGAGTTGATCCTTGCCAGCCAACCAACCCAGCGGCCCGGATTCGAAGTGCGGCGTCCAAGCGAATCCTACTCGCGGTGCAAAGTTGTTAATATCAGGCTTCGCATTGGAAAAATACCCGAATGGTGCCCCGGTATACTCATAGCGCACTCCCAAGTTGAGTACGAGATTGGGACGGAACCTGAAGTCATCCTGGAAGAACGTACCTAACTCCGTAGTCCGGGCTGGAACGAAAGCATCCCCCGCGTACTGTTGGAAACTGGCATTCCGGTCAAACAGAAAATCGGCCATGGACCCGTACGACAAAGCGCCCAAAAGATTGGGGGCAAAAAAGGAATTGAGCTGATAACGCATGATGTTAATGCCGGCTTTGAATGTGTGCCGACCATGCGTCTTGGAGAGGTTGTCCATGAACTCATAAGCGTTGTCGACCCGGAACTGTGGATAATTGATGTTTCCTACGGAATTGAAGCCCCCAACGGAGACATAAGGCGGCAAATTCTGCGGGAACTGGATGTTGCGCCGCGAGTAGGTGAAACGAAATTCATTGACGGTGCTGGTATTAAAAAGATGAACTTCGTTCAAGGTAATGGATTGGTCGCGGAGCGTTTGTCCCACCTCGTTTCCGGGAATACCGGTGGGAGATCCCGGATCCAAGGAATTGACCAGCAGATAACGACCAGAGAAATTGTCCCTGCTGCTGAGACGTGTGTCAATTTTCATGAGCCATCGATAGAAGCTGTTGTAGTAAGGCAGGGCGCCATTGATGGCCCGGTTGAATTGCGTCAGCGGAACGGCCACCGTGCCCCCGGGAGTCGAAATATTAATCTGTCCGCGGGATGTCGGATCATTGGCGGCCGGGAAAGTGCTGGTCAGAAAGGACAGTGCCCCCGGTGCGAAATAACTGTTCGCCGCTTGCAAATTGGCGAGTCCTTGGGGAGAAATGGCCACGGACGTTGGGGCCGAAGAAGCGCGATACCACTCGCGGTCGTAGCTGGTAAAGAAGAAAGTATGATCTTTTTTAATAGGTCCACCGACGGCGATGCCTCCCAGATTATCAACGTAGACGCCGCGGGCCCGGTGCAAGGCCGCATAATCCGAAAGTCCCGACGCTTTGGCGGAATTGAAGGTTCTTTGCTGCGCCGTCGTGAGGGAATTCAGACCATTTCCCTGCCACGTCCACTGGAAGGTGCCATGCAAGCCGTTGGTTCCGGAACGAGTGATCACATTTACATAAGACCCGGAATTGCGACCATATTCCGCCGAAAAATTGTTGGTGACCAATTGGAATTCCTGAATGGCCTCCGGCGGAAGGTTTTGGCGCGGGGTGGAAAGACTCTCGTCGTTATTATTGGCCCCGTCAATTGTGAAGTTGTTGGAGCGGCTTCGCCCTCCGTTGACAACAAAACCCGATCCTGGCCGGCCATTCTGGTTGGGTGCAGCGCCTGGCTGTAACAAGGCCAATCCGTTCAAGGTATTCCGGCCCGGCAGTTCCAGGATTTGCTGATCATTGGCAGTCTTGCTGATTTGGCTCTTGACGGTGTCGATCAAAACACCCTCTTCGGTTACTGTGACCGTGGTCGTTACTTTGGATGGCTGTAAGGTGAAATCGACAGTGGTTGCCTGTGCCACAGTCACCGAGATGTTCTCTCTGAGAACAGATCCAAAGCTGGAAGCAGAAGCTTCCACCGAGTAGTGCCCCGAGGGAAGAGAGCCCACAATGTAAAATCCAATGTCGCTGCTGGTGGTTTCACGCGTTATTCCGGTCTCGATGTTTTTCACCACCACCTTGGCGCCGGGAATCACGGCGTGAGCTTGATCATAAACAACACCGCTGATGGAGCCGTATATCGTCTGGGCGGACATTGGCAGCGGGTTAAGCATCCATCCCAATATCAACATTCCCAAAACGATTGACCCGTACAGCGGAAGGAACTTCATGTAATTGTTCTTGGAATTAGATTGCATAACGGATGAACCTCCGTGGAATTTTCATGAATTGGACTTCGTGAGTCCGGAGCTGAAGGTTCGAACAAAACCCGAGCGGTCCGGTGTGCCCCCTTAAGACCCTGGGTTGATACGCCGTCCTGGAATGTTCGAAAGAAGAAAAGAAAGGAAGGAGAAGTGCTTCTTTCCCCTAAGCCTCAATGTGCGCGAGTTGACAGCAAAAGTTTCGCAACCCGAAGTCTTAAAGCAACCCGCGAAGTGTAGTTCTCGATTTGAGCGACGGTCACTACCTTCGCTTTATGCCTCTATTGCAGGCAATTATCTTGCCAACAGCCGATTCCATCTTGGCCCGGATTGTTGGTCTTTTGATCCAAGGGGTTACGAAAGAGTCAGGTAATATGAGCGAAACGTCTTCTCCAAGAATCCATATCCCGGACCTCAATTTTCTTCTGATTTTGGAAAAGACTGGACAGGAAGATAGTGTCAGAGCCTTATTTGCGTGAGTTTCATTCCTGAGTTTGTTATTCAGACTCGCTTTGTCCAGTTAGCTAACGCTAACGCCACATAGACGAGCCCTTGAATTTTTTGGGGCAATTCAATACCGTCTGTTCAACAAGAAACGAACCCCCAAAATTCCGATAAAAACTCTCAACGATTTTTTAGGAGGATCTCTTCGGGTGGAAAGGAAATCGTGCATGGAAGAGCGCAGCGCAGCTATTCCCACTCAATGGTCGAAGGAGGTTTTGAGGAGATGTCAAAAACGACGCGGTTGACGCCTTTCACTTCATTCACGAGGCGCGAAGAGATGCGTTCCAGCAAGTCATAGGGTAATCGCACCCAATCGGCGGTCATGCCATCGAGGGACTGAACCGCCCGCACCGCGATGGCATTTTCATAGGTCCGGGCGTCACCCATGACACCCACCGACTGCACCGGCAAGAGCACCGCAAACGACTGCCAAATCTTATCGTACAATCCGGCGCGCTTGATTTCGTCCACCACGATTTCATCGGCCTCCTGAAGCAAGCGCACCCGCTCCGCTGACACTTCACCGAGAATCCGGACGGCCAGGCCGGGTCCCGGAAACGGTTGCCTCACCAGAATTTCTTCCGGCAAACCCAGTTCGCGCCCCACCCTCCGAACTTCATCCTTGAATAATTCCCGCAGCGGTTCGATCAGTTTCAAATGCATTTTTTCCGGAAGCCCGCCGACATTGTGATGGGTCTTGATGGTGGCGGAGCGTCCTTTCACCGACACGGACTCAATCACGTCGGGGTAAAGTGTGCCCTGAACCAGGTATTCGATGGCCGGTTGGCCAGGATGTCCTTTTGCCCATCGCCGGGCCGCCTGTTCGAACGATGCGATGAACTCACGGCCTATGATTTTTCGTTTTTGCTCCGGGTCCACCACGCCTTGGAGTTTGGAAAGGAATGTTTCCGCCGCGTCGATGCCCACCACCTCCATGGGCTTGACGTGATGCGCTCCGGTGGGAATTTGTTTCAAGCGCTGGAGCACTTTTTGAAATTCGTTTTTGCGCAGCACCCCGTTGTTGACGAAAAAGCAGGTGAGGCGATCTCCCACCGCGCGGTGCACCAAAGTGGCCGCGACCGCGGAATCCACGCCACCGCTCAGGGCGCAAATCACGTGGGCGGAGCCGGCTCGTTCGCGAACGCGAGCGATGGTTTCTTCGATAAATCGCCCCGGCGTCCAGGTTCCGTGGCAGCCGCAGATGCCATAGGCGAAGTTCTCCAGAATTTTTCGACCCTGCTCCGTGTGTGCCACCTCGGGATGGAATTGCACGCCGTACAAATGGTGATCGGGATGTTCAGCCGCGGCGATAATGTTTCCGGAAATGGCCGTGGTCTTGAATCCCGGCGGGGGCAAGGCGATGTGATCCCCATGACTCATCCAGGCGGTGGAGCGTTTTTGAACGTTCTTGAAGAGGGGACTGGACGAAGAGATTTCGAGTGTGGCGCGGCCGTATTCCCGCCGCTCCGATTTTCCAACCTCCCCTTTCAGCTCGTGCGCCATGAGCTGCAAGCCGTAACAAATTCCCAGCACAGGCGCTTTTCCGCGGGCCGATTCGTAAGCCGGGGAAAAGAAGCGGGGATCGCAGCGCAGGGAATCGGCTTCCAAGACGGAATCCGGCCCTCCGGAAAGGACAATGCCTTGGGGAGAAAACTCCATGGCTTTTTCAAAGGGAATGGTGCAGGGAACGATTTCGCAATACACCTTCAGTTCCCGGATGCGCCGGGCAATCAGCTGCGTGTATTGCGCGCCGAAATCGAGAATCAAAATCATTTCCTGCCTGGCCGAGCCGGAAGCAGGACTGGAACCGGACACGCGAGGGGTCGGCGTCGATGGAGCCGCCGATTTTACCGGGCGGCGGCGGGTTTTAGGGGCGGATGCGGTGTGCACAGATGTTTCTTGATCAACTCTCCGAGGCGGCGGATGCCTTCCTCGATATTGCCTGCAGTTTCCTTAGAATACGCCAATCGAATCGTGTTGGCGCCCTGGCCGTCCACGAAAAAGGGTTTGCCGCTCACGAATGAAACATTGTACTCATCCAAGGCCATCTTGAGAAGCGCCTCGCTGTCCATGCCCTCCGGCAATGTCACCAGCACGAACAAACCACCCCGGGGGCGATTCCAACGAGTTCCCTCCGGAAAATGTTTTTCCAGGGCCGCCAACATGGCCTGGCATCGGGCTTCATAAAACTTCCGAATCACCGGCACATGGCGATCGATGAGATTATCGCGCAGGCAGCGATAAATGATGCGTTGATCCAGCGAGCTGCCGCAAATATCTCCCACCTGTTTGGCCAGCTCCATTTTCCGGATAATGTCGGGATGGGCCACGGCCCAGGCGCCGCGCAGCCCGGCCGCCAACAGCTTGGAAAACGTTCCCAGGTAGATCACGTTATGGTCCTTGTCAAACGCCTTGATGGGAATCAGCGAGGCCGGATCGACGCCTTGAAAATAGATTTCTCCGTAAGGATCGTCTTCGACGAGCAGTACCCCCTCGTCGGCCAGAATATCGAGCAGCGGTTGTCGGCGCTCCCACTGTAACGTCACCCCCGAGGGATTCTGGAAGTTGGGGATGGTGTACATCAGTTTGATGGGTTTTCCCTCGTGGCGCAGGCCGCGGATCTTGTTCTTCAAATCTTCCAGGGAGACACCGTGTTCATCGCATGCCACGCCCACCAGGGTGGCGCGGAAGTTGGCATAAGAAAGAATGGCGCCGATATAGCTCGGCAATTCAAACAGCACCGCGTCGCCGGGGTTGAGAAACAGCCGGCCGACCAAATCAATGCCTTGGGCGGAGCCGTTGGTAATAATAATATTCTCGGGAGCCACGCCGAACACCTGCCGGCGCTCCATGAATTTGCACAAAGCTTCGATGAGTTTGGTGTGCCCGAGTGTCAGGCCATATTGCAACGCGTTGGCGCCTTCCTCCTGCAGGATTTCCTGGGCGAAGCGGGAGATGGCCTCGATGGGAAACGTTTCCGGATTCGGCATGCCGCCGGAAAAGGAAATGATTCCCTTCTTCAGCGCGAACTTGGACATGGCGCGGATGGCATTCTCGCGCATCACCTCCGCGTCGTCTGAGAACAGCAGTCGCAAATCAATGTTCATAGAGGATCTTTCCCGGAACCGGAAGAGGAGAGGTTGAGGTCTTCTCCTCCGATTCAAACAAACAGGCGTAGCCGGCGGAATTAACGATGTAGAGGTAGTACAGCAACACGCTTTGGACAAACCACAGGAGGACGGTCGAGGGGATCACCAAAGGCGCCCATATTCTTCCAAACATAAAATTCGTCATCATATTTACGACCCCGAAAATCACCATCAGAATAAGCCGCAGGAAAAAGATCGCCAGTCCGATGCCGATGACAGCCCCGAGGCGGCTTTGAATGACCGCGGCGGTTCTCCGGATCGCATCCCAAAGACCGCGGCCTTCAAACGTGATGGCGATTTGGCCCATGTCGGTGGCCAGATCAAGAATGGCCCAAATCAGAAACAACAGGGTCCACCCGACCACCAGGCAGAACATGGCCACCAGCGGCCCCAGTGTTTCTCCGGCCAGGCTTCCCAATTGTCCCGCGGCCTCAAAGACCGCAATGCTTAAGATGAAAACGAGACACGTGAACAGCAAGTATAAGGCATTCAGCCCGCCCATTCGTCCGAAAAATCGACGCACGTCGGATCCCAAGTGCTGATCCCAATCCCCGGAGGGGGTGGTGTCTTTTTCCGCTTCAAATGCCCGCGCCAACAGGCTGAAAATTCCGGCGCGGAACAGCGAGGCGAAAATCCACCATAGCGCCAGCGAAAAGGCCACCACCGCCAGGCTGAGGTTGCGAATTTCCGTGCCGTATTCGTCAAGCAGATGTTGAAGGGTCAAGGAAATCCAGAAGGGATTGCGAGAGCGCAGGGCCTGGATTTGAAGATTGGACAGAGTGACGTCTTTGGCCAGGAACGTAAAGGCGATCGCGAGAAACAAAACAATTAAAATAATGTACGCGGTTCGCCAAATGGTTTCGATGGCTCCAATGCGTGAGTAACGCCGGGCCATCCGAAAGCCGGTTCGTAGGGCATCCGTGGCGGTCATAAACTCCCGAAGATCAAAGTCAATGCGTTTCCGGGTGCGTGCTGGGCTCGGGCAGATGGGGATGCGGCCGAATCCAATTGATCACCTTTGTGAAGAGTCCTGAGAAGGCGTAAATCGTCGCCAGAATCAGAAGCACGTATTCGGAATAATAATAGATGGCGGCAATGAGCAGGCCGATTCCAATCACCGAGACAAAAGGCTTGCGGTTTCTCAGATCCAGATCTTTGAAGCTGGGATACCGGAGCGTCGAAACCATCAAAAACGCCAGAATCGCCAAAATGACAATCCAGGTCGCGCTCAGTTGCCATTCGGTGAGAGTGTTGAATTTGAAGGCGCCCCAAACGAAATGCACCACCGCCGCGATAAAGCCTGCGGCCGCGGGAATGGGCATTCCGACGAAGTGTTTTTTCTGAGGCAAGCCGGCGGGGTGCACCGGTGTAAGACTTTGAATATTGAATCGCGCTAATCGCGCCGCGCCGCAAATCAAGTAGGCGAAGGCCACGACCCAGCCGATCTGCTGGAGGTTCTTGGCGATGTGCGAGCCCTCGACCGGGGCCACGGGACGAATCCCCCACATGTACGCCAGAACCGCGGGCGCAATGCCGAAGGTGATGACGTCGGCCAGGGAGTCGAATTCCAAACCGAACGCGCTGGTGGAATGGGTCAGCCGCGCAATGCGCCCATCCAGTCCATCAAACAAAATGGCGAATCCGATGGCCAGGGCGGCCAAATCGAAGTCGCCCTTCATAGAATTGATGATGGCGTAGAAACCGCAAAAAATGTTGGCGGTGGTGAAGAGACTGGGGAGCACGTAGATACCGCGGCGCAGGCGTTTGCTGCGGTTGGAACGGTGTTCATGATTTTCTCGATCCATAAGCCTACCCTCAACGTTCACGCGTGAGGCCGCAAACGCGCAATTGGAGAAGCCGCGCCTCGAACGCGGTCGCCCTTTCGGACCAGCACCTCCGCGTCGGTCGGAAACAGGCAGTCGGTCTTGGAGCCGAAGCGGATTAATCCGATGCGCTCTCCGCGGCTGACCGCTTCGCCTTCCTTCTTGTAACACACGATGCGACGCGCAATCAAACCGGCAATTTGAACCACTTCGACGACGGCTTCCTTCCCGGCGATGACCAGCCGGTTCTGCTCGTTGTTCAGCGACGCCGATTTACTGTAAGCCGCCTCGAATTTCCCCTTTTGATAATGGCGGGACTTCACCACGCCGGCAATGGGCGCACGGTTGATATGCACATCAAACACCGAAAGGAAGATACCCACCCGGGTATGGGAAACGCCGTTCACTTGGGCCGGCTCGACCTCCATTACTTTTCCATCCGCGGGGGAGACGACGAGCAGCGGATCGTCCGGGATGCGGCGTTCGGGATCGCGGAAGAAATAAAGGATGAAAAGCGTGATCAACAAAAACACCAACGCGGGTACCCTCAACCCGACAAACCACAGGCCCGCAACGACGACGAGCAGAGGAATGACAAACACGAAGGCGTCTTTGGCGATTTTCATGAAGAATCGGATCAGAAAAACGAACGGCTAAAAAAATCGGGGGTGCTTGACCCCCGAGGAAGAAACCAAAAATTTAGGAGTGCGACTCGACCCCAATCGTCGATGAAGAAACGGCGGTGACCCCGCGTTCCCTCCTGCCCCGTGCTCTAATTGGCATTAGTGGGCTGACGGTGTTTCTGAATCAATAATTCCATCTGGTCCTTCAACTGCAACTTCATCTTCTTTAGATTCACTTCCTCAACTTTTTCTTGTTCAGTGAGATAACCCTTGTGGACCAGTTTCTCCAAAGCTTCGGAATAGCGGGTATGGATTTGCGCCAAGCGGCGGAAATCCGCGCTATCCCGCATTAATCGTTCTTTGATGACTTCCGTGGCAGTCGCTTCAGCCATGGCGGAACCTCCGGTGGGGTTCGGATTGTCCTTCAGGTTGCTATTCAAGGCTAGCACAGCCCTTTGACCCGAGGCAACCGATTTTGGAATGCCGACAAGCTGCGCTTTCGAAGCAAAATCAGCTGTCGGAAAGGAGTCGCTTATCGGCGAGATTTGCGCCGAGGCTGGCAAGGAATTTGAAAGGATCCTTATAAGGAAGCCACGAAGCCATGAGGTTGAAAGCCATGAGTTTCAAGGAAAGGCTCCTCGGGGTGAAGCGCCGGATCAATGTCTTGCTTCCTCGTTTCCTGGCTTCCTCATGAAGTTCCTTTGGTTTCGGCATGTCCAGGCGGAGCACTCCAAAAACTTGTTTTTGACCCGCGGCGTTGTCTTTCACCGTTTTGGGAAATTGACCTTGATGAGCTTGGATTCCTGAACGTCCCGAAGTTGAACCTTGATGCGATGCCGCTGCCCCGGGGCGAGATCGGGCGAAAATCGCAAAACATATTGTTGATTGAATGCCGCCCGCAAGGTGTCGAGCCAGGTCTCCAGGTTCAAGACCACGCGGCGATCCACGTTCCAGAACGACAGCCCGCCGGTGGCTGTGGCCACATCCTGCATGTTGGATGCGCCGCTCAGGTCCAGCCGCGGAGAGCGCCCCGCCGCTGAGGGAATCCAGATCGTGTGCACCGCCACATTCAAGTCGCGGGCTTTGTTTTCTGCTTGCTGCAGATCGCTGTTGTTTGTAGGAGTCAGTTCGTCCTGGAGAATATCGAAGCCGGAACCGATCAGAACCAGCTCTTTGCGTCCTTCCAGTCCCTTGAAATTATTCAGGAGTTCGGAAACTGAAACAAACGTGTTCAGAGGCACCTCCGACGGAACGTCGGCGAGAATTGAAACAGCCCGGGCGGTGCGACTGCGGTCCGTCGTAAAAGGAACCGTGACCGTGGCATGGTTGCGATCAATCTTCGCCACCAGGACGTTCGTGCCTTGCGGCAACGCCATAATGAATTGTTTGAGATTGCCGAGCTGATTGTTGGCGCTGGCGGCAACGCCATTCTCGAGTGCTACGGCCACATACAACGGCGTTGGGTTGGACGGGCCCGCCACCACTTCGACGTTTTGAAGCTGTCCGTTATCCGTTACCACAAAATTGGACGCCTGCAAGGGCGGCAAAGACTTAGCACCCTGCAGCATGACGTTGAGCGTGACTTCGCGATTCGTGACTTTGGCGGACAGAGGCAACACCGCCAGCGCGATTACAAGCAATCCCGCCGAGATCCAAGACCATGCTTTCCTGTTGGATACATCTGACCTCATGAATTTCATTGAACACACCCTTTTTCTCCCGGTTCAAATTCCGGTAGAACATACCTTTCTTCATCTGAGGAGTTAGATTCACTCCATCTAAAATTGGTTGATAGGAGCGTTCGGGGGTGGAAAGAAGGATTGCGGATTGGAATCGAGGGTGCCGATTCATCTCATGGGATCAACCGCCGCCAACAAAATGCACGACTTCAATGCGGTCGCCGGGCTGGACCCGGATGGAGGGCCAATTCTTGCGACGCACAATTTCAAGATTGTGTTCGATGGCGATGCGCTCGGCGGGAAGTTTCAGATGGGATATGAGTCCGGCGAGCGAGAGGTTTTCGGGAACTTGGGTTTTTTCGCCGTTCAACGTGACTTCAATCATATCTTTTCAATTTAGACCGACCCGGTGAAGGGGGCAATCAAAATTTGCCCGGCGTCCCCGCACGCCCCTCTTTTCTCCCCTCACGAAGGAGATTTGACGACCAAGACCTTCAACTCTTGGCCGGCTTGGGGGTGATCGACCCGGAACAGCATGGCCGCGGCGATGCGGTGGGACTTGGGGATCTCCAGCCGCAAGTTCAAGTAGCCGTCGGCGTCCGTTCTGCCCTGCAACCGTTGGGGCGGAATTCCGCTACCGAAGATTTCAACGGAAACTTCGATGTTGGCGATAGGCGAGGTTTGCGCGGTTTCCACGATGCGGATCCGCATTTCATGGGCGCCCGGCGGCATGGCGCCTTCCAGGACGTCGCTCAGAAGCTCCACATGAGGATTGGCGGCGGATTCACGAGGGGGCGTTTTCTTGTGTTGCTGATAACGCTCTGTGACCCGACCCGAGCGGATAGCCCGCACAATGCCGTAGTGTTGGTCTTCAATCATCTTCCGGAGGGCTTGGGGACTGAAAGTGGGGGAATTCAAAAACAGCTGGTAAGAGCTTTTCTTCTTCCCCAAAACCTCGCCGCCCAGGTAGATGGTGGAGATCAGGACGGGATTGTCGACGCCGCAGTCTTCCGTCTGCACGTGATATTTGTTGTCGCCAAATTGGACGGTGCTGTTCAGGCCGGTGATCATGGAGTTCAAAGGCCGCAAAACTTGAGCGTGCCAGAATCACATGATTATACCGATATTTACGGGCCCTCCGGCCAATAAAAACTTGACACCTCTTGAAGGGCAAACGTATAGTCTGTGTTTTGGCCACGCTTGGCCGCATTTTGCGTTTGACTCCGATATGCTGCGAAGTTATCTGCCCATTCTGGTTCAACTCATCCTGGTTTCCCTCGTAGGTTTTGCAATCATTGCACTCTCCTACCTCGTGGGTAAGCACAAACCCACACCCGAGAAACTCATGCCCTACGAGTGCGGGGTTCGCCCCACGGGTGGGGCCCACGAGCGTTTCCCCGTCAAGTTCTATCTCGTCGCCATGCTGTTCATTTTGTTCGATGTCGAAGTGGTATTCCTCTATCCTTGGGCGGTCATCTATCGGGAGCTTTTGTTTTTCGGCTTTTTCGAGATGTTGACCTTCATCCTGGTGGTTCTGGCCGGTTACGTCTACATCTGGAAGAAGGGAGCGCTCGATTGGAACAAGAACTGACAGCCCCGGCGCGACATGTTGTTGGAATGCACCGTTCCCTGGTTATGTGGCCTTAATAGATTTCTTCACATTTGTGAAGGTTTACACTTGCGGGTTTGAATCATGACAAGCATTCCAAAAGAGCTGGAACAGGATGCCGATGTCCTGCGGTTTGTAGGCCGCTTCGGTGAGGCCATCCCGGGCGTTGTTTATTTTCAAGGTGAAACAACGCTGCTGGTGGATCGCGAATCGCTGCTGGATGTGTGCCGTTTCGCGGTTGAGGAGGAGGCCCTTCAGTTCAATTTTCTTGCCGATGTGGCCGGAGTGGACCGCCTTCCGGAGACGCCGCGCTTTGAAGTGAATTATCACCTCTTATCTCTTTCCCGGGCCCGGCGAATTCGATTGAAGTGCCGGCTTCCCGAAGAGGATCCTCAAATCCCCAGCGTCACTTCCGTATGGGCGACCGCGGATTGGCTGGAGCGGGAAGTGTTTGACCTGTTCGGCATCCATTTCGAGGGCCATCCGGATCTCCGGCGAATTCTTTGTCCGGAAGACTGGAATGGGTACCCTCTGCGAAAAGACTATCCCTTGTTTGGATATGAAGAAACGGTGCCGTCACCGAAGGCCCCGACCAAGCGCGGCTGGTACAGCACCTTGAGCGATTGAGAGCCGCCGGGAAGCCTCACGGAAGGCCGTTTACCGCGCCTGAGAAGTGAATTGATGTTTTATGGAATCGACACGCTTTAATTTGGAATCGGAGCAGGTGGAATCCATCGCCGGGAAGTCCGAGACGATGGTTTTAAGCATGGGTCCACAACATCCTTCGACCCACGGCGTGCTCCGAGTGGTGTTGGAGTTGGACGGTGAGACGGTGGTGAAAGCCCGTCCGGACATCGGCTACCTGCATACCGGCATGGAAAAGCTGGCGGAATCGAAGACCTATGCTCAGGTCCTGCCCATCACCGATCGCACAGATTACTTGGCGCCCATGTCGAACAATCTCGGCTACATCATGGCCGTCGAAAAGTTGTGCGGCCTCCAAAACGAGATTCCTCCGCGGGCGCAATTCCTGCGAGTGCTGATCGTGGAATTGAATCGCATCGCCAGCCATCTGGTGTGGTTGGGAACTCATGCCTTGGATCTCGGCGCCATGACGGTCTTCCTGTATTGCTTCCGGGAGCGCGAGCAGATTCTCAATTTTTTTGAGATGGTGTGCGGCGGCCGTTTGACGACCAGTTACTTTCGGGTGGGAGGATTGCCCAACGAAGTGCCCAAAGATTTCATCCCGCGCGTTCAAAAATTCATACAGGAATTTCCGGACCGTGTGAATGAATACGAAGGCCTGCTCACCAAGAACCCCATCTGGAAAGGGCGCACCAAGGGCGTGGCTCAAATCAGCGCCGAGGATGCCATCGGGATCGGATTGAGCGGCCCATCGCTGCGCGCGAGCGGTGTGGATTACGACATTCGGAAGAGAGAGCCCTATTGCGGCTACGAGAAATTCGACTTTCAGGTTCCGGTGCGAACGGAGGGCGACGTCTACGCGCGTTACCTGTGCCGCGTTCAGGAATTACGGGAGTCCACCAGGATTGTTCAGCAGGCCATTGACGGCATGCCGGAAGGTCCAATCCGTGCGGATTGCCCGAAGTATGTTTTGCCCGATCGAAACAAGATGAAGACCGAAATGGAAACGCTCATTCATCACTACAAGATCATCACCGAGGGTATCCATCCGCCGGTCGGGGAAGTGTATTTTGCCATTGAGAATCCCAAGGGGGAGTTGGGTTACTACCTGGTCAGCGACGGCGGGCCCAAACCCTTCCGCTTTCACATCCGCGGCCCCTCGTTCGTGAACCTTCAGGCTCTTGCAAAAATGTGTGAGGGACGGCTGGTGGCGGATGTGGTGGCCGCCATCGGATCGATCGACATCGTCCTGGGAGAAGTGGATCGTTAAGTGGAGAGAAGAAAAATTTGAGTTTCATGTTTTCGCCTCAAACGGAAGAAAAATTTTCGAAGTTGGTGAGCCGCTATCCGTCCAAGCGCAGCGCGCTTATCCCCATGCTTCTGTTTGCGCAGGATGAAAAGGGTCCGCTCACCGGCGAAATCGTCGACTACGTGGCGCGGTATTTGCATCTGACCCCGCTGGAAGTGGAAGAGGTCATTTCGTTCTACTCCATGCTGACCAAGAAACCGCGCGGTAAGTTTCATCTTCAGGTGTGCACCAACATTTCCTGCATGCTGCGGGGCGCCGACAAGATCTGGGAGCGGGTCAAGGAGAAGACCGGCTTGAAGCCCGGCCAAGTCAGCGCCGACGGAGTTGTTTCGATAGAAGAAGTCGAATGCATGGGTGCCTGCACGACCGCACCGGCCCTGCAAGTCAATTACGACTTCTATGAGAACCTGACGGTGGAGCGGGTCGATCAACTTCTGGAGGATTTGGGCCGGCGCAAGGGGCCCGACACCAGCCCCGACAGCGAACAGATGGAATCTTCGCCGCGTCGCCGCCACGATGCAGAGCATCCACGAGCCACACGCCTTTTGACGGCCGGCATGGCGGCCAAGGATTCCCGCTCCCTTGAAAATTTTCTCGCCCGCGAAGGGTATCAAACCGCCGAAAAAGTTCTGAAGTCGATGAACGCGGATCAGATCATCGAGGAAGTCAAGAAATCGGGACTGCGCGGGCGCGGCGGCGCGGGATTTTCCACCGGCATGAAATGGGGCTTTGTGCCGCGGCAATCGCCCAAACCCAAGTATCTGGTCTGCAATGCCGACGAAAGCGAGCCGGGAACCTGCAAGGATCGTCCGCTGCTGGAGTACGATCCGCATCAGTTGATCGAAGGTATGATCATCGCCGCACGCGCCTTGGAGTGCCATCAGGCTTATATCTACATCCGCGGCGAGTATCGCTATCTCTTCAACATCGTTTCACGAGCCGTAGAGGAAGCTTATGCGCGGGGTTTCTTGGGCAAGAATATTTTTGGCAGCGGTTGGAATTTGGAGTTGGCGACGCATACGGGCGCAGGCGCCTACATCTGCGGTGAAGAAACCGCTTTGCTGGAATCTTTGGAAGGCAAGCGGGGATATCCCCGCATCAAACCGCCCTTTCCGGCCGTGGTCGGCCTCTATGGTTGCCCCACGGTGGTGAACAATGTGGAAACGCTTTCCGCCATCCCGCATATCCTTAAGAACGGGGGCGAGTGGTACGCCAAGTTTGGGCCGGAAAAGAACGGCGGCACGCGCCTCTTTTCCGTGAGCGGGCATGTCGAACGGCCCGGCAACTACGAGGTTCCCATGGGCACCACGCTGCGGACGCTGATCGAAGATTTTGCCGGCGGAGTCCGCCAAGGTCATCAGTTGAAGGCCATTATCCCGGGCGGCTCGTCCACTCCCATTTTAACGGCCGACAAGATCGACACGCCGCTCACGTTCGAAGACATCGCCAAAGCCGGATCGATGCTGGGTTCGGGCGCCGTGATCGTGATGGACGAAACCACCTGCATCGTCAACGTGGCCAGGGTGCTGACCAGGTTTTATGCCCATGAATCCTGCGGATGGTGCGTGCCCTGCCGCGAAGGTACGGTGTGGATGAGGAAGATTTTTAATCGCTACCACGACGGTTTCGGGCGGAAAGAAGATATCGATCTGCTCGACAGCGTCGCCAAGAAGATTTTGGGGCACACCCATTGTCCACTGGGCGACGCCTCCGCCATGCCGGTGATCAGCGCCATTAAAAATTTCCGTTCAGAGTTTGAGGAACACTTGAAACTCGGCGCCTGCCCGCTGGAAAAGAATTTGGTAGCTGTCTAGCTTGGGTAGCCGTGATGAGCCGAAAGCGCTCATCACGGGAAACGGGAAGAGATACCGAGATTCCGGGATGCCCCGGACCCCTCGGGGCATCCCGGCTACCGGGGCAATAAATTTAAACTATGGCAGAAACAGTCACACTGACCATCAATGATAAAGTCATCACGGTTCCCGCCGGAACGCTGTTGATTGAAGCGGCGCGGCAGAACGGCATTCACATCCCATCCTTCTGCTACGTCAAAGATCTCTCGCTGCAAGCGGCCTGCCGCATGTGTTTGGTGGAAGTGGAAAAGACCCCCAAACTGCAAGTGGCCTGCACCACGGTGTGCACCCACGGCATGGTGGCTCGCACGGAATCGAAGCCGGTGATTGAAGCGCGCCGGGCGGTGTTGGAATTCCTTTTGACGAACCATCCGCTGGATTGTCCGGTGTGCGACAAAGGCGGCGAATGTGAACTGCAGGACATGACCTTCAAGTACGGCCCCGGCACCAGCCGCTTCATCGAGGAAAAAGAGCATCAGCCGGAAGAACAGGTTTCTCCGATCATTTTCTTTGACGCCCCGCGCTGCATTTTGTGCTATCGCTGCGTCCGCATCTGCGACGAAGGCATGGATGTCAAAGCCCTGGAGCCCATCGGCCGGGGAGTAAAAACCATTATCGGCACCGGCCACGATACGCTCGATTGCGAGGATTGCGGCAATTGCATTGACATCTGCCCGGTCGGCGCCATCACTTCCGAGGAGTATCGCTACAAGACGCGGCCTTGGGAATTGAAATACTACGGCACCGTGTGCACCCATTGTTCCAACGGGTGTAAGACCACCCTTTCGGTCCGCAACAACACGATCATCCGGGCCAATAACCGTGACCGCACCGGCATGAACGAAGATTTTTTGTGCGTCAAAGGCCGCTTCGGATTCGATTATGTCGGGAGCTCGGACCGCCTGAAGACCCCGCTCGTTCGCCGCCAGGAGCGCTTGGAACCGGCCACCTGGAGTGAAGCCGTTCAATTCGTCGCCGACCGGCTGGGCGAAATTCGAAAGGCCGGCGGCCCGGATTCCATCGGGGCTCTCGGCTCGCCGCGCTTGACCAACGAAGAGAATTATCTGCTCCAGAAATTCATGCGGTTGATCGTGGGAACGAACAACATCGATCATCACCGCACCGGTGATTATGCATCTTTGGAAGCGGCCCTGGCCCGGCGGGACCGGCGCGAGGCCTTGTTGAATGTGGATCAGATCAAGGAGGCCAGGAATATTCTGGTGATTGGCGACGACCCCACCACGCAGCAACCCCTGGTCGCTTTCAATATTCGATTTGCCGTTCGACGCCGGGGAGCTCGCGTCTTTATCATCAATTCCAAACGCATCAAGCTGCTTCGCAAGGCCGCGGGTTCACTTCTTTTGACCGCGGGCAAGGAAGCTGAGCTGGTTGCGTTCCTGGCACATCATGAGAAGAGTCTGGAGCAAGCGGCCGCGGAAATAGGAGAGACGCCCGAAGCTCTCAAGAATTTCGAAATGGAACTGCGGGGCGCTGAGGATTTGGCCATTCTCTTTGGCGCCGAAATCCGCGGGAACGCAGTAAATGATTTGGTGGAATGGGCGACGACACTTCCCGGCGCGCCGCGCTTGATGGCGCTTTCGGATTTTGCAAACTCTCGAGGCGCCATGGACATGGGAGTTTCGCCACTCTGGTTGCCGGGTTATGCGCCGGTTCACGATGCCCACACCCTGGAGCAGCTGGGTCGGGCTTGGAATGGGACGTTGCCCAATCGCAAGGGACTTTCCCAACCGGAAATGTTCAAAGCTATGGGTGAGGGAACATTGAAGGGCATGTTGATTTTCGGTGCCAATCCGGCCGAGCCGTCGGCAAATCCTGCGGATCGATCTGTCGATAACGACGCGGTGGCGGCGCTCAAGAAACTGGAACTTTTGGTGGTATCGGATTTGTTCCTGACGGAGACCGCGAAGCTCGCCGATGTCGTTTTCCCGGCGGCTTCGTTTGCCGAAAAAGCCGGAACCATGACCAACTGCGGCGGCCAAGTGCAACGGCTCCAGCGCGCCCTGCTGCCCTTGTTTGATGCCAGGCCGGATCTCGCCATCCTCACCGAATTGGCGCGGGCCTGTGGAGCTCTCGATTGGTTGCATGTTCCGTGGACGGAGGTTCTCAAAGAGATTGCGCGGCTTCATCCCGGATATGCTGGAGTGTCGGTGAGCTCCTTGATGCGAGGAGAGATTCCGTGCACAGTGCTATCGGCCCGGAAGGAGGCTTGGCCCGACGCCGGTGAACTCCATCGTCTGGCCGCTTCAATGCGCCCCAACACCAGCCGGTCGCTGTATGCGTCGGGATCGCTGGCCTCGCACAGTCCAACCTTGGTGCAGTTGCAGCCCCGGGCCGCGGTGCAGGAAGCGTTTGTAGAGAAATATCAAATGTAAGACCGGGACGAAGCACCACGGTCCCTCTGAGGCTGGTCTTAGATTCGATCAATATCATTCATGAGCGATTTGACTGTCTTCCTGATTAATACCACCATCAAGAGCATTGTCGTGATTGGGGCCATGCTGGGGGCCGTGGCGTACTCCACCTGGCTGGAACGCAAGTTGGTGGCTCATCTGCAGGTGCGCTGGGGGCCGCATCGCGTCGGCTGGCACGGGCTATTGCAACCCATTGCGGACGGCCTGAAGTTCATCTTCAAGGAAGATATTATCCCCACCGAGGCGTCGAAATTCATTTATATCCTGGCGCCGACGATTGCCTTCATTCCCGCCCTGTTGTCGATTTCGGTCATTCCGTTTGGCAGCCTGGGATTTTTTGGCTCGCACGCCGTACGTTTTCAGATTACGGATTTGAATATCGGACTTCTTTTTATTTTTGCCGTTACTTCGTTGGGGGTATACGGAGTGGCGCTGGGAGGGTGGGCGTCGAACAATAAATATTCCTTGATGGGCGCCCTGCGCTCGTCGGCGCAGATGATCAGCTATGAGCTTTCGCTGGGGTTGTCGGTGGTCAGTGTCCTGCTCGTTGCCGGAACGTTAAGTCTGGAGAAGATTGTGGAGTTGCAATCCGGGACGTGGTTCGGTTTTATACCCAAGTGGAATATTTTTGTGCTGCCGTTGTTCATCAGCTTCTTCACATATTTCGTCAGCGCCATTGCCGAGACCAACCGCGTGCCGTTCGACCTGCCGGAGGCGGAGTCGGAGCTGGTGGCGGGATTTCACACTGAATACAGCTCCATGAAGTTCGCATTGTTCTTCCTGGCCGAGTACGCCAATATGCTCACCGTGTCGGCGTTGGCCACGACATTGTTTTTCGGCGGCTGGCATGGGCCCGCGTTTGGGCCGCTGTGGCTGCAGGGATTGCTGCCGCTGTTTTGGTTTTTGGCGAAGGTGTTTGCCTTCATGTTTTTTTATATTTGGACCCGTGGAACCTTGCCGCGTTTCCGGTATGACCAATTGATGGCGTTCGGCTGGAAATTCCTGATGCCTCTGGCGATCGCCAATGTCATTCTCACAAGCTTCGTGGTGGCTTGGAAGGGTTAAAAGCGCCCGGGTCGGAATAAGCTTCGAGGTTTTCTAAACCGTATGGAACTGGTTTTGTTTTTCATCCTGGCGATCATTGCGGTGGGCGCAGCCATCAACATGGTGGTGCAGAAGCACCCCATTCACAGCGCTCTTTCGCTGATTGTCGTGATGGGGACACTGTCGTTGTTTTACGTGATGTTGCACGCGGAGTTCCTGGCGGTCGTCCAGGTGATCGTGTACGCCGGCGCCATCATGGTGCTGTTTGTGTTTGTCATTATGTTGCTGAATCCGCACGCGGCCGAACACACGACGCGTTACGGCACGATCCTGAAGTTCGGCGGTGTTCCCCTGGGCCTGCTTCTGTTGGCCGAGATTGTGGTGGTGGTGCAGCGCAGCGTTGGGGCGGCGAGGCCGGCCTCGGCGTTGGCGGGGACCACCGAAGCCGTGGGTCGCCTCCTGTTTACGGAGTATTTGATTCCCTTTGAATTTATTTCCGTCGTCATCCTGGTGGCCATTTTGGGCGCCGTGGTGTTGACGAAGCGTGAATTATAAACATGGTCCCGTTGAATTATTTTTTGATTCTGGCCGCTATCCTCTTCAGCATCGGCGTGATCGGCTTTGTAATGAAGCGGAATGTCATCACCATGTTCATGTCCATTGAATTGATGCTGAATTCCGTGAACCTCACGTTCGTGGCCTTCTCACGGTACATTCAGAACCTGAGCGGACAGATTTTTGTATTTTTTGTGATGGTCATCGCCGCCGCGGAGGCGGCCGTGGGACTGGCCATTATCGTCGCGTTGTACCGCAATCGCGAGTCCCTGAATGTGGACGAAGCGGATCGAATGAAATTATAGGAACGAAGATTACTCATGGAACCGCGAACGTATCTCTGGCTGATTCCGATCCTGCCTCTACTGGGCGCAACCCTGAATGGAGTGCTGGGCCGGCGGTTTTCCAGAGCCGCCGTCTCGGCCATCGCCTTGCTTTCGACCGGATTGTCGTGTGCCCTCGCCATTTTTGAGGTGGTGACGCTGAGCGATGTGTTCCCGATCATCGAGCGTCATTTCACCTGGATCCAAGCCGGCTCCTTGCGGGTGGGTTACGACCTGCTGCTGGATCCGTTGTCCTCGGTGATGGTGCTGGTGGTTACGGTGGTCGGTCTGCTTATTCATATCTACAGCGTCGGATACATGGCGCATGAGGAAGGACCGAATTTCGGGGGCTTCTACCGGTTCTTCTCCTACATGAACCTTTTCATGTTCGCGATGCTGACCCTGGTGCTGGCGAACAATTACGTCCTGATGTTTGTGGGTTGGGAAGGCGTGGGATTGTGTTCCTACCTGCTGATCGGATTTTATTTCAGAAAGCAGAGCGCTTCCGACGCCGGCAAGAAAGCCTTCATCACAAATCGCATCGGCGATTTCGGTCTGACCTTGGGATTGTTCTCTCTGTTTTGGATGTTCGGGACGCTGGATTACCAGCCGATTTTTGCGCGGGCGGCCGCGATGCCGGTCGAACCGTTGCACCAATTCGGGGCTTTGACAATCATCACGCTATTGTTGTTCATCGGGGCGACCGGCAAATCGGCGCAGATTCCGCTCTATGTCTGGCTGCCCGATGCCATGGAAGGCCCCACGCCGGTGAGTGCCCTGATTCACGCCGCCACCATGGTGACCGCAGGCGTTTACATGATGGCGCGCTCCAATGTTCTTTTTTCCCATGCTCCCACCACGCTGCTCATTGTGGCGGTGATCGGCGCCATCACCGCGCTTTTTGCCGGAACCATGGGCCTGGTGCAGCGCGACATGAAACGAATCCTGGCGTATTCCACCATCAGTCAGCTGGGCTACATGTTTTTGGCGTGCGGGGTCGGCGCCTATGCCGCCGGAATTTTTCACCTGATGACGCATGCGTTCTTCAAAGCCCTGCTCTTCCTGGCCGCCGGAAGCGTCATGCATGCCATGCGCGGAGAGCTTGATATCTTCAAGATGGGCGGACTCCGGAAGAAAATGGCCACCACCTATTGGACGTTTCTGATTGCCTCTTTGGCCATCGCCGGCATTCCGGGATTCTCGGGATTCTTCAGCAAAGACGAAATTCTGTGGAGAGCATTCAATTCTCCGGAATACGGCCGCCTGTTGTGGGCGGTGGGTTGGATCACGGCCGGGCTGACCGCACTCTACATGTTCCGCATCGTGTTCGTGGCCTTCCACGGCGAATTCCGCGGCGGGGATGAGGCCTGGCATCACGCCCACGAATCGCCTCGCGTCATACGGGTTCCTCTGGTGCTGTTGGCCGTGGGGGCCCTGCTGGCCGGCTACGTTCAGGTTCCGAAGTTTATCTTCGGCGGCGTTGAAAAGTTCTCGGATTTTCTTGCCCCCGTCTTCGCGAGTACGACGACGCACGGAGTCGCCGAGACGGCCGTGAACGGCGGGCACCACTTGGAATTGGGATTGACGGCTCTTTCAGTTTTGATTGCGCTCGCCGGCATCGGTATCGCTTACCTGGTCTTCCGCGCCAAGCCGGAGCGCGCCGATTTGTTGGAACAAAAATTGAAACCGCTTCACTCCCTGCTGTTCCATAAATATTGGATTGATGAACTCTATTCCACCCTCTTCATCAGACCTATTCAATTTCTCTCAACCTGGGTGTTGTGGAAGATTGTGGATCTTTTTGTGATTGACGGTTTGGGAGTGAACGGCAGCGGATTTGTTGTCCGGGGGCTGGGCCGGGGACTTCGACATTTGCAATCCGGGCGTGTGCGAGCCTATGCCGGCTGGGTGGTGTTGGGGGCCGTGCTGATTGTGGCTTTTTTGGTTTTTAAAGTTTAGGGTGCCATGGAATTTTTCAATTCATATATCTTGACGCTCTTGATTCTGACGCCCGTGGTGGGAGCGCTGGTCCTGGCGTTGCTCAACAAGGAAAAGGCTGAGACGCTGCGCCGCACGGCTTTCGGGTTCGGGCTGCTGACTTTTGTTTTCTCGCTCCATCTGGTGGCCCGCTTTTCCTCCGGCCAGTCGGGATTTCAGTTTGCCGAAAACCATGCCTGGATTCCCGCTTACGGAATTCGATATCACGTGGGAGTCGACGGCATCAGCTTATGGCTGGTCATCCTGGCGACTTTCCTGACGGTGGTTTCCATTCTGGCCTCCTGGAAGGGAATCGAGAAACGCGTCAAGGAATTTTTCATTTTCATCCTGCTCCTGGAAGCCGGGATGATCGGTGTGTTCCTGTCGCTGGATCTGTTTCTTTTTTACGTGTTCTGGGAAGTCATGCTCGTTCCGATGTACTTCCTGATCGGCATTTGGGGACACGGACGCCGCATTTATGCCGCTGTGAAGTTTATTATTTACACCGCGGTGGGTTCCGCCTTGATGTTGGTGGCCATCTTGTCGCTCTATTTTCTCAATGCTCGCGCCACCGGCGTCTACACCTTCGATTTCCCGATATGGCTCAACAACATCGCCAGCAACCGGCTGTGGATCGATCCTCACATTCAAAACTGGCTGTTCCTGGCGTTCTTCGCTTCCTTTGCCATCAAAGTTCCTATCTTCCCGCTGCACACCTGGTTGCCCGACGCTCACACCGAAGCGCCCACCGCCGGATCCGTTTTGCTGGCCGGTGTTTTGTTGAAAATGGGAACCTATGGTTTGCTGCGTTTCAACGTGCAGTTGTTTCCTGAAGCCACGCGGACCTTCACGCCCTTCATCATCACGTTGGCGATTATCGGAATTATATACGGCGCCCTAGTCGCCATGGTGCAACCCGATTTGAAACGTATGGTGGCGTATTCCTCTGTCAGTCACCTGGGTTTTGTGGTGCTGGGAATTTTCGTTTTCAACATGCAGGGCGTGGAAGGCGCCATTTATCAAATGTTGAATCACGGCATCTCCACGGGCGGGTTGTTTTTGATCGTGGGGATGATTTATGAGCGCCGGCATACGCGCGAGATTGCCGAATTCGGAGGTCTGGCTACGCCCATGCCGCGGCTGGCGACCTGTTTCATGATCATCACGCTGTCGTCGATCGGCTTGCCCTTGCTCAATGGGTTCGTGGGAGAGTTTTTGATCCTGGTCGGCGGCTTTGGCGCCTCGATCGCCAGGGCCAAACTGTACACCTCCCTGGCGGCGACCGGAGTGGTGTGGGGTGCGGTTTACATGTTGTGGATGTACCAACGCGTCATGTTGGGTGAGGTGACACACGAGGCCAATAAATCGCTGCCCGATCTGTCGGGCCGGGAGAAATGGGTGCTCGTCCCCCTGATTTTGTTGGCGCTGTGGATGGGGATTTACCCCCAGTTTTTCCTGCGGAAAATGGACGCCAGCGTTTCGCGGCTTCTGAATCCCCCCATCGTGATGATGGTCCAAAAGTGAGAGTCGCTTTTGAAGTGCTTGAATTCTAATTTATGAATCTGCCACACGTTGAAATTTTGCCGATTCTTCCGGAGTTGATTCTGGCGCTCTTCGGAATTGCCGTGATGATCTTTGAGCCCTTCACCGCCCGGGAGCACAAACTCCGCCTCTCCAGCCTGGCGCTGGTGGGCGTGCTGGCGGCGGGATTGGGAAACGTACTGCTGCTCGGTGCGGAAGGCGAATACTTCGGCGGCATTGTGGTGGTCGATTCTTTTGCGGTCTTTTTCAATTTCCTTTTCTTGATCATCGCGGCGTTGTCGATCCTGGCTTCGCGGGAATACCTGGTGCGCGAAGGGATCAACTTTGGCGAGTACTTCAGCTTGCTGCTGTTTGCGACCGTAGGCATGTGCTTCATGTCCGGGGCCAACGAGCTGATCATGATTTTCATCGGCCTGGAAATCAGCTCCATCTCGACCTACATCCTGGCAGGGTTTCGCCGCACGGACCTCAAGTCGAACGAAGCCGCCCTCAAGTATTTCCTGTTGGGTTCCTTTGCCACGGCGTTTTTGCTGTACGGGATCGCTTTGATTTTCGGAGCCACTCAGAGCACCCACCTGCCGCAGATTGCGAGTGCCGTACTGACGGACCGCGTCGACGTGCGATTGGTTTTGGTGGGAGCTTCGTTGATGCTGGTGGGATTTGGATTCAA